>NZ_JAHUWD010000020.1:0-664 GCF_019219165.1 Enterobacter sp. ENT02
TACTCCAGGAACGCATCCGTCAGGCACTGCCTGACGAAGGGCTCGCTCTCCCGGTACGTTCCCCGGCAGCTCAGAAGATACCGGCTGTGATTGTCGGTCAGGGTGAAAGGATGACAGTATTCCCGGCTCAGCAGCCTGAACTTGCCTTTAAAATCAGCGCTCCAGACCTGATTGTTCTCGCTGATGGTCGTCAGGGGCTGGCGATTGCCCGGGGTTCTGCGTTTTCGCTTTTTATCCGGAACCAGGCCTTCACGCTTGAGGATATCGCCGATAGTGCTGGCAGCGGGGACGGTAAAATCGACGTGATGATTGAGCAGCCACATCCGCAGTTTTTTGGGGCCCCAGTCAGGGTGTTTTTGCCTCAGGGCCGTCAGCTGTCCGGCGATATCATCAGGAACCGTCCGGGAGTGGGAGTGCGGCGCGCGCGACCGGTCAGAGAGAGATGACAGGTCAGAGGGGTCAAAACGCTGAAGCCATTTGTAGCCGGTTTTTCGACTGATGCCGAAGAGACGGCAAAGGGCGGAGAAGGAGTCCGTGCCTGCATGGCAGGCACGGATAAAATCAAGGCGTTGCATAGGTCGGGTCTCAGTCCAGGGCATAGCGAGTCTCCTCTTCTATGCCAGTTATAACTGTTACCCATGTATCCGGTCTAAAGTGTTACCCA
>NZ_JAHUWD010000022.1:0-590 GCF_019219165.1 Enterobacter sp. ENT02
TACCTGACCACCTGTGTCGGTTTGGGGTACGATTTGATGTTACCTGATGCTTAGAGGCTTTTCCTGGAAGCAGGGCATTTGTTACTTCAGCACCGTAGTGCCTCGTCATCACACCTCAGCGTTAAAAGAAGTCCGGATTTACCTAAACTTCCCGCCTACATGCTTAAACCGGGACAACCGTCGCCCGGCTAACATAGCCTTCTCCGTCCCCCCTTCGCAGTAACACCAAGTACAGGAATATTAACCTGTTTCCCATCGACTACGCCTTTCGGCCTCGCCTTAGGGGTCGACTCACCCTGCCCCGATTAACGTTGGACAGGAACCCTTGGTCTTCCGGCGTGCGGGCTTTTCACCCGCATTATCGTTACTTATGTCAGCATTCGCACTTCTGATACCTCCAGCAACCCTCACAGGCCACCTTCAACGGCTTACAGAACGCTCCCCTACCCAACAACGCATAAGCGTCGCTGCCGCAGCTTCGGTGCATGGTTTAGCCCCGTTACATCTTCCGCGCAGGCCGACTCGACCAGTGAGCTATTACGCTTTCTTTAAATGATGGCTGCTTCTAAGCCAACATCCTGGCTGTCTGT
>NZ_JAHUWD010000023.1:0-454 GCF_019219165.1 Enterobacter sp. ENT02
GTTATGACCTGGTGCTGACGGCGGGGCAGCATTTGTCCAGGGCGATCCAGAGCGGTGCCATTCAAACCTTGAACCTGCAACGGTTGCCGCACTTTGCCGGCGTCGGTGAAGAGTTCCGCCAGCACATGGCGGTGTTCGATCCGGGCAATCGTTACGCCGGGATTTATGCCTGGGGCACGACCGGTGTGGGTCATCAGGAAGAGGCCGTCAAAAAGCGCCTGCCGGAGGCGCCAACGGACAGTTGGGCGATGCTGTTCGATCCGGCGGTGGTCTCGAAATTTTCCGATTGCGGCGTGAGTTTGCTCAACGATCCCAACGAGGTGTTCGCCGCGGTGATGAAGTACATGGGGCTGGACATCAACCGCCAGAACCTCGATGACCTGAAGCTGGCCGAGCAGCAACTGGCGAAGATCCGGCCGTACATCCGTTACTTTGACAATGACCTGAACATCAG
>NZ_JAHUWD010000024.1:0-374 GCF_019219165.1 Enterobacter sp. ENT02
CGCCACGGCGAAGGATCCGATGGGCAACGAGTCAAGCAGCAGCAGCTGGACCGTGACCATCGATACCGATGCGCCGGTGAAACCGACCATCGACGCGGCGCTGGATGACGTGGGCACCGTACAGGGCACCCTGTCTAACGGCAGCAGCACCGACGACCCGACGCCAACCCTGAGCGGCAAGGCGGAAGCGGGCAGCACCGTGAAGATCTACGATCAGAACGGCCTGCTGGGCGAAGTGACGGCGAAGGCCGACGGCACCTGGAGCTTCTCACCGGTCGCGAAACTGCCGGAAGGCGAGCACCGCTTCCACGTGACGGCGACGGACAAGGCGGGCAACACCAGTGCAGATTCAGACGACTTCGTCCTGACCCTGG
>NZ_JAHUWD010000025.1:0-319 GCF_019219165.1 Enterobacter sp. ENT02
CCCTGTTTCACCGCACTTTTCAGGGAGCGGTGCATTCGCTCATGGCGGCCGTTTTCTTCCGGATGACCCTTTCTGATACGCTCCGGCCTGATGCCCAGCTTGATTAGCCAGACGGCAAGACGACTTAACCCGGCGATACCTGTCCCTGCGAAAGGCTGACCATTATCCGTTCTCAGGACTTCCGGCAGACCATACTCCAGGAACGCATCCGTCAGGCACTGCCTGACGAAGGGCTCGCTCTCCCGGTACGTTCCCCGGCAGCTCAGAAGATACCGGCTGTGATTGTCGGTCAGGGTGAAAGGATGACAGTATTCCCGGC
>NZ_JAHUWD010000026.1:0-309 GCF_019219165.1 Enterobacter sp. ENT02
GCGGCAAGGCCGAGCCGGGCAGCACGGTGAACATCATCGACAACGGCCAGGTTATCGGCTCCACGAAGGTGAACCCGGACGGTAGCTGGAGCTTCACCCCGGATCAGGCGCTCTCCAACGGCGAGCACGACCTGACCACCACCGTGACCGATCCGTCAGGCAACACCGGACCGGAAGGCTCACACGTGGTCATCACCGTTGACGTGGTCCCGGGCAAGGTGGAAATCACCGGCGTGACCGACGACGTCGGCAGCGTGACCGGCAGCCTGTCCCAGAACGCGGTCACCGACGATACCCGTCCGCAGATCA
>NZ_JAHUWD010000027.1:0-300 GCF_019219165.1 Enterobacter sp. ENT02
TACTCGACTGTCCGGCCATGTAATGCAGTACAGCTGCAAGCCTGGTATGGAAAGGATATTTCATTGTTCTGAACCTCCAGATTTGGAATCTGGTGTCCAGGATCCGGGGTTCAGTGCAATCGCCACCACCCTGGCGACCCGGGCTCCCGGCGGTAAATCGCCGCTTCGCGGTGCCCTCAGCTTATTCCTTCAGGCTATCGGGTCGGGCATGAGCCTGCATCCCTGCAGGCCACGCCCTCTCGGCGCATCCCTGCGCCTCGCCCCGGCCTTACGGAAACGCTTCGGCGATTTACAGCCGGA
>NZ_JAHUWD010000028.1:0-299 GCF_019219165.1 Enterobacter sp. ENT02
TAGTGCTCACACAGATTGTCTGATGAAAATAGCAGTAAAAATCTCTGCAGGCTTGTAGCTCAGGTGGTTAGAGCGCACCCCTGATAAGGGTGAGGTCGGTGGTTCAAGTCCACTCAGGCCTACCAAACTCCTTTTAAAGGATGAGCGGTACAGAGATTGCAAACGATGGGGCTATAGCTCAGCTGGGAGAGCGCCTGCCTTGCACGCAGGAGGTCTGCGGTTCGATCCCGCATAGCTCCACCATCCTTTTACTGCGAACACAAGAAAACTTCAGAGTGAACCTGAAAAGGTGCACTGCG
>NZ_JAHUWD010000029.1:0-292 GCF_019219165.1 Enterobacter sp. ENT02
ATATCACCTCGCCGGCGCTTTTCGCAGATTAGCACGTCCTTCATCGCCTCTGACTGCCAGGGCATCCACCGTGTACGCTTAGTCGCTTAACCTCACAACCCGAAGATGTTTCTTTCGATTCATCATCGACTTGCGAAAATTTGAGAGACTCGAACACACATTAACTGTGTGTCGTTTCAATTTTCAGCTTGATCCAGATTTTTAAAGAGCAAAACTTCGCAGTGCACCTTTTCAGGTTCACTCTGAAGTTTTCTTGTGTTCGCAGTAAAAGGATGGTGGAGCTATGCGGGAT
>NZ_JAHUWD010000002.1:0-1032041 GCF_019219165.1 Enterobacter sp. ENT02
GCATAGGTCGGGTCTCAGTCCAGGGCATAGCGAGTCTCCTCTTCTATGCCAGTTATAACTGTTACCCATGTATCCGGTCTAAAGTGTTACCCATGTTTCCGGTTCATACCCGACGCTTACCGGGCCTACAAATCACTTACCAGCGATAATTCACCGTCGCCGTCACCGTTCGGCCAATCCCGTAGAAGCACGCCGTATCGCTTGCGCACGACGCAACATATTTCGTGTCCGCCACGTTATTGACGTTGAACTGCACGCTCGCCCCTTTCAGGCTGTGGTTCAACTCGCCCAGATCGTAGCTCAGCATCGCATCATACAGATCCACCGACGGCACCTTGAAGGTATTCTTCGCATCGCCGTAGCTGGTACCGATGTAGCGCATCCCCACGCCAGCGGTCAGGCTCTTCAGCGCGCCGCCCGGAACGGTATAGCTGGCAAACGCCGATGCCATATGTGCCGGAATACGCGCCGGCGTTTTGCCTTCTGTTCCCGCCACCGTCGTGCTTTTTGTTTTCGCATCGGTGTAGGTGTATGAGCCAATCAGGTTGATGTTGTCCATCAGCGTGGAGTGGATTTCCGCCTCAACGCCTTTCGAACGCACTTTACCCGCGTTCTCGAACCAGCCTTCGGCGCTGTTGTAGGTTGCCACGTTGTCCTGGGTTAAATCGTACAGCGCGAGGGTCATCAGCGTACTGTCGACCGGCTGATACTTCAGGCCAATCTCGGTCTGCTCCCCGGTGGTTGGCTTGAAGGGGGCAACGCCCGGCGCGCGGTTGGTTTGCAGGTTCGGTTCAAACGAGGTGCTGTAGCTGACGTAAGGCGACAGGCCAGAATCGAACGCGTACAGCAGGCCGGTTCGCCAGGTGAACTTGCTGTCGTTCTGCTGGGTTAAGCTGCCGTCGGTGAAGTCGTGAGTTCGCACTTCGCTCCAGTCGTAGCGCCCGGAGACCAGCCATTCCCAGCTGTTCCAGCTCATTTGATCCTGCAAATACAGCCCCATCTGGTCGAGATTTTGCTGCTCGTCGGTGGCCGTTTTGAAGGTGCTTTCATCCACGTTCACGCCGTACACCGGGTTCGTCCAGTCGAGGTCATACTGTGAACCGCTCCCGCGTTCCAGCAGCTGTTTATCTTTGCTGGTCTTGTAGTCGAACCCGCCGAGCAGGGTGTGGCTGACGCTGCCGGTCTCCATCAGATACTCAAGCTGGTTATCCAGGCCAAATTCGTTGGTGGTGCGCTCTTCATGCTGCGCGCGTCGCGTCAATACCGTGCTGTTGGCCGCGCTGCTGGCGTAAACGAGGTAACGGTATTTTTGTTTGATGCTGGCGTAACGCGCGTTCTGGCGGAAGGTGAGGTCGTCGGCGAACTGATGTTCCAGCTCGTAGCCGATCGTCGTCTGCTCGCGCCAGGACTGGTTGTAATTCGGATCGCTGACGTTAAAGTCGCGCGGGATGTATTTCCCGTCGACGCTTTTGACCGTGCCGTAGGCGGGCAGGAAGTTGCGGTAGCCCGCATCCGGATCCTTCTGGTAGCTGGTCAGCAGCGTAAAGCGGGTCTGATCGTTCGGGTACCAGGTGATAGCAGGCGCGATCGCCATCCGCGTCTCTTTATAATCATCCACCTGATTATGCTGGGTACGGGCGATACCGTTGACGCGATACAGCACGCGGCCGTCGTCGCTCAGCTTGCCGCCGAAATCAAACGCGCCTTCTGCCAGATCGTTATTGCCGGTGCGGAACTGCACGTTATGGATGGATTCCGCGGTCGGCCGTTTGCTGGTCATGCTGATTAACCCGCCAGGGTTGACCTGACCAAACAGCACCGACGCCGGGCCACGCACCAGCTCCACTCGCTCCAGTAACCACGGGTCAATCGTACCCGTCTGGGACGAGGCTGTCGCGCCGAAGCTCAGGCCGTCGAGGAATTTCGGCACATAGCTAAAGCCGCGCACGAACACCTCGTCGTTACGGTTCGACGAGCCGCGGTACTCGGTAAACACGCCCGCCGAGTAGCGCAGCGCCTGCGATACGGACGTCACGTCCTGCATGTTCATCTGATCGCGGGTGATCACCGATACCGACTGCGGCGTTTTCACGATCTCCGCGCGGGTCTTGGTTGCGGAGAGTGTTTGGGTTGCCACAATCCCTTTTACCGGGGCGGTGGGTTCTTCACTCACACTCTGCGTCACCGTTATGGTTTCTTCTCTATTTTCAGCCTGAGCCGCCACGCTGGTCGTCGCCAGACTCAGCAGACACAGTTGCATTATCTTATTATTCTTAAACATTTTTTCTACTCATCCTTGGTTGCTATCGCCATAGAAACACCGTTAAAACGCGTTAGATGATATTGCAAATTATTACCATTTGCATTAGCGTTGATAACAAATTTCGTCAGGGAACAAGCGGTAATGAAGAGGGTATGGAGCGGATTATTACTCGGGATAGGTGTGCTGCCTGCGGTGGCGGCAACCTGCGAACACTCTTCCCGGCAGGGAGACGTCCAGGGGAAGTTTGATGCCAGCGGTGAAGTCTGTTTTATGCTGCCAGAGCTTGCTGAAAATTATGTCTCCGCCACGCTGCATGGCGTAACGGATGCCCGCCTGCTGGACGGGCAAAACCGCCGCATTCGTACGTTGGTTGAAAATGGGCCCGCCGATGGCGAACATACGCTGCTTTTTGCCCTGCCGGAAAAGCAGAGTACCTCGCTGGTCCTGCACGGCGAAGCGGGTAAACCCTGGCGTTTTCAGTGGCGGATGAAAGAGACATCTGCGCTACCGCGCGTACAGATGCTTGCACCTGAAAGCCCAACGCTTCAGGCGCTGGCAAAAGAGATTGCTGCCGGAGGGAGTACCGACGCGTTCTGGCAGACGCAGATTCGGCAGGGAACGCCGATGGTGGAGCCGGTAGACGCAGAACATAAGCGCGTCACCTTCCTGTGGCGCGGCGCGCGGGATAACGTTTTTATTCTCGGCTCACCGGCGGGGGATCACGACCCGCTGTTCCGCCTGGGCAACAGCGACGTCTGGTTCCGCAGCTATGTGGTGCCCGCTGACACGGTGATGCAGTACAAGCTCGCGCCCGATGTGCCGATCGTCGAGGGTTCCTCACGCGATCAACGTCGCGCGATCCTGGTGAGCGCCCAGGCCGATCCGCTCAACCCGAATACATTTGGTGAACAAAAGACGGATCGCTGGAACCGCTATTCGCTGCTCGATCTCAGCCCGGCACGCTATTGCTCCGTGCAGGCCACGGCTCAGCCACTGGTCCACGGGTCATTAAGCCGCCAGAGCATCAGGAGCAATATCCTCGGTAATACCCGCGAGGTGATGGTCTATAAACCGCGCGGCGCACAGCCTGCACGCTGGACGCTCATCCTCTTCGACGGGCAGATTTATCAGGACGAGTACCATTTCGCTAATGTGCTGGACGGTCTGATCGCCCGCCATCATCTTCCGCCGATTAACGTGGTGTTTATCGACAGCCTCGATCACGCCCGACGCGGCAACGAGCTGCCGCCGAACCCGGATTTCGCCGACTTTATGGCGCATGAACTGCTGCCGTGGCTGCGCGGGCAGGGCATCGCGATGCAGCGGCAGAAAACGGTGCTGGCGGGGTCGAGCTACGGGGGAATCGCGTCGTCATGGGTAGCGCTGCGCTATCCGCGCCTCTTTGGTAACGTGCTGAGCCTTTCAGGTTCGTACTGGTGGGCACCGAAAGGGGAGGCTCCCGGCTGGCTGACGCGGCAATATAATCAGTCGCCGCCATATCCGGTGCGCTTCTGGCTGCAGGCCGGAAAGTTTGAAACCACGGGGCCGGGCGGGGGCATTTATCGCACTACGCAGGATTTCGAACAGGCGTTGAGGGAGAAAGGGTATCGCGTCAGCTTCCATCCCTCATCCAGCGGTCACGACTACGCGGCCTGGTGTGAAGCGCTGATCCACGGCATGCGTGACTTCACCGGCTTACGACGCCAGTGAAAACCAGCGGCGCCAGACGAAACGCAGGATAAAGAATTCGATGGCGCCGAGTGCCAAAAACCACAGGCAAAACAGAATGGTGTAGAGCTGGTTCAGATCGACCATGTGAAAGGTCGTCATCAGCTTTTGCGCCAGCACCAGACCCAGCGACGGCGCGGGTAACAGCAGGCAAGAGATCAGGGCCAGCAATAAAATGCCCCCCGCCGTAAGCAGCGATTCTAACGGGTGTTTCATCTTAATGTTAATCGTCAGTTAAAAATGTCATTGTCCGGCATTCTGTAACGTAAAGCAATATCGGCCCCGCTGGCCTTTTTGAATAAAACAAAGACATTATTACTGCGAATAAATAACACTATACGACCCGGTGTTCATATTAATATCGCGTTATGTAAATAAATGTCCGTATCAGGAAAATAATTTTACAAATGTATAGGTGCTATAACCAATTAACGTGGCAATAACAATGGCTGCGACAATGTATAACGCCAGGCGTCGTCCGCGATAAATACCAAACATGGTTCCCCCTCGTTTAGTGTTGGTTTAGAAATATTTTGTAAAAATCAGGTCATCGAAATAGTTTTAATCAGTTTTGAATAACCGAGAAGTCATTATATTGCGGTAGATCAATTTTACCCGCAAGACTTAAAAATGAATTTATTTAAGCCAGAAAGGAATTCAGGCTTCTGTTCACCGGATATTGAAGGAAAAATACGATGACCGAAAAAAAATTGTCCCCAAACATGCCGCCTTCCGGCGGGCTGGCATACCAGCAGACCGCAGAGCAGGTGCTTACGTACCTGCAGAGCCAGGCCAGCGGTCTGGATCGTGCAGAGGCGCAGGCGCGTCTGCAAAAATCAGGTCCGAACGCGCTGCCGGAGAAAAAAGGTAAACCCGCCTGGCTGCGTTTTTTGGCCCATTTTAATGATGTGCTGATTTATGTCCTGCTGGCCGCCGCCGTATTAACGGCAGTAATGGGCCACTGGGTTGATACGCTGGTTATTCTGGGCGTCGCGGTAATCAATGCCTTAATTGGCCATATTCAGGAAAGCAACGCGGAAAAATCCCTGAAGAGTATTCGCAATATGCTCTCCAGCGAGGCGCGCGTTATTCGTAACGGCAGCCACGAAACGATACCCACAACTGAAATAGTTCCGGGCGATATTATTGTATTACGCGCGGGGGATCGTATTCCGGCGGATATGCGTCTAATCGAAGCGCATAATTTACGCGTGGAAGAGGCGATTCTGACCGGTGAATCCACCGTGGTGGATAAGCACACGAATCCGCTGAGCGGCGAACTGCCGCTGGGCGACCGCACCAATATGGTCTTCTCCGGGACGACCGTAAGCGCGGGCGGCGGCGTCGGCCTGGTCACCGCGACCGGCAAGGATACCGAACTCGGCCACATCAACCAGATGATGGCGGGCATTGAAAAACACCGCACGCCGCTGCTGGTGCAGATGGACAAGCTGGGTAAAGCGATCTTCGCCATTATCCTGGCGATGATGGCCGCGCTGTTTGTCTTCAGCCTGGTGTTCCGCGAAATTCCAATGGGCGAGCTGCTGCTCTCCCTGATTAGCCTGGCGGTGGCCTCCGTGCCGGAAGGTCTGCCAGCGATTATCTCCATCATCCTCTCGCTGGGCGTGCAGGCGATGGCGCGCAAGCGGGCCATTATCCGCAAGCTGCCGACGGTCGAAACCCTGGGCGCGATGACCGTGGTTTGCTCGGATAAAACCGGCACTCTGACCATGAACGAAATGACGGTCAAAGCCATCATCACCGCCGACGCCTGCTACCGCGTGGACGGCAACAGCTACGAGCCGGTGGGCAACATCTACCTGGAAGGCAGCGACGAGCCGGTCCACATCCAGCCGGGCACCGTGCTGGAGCAGTACCTGCGCACCATCGACCTGTGTAACGACAGCCAGATGATTCAGGACGAGCGCGGCCTGTGGGGCATTACCGGTGGGCCGACCGAGGGCGCGCTGAAGGTGCTGGCGGCGAAGGCCAGCCTTGCGCCGGTCATGACCACGCTGGTTAACAAGATCCCGTTCGACTCGCAGTACAAGTACATGAGCACCCACTACCAGATTGGCGGTGAGGAGCAGATCCTGATCACCGGTGCGCCGGACGTGATTTTCGCCCTGTGCGCGCAGCAGCAGACCCGTCACGGCGCGGAAGCCTTTAACCACGCGTACTGGGAAACCGAGATGGAGCGCTATGCGCGTCAGGGGCTGCGCATGGTTGCCGCGGCGTTTAAGCCAGCGAACGGCGAGCAGGAGCTGACGCACGACGACCTGAGCCACGGTCTTATCTTCCTCGGCATCGCCGGGATGATGGATCCGCCGCGTCCGGAAGCGATTGAGGCGATTCACGCCTGCCAGCAGGCGGGGATCCGCGTGAAGATGATCACCGGGGATCACCCGCAGACGGCGATGAGCATCGGCCAGATGCTGGGGATCACCAACAGCGAGCAGGCGGTGACCGGTTACGAGCTGGAGAAAATGGATGACGCCGAGCTGGCGGATGCGGCGGTGAAGTATGACATCTTCGCCCGCACCAGCCCGGAGCATAAGCTGCGCCTGGTGAAAGCGCTGCAGGATAAAGGTGAAATCGTCGGCATGACCGGTGACGGCGTGAACGATGCCCCGGCGCTGCGTCAGGCGGACGTGGGCATCGCGATGGGCATCAAAGGCACGGAAGTGACCAAAGAGGCGGCGGACATGGTCCTGACGGACGATAACTTCGCGACCATCGCCAGCGCGGTGAAAGAGGGGCGTCGCGTTTATGACAACCTGAAGAAGACCATCCTCTTTATCATGCCGACCAACCTCGCGCAGGGGCTGCTGATTGTGATTGCGCTGCTGGCGGGGAATATCATTCCGCTGACGCCGGTACTGATTTTGTGGATGAACATGGCGACCTCCGCCACGCTCTCCTTCGGCCTGGCCTTTGAAGCCGCCGAGCGCAACATCATGCGCCGTCCGCCGCGTCAGACCGGGCAGCACGTGATGGACGCCTACGCCGTCTGGCGCGTGGCCTTCGTCGGCACCATGATTGCCATCGCCGCCTTTGCGCTGGAAGCCTGGCTGGCCCCGCGCGGCCACAGCGCGGAGTTCATCCGCACTGTGCTGCTGCAGATGCTGGTCTGCGCCCAGTGGGTGTACATGATTAACTGCCGCAACACCGAAGGGTTCTCCCTGAACCGCGGCCTGCTGGCAAACAAAGGTATCTGGCTGGTGACGGGCGTGCTGTTCCTGCTGCAGGCGGCGATTATCTACCTGCCGTTTATGCAGATGTTGTTCGGCACTGAAGCGCTGCCGCTGCGCTACTGGTTCGTGACTCTGGCGGTGGCGGGCGTGATGTTCTTCGTCGTCGAAATCGAGAAGCGACTGACCCGCAGGTTCCGTAAGGCTGCATAACTTTTTGCCCTCACCCTAACCCTCTCCCACAGGGAGAGGGAACTCTGACCTCCCTCTCCCTGTGGGAGAGGGCCGGGGTGAGGGAAAACAACGCCGAGGTACTCCCATGAAACTCCCACTCCTGTTCGCGCTCCTCGCCTGCACCCTGCAACCCGCATTCGCTGCCGCCATTCCCGTTCGCGTCGCCGCCGTGGAGCAGACCGCCCACGCCGCCGAGCGTCAGATCCCGGGTCGCATCGAAGCGATTCACACCGTTGAGCTACGCGCCCGCACGGAAGGCGTGATTACCAAAATCCACTTCCGCGACGGGCAGTACGTGAAAAAGGGCGACGTGCTGTTTGAGCTGGACGACGCCGAGCCGCGCGCCGCCCTGCGCCTGGCGCAGGCCGAAGTGAGAAGCGCCGAAGCCACGCTGCGTCAGGCGCAGCAGCAGCTTTCCCGCTTTGAAAGCCTGGGTAGCAGTAACGCCATCAGCCGTCACGACGTGGATAACGCCCGCATGCAGCGGGACGTCGCCAGCGCCGCGCTGGAGCAGGCGAAAGCCCGTCTCGACACCCGCAGCGTCACCCTGAACTACACCCGCATCGCCTCGCCGATTGACGGACGCGTGGGGCACAGCAGCTTCCACGTCGGTAGTCTGGTCAATCCGGCGAGCGGCGTTTTGGTGGAGGTGGTCCAGCTCGATCCGATCCGCATCGCCTTTGCGCTGGAAGAGGGGGCGTTTGCCACCAAAGCCGGACAGCATGCGGATATCAGCGCCATGAAGCAGGCCTGGCAGGCGTTAATTGACAGCAACGGCCAGCGCGTCAGCGGTGAGCTGACGTCGGTGGATAACCGCATCGACCCGCGCACCGCCAGCGTGATGCTACGCGCCGAGTTTGCCAACCCGCGCCATCAGCTCCTGCCCGGCGGCAACGTGAACGTGACCCTGCGCCCGGCAAGCGAGCAGCCGGTTCTGACCCTGCCCGCCGCCGCGGTACAGCAGAACGGCGACGGGTTCTTTGCCTGGGTGGTTAACGCCGACGGCAAAGCCGAAATGCGCCCGCTGAAGGTCGCCGGACAGATTGGCCAGCAGTTCCAGATTGCATCCGGCGTGAAGCCCGGTGAGCGAGCAATCACTGACGGCGTGCAACGCGTGCAGCCCGGCGCTACCGTCCAGATACTGAATTAAGGAGCCATCATGCTGACGTTTTTCATCAAACGCCCGCGCTTCGCGATGGTGATTGCGCTGGTCATCACCCTGCTGGGGGCCATCGCGCTGAGGATTATTCCGGTAGAGCAGTACCCGCAGATCACGCCGCCGGTCGTGAATGTGTCAGCGTCATGGCCCGGCGCCAGCTCGGCTGACGTGGCGGAGGCCATCGCCACGCCGCTGGAGACCCAGCTAAACGGCGTGGATCACATGCTCTATATGGAGTCCACGAGCTCGGACGAAGGCTCGTACAGCCTGAACATCACCTTTGCGGCGGGTACTGATCCGGATCTCGCCGCCATCGACGTGCAAAACCGCGTGGCGCAGGCCGTGGCGCAGCTGCCGACCGAGGCGCAGCAAAATGGCGTGCAGGTACGCAAGCGGGCCACCAACCTGATGATGGGGGTAAGTCTTTACTCACCGAATAACACCCACACGCCGCTGTTCGTCAGCAACTATGCCAGCACCCAGGTGCGGGAAGCGCTGTCTCGGCTGCCGGGCGTCGGGCAGGTACAGATGTTCGGCGCGCGCGACTACAGCATGCGCATCTGGCTGCGTCCGGACCGCATGAACGCCCTGAACGTCACGACCGACGACGTGGCGCAGGCGCTGCGCGAGCAGAACGTGCAGGGGGCGGCAGGCCAGGTCGGCACGCCGCCGGTGTTTAACGGCCAGCAGCAGACCCTGACCATCAACGGGCTGGGACGTTTAAACCAGGCCGACGACTTTGCCGACATCATCATCCGCGCCGGGGAGATGGGCCAGCTGGTGCGCCTGAAGGACATCGCCACCATTGAACTCGGCTCGCGCAGCTACAGCTCCGGCGCGCAGTTGAACGGGCACGACTCCGCCTACCTCGGCATCTACCCGACGCCGTCCGCCAACGCCCTGCGCGTGGCCGACGCGGTGCGCGCGGAGCTGGAGCGCCTTTCGACGCGCTTCCCGGACGACCTGGTCTATGAGGTGAAATTCGACACCACCTCCTTTGTTGCCGCCACCATTAAAGAGATTGGCGTCTCCCTGGCGCTGACCATGCTGGCGGTTGTGGTGGTCGTTTCCCTGTTCCTGCAAAGCTGGCGCGCGACGCTGATTGTCGCGCTTGCCATTCCGGTGTCGCTGGTGGGCACCTTTGCGGTGCTCTACACGCTCGGCTATTCCGCCAACACCCTCAGCCTGTTCGCCATTATTCTGGCGCTGACCATGGTGGTGGATGACGCCATCGTGGTGGTGGAGAGCGTCGAAACGCTGATGGCGGAAGGGCAGAGCCGAACGGCGGCGACCGCGCTGGCGCTGCGCCAGATCGCAGGGCCGGTAATCGCCACGACGCTGGTGCTGCTGGCGGTGTTCGTGCCGGTGGCGCTGCTGCCGGGGATCGTTGGCGAGCTGTATCGCCAGTTTGCGGTGACGCTCTCGACGGCCGTCACGCTTTCAAGCCTGGTGGCGCTGACTCTGACCCCCGCGCTCTGCGCGATGCTGCTGCGTCCGCGTCCGGAGAAACCTGCGGCACTCTATCGCGTCTTTAACCGCGGGCTGGACGCCACGCGTGGTTTCTACACCCGCATCGTGAACGTTTTAAACCTGCGTCCGTGGCTGGCGCTGCTGGCCACCGCAGGCGCGGCGGCTGTGGTGGCGTTCAGCTTTATGTCGATGCCTAAAGGCTTCCTGCCGCAGGAGGATCAGGGCTACTTCTTCGCCAGCGTTCAGCTGCCGGAAGCGGCCTCGCTGGAGCGCACCGAAGCAGTGATGGCCACCGCGCGCGAGCTGATTGCCAAAAACCCGGCGGTGGAGGACGTGATTCAGGTCTCCGGGTTTAACATTCTCAACGGCACCAGCGCCTCCAACGGCGGGTTTATCTCCATCATGCTGAAGGACTGGAGCGAGCGGCCGCCGCTGGATGAGGTGATGGGCACCCTGCAGCGCCAGCTGCTGGCCCTGCCGGAAGCGACCATTATGACCTTCGCACCGCCGACGCTGCCGGGGCTGGGCAACGCCTCCGGCTTCGACCTGCGCATTCAGGCGCAGGCTGGGCAGAGCCCGGCGGAGCTGGAGCGCGTGACGCGTGAGGTGCTGGCGAAAGCCAACCAGCACCCGCAGCTGAACCGCGTGTTCACCACCTGGAGCAGCAACGTGCCGCAGCTGACGCTGACCGTTGACCGCGAGCGCGCCGCCCGTCTCGACGTGCCGGTGTCGCGCATCTTCAGCAGCCTGCAAACCGCCTTTGGCGGCACGCGCGCCGGGGATTTCAGCGTGAATAACCGCGTTTACCACGTCGTCATGCAGAACGAGATGCAGTGGCGCGAGCGCGCCGAGCAGATTAGCGAACTGTTCGTGCGCAGCAACAGCGGTGAGCGGGTGCGTCTGAGCAACCTGGTCACCATTACGCCGACCGTCGGCGCGCCGTTCCTGCAGCAGTACAACCAGTTTCCATCGGTGTCGGTGAGCGGCTCGGCGGCGGAAGGGGTGAGCAGCAGCACCGCGATGGCGGCGATGGGCGAGATTCTGGCGGAAAACCTGCCAGCCGGGTACGACTATGCCTGGAGCGGCATGTCTTATCAGGAGCAGCAGACCGGCAACCAGGCGATGTGGATCGTGCTGGCGGCGGTGGTCATGGCGTGGCTATTCCTCGTCGCCCAGTACGAGAGCTGGACGCTCCCGGCGAGCGTGATGCTCTCGGTGCTGTTCGCCATCGGCGGGGCGCTGGTCTGGCTGTGGTTGGCGGGATACGCCAACGACGTGTACGTGCAGATAGGTCTGGTGCTATTGATAGCCCTCGCCGCCAAGAACGCGATCCTGATAGTGGAGTTTGCCCGCGCGCGGCGCATGGACGGGATGGCGATTGTCGATGCCGCGCGCGAAGGGGCCTCGCGCCGCTTCCGCGCGGTGATGATGACCGCCGTGTCGTTCATTATCGGCGTATTGCCGATGATGCTGGCGACCGGGGCGGGAGCCCAGAGCCGCCGCATCATCGGCACCACGGTGTTCAGCGGCATGCTGGTGGCGACCGTGGTAGGGATCCTGTTTATCCCGGCGCTGTTCGTGCTGTTCCAGCGCCTGCGCGAGTGGGGCCACGGCCTTACGGACTCGTCGCCCACAGATCGCAGTGCTTCTGAACCAGAGAAATAAGCGAACCGCCGTCGGCGATAAACTCCCGCATGCGCTGCGCCTCGCTCTTGCCCTGCTTTAACAGCAGGGCAATTTCATTGATTGCGCTCGTCGCGCCGAGCTTCTCGGCCGACGGCGCAACCTGCTCCAGCAGCCAGGCAATGTCTTCCGCCACGGTTTTGTGCTCACCGGTGTGCACGTCCGTCAGAATGCCCTCTAATCCATAGCGACACGCCTGAAAACGGTTAAAGCGATACAGCAGAAAATCCTTCTCCTGATGCTTATAGGGCCGCGCGGTCAGCAGCCAGTGGGACGTCGCCTGAATCAGTCCGGCGATGTTAATCGCGTGGCCGAGCGTCAGCGGCGTATCCATCACCCGCATCTCCACGGTGCCGAAGTGCGGGCTGGGGCGGATGTCCCAGTGCAGATCTTTAATGCTGTCGATCATGCTGGTCGAACTCAGGCGGCGGAACAGCCCCTCGAACTCCTGCCAGCTGTTGACCCACGGCATCTGGCCGTTATCCGGGAACCCTGAAAAAATGTTAAGCCGCGACGAGGAGAACTTCGTGTCCGTACCCTGCATGTACGGCGAGGCCGCCGCCAGGGCGATAAAGTGCGGGACAAAGCGCGACAGGCCGTGCAGCAGGTAGATGGCGTCATCCCCGGTCCGACAGCCGACGTGGACGTGCTGGCCGAACACCGTTGCCTGCAAAATCAGGTAGCCAAAGCGCTCCAGCGTGACGTTATAGCGCTCGTCGTCGCACACCTCCTGCCGCTGCCACTTCTGGAACGGATGCGTCCCGCCGCCGCAGATCTGGATATGCTGCTCCGCCGCCGCGCGCAGGATGCTCTGCTGCATCACCGAGAACTGCGCGGCCGCCTGGTCGATGTTCTGGCACACGCCGGTGGCGATTTCGAGCATGCTTTCGGTGATGTCGTGTTTGACCTCGCCGCCTTTGATGTCGTCTTTGACGGCGGCGATAAGCGCGGAGGAGTCCTGGCTGAGATCGTACCCCGGCGGGTTAACCACCTGCAGTTCGAGTTCGATGCCGAGGGTAAAAGGTTCAGAGGATTTGAAATCGGGTAAAGGCATGGCGCACTCCGTTGTCTGTTGTGTGTTGAGTATAGACAACGACGTGGCGCTCACTTTTTAGGGTGGTATAACTGTTAGCAGGCTTAGCGAAAAGGGGAGTTAACCATGTCTGACAATCCAGTGATTGCGCTGATTGGGCCTGGCGCAATTGGTACCACCATTGCCGCAGTGCTGCACGACGCGGGCCGTACGCCGCAGCTCTGCGGACGTACCGCGCATCCTGAACTGCGTTTGCGCGACGACGAGGGTGAAACGGTGGTGCCGGGGCCGGTATTGACCGATCCGGCCGTCATCACGCGCCCTGTCGATCTGGTATTCGTGGCGGTAAAAACGACGCAAAATGCCGACAGTGCCGGGTGGCTGCGCGCGCTGTGCGATGAAAACACCGTGGTCTGCGCCCTGCAAAACGGCGTGGAGCAGAAAGCCCAGCTGGAGCCGTGGGTCAATGGCGCGACGGTGCTGCCGTCGGTGGTCTGGTTCCCGGCGCAGCGCGAGCCGGATGCCTCCGTGTGGCTGCGCGCCAAACCGCGCCTGACGCTGCCGGACGTGCCGCAGGCGCAGCGGGTAGTGGAGGCGCTTCGCGATACGCGCTGCGCGGTTGAGCTCTCGGAAGATTTCGCGAGCGTCGCCTGGCGCAAGCTGCTGCAAAACGCGGTTGCCGGGCTGATGGTGCTGGCCAACCGCCGCGCCGGGATGTTCAGGCGTGAGGATGTCAGCGAACTTTCGCTGGCCTATCTGCGCGAGGGGCTTGCCGTCGCCCGCGCCGAAGGGGCGAAGCTGGACGCTGCTGTGGCCCAGGAGATTCTGGCGAACTTCCAGCGCGCACCTGAGGACCTGGGTACCTCGATTCTTGCCGACCGTCAGGCCGATCGACCGATGGAGTGGGATATCCGCAACGGCGTGATCCAGCGCTACGGCCGCAAACACGATATTCCGGTACCCATCAGCGACGTGGTGGTCCCGCTGCTGGCGGCGGGGAGCGAGGGGCCGGGCTAACGGCCGCTGTTTTTCCGTTCGGCAAAGTAATGCGCGGGCGTGCTGCCCATCGCTTTTCTGAACATGGTGATAAACGCATTCACGGATTCGTACCCGAGCGCTGTCGCCATGTTCTGGACCGGCACGCCGCTTGCCAGCTCCCGCAGGGCAATAATCAAATGCAGCTGCTGGCGCCACCGCCCGAAGCTTAGTCCGGTCTCGCGCTGCATCAGGCGGGCAAACGAGCGCTCGCTGAGGGCCAGCCGCTTCGCCCACGCTTTCAGGGTGCTTCTGTCCTCCGGGCGGCTGACCAGCGCTTCGGCCATGGCGCGAATTTTCGGGTCGGATGAGACCGGCAGGCTCAGCTTCTGCTGCGGCATGCTGGCGAGCTCGTCCAGCGTCACCCGGGTCAGCCTGGCGACGTGGCTGTCGGGGGGATAATCAACCCCTTCATGCGTCAAACGATCGACCAGCTCCTTAATCAACGGCGAGATCGCCAGCGTGCAACACTTCTCCGGCAGCGCCGCCGCGCCGGGCTCAATAAACAGATAGTTCAGGTGCGCGTTCCATGTCGCTTTCGCGCTGTGCGGGATCCCGCCCGGGATCCAGACGGCGCAGTCCGGCGGCACGATCCAGATATCGTTTTCCGCATAGCAGCTGACCGCGCCGTAGCGGGCAATAATCAGCTGCCCCTTACGGTGGGTGTGTACCGGCACTTCCGCGGCGTAGTCCACGAAGTCCAGATGACGCGCCACGGCAGGCGAGGCGCTAGAGTCAGGGTCATACAGCGTATGAGCAAGTTGGGGCATCACGATTCTGGCAACTTTTAGGTATTTTTTGACAGAATAGAGTATTTAAGCGGGTCTGCAAGCCGGTAATAATCCCGGCATGAAAAACATTTTCTCTCATTCCGCACTGCGAAACGACGCGGGGGCGCTGATCTACGCCGCAAAGAGTTTTGCCGCGGCGATGCTCGCGTATTACCTCGCCCTGTCGATCGGCCTTGAGCGTCCCTCATGGGCGATTATTACGGTTTACATCGTGTCGCAGACGTCGGTGGGGGCATCGCTCAGCAGAAGCCTCTACCGGCTGGCCGGTACGGTTGTCGGAGCCTGCGCGACCGTTCTGATTGTGCCCACCTTCGCGAATACGCCGATCCTGTGCAGCGTTGTACTGACGGGCTGGATCGCGTTCTGCCTGTGGCTCTCTCTGCTGGAACGCACGCCCCGGGCATACGCCTTCGTGCTGGCGGGCTACACCGCGAGCCTGATTGGCTTTCCGGCGGTGTCCGATCCCGGCGGCATCTTCAACGTCGCCATTGTCCGCGTGCAGGAGATCGCGATTGGGATTTTCTGCGCGGCGCTGATCCACCGCTACGTGCTGCCCGCGCGGGTATCGGGTCAGTTCAACGCTAAGCTATCCCAGACGCTACGGGCCGCCCGCGGGCGGGTGGCGGATACCTTAGCGGGCAAACCCGACGCGGCTTCCGGCCCGCTGCATCTGGCCCTGGCGCTGCAGTTCCTGCAGGGCATCAGCCACCATATTCCGTACGATTTTGCCCTCTCAGCCCCGGTGCGGCAGGCCAGAAAAGCGATTCACGATCGGCTGGCGCGGCTGGTTATCGTCAACTGTGAATTACACGACCGCCTGCCGGCTATCGGAACCCTGCCCGCCGAGGTGCAGGCATTGCTGGAGGACGTTCAGGCCTGGCTTGCCGCTGAAGGCGCTGGTGCCAGCAGCCCGGCAGAGGCGCTGCGGCACCGCAGCGCGCTTCTCATCGCGCGGTATGCCGCGCAGGCGCAGACGTTTGACGACGTGCTGCGGGTCAGTTTTATCCGCTACCTCTCGGAGGCCATCGCTCTTCTGCAGCAGTGCGAGCACCTTTCCGGGGCCATCCGCCACGCGAAACCGGCCTTCGGGGAGGTACCAGCTCGCGCGGCAAAAGGCTACGTGTTCCACCGGGATCCCCTTACCGCAGCCCGCACTGCGCTGGGGGCTTTCGCCATTATCCTGAGCGGCTGCCTGGTATGGATCTTCTCTGCGTGGCCGGATGGCGCAGCGGCGGTGTCAATACTCGGCGTCTGCTGCACGCTGTTTGGTAGCTTCGACACCCCGGCGCCGCACATTGTGAAGTACATCATTGGCTCGTTCTGGGGCGTGGTGATTAGCCTGCTCTATAGCTTTGCGCTGCTGCCGCAGGTGAGCGATTTCCCGGTGCTGGTGGCGGTGCTTGCCCCGGCGTATCTGCTGGCCGGGTCGCTTCAGGCGCGTCCGCCCACCACGTTTATGGCGATGGGGATCACCCTGACGCTGCCCATTCTGTGCGAGCTGGGTGCGCGCTACAGCGGAGACTTCGCCGTCGCGGCCAACACTGCCATTGCGCTCTTTGCCGCCACTGGATTTGCCGTCATCAGCATGAGCCTGCTGCAAACCGTGCAGGCGGACGCCGCCATCGCGCGTCTGCTGAGCCTGTGCCAGCGCGACATTCGCCGCAGCGTGAAGGGCACGCTGCGGGTTGATGAAACGCACTGGATCAACCTGATGATGGACCGCACCGCTCTGCTACTGCCGCGCCTGCAGCGCAGCAAACATGAGCCAGAGCAGGCGCTCGATCGGCTTCTGCACGCGCTGCGTCTGGGGCTTTCGGTTATGCATTTACGCCGTAGTGACACACTGCCCGTCAGGGAGGTTGACGCGCTTTTTCATCAGATTGCTACCGCAGACAGCAGCCCCTTGCGCGAACGCATCGCCGACATCATCGAGTGGCACCTGCCTGCGGCAGATGAACATACGCGCCAGTTTGTCTTCAGGCTGGTGGATCTGCACTGTGCATTACGGGAGCCAGACCATGGTTAACGATCTCAATATCGGCGGCGTTTTTATTCCGGGGCTGCTGACGGTCGCCCTCGCGGCGCTGGTCTGCACGCTGGGCCTCGTGGCGCTTTTCTCTCTCAGCAGGCTCTACCGGCACCTGCCGTGTCGCCCGCTGCTGGACGTTTCCACCTGGATTGTCACCTTTTTCCTGCTGATGCAGGGCCTGACCGCGTTGGGGTTATTGTCATGAAATCACTGCTCTCTTTACTGGCTCGCTATGCGCTGACGTTAAGTGCGGCCGCAGCTGCCACGCTTCTGGCGTTTATGATGTGGAAACACTATGCACAAACGCCTTGGACACGCGATGGCCGCGTGCGGGCGGACGTGGTGCAGATTGCGCCGGACGTCTCCGGGCCGGTCATCAGCGTGGCCGTGCGGGATAATCAGTGGGTGAACCGGGGCGATGTGCTCTACACCATCGATCCGCGCTGGCTTAAGCTGGCGGTGACCAGCGCGCAGGCGGACGTCGAGTCGAAACGCCATGAGATGCTGATGCGCCAGGATGCGGCCCGGCGACGCACGCTGATTAAAAACGCCATCTCCAGCGAGGATTTGCAGCAAACCGGCAGCGCGGCGAACGTTGCGGCGGCCAACTATCACGGTGCGCTGGCCGCGCTGGCGCTGGCCGAGCTTAATCTGGCGCACGCCACCGTCCGTGCGCCGGTTTCGGGGTACGTCACGCACCTGCGGCTTCGCCCCGGAGACTACGCGACGGCGGGGGAGACAAAAGTTGCCATCGTCGATGCCCACAGCTTCTGGGTGGTGGGGTACTTTGAGGAGACCAGGCTGCGCCATATTCGCGTTGGGGATCGCGCGCGGGTCGCGCTGATGGGCTTCGAGCCTGTGATTACCGGGCACGTGGAGAGCATCGGGCACGGGATCGGGGACAGCAACGATGAGACGGGCGGGCTGGGTCTGCCCGACGTCGAGCCTACCTTCAGCTGGGTGCGGCTGGCGCAGCGCGTGCCGGTGCGCATTCATATCGACACGCTGCCGCAGGGGATTGAACTGGTGGCGGGCCTGTCGGCGAGCGTGTCGGTGGGGCAATAATCTGGGGATAGTCAGCCTTAAACACATATGCGAAACTTACCGCTTCTGAAAATATGTGGTGGGACCCGCTCAATGTCAGAACAACATTCGCAGTGCCTTTTCAGTGAAGGACTGATCAACGTTCCTGAGGGTTATCAGGACCGTACCGTTAACGTATTCGCACCGCCCGCGGCGGATGCGCCGGCGTTCAACATCTCCCGCGATGCCCTCAACCCCGGCGAAGCGCTTGCCGCGTATATCGATCGCCAGCTCGCCCTGATGGCAAAGCACATCAAGGGCTGGAAGCAGGGTGAGCGCAGCGCCGCGACGCTAGGCGACGGCCTTTCACAGGGTGAAACCGTCCATGCCAGCTACCTGCGCGACGGGAAACGCATCTGGCAGCAGCAGGCCGTCTTTAACGTCGACGGCGATAACATTCTGGTGTTCACCATGACCTGCACCCGCGCGCTGGGCGATGCCGACGGCGCGCTGTTTGGCGATCTTCTCAGGAGCTTCCGCTTCCACCATTAACTTCAGGGACCGTTGTTATGTTTGAAGCAGCACGCGTTGGTGATGATATCGGCCACTCCGGTGCGCTGGCCGGGATGATTGCCGGAACGATTGTCGGTGGCCTGATTGCCGCCGCCGGGGGCATTCTGGCGGGGGCCATGTTTATTGCTGGCCTCGGCGCATCCTGCCTTGGCGTGGGCGTCCTGCTCGTCGGTGCCAGCCTGGCCGTGGGGTATTACACCGGGGAGCTGGCAACCGCCGCCCGGGACAGCATCGCGGACGCCGGGGCATCCAGCATGACGAAGAAAGGCGTCATCACCTCCGGCTCGCCCAATGTGTTTATCAACGGTAAACCCGCCGCGCTTGCCACCGATAGCACCGTCGACTGTTCTGACGACGGCTCGCAGCAGATGGCCGAAGGCTCTAAGCGCGTCTCCATTAACAGCCAGCCTGCGTCACGCATCGGGGATCGCACCACCTGCGACGCGAAGGTGATGACCGGTTCGGACAACGTCATTATCGGCGGCGACCCGCAGCAAACCCTGCCCATTCAGTCTGAAGTGCCCGAGTGGCTCTACAAAGTCTCCGATCTAACCCTGCTGTTCGCCGGCCTGCTCGGCGGGTGGGGCGGTGCCGCTGGCAAAGTCGGGGCGCTCTCTAAGCTGCTGGGCAAAATCCCCGGCATCAACAAGCTGGCCCGTATCGCCTGTCGCGCCGGCACGCTGATGACCGGCGTGGCGGCCGCGGGGATCATCGCCCGCCCAGTGGATATCGTCAGCGGACAGAAGTTTCTCAGCGGGGATGATGAGCTGGACTTCGTCCTGCCTTCCCGTCTGCCGGTGCGCTGGCAGCGTTACTGGCGCAGCGGCAACCCCGGCGACAGCGTGCTGGGCCGCGGCTGGAGCCTGTTCTGGGAAAGCCGCCTGGAATCTTATCAGGATGGCCTGGTGTGGCGCGCGCCGTCCGGCGATTACGTCGCCTTCCCGAAGGTGCCGAAAGGGCTGCGCACCTACTGCGAAAGCGAAAAGAACTGGCTTGAACATCATCAGGACGACAGCTGGTCGGTGTATGACGTCAGCGGCGAGCGCTGGCACTATGCACCGCTGCGGGAGGATGCCCCGTCGCTGCTCCAGCGCATCTCTGAACCGTGCGGCAACGATATCCTCTTCGAGTGGAATGCGGATAATACCCTGCATGCCCTGACCGACAGCGCGGGCCAGCGCGTGGTCTGCCGCTACGACCGTGACAGGCTCCTCGGCGCCTGGCTGGATGACGAGATCTGCCTGGTCAGTTACGCTTATGATGAACAGCGCCAGCTGGTCTCCGTGACCGGCCGGGGCGGTAGCGTGCGCCGACGCTTCAGCTGGCAGGACGGGCTGATGAGCACCCACGAGGACGCCAACGGCCTGCTGAGCGAATACCGCTGGCGGGAGATTGACGGCCTGCCGCGCGTGGTCGGTTTCCGCCACAGCGGCGGCGAACAGCTGACGTTCGAATACGATTTTGATAACGGCACCCGCCGCGCGACCCGCGAAGACGGCGCGCAGGCGCACTGGCTGGTGGATGACGACGACAACGTCGCGCGCTTCACGGATTACGACGGCCGCCAGACGACGTTTGTTTACCGCGACGGCGAGCTCTGCGACGTCATACTGCCGGGCGGCGCAATGCGCCGCAGCACGTGGGACAAATACGGCCGCATGACCAGCGAGACGGACCCGGCGGGCCGCCGCACGGAGTATCACTGGCATCGCCTGACCGACCGCATCACCCGCACGGTGTACCCGGACGGCACTTCAACGCAGGCCATGTACGACCTTCGCGGTCGCCTGCTGTCGGAAACGGATCCGGCCGGTAGCACCACCGCGTATCACTATCCCGATGATGAAGAAAACCTGCCGGAGAGCATTACCGACGCCATCGGCGGCGTGGTGCGTCTGGTCTGGAACCACCAGGGGCTGCTGACGCAGCGCACCGACTGCTCCGGCAGCGTCACCCGCTTCACCTACGACCGCTTCGGACAACTGATTGCCAGCGAAGATGCAGAAGGGAATATCACGCGCCGGGAGTGGAGCCGTGCCGGGCTGCTGAGCGTCGTGATCCATCCGGACGGCAGCCGCGAGTCGCTGGTGTGGAACGAACGCGGCCAGCTCACGGGCTGGCGCGACCCGCTGGAAAGCGAGGTGAGCTGGGCCTACAACGCGCTCGGCCTCCCGGTCAGCCTTACCGACCGTATTGGCCGCGTGCGCCAGTGGGGCTACGACCCGCGCGGTAACCTGCTGCGACTCGATAACGGCAACGGGGCGGAATACCGTTTCACCTACGATGCCGTGGGCCGACCGCTCAGCGAAACGCGCCCGGACGAGACCGTGCGCCATATGGAATGGGACGCGCGAGGGTTCCTCTGCGCGCTCGAAGAAAACGGCCGGCCTGCCGCCGACGGCGGTATCGCCCGTCGCGTCCAGCAGTTCAGCTATGACGACAGCGGGCTGCTGATCGGGCGCACACAGCGCCACGCGGAGTACCGCTACTTCCGCGACCTGAGCGGCCAGATTACCCGCATCCGCCGCACGCCAACCGCCGAAGGCGTTGCCCTGGGTATCGAGAGCGATGAGATCGCTTACCGCCACGATGCCGCCGGACGCGTGCTGAGCGAGTCCGGCATTAACGGCGAGGTGGGCTACGAATGGGATGCTCTGAGCAACCTGACCGGCCTGACGCTGCCCGGCGAGCAAAAGCTGGCCTGGCTGCACTACGGCTCCGGCCACGTCAGCGCCATCCGCTTCGGGCAGCAGCTGGTGACCGAGTTCACCCGCGACCGCCTGCACCGCGAGGTGCGCCGTACTCAGGGCGCGCGCGATCAGATCCGCCAGTATGACAGCCTCGGCAGACGCACCCTGCAGCGCAGCGAATTGAGCACGGACGTGACCCTGCCGGAGCAGGCGCTACTGGAACGCCTGTATCGCTACACCGCACGCGGCGAACTTTCCGGCGTCAGCGACACCCTGCGCGGTGAGGTGGACTACGGCTACGACGCCGAAGGGCGCCTGCTGAAGCACTACGAGGCCCGCCAGGGGCACAGCCGCGCGCAGTTCAGCTACGATGCCGCGGATAACCTCGCCGCCAATGACGATCCGGTACCGGTCACGGATAACCGCCTGCAGCACTGGCAGGCGCTGTTCATGAAATACGACCACTGGGGCAACCTGGTCAGCCGCCGCAACGGGCTGTATGAGCAGCATTATGCGTATGATGCCGAGAACCGTCTGGTGTCCGCCCGGGGAACCGGGCCGGAAGGGCGGTTTGAGGCACGCTATCACTACGACGCGCTGGGCCGCCGCACGCGCAAAATCGTCACCACGACGCACGGCACCACCGACACCCGCTTCCTGTGGCAGGGCTACCGCCTGCTGCAGGAGCAGCAGGAGAGCGGGCTGTGCAGCACGTATATTTACGACCCGAATGAAGCCTGGAGCCCGCTGGCGCGGGTGGATCATCTTCGTGACCAGAGCAGCGGTGAGATTTACTGGTTCAATACCGACCTGAACGGCGCGCCGCTTGAAGTGACAGACGAGCGCGGCGCGGTGCGCTGGAGCGGCCAGTACGGCAGCTTTGGCGAGGTACGCCACCAGAGCGAAGGGTTCTCACGGGGGGGGAATCGCACGGCGATGCCACACCAGCCGCTTCGCTATGCCGGGCAGTACGCTGACGGTGAAACGGGGCTGCACTATAACCTGTTCCGCTACTACGACCCGCAGGTCGGGCGGTTTATTGTGCAGGATCCGATTGGGTTGAATGGTGGGTGGAACCTTTATCAGTATGCGCCGAATCCGTTGGGGTGGATTGATCCGCTGGGTCTTGCTGCTTGTAATTCTTCTGGGCAAAACAGGAAGTTTTGGAAAAATGAACCAATAGAATTTAACGGAAATAAAGTTTATCAGCGGGATGATTTATTTGATCCTGAATTGATGACAACTTGGCGTGAAAAAGGAAAAGTTTTCAGGGGAACGAACGTAGAGCGAATGGCTACAGGCCGTGCACCTGTTGGATATGATGGAAATGCAGTTAATTTACATCATATGTTACAAACTCAAGATGGCCCAATTGCGGAGATGAGTCAAACATTCCATAAAACTAACCATGGAATAATACACATAAATCCAAACACAATCCCATCTGGTATAGATAGATCTGTATTTGATACATGGCGTAAACAATATTGGACAAACAGAGCGAGTGATTTCCTATGAGCAGAGAAGAATTAGTAGAGCTTTTTGATAAACATTCTGATTTAATCAACATGGGAACGTCTGAAGATTCTCCAGGAAGTGACTGGATCGATGCTGCCGAAAAAGCATTATCAGTGACTTTTCCTGCTAGCTATAAGTGGTTTTTAAACAATTATGGTGGCGGAGATATCTGTGGTGAGGAAATTTATAGTATTTACTGCCTGCCTTTTGATGAGGCGGTAGGTGGAGATATAGTATATCAAAATACTATAGCAAATGATAATTTAAAAAAAGGAAGAGTTGTTGTATCGAATACGGATTTTGGCGAAGAGTTCTTTTTTGATGCAAATGAAATGGAAAAAATATATGTATCATTAGGGGAGAATGTTCAACCCTATGCTGATAATTTTATTGAGTATCTCAAGAAACGATTGTTTGCATACATTTAATAACTGTATTTTTCCATTCTAACTAAAACGCCGGGAAGTACTTTTTAATTTCCGGCTTGTTTTACCTATTAAGTTTAATATAACTACTACGCTCCTCGGATAGACTGTATATCGTACAGGATCCGATTGGGTTGAATGGTGGATGGAATCTTTATCAGTATGCGCTGAATCCGCTGGGATGGTTTGCTCCGTGGAGGTTATGTAATGGTAATACTGTCATAAGAGCGGTGACGCCTGAAAACGAGAGAGTATGTGAGCGGCTAAAAAACAATAATAACAACACGTTAGCATAAAATAACACCGGCCTAACATGTTGCAGGTGCTCCGCATTCGCGTGACTCTTGGATTTCCTCCACCAGAAGCCAGGCATCAGCAGAGAATTTACAAACACTGCTTACTCGAAATGCTGATGCGGCGCATCAGAAAGTTTTAATTTTGGTGAGGCATCCCACGAAACCATAATATTTTAATAGGTCATTTATGTTAAGTGATGTAAAGAAAAAAATAATTGAAAATGATTTTGTTAATAACGTTAGGATTAATATGATTTTCAAAGATGAGCAGTATAATGACTTGGTTTCTGGTTTAGAGAAACTTGCTAACCTATTGAAAAATAATGAGTCCATAGATAAAGAATTAGCTTTGTATTTATATACAATACCTCAAATGATAAGAAATGCGTATGCTAGTTTTGATAAAGTGGAAAACAAACCAGATTTGGCTTTTAAATTAGAGGATGCATGGATAGAGTTAGACTCGCTAGTAATAAACTGTTTAAGCTAAAAAGAATGAAGGCCGGGTGAGAGATTCGTCCAGCTTTGATATGATATAATCCTTTCTTGAACCACAAATATATAATTAATAATCCATCCTCTACTACGACCCGCAGATTGTGCGGTTTACTGTACAGGATCCGATTGGGTTATGTAGGGGATATGAAGTCAGTGGTAACAATCCATACCAGACGCGGGTTGATCCTCATTACCCCGGAAGAGCTCATCAAGCATTCTCAATAGATACCAGAACATTAGTATCAGGAATGCTTATTTCAAACTGCAATATAAGGAAATACCAAGAACTTTGGAGTCAATAATCTGATATGCATCGGGTTCCTTAAGTTAAAGCAAGTTATATAGAATAAAAGAAGTGGGAAAGTTACCGAAAATAGATGAAACCTGGATTAAAGTATTTCCAGAGCATGTGAATTATAAAGGAAAAGCAATAATACATTAACATGTAGATTTTGGGACATATCCTATACCCTAACCTGAACGTATTCATGTTGACAATGGCGATGTTTGGCATACGAATTGAGAGTAATAATTGTGTTAATAACACTAAATGAAATTGAAGTTAAATTAAATGAGAAGTTCTCTCCTTTTAATGGAGAGATGGATGATTTGATTTTGAAAAAAAGAATATCGCCTGTAAACAATATCAAACTTTCTGAGGAAAGACTTCGTGTGAATTTTCCAAAGGATTTTATTGAGTTTGTCAATAATTATGATGTTGATAACTTCTCTTTGGGGAATATATCTTTCGGCCATGGTGGTGATTATTTGGAGAAAATAGTCAGTATTAACAATAATCAGTTTAACCATTGGTGGATTGGCGAGCATAGACCAGATGGTGTGTTATGTGTTGCAATATCAGACCCTTATACTATTTTACTTAATACTCATGATGGCAAAGCTTATGCTATTACAAGTGAGCAAACTATGGATGGATGGGAATCGATAGCTGATAGTTTTGAGCTATTTATCAGAGGTGTTGGTTCGCATGTTTTAAAAACATGTCCTTTATCGGAAATTATCATGTTAACAGGGGCGAGGGATACTTCATTTTGGAATGATATCTGATGGCGTTGTCTGGTGATAATTTATATATTACTGCGTTGAATGTTTTTTTGAAACACTATCAAAAATAGTGAAAGAAATAATTTCCAAAATTGTTGTGGTGGTGTGGGTATTAAACCAACTTGCGAACTCAGTCCTTTTGTATAATTTAATACGAGCACAACCTTTACAAAAACCCGCATCTGTAGATGCGTTAGGGTGAAATTACTATGTATCTTACTGATTCAGAAAATAAACTAACTGTATACGAAATAAATGCTTTCAATACGATTTTTGATAATCAACTTCCCGCTTCATTTCTTGATTTTTATCTAAAAAATAATGGAGGACATCCTCGTAAAAATAAAGATGGTAATCCGTTTATGCTTGGCGGGTTTAACCCTGTAAAATATGGTGACCTGCCTATAGAACAACTCTACCGTGACCTTGTTGAGTCGTTTGGCGAATTGAGGAATATGGTCCCTTTTGCATATGATGACGGGGGGAACTCTTTTCTACTATCTCTCAAATCTGATGATTCATTAGGGAAGGTGTTTATTTTTTTCATGGATGATAAAGAAGTTGCATTGGTTTCTGGCTCGTTCTCAGAATTTTTAGAGGAATTGTTTCTTTGAAAGCAATGAGGTAGTGTATGAAATTCACAAAAGTGAGTTTGTTATTATCGAAAACTAAAGCAAAGTATGCAGTTAAAATATTAAATGACAGTCATTAATTTAATTATTGTAAATTTAATAACTATGCTTGCGTCTGGTTTGTTAATGTTTATTGGTAATTGTTGATATTTTTAGATATAAAAGCCAAGATTAAAACCGTAAGCTTCAATGTACGTATAAATTAATGTTAATGGTGAAGAATAGCATGTCAAATGGCAATGTGTGCAAGAGCAGAATTTGGAAAGGTATAGCATTTAGATGTTTGATAAATTTTATTACATAGCTTCAGATTGATGACGATAGAAGGAAGGAATAAATGCAACGATTGATGGGGGACGGTTACGAACCTTATGTTAATAAGTTTAATAACAGGCTTATATATTCATTACCTGTTGAATCGGGATTTGTCAGTTTTCATTTTGAGTTTGATATTCTTCAGACCGATCTTGACGTCCTGCTGTCCGATCATTACCGGCGGGCCGTCCTGGAAGTGACCGCACACACTTTGCTCCAGCGTTCGACGTTGAAGGGACACAAACGATTCACTCAGAACGATTTTGATAACCTTATCGCCACTACTCTTCATGCATCGCAAGAGCATCTTAGCGCATTCATTTCTCAGATTAATCGGGAGCACAATATTTCGATTGAACATTATGTTAATGACATAATGAATAGACGCTTAACTAAAGGATGAATATACCGAACCCAGATAAGGTCAACATTATTGTAATAATAACGCTGGATCGATAGCTCTTTTCAACCTCGTGCTGCCCGAAAAGATCAAATCGATTTTTTCGTGAGAAGCGCTCAGGTGGTTCTGTTTTTCCTTGAGTAGCTTCCCACAAACGCTTATCTGTCGGTGTCGTCCAGTGTGGAGGATGCCTATCTTTTACCTTGCTAAACATTTTGCCGGGAGCTGGAGGCAGGTAAGGAAACAGAATCAGGATGAGCTCGCGTATTGTCACGCTTTATCTCATTGCCTGGCGCTCTTCATTGCATCCTGCTTCCCCGGGTTGCATTGCTGTTTTGTACCGGGAAGATAAAAATGCCCCGATGGATCCGGATCTGTTCCGCCCGGACAACCCGCTCGGCCATTAGATGAGGCGGTGCCATCAGAACCGTTTCCGCCATCAGAGCCATTTCCTCCATCACCACCCTTACCGCCATCAGCAGCATTTACAGCGAATGCACTGAGTAAGAGCAAACAGGCAATAGCGCGCTTATTCATCAAAACCTCCATTGTTCAACCCATAAACATTCTGGAAAATACTCCCGCGAGGTTTCCTTTCGGAACATTTCACAGGTACACCTCACGTCTGACTTTCAATATTCTCTCTGACCGCCTTCAGCGTCCTTTTACGGATCCAGCCGCTGCCCGCCCGGATTACCAGCCAGTAAGCTGTCATCCTTAGCCGAGTGCTTCTGTCCGGACAATAGACGAACGTTTCCGTACAGAGTTCATGTTGCCCTGGCGCCAGTTCCGTTATCCGATAGCGAAGTAACAGTTTCGCACTGCCCGGAGCGGCTGGCGTCTGAAAAGCACTGGCATCCGGCACGTCTTCCAGACCGAAATCTGTCCGCCAGAATTGCCCGATTAAGCCATAGCACAGCTCAGATGCTGAGCTTTTCAAAAGGGTAAAGCTGTGCAAACCAAAGTCGCCGATCGCGTTAGATTGCGGGTTGCGCAGAAATTTCTGCGGTATTTGACGTAATGACATTAGCCGCTGAATCACGGGGTCTTGCCGGACGTCAAAGTTAGCAATCAATGGCAGAATAGTTTCAGGATGAGCAGTATGAATGACCGTTCGATGTTTCTCATGAAATTGAAACTGGGGTAGAAAAGCGGGAACGTCCCGCCAGTGAGCAAGCGCTTTGCGGGTAACGAATCCTGGATTCAGCATCTCTCATCCTTGTCATCCATTGAGCCCAGCCAGAGTAACAGATGCTTTGATATAGACAATTACCAGGAAAAGAGAGGGGTATCTGGCCGAAATCCTCGCCCGTCCGCAGCAGCAGAACCCCGGCCTCCCATCACCCGCCTCAATGCGCCGTTATATACGGCTCCTTCACAAACTCCGCCAACAGCCAGACCATATCATGCAGTAGCCCGGTGAGTTCTTTCGCCACGCTCGCAGGCAGTGTCCCGCCCATCACCGCCAGCGTTAACGCCACAGCATAATCCACCTGCAACTCCGTTTCCTGCCAGCAGTCCGGCACGCAGGAAACGATCTTCTCCCCCGCGATGAGCCGTTCAATCAGATGCGGGGGAAGCTCCGTATCGCAATGTTCACGCAGGCGTTTAAGCAGTTCCAGCAAGCGCTCGCAAAGTATGGAAAACGTCACGGGATCGTCAGTTTCAACCAGCACGCTCACACAGGCGGCGCAGGTGTCAGCCAGTTCGAAGAGATCTGCGGAATCGCAAAGCTGAAGATTGATGAGATGATGAACAGCGCTTTCTTCAGAGAGCGCATAAGAAAAGTTAGGTGTAGTAGCCATTTAGCATCCTCGTTGTGCAAAAAAGTGTCATGTTATGCTAACGGGTTCCTACGCCCGGTTACGGATGTGCCGCAACGCAGGCACTTTACGACCGTGAAGAAGGGATGAAAAGGGATGCCCCTGAATTACATAAGGTTGCTTGCAGGTTTGCGAGGCGGCTTCCAGAAGGGCATTGCCGGGTGGCGGCTGCGCCTTACCCGGCCTACAAAAAACACCAACCAAACCGGCCGCTACCCCTCGCTCATCATCGTCAGAAACCGCTTCACCGTCCGCGAGCGTTCAAAGCGCCGCCAGCAGAGTGCGATATCGGTATAAAGCTCCGGCGAGCTCAGCGCGTGGTAGGTGACATTCGGCGGAGAAATGGCCGCCATCGACTTCGGCACCAGCGCGAAGCCGCCACCTGCGGAAACCATGCTCAGGGAGGATGAAAGCTGTGATGACTGCAGCGCGTGCTGCACGTCAATCCCGGCCCGTTCACAGCAGCCGTAAACCCGGTCGTACAGGCCGGGCGCGACCTCCTGCGGGAACAGCACCACCGGCGTATCACGCAGCTGATCCAGCGCCAGATCGCCGCTTGCTGCCAGCGGATGGTCGCGATGCAGCGCCACCACCATCGGCTCCCGGTCGAGAATTGTTAACTCGAACGCTTTGCTGCTCTCGCAGGGCAGGCGCACGAAGGCGATATCAAGTTCACCCTCCGCCAGCTTTGTCGTCAGCGAAGACATATTGGCTTCCACCTGGTGAACCTGCACCGCCATGTTCTGCACCTGAAACTGACGGATCAGCGCGAAAATTTTGGGATGAAAAGCGTCGGAGCTGGTGATGCCAATCGACAGGCTGCCGTTCAGCCCGCGCGCGATGCCGCGGGCTTTCTCCAGCGCGGCGTCGCTCAGCGCCAGGATCTTGCAGGCGTCCTCGTAGAAGGCTTCTCCCGCTTCGGTCAGCTCGACGCCCCGCGTCAGGCGTCTGAACAGCGGCGTGCCCACTTCCTCTTCGAGCCGTTTGATCTGCTGACTCAGAGGAGGCTGTGAAATACCCAGCGCTTCGGCCGCCCTGGTGAAGTGTCGCTCGCGTGCAACCGCGACAAAATACCGCAGATAACGAAGTTCCATATCAAAAACGTCTCAAACCACCATGGTTTCTATATTGGAACTCTCTGCTGAATCGGGTCAACATTTATTTAACCTTTCTAAATAAAGTTGAAGAGGACGAGCACGATGATGCATTCATCTGCCTGCGACTGTGAGGCCAGCTTGTGCGAGACCCTGCGCGGGTTCTCCGCCCAGCATCCTGACAGCGTGATCTATCAGACATCGCTAATGAGCGCCCTGCTAAGCGGCGTGTACGAGGGGGAAACCACCATCGCCGATCTGCTGGCACACGGTGATTTTGGTCTGGGCACCTTCAACGAGCTGGACGGCGAAATGATTGCCTTCAGCAGCAAAGTGTACCAGCTGCGCGCCGACGGCAGCGCCCGGGCCGCGAAGCCAGAGCAGAAAACGCCGTTCGCGGTGATGACCTGGTTCCAGCCGCAGTACCGGATAACCTTCAATGGCCCGGTCAGCCGTCAGCAGATCCACGACGCGATCGACCAGCAAATTCCCTCCGACAACCTGTTCTGCGCGCTGCGCATCGACGGCAACTTCCGCCATGCCCACACCCGCACCGTACCGCGCCAGACGCCGCCGTACCGCGCGATGACCGACGTGCTGGACGACCAGCCGGTGTTCCGCTTTAACCAGCGCGAAGGGGTGCTGGTCGGGTTCCGCACGCCGCAGCATATGCAGGGCATTAACGTGGCGGGCTATCACGAACATTTCATCACCGATGACCGTCAGGGCGGGGGACATCTGCTCGACTACCAGTTGGAGAGCGGCGTGCTCACCTTCGGTGAAATTCACAAGCTAATGATTGATCTGCCCGCCGACAGCGCGTTTTTACAGGCCAACCTTCACCCCAGCAATCTTGATGCAGCGATCCGTTCCGTCGAAAACTAACAGGAGAACTACCGTGAACAGTGAGAAACAGTCACGTCAGTGGGCGCACGGCGCCGATATGGTTGTCGGTCAGCTGGAAGCGCAGGGCGTGAAGCAGGTGTTCGGCATTCCGGGTGCGAAAATCGACAAGGTCTTTGACTCCCTGCTGGACTCCTCCATCGAGATTATTCCCGTCCGCCACGAGGCCAACGCGGCGTTTATGGCGGCGGCGGTAGGGCGGCTGACCGGCAAGGCCGGGGTCGCGCTGGTCACCTCCGGGCCGGGCTGTTCGAACCTGATCACCGGCATCGCCACCGCCAACAGCGAAGGCGATCCGGTGGTGGCGCTGGGCGGGGCGGTGAAGCGGGCGGATAAAGCCAAGCTGGTGCACCAGAGCATGGACACCGTTGCCATGTTCAGCCCGGTCACCAAATACGCTGTAGAAGTCAGTTCACCGGATGCGATTGCCGAAGTGGTATCGAACGCGTTTCGCGCCGCCGAGCACGGCAGGCCGGGGGGCGCGTTCGTCAGCCTGCCGCAGGATATTGTCGATCAGCCCGCGACCGGGGCGATACTGCCCGCCAGCGGCCCGGCACTGATGGGCCCGGCGCCGGAATCCGCCATTAACGACGTGGCGAAGCTTATCGAGAACGCCAAAAACCCGGTTATTTTGCTCGGCCTGATGGCTAGCCAGCCGGCCAACAGCGCCGCGCTGCGCAAGCTGCTGGAGAAAAGCCGTATTCCGGTCACCAGCACCTATCAGGCCGCCGGGGCGGTGAACCAGGAACACTTCACCCGCTTCGCCGGACGCGTCGGCCTCTTTAACAACCAGGCGGGCGACAGGCTGCTCCACCTGGCGGATCTGATTATCTGCATCGGCTACAGCCCGGTGGAGTACGAGCCGTCCATGTGGAACAGCGGCGATGCCACGCTGGTGCACATTGACGTGCTGCCCGCCTATGAAGAACGTAACTACGTGCCGGATCTGGAGCTGGTGGGGGACATCGCCGAAACCCTGAACCTGCTCGCTAACCGCATCGAACGTAAGCTGGAGCTGAGCCAGCGGGCGTCAGAGATTCTGGTCGATCGCCAGCATCAGCGCGATCTGCTCGACCGCCGCGGCGCCTCGCTCAACCAGTTTGCGCTGCATCCGCTGCGCATCGTCCGGGCCATGCAGGACATCGTGAATAACGACGTGACGCTCACCGTGGACATGGGCAGCTTCCACATCTGGATCGCCCGCTACCTCTACAGCTTCCGGGCGCGTCAGGTAATGATCTCCAACGGTCAGCAGACCATGGGCGTCGCGCTGCCGTGGGCGATTGGCGCGTGGCTGGTCAACCCGGGGCGCAAGGTGGTGTCGGTGTCCGGCGACGGCGGCTTCCTGCAGTCGAGCATGGAGCTGGAAACCGCGGTGCGCCTCAACGCCAACGTGCTGCACATCATCTGGGTGGATAACGGCTACAACATGGTGGCCATCCAGGAAGAGAAAAAATACCAGCGTCTTTCCGGCGTCGAATTCGGGCCGGTCGATTTCAAAGTGTATGCCGACGCCTTCGGCGCGAAAGGCTTTGCCGTGGAGAGCGCGGACGCGCTTGAGCCGACGCTGCGCGCGGCAATGGATGTCGACGGCCCCGCCGTGGTGGCCATTCCCGTCGACTACAGCGATAACCCACTGCTGATGGGCCAGCTCCATCTCAGCCAGATTTTGTGAATCAATATAAGGACAGAGAAATGCAAAAAGTTGCTCTCGTAACAGGCTCAGGCCAGGGGATTGGTAAAGCGATTGCGCTGCGCCTGGTGAAGGATGGCTTTGCCGTCGCCATCGCCGACTATAACGACGAGACGGCGAGAGCCGTTGCCGACGAAATCATCCGCAACGGCGGTAATGCCGTCGCCGTGAAGGTCGATGTCTCTGACCGCGAGCAGGTGTTTGCGGCGGTGGAAAAGGCGCGCACCGCACTGGGCGGCTTCGACGTGATCGTCAATAACGCCGGGGTTGCGCCGTCCACGCCAATCGAATCCATCACCCCGGAGATTGTCGACAAGGTCTACAACATCAACGTGAAAGGGGTGATCTGGGGCATTCAGGCCGCGATCGACGCGTTTCGCAAAGAGGGGCACGGCGGCAAGATCATCAACGCCTGCTCCCAGGCGGGCCACACCGGTAACCCGGAGCTGGCCGTCTACAGTTCCAGCAAGTTCGCGGTGCGCGGCTTAACCCAGACCGCCGCGCGGGATCTCGCGCCGCTGGGGATCACCGTTAACGCCTACTGCCCGGGCATCGTCAAAACGCCGATGTGGGCAGAGATCGACCGTCAGGTGTCCGAGGCGGCGGGTAAACCGCTCGGCTACGGGACCGAAACCTTTGCCAAACGCATTACGCTTGGCCGCCTGTCCGAACCGGAAGATGTCGCCGCCTGCGTTTCATACCTCGCCGGGCCTGACTCTGACTATATGACCGGCCAGTCCTTATTGATCGACGGTGGTATGGTGTTCAACTAAATACTAATAAGCTCTGACATGAGTTTTCCCCTGCCCCCGTGCAGGGGCTTTTTTTTGTCTCCTCCGCCATTGTGCATTACACTGCGCGCTGCAAAACTTTAGTCATTACGATCTGACAGGCGGTAACAGCGATGAACGGTACAATCACAACGTGGTTTAAAGATAAAGGCTTTGGATTTATCAAAGATGAAAACGGCGACAATCGCTATTTTCATGTGATTAAGGTCGCGAACCCCGATCTGATTAAAAAAGATGCCGCGGTGACCTTCGAGCCAACCACCAACAATAAAGGCCTCTCCGCCTACGCGGTGAAGGTGATCCCCGAAAGTAAGCACCTCTATATTGCGGGCGAGCGCGTGAAGCTCACCTCGATCAAATCCTTCGTGGTGTTCAGCGAAGAAGAGCCGGTTGATGCCAAAATCGACAAAGAGAACGCGGTGCTGTCGGTCGGGCTGCTGATGAACAGCATCAAGCCGAAGTCCGATAAAAAGCCGGGCGAAACGCGTTCGGTGAAGAAGCTGGCGATCACCACCTTCCAGAATACGACGATGATCTTCACCGAAGATGAAATCGACATTGATGCCACGGTGAAGCTGCTGAAGTGATTTGTTGCCGGGTGGCGGCTACGCCTTACCCGGCCTACGAAACCCGTGCGGCGCTCGCCGCCGCACGGTTTACCCCATTCTGTGCTCGCCCCTCAACATTGCCTCACGGTCAAACACCCGCTGGATCTCCCCGTGCGCCATAAACGCCGCCCGGTCTGACATATGCGCAACCACGTCCGCGTCGTGGCTCACCAGCAGATAGGTCATGCCGTGCTCGGCCTTCAGGCGGTTGAGCAGGTTCAGGATTTCCGCCTGCACCGACATATCCAGCGCCGAGGTCGGCTCGTCCAGCAGGAGTAGCTGCGGGCGCAGCAGCAGCGCGCGGGCAATGGCAACGCGCTGGCGCTGGCCGCCGGAAAGCTGATGCGGATAACGTTTACCCGCGTCGGCGGAAAGCCCCACCTGCTGTAGCGCATCCGCCATCTTTTCGGCAACCTGAGTTTCACCGTGGATGTTTAACGGCTCTGACAGGGTACGCGCAACGGTGTGGTTCGGGTGCAAAGAGGCCCACGGATCCTGAAACACCATCTGCACGTTGCGGCGAAGCTCGCCTTCAAAACGTCGTCCTGGCCGTAACGCTTCTCCCAGGATCGAAATGCGGCCGTTCCACTCGCGCTGCAGCCCCGCCAGCACGCGCAGAATAGTCGATTTCCCGCAGCCGGATTCACCGATCAGGCTGAAGGTCTCGCCTTTCTCAATAGCAAAGCTGGCGGCGGAGACCGCCGTTTTCTCCCCGAAGCTCACCTGGAGCCGGTTTACGTCAACGAGAGCCATTGTTCACCTCCTTCCACGGCTGCGAGCGGTCCAGCGTCGGCAGCATCTGTCCATAGGTACTGGCGTTCGGACGGCAGGTCCACAGGGTGCGCGTATACGGGTGCGTCGCCTGCGGGAGCTGGCTTGCCGCCATCTCATCGACTTTTTCGCCCTGATACATCACCAGCACGCGGTCGCAGTGCTCCGCTACCAGCGGCAGATCGTGGCTGATTAACAGCATCGCCATCTGGCGTTCTTCGCACTGCTGCACCAGCAGTTCGAGGATCTGGTTGCGCAGGCGGGCGTCCAGTGCGGAAGTGGGTTCGTCGGCAATCAGCACCTGCGGGTTGTTGATCAGCGCCATCGCAATCATCACGCGCTGGCCCATGCCGCCCGAGAGTTCGCCAGGGTAGCGCTGGAGGACATGTTCGTTAAGTCCGACGGCGCGGATGATGTCGTGAATGCGCGCCAGGCGTTCAGCGCGGGGCAGGCGCTGATGCAGGGTCAGCGCCTCATCAAGCTGGGCGGCGACGTTTTTCGCCGGATTCAGCGCGTAGCGCGGGTCCTGCAGGACCATTGCAATCCCGTTGCCGCGCAGCGCCTGCCAGCGGCGGCTGTTCAGGGCCAGCAGGTCGTTGCCGAGCACGTTAAGCCGGTTCGCGCTCACGATGCCGGGCCTACGCACCAGCCCCATCAGGGCGCGGGCGGACATCGACTTGCCCGAGCCGGATTCCCCCACCAGCGCCAGCCGCTCGTTGCCAAGCGTGAAGCTCAGGTTGTTGACCACGCGCGCGGCGGGGTAGTCGATATTCAGCGCATCGACGATGACGCGTTGTTCAGTCATGCTGTGGCTCCAGTACGTCGCGCAGGCCGTCGCCCAACAGGTTAAAGGCCAGGCTGGCAAACAGAATGGCCCCGCCCGGAATGGCGGCAATCCACCACTGGTCGAAAATCACCTGCATGCCGTCGGCAATCATCGCGCCCCATTCGGCCATCGGCGGACGTGCGCCAAGGCCGAGGAAGCCAAGACCGGCGGCCGCCAGAATAATGCCTGCCAGATCCAGCGCCAGCCGCACAATCGCGGACGGCAGACACAGGGGCAGAATATGCCCGACCAGCAGGCGCGGGCCGCGAATGCCCATCATCTCGGCGGCGGCCAGGTAATCGCTGTGGCGCAGACGCTGAATTTCACTTCGGGCCTGACGCGCGTAGGCCGGCCAGGTGGTTAAGGCCAGCGCCAGCGCGCCGTTGACCAGCCCCGGGCCGAGCATTGCCACAAACGCGAAGGCGAGGATCAGGCGCGGCATCGACATCACCACGTCGGTAAAGCGCATCAGGATGCGCTCCATCCAGCCGCCGTAGTAGCCGGACAAAATCCCCATCAGCAGCCCGGCGGGCAGGGTGATAACGGTAACTAATGCCACCAGCCCGAGCGCCGGTCGCGTGCCGTAAATCAGGCGCGAAAGCAGGTCGCGCCCGTAGCTGTCGGTGCCCAGCCAGTGCTGGTCGTTCGGTGCCTGCAGGCGCGCGGCCGCGTCCTGCCAGTTCGGATCAAGCGGTGCGAGCCACGGCGCGAACAGGGCGATAAGCACCAGCAGTACGATGGCAACCAGCCCGCAAAACGCGGCAGGGGAGCGGCGCAGGCGGCGTAAGAAAAGATAAAACGGCATTAGCGCACCCTGGGATCGGTTGCCCGCACGAGCAGGTCGGTAAGGTTATTGATCAGTACAAAGCAGACGCCAATCAGCAGCGTGCCGCCCATGATGGCGGTGGTGTCTCCGGCGAACAGGGCGGTGGTGAGATAGCGCCCGATGCCCGGCCACGAGAAGACGGTTTCAGTTAATACCGCGCCTTCCAGCATGCTGGTGTAGGCCAGCGCAATCACCGTCAGCAAAGTGCTGCGAATGTTCGGCAGCACGTGGCGCAGCAGGATGGTCATCTCCCCGGCACCCTTGGCGCGGGCGAGCAGGATGTACTCTTTATTCATCTCGCTCAGGCAGGCCGAGCGCGTGAGGCGAGTGATGCTCGCCAGCGAGTAATACGCCAGCAGCAGCACCGGCAGCACCAGGTGGCTGAGGGCGTTGCGGAACGCCTCGCGGTCGCCGGAAAGCCAGGTATCTATGAGCGCAAAGCCGGTGCGCGGCTCGACGGTGAACTGCCAGATATCGTCCAGCCTGCCGGGACCCGCACTCCACTGCAGCTTCGCGTAGAACAGGGCCAGCATCAGCAGGCCGAGCCAGAAGATCGGCACCGAGTTGCCGAGCAGGGTGAGGGTTCTGATGGCGAGATCGAGCGGCGAACCGGCGTAGCGGGCGCACAGCACCCCGGCAATGACGCCGAGTACGGACCCGATGATTAAGGCCAGGGTTGCCAGCTCCAGCGTGGCGGGGAAGGCGCGCAGCAGGTCCTGCAGCACCGGCTGTCCGGTGGCGCTGGCGGTGCCTAAATCACCGTGGGCGAGGTTTTGCAGATAGTGCCAGAACTGCACGGGCAGCGGCCGATCCAGCCCGAGCTGGTGGCGAACCTGATCGTAGGTTGACTGGCTGGCGTGATCGCCGACGATCTGCAGCACGCGATCGACCGGGGAAAAAGCCGAGAGCGCAAACGTGACGAGCAGCAGCCCGAAAAGCGTGAGCAGCAGGGTCAGCAGACCCTGGAGCACGCGGGTGGAAAGATGTGGCATGGGAAATCTCTTCATGCCGGGTGGCGGCTTCGCCTTACCCGGCCTACAAAAACCGAGAACGTAGGCCGGGTAAGCGCAGCGCCACCCGGCAACAAGGCTACTTCGTAACGCGATCGTACCAGACCATATCCGCGTTCAGGCCCTGCTGATACCCCTTCACGCTATCGCGCACCACGATCTGGGTTTTGCCCTGATCGACGAACACGTACGGCGAATTCTGCTGCAGCTGTTCCTGCATTTTCTTGTACAGATCCAGACGCTTCGCCGGATCCGGCTCGGCAACCGCCGCCAGCGTGGCTTTGTTCAGATCCGGAATTTTCCAGCCGTTCAGGCCGGCCACGGTGCTGGATTTACCGTCGTTCCACGCGAAGGCGCTAGCGTTGGAGTGCGCATCGAAGTAGTCCGGGATCCACAGACGAATGGCCGCCTGATGCTGCTTCGCGCGCACGCGGGCATAGACCTGGCTACCCGCCGCAGGCAGCAGATCCACCTTCACGCCGCCCTGGGCAAAGCTCGCCTGCATCGACTGGGCGATGGTGATAAACGGCGGCTTGTTCTCCACGTCCAGCGTGAAGTGCGCGTCTTTAATGCCCGCTTTGGCGAGGATCGCTTTCGCCTTCGCCGGGTCAAATTTAAACGGATTGTCTTCCAGCGCGCCCGGCAGACCGACCGGCAGGAAGCTCTGATGAACAAAATACTGGCCTTTCAGCAGGTTTTTGGTGATGCCTTCATAGTCGACCAGCCAGCGCGAGGCCTCCCAGAATGCCGGGTTGTTCAGCAGCGGGTTGGCGCTGTTGCCGGTGTTGAACACCAGGTAATTTTGCTCGGCGGACGGGATGCTCAGCACCTTCACGCCGGGCTTGCCGTCCAGGGCGCTAATCTGATCTGCCCCCAGATCGCGCGCAACGTCCGCGTCACCCTGCTGGATCAGCAGGCGGCGGGAGGCCGGATCGGGGACGTTTTTAATGATGATGCTTTTCAGCTTTGGTGCACCGCCGGGGGCGGAGTCGTTGGCTTCCAGCACGATGGCCTGATGCGGCTGATAGACGCGCATTTTGAACGCGCCGCTGCCCGCCGAGTGCATTTTCAGCCACGCGTTGCCGAAGTCGTTATCCTTCACGTTCGCCGCAACCTGCTTTTCATCCACGATGGAGGCAATCGGCGTGGAGAGAATATTCAGCGCCACCGCCGGGCTGACGTCCGCCGTCCAGTGAAGCTGGAGGGTATGGTCATCCACCTTTTTCAGCTGGCTGGCGATGTTGCTGGCGTCCCAGCCCAGCACGTTCAGGATAAAGGCCGGGGATTTGTTCAGCGTCACGGCGCGGGTGTATGAGAAGATCACGTCTTCCGGGCGCAGCGGGTTGCCGGAGGCGAATTTTGCATCGGGCTTGAGCTTGATGGTCAGGGTTTTTGCTGCCGCGTCGGCGTCCCAGCTTTCTGCCAGAATCGGGGTGATTTTTTCCGGGTTATCGCGGTCCGGTTGCACCAGGCGCTGATACAGGCTCGGCACGGTCTGGATGCTGGAAAGCTCGTTGGCTTCGGCCGGGTCGAGGCTCACGATGTCATCAAGCCCCTGCGCGACAACCAGCGTGTTGGGCGGAGTAGCGGCGTGGGCAACGCTTGAGAGCGCAGCCAGCACCAGTAACGGCAGCAATTTTTTAGTCATAGCGATCCCTGAAGAAAATATATTGTGATTGTTTTATGCTCCGCTACGTTAGGTGGTCTCTGAAATTACGCAAAGTCGAAATTCAGCTTTCCTTATGCCTTCCGGGAATAATGCATGCGCTCGGGCTATTAAAATACGCTGCTTCTCGCCCGCTTTTTAACCTGCTATAACAAACTCCTTACCTTTCAGGGAGTCAACGCCGTGCCCGAAATCAATCAACATGGTCAAACCGTTAACGATATCGTCCCGGACTGGAAATGCGCCCGCGTGTTAACCCGCACGCCGCTTACCGGCCAGTACTGCCGTCTTGAGCCGCTGGATGCGGAGCATCACTCTTCAGATTTGTTCGAAGCCTATGCTCTGGGCGACGACAGCGACTGGACGTGGCTTGCCAGCACGCAGCCGGAAAGCGTGGAAGCGACCGCGCACTGGGTGCTGGGAAAGGTGCTGGACGATGACCTGGTGCCCTTTGCCGTGATCGATTTACGTACCGAAAAAGCGGTAGGGCTGGTGAGCTATATGGCGATCGAGCGGTTTCTCGGCTCGGTGGAAATCGGCCACGTCACCTGGTCGCGCAAGATGAAAGGCACCCGCATCGGCACCGAAGCGGTGTGGCTGCTGCTGAAAAACGCCTTCGAACATAAGTACCGTCGGCTGGAGTGGAAGTGTGATTCGATGAATATCGCCTCGCGCAACGCGGCAGAGAGGCTGGGGTTTGTCTGGGAGGGACGGCTGCGCCAGAAGCTGGTGCGCAAAGGTCGCAACCGCGACAGCGATATGCTCTCTATTATTGACGGCGAGTGGCCGGAAAGGGACGCGGCGCTGCGCGCCTGGCTGGCGGCAGAGAATTTTGACGGGGAAGGGCGGCAGATTAAGCGGTTAGAGGCGTTTCGGTTATAAGTGTTTTATGTAGGGTACATCTGAAACGGTCGATCAATCTGCGGAAATCGCGATTTCGATCAAATTGGTTTTTCCGGACTGTAGCCCCTGCGTCACCGCTGTGGCGATATCCGCGGCCTGGGTCACCCGGCAGCAGCGGATACCCATCGCGGTGCCCAGCGACTGGAAATCAATTCGCGGGTTAATCAGATCCATCCCGATAAAACGACCCAGCTTTGTCGAACTGTAGCCCGGCTGTCCTTTCATGAAGTTTTTCAGGATGTTGTACTCTAGGTTATTCATCACGATAAAGGTGACGGGCAGATTTTCGTGTGCCGCCGTCCAGAGCGCCTGCGGCGAGTACAGGGAGGCGCCGTCGCCAACCAGACACACTACCGGCTCGCGCCCCTGCCCCAGCGAGTGACCTACTGCTGCAGGCATTCCCCAGCCCAGACCGCCGCCGCGCATAAAGTAATAGCGCGGGTGCTGCTGGTCGGAGATAAACCGGCGAACGTGTCTGGCCGTTGCTATCGCCTCGTCGACAATCGTTATGCCAGGTGGAACAGACTTTATCACCTCGTAGGCCGCGACCATCGGTGAAATCGCCGGGCGCAGCCGCTCGGCTGCCAGACGCTCTTCCTGCAGTTGCCACTCTTTTCCACGTTCAGCGCGTGCCGCTTTGAGCAGCCGCTGATGCGCCAATTTGCTTGCCACCCGGCGTTGCTCAAGCTTCGGCAACAGTTCCTTCAGGGAGAGTTTTATATCTCCCATCACCGAGAGGCGGGTGGCGTAGGTGCGGCCAAGTTCGTTCATATCCGCCGAGAGCTGATACACCGCGCAGGTTTCCGGAATGGCCTCGCCCTCGCTATACAAAATGGTAATCAGGCTTCTGCCGCCGATGATAAACACCGCATCGTAGGCATTAACGACGCTGGCGATTTCATTTGCGGTGGTGGGCATATTCCCTCGCCAGAGCGCGTGCTGCGTGGGGAAGGGCAAATTCAACGGCCAGGAGGAGCCGTAGACGTGGGCGCCGAGCGCTTCAGCAAGCTGGACAATCTCCTGCGTCGAGCCGCTGGAGTGAACTTCATCCCCCGCCACAATCATGATCCTGCCGGGCGTAACCTGTATCAACTCTTCGGCCAGTTCGTCCAGCGAGCCCGCCACGGTGTGGTAGTTCACTTTAGAGGCCGTTTGTATCCCGGCGTCGCTCAGCTCTTCCATCACGTTCATTGGCAGGGATAGCAGCACCGGACCCGCGGGAGGGTAGCTGGCGGCGTGAAAGGCGCGGCGCACAAGAACCGGGAGCTGATCGGCGCTGGTGACCTCCTGCGCCCATTTCACCACCGGCGATCCAATGGAGACAATGTCATCGTACAGGAGCGGGTCGCGCACGTAGTGCCGCGTGTCCTGCTGCCCGACGGTGACAACCAGCGGCGTTTTCATGATCCGCGAATTAATGAGATTCCCCATGCCGTGCCCAAGACCGCTGGCGGTATGCAAATTGATAAAACCGGTCTTGCCGGAGGCTTTCGCGTAGCCGTCGGCAATGGCGACCACGCTGCTCTCCTGGAGTGCCAGAATATAGTGAATATTTTCATGGCGAAGAAGGGCATCAATGAGCGGGAGTTCGGTGGTGCCAGGGTTGCCAAAAATATATTCCACACCTTCACTCTCCAGCACTTCAAGGAGAATATCGGCACCCGATCGCATATTTAAATCTGATAGGGACGTTAATGATTTAATCATAATGACACCTCATTCAGCGTTATTTAACTTATGTTAAAATTCTTCCTGCGTAGGACGGACAATTATTTCATTTACATCAACGTCGTCAGGCTGTTCGATAGCAAATAATACGGCTCTGGCAATCGACTCTGCCGGAATAGCCTGCTTATAAAATTCATGCAGGAACTGTTTGCTCGGGGCATCAGAGCTGCCAAACTGCAGCTCGCTTTCAACGGCACCGGGGGAAATTAGGGTAGTTCGAACGGTTTTCCCCGCTTCCAGACGTAAGCCTTCACTCAGGGCGCGGACGGCGAATTTCGTGGCGCTGTACACCACGCCGCCGGGGGCAAGGACCTTGATACCCGCCACGGAGGCCACGTTAATAAAGTGTCCGCTCCCCTGACGCTGGAATACAGGGAATGCCGCGGCGATACCGTACAGCACGCCTTTAATATTGGTATCGATCATCCGGTCCCACTCGTCGGTTTTCAGCTCGCTGAGGGGGGCAATCGCCATAAAGCCCGCGTTGTTGATCAGCACGTCGACGCGCTGGTATGCGGTGACGGCAGCGTCAATCGCGCGCTGAACCTCCTCCTGTCGGGTCACGTCCGCCTTCAAGGCAATCGCCTGGCCGCCCTGCTGAATAATGCGATCCACCAGGGCGTTAATTCTCTCCAGACGACGGGCAACCAGCACCAGAGAGAAAGGTTTATTTACCAGATGAAGGGCAATGGCCTCACCAATACCGCTGCTGGCACCGGTGATAACAACAACTTTGTTTGCACTATTATTCATGATCTTATCTCACTGTTGTGTGATTCAAAAAAATAAAATGCAGATAAGGATTAAAGAATGATGACGAATTCTTTAACCCTTTTTAAAAATATATTGTATATATCGAATTAAATAACGTTCGATTTAAACTTAATGGAGTTGCAGGGATAGTGTCAATAACGTTTTAAATAATAAAATTCATTGCGGTGCTAATATTTAATTCTTATATGTAACAGTCAATATTATGTATAGGATTGAGTATTGAAAAATCTCTCTTTTCTTATCACGCGGGTGTAAATCCGCGGAAGGTAGATTAAGAGGCGCGCGGCCCTGCGAACAAGGCCGGAGGATTAAATCTTGCCGCTGTACAGCACGGGGCCGGTGGGTTGACCGGTGGGAGACCCCCCTTCGGGTTCGAGGCTTATGGCTATCATCGCGTCAGGGGTAAGGGTGTTGTTCCTGAGGGCAACATTAGTCGGTATATCACTTTGCAGCAGCCCAAGGGATATCGGGGCCTTCCCGGCAGGAATAAGCCAAAGCTGCAGGCTGTTTTGCGCCGCGACAGCGTTCGGTCTGAGAGGGGTGATGCTCAGATACTGGCGGCGGCTGTCCGCACTGACGATCCATTGCCCGTGCTGTTGGGCATCGTTGAGCACCATCAGCGGTGCGAGTTCCGGCGTGCGGGTGGAATACCAGGCTACCGCGCTAACGGCGGCGATGCCGGCCGCGACCATCCAGCCGAGATAGGGTCGGCTTTGGCGCAAAGGCTTTTTCGGTGGCAGATCGATGGCGATCCTCTTCCACACCGTCTCGGGTGGGTTAACGGGCGCGAGATGACTGTCGAGCGTGCTGAACGTTTCCTGCCAGTACGCCACGCGGGCGGCCAGACCAGGCTCAGCGGCAACTCTTTTCTGGAACTGAAGCCGCGCCCCTCCGCGCAGAGTACCGAGGGCATACTCCGCAGCCAGCATGTCATCGCGTTTTTCGCTGCCATTCATAGGCCCACACACTCCCGAAGATGATCCATCGCGCGGCGGATCCAGCTTTTTACCGAGCCCACGGGCTGCTGGAGCCAGTCGGCAATGTCGCTGTGGGACATGCCCTGATAGTAGGCGAGCATAATGCTCTGGCGCTGTTCATGACTCAAATGATCCAGACAGTGCCTGAGCCGTGCTGCCTGTGCGTCTTCGTGCCAGCTGTTCGGCTCATCGTTTTCGCTAAGCAGACTCTCTTCGGAATACGACTCCTCGCGGGCGGCAGCGCGGGTTTGCCCGCTGCGCAGCCAGTCAATACAGCGGTTGCGAACAATATGCGTAAGCCAGGTCATCGGAGAGCTCAGGGCGGCGTTATAGGTTTCAGCTTTACTCCAGACGGTGACAAAACAGTCGTGAAGGATCTCTTCTGCCCAGGCGCGATGATGAAGCATGCGCAGCGCGACGGCAAACAGGTGAGGCGATGTGAGTCGGTAAAGTTGTTCAAATGCGCGGCGATCGCCGTTAGCGATCGCCTGCATTAATTTCAACTGCTGTTGAGCCAGCGCGTTATCCATGTTTTTCCCGGAAGGCAACGTCACACTTCCGAAGTATAGACAACTACTTAGGCATCAGGACGGTATCAATCACATCGATCACGCCATTTTTCTGATGGACGTCATAGGTGCTGATGTTCGCCACGTTACCTTTACCGTCCTTGAGCTGAATATTGTGCGGGCCGTTACTCATGATCCACAGAGACTGACCGTTTACGGTCTTAAGCTCCGCATGACCGCCGCCCTGTTTAATTTTCTGCTCCAGCGCTTTCATATCGTAATTACCGGCGACCACGTGATAGGTCAGGATGCTGGTGAGCAGCGCTTTATTTTCCGGCTTCACCAGATTGTCGACCGTACCCGCAGGCAATTTAGCAAACGCCGCATCGGTCGGCGCAAAAACGGTGAAGGGCCCTTTGCTCTGAAGCGTATCCACCAGCCCGGCCGCTTTGACCGCCGCCACCAGCGTGGTGTGATCTTTTGAATTCACAGCGTTTTCAACAATGTTTTTGATCGGGAACATTTCCGCTCCGCCCACCATCACGGAGCCTGATGTCATGGCCGCTGATGCGCCTGCACAGAAGAGTAAAGCGCTGGATACGAATGCAACACTGAGTAGCTTTTTCATCATTTATCCTCGGATTAAGGAGCAAAGGCGTTGCTCACATACTCACATACGAGGGCAGGGGGGAAAGTGGATGCAGGCAAATGAAAATATTTTTGGAAGGGGGGCAAAGTGAATTTGATAGTTGATTTTGGTTAAGTTCAGCTCGCGGGTTTTATGCGCTAATGCCCTTCTGGATCTCCAATATCAGGAACTTAACTCATGGATGACTCTGAAAATCGTGCTTATCATCGGCCTATCTGGGACGACAATGGACGGTTTCATTATGAATTGATCTCCCAGCCAAAAGAAAATAATTACGTGGCGGTTTGCCTTATGCCGCCGCATAAAATCATTCCGGTTGTTTTTATTCCAGGAGTCATGGGGTCAAATTTAAAAAATAAAGACAACAAAGTCTGGCAGTTCAGTGTCGAATCGCTTAAAAAATGGCCGTTAGCAGGCCCAGAGAAAAGAAAACAGCTTCTGGACCCAAAAACCACATCCGTTGATAACAGCGGGAATATCTTCAATGAGGGGGCAGATGGCAAAAAATTCCCGTCCCGCCGTACACGGGGGTGGGGAAGTGCGTTTTATATGAGCTACGGCGAGGCGCTTGACCGGTTGCAGTACTTGCTCAGTGACGACGATATCCTGTTAGATAATTATTTCCGTGAAGCGCAATTACAAACGGCGCGGCAGCGTTTTACCGGTGTAAGAATCGGTGACGAACCTGCAGAGCAAGTGCTGACGGAAGAAGAAACTGCGCACGGCCACCACTTTTTATACCCGCTTCACGTTTTTGGCTATAACTGGCTACAGTCGAATGCTGATTCGGCGGCGTTGCTTGGCCAATATATCAGCAAGGTTCTGGGGTTATATCACGGTCGTCTCGCGGTGGATAAAGTCATTCTGGTTACCCATTCGATGGGAGGCCTGGTTGCCCGGCATTATTCAGAAAACATGAACGGACAGAGCAATATTCTGGGGATTGTCCACGGGGTGATGCCCGACCTCGGCTCGCCAGCAGCTTATCGACGTATGAAAACCGGCGAACGGGGAATTACCGGGATGATTATCGGGGACAGTGCTGAGAAACTGATGCCGGTGCTGGCCCAGTCTCCCGGTCCGTTACAGCTGCTGCCGGGCAAGGCTTATGGCCCGGGCTGGCTGAAAATCGAAAGCGACATTACGCAGCAGTCTTTGCCGAAGAGTGATCCTTACACGGAAATATACCTGAACAAAACGGACTGGTGGCGACTGTGTGATAAGGATTTGCTGCTGGGGGATACGAATAGTGAGTGGCAAGATTTTGTATACCGGATAAAGAATCCAGTTAAAGAATTCATTGAAAAACTGAACGGCAAATACCACCCGCAGACCTGGCTGTTTTATGGCGCGAGTGCAGACAATAAGTCTGATGCTTTTCTGACGTGGAAAGAACGGCCTGCTCTGCGGCCCGTGCCGGTGATGGGCTATCCAGAGCCATCATCGCCGACATATAGGCAAGATGCAGGAACAACCTTTGAGTTAATTTCCGCAGGAACGCCCGGCGATGGCACGGTGCCAGTAAAGGCGATTCGGACCAGGTCCCCCAGAATTCTTGGGGTACTGGCGACCAATGTTGACCATGAAGGGGCCTATGCCGTTGATCCCGTAGACCGCTCCCGTTCAGTTTACAGCGACTTGTCCGACGCCCTGATGTTCACAGTCCGCTCGGTGGTAAAAATCGTGCAGCAGGTGCCAGCACCATGAAAAAACTCCCGTTTCCCCTGCTTATTCCGCTGGCGATGCTGTTGCTGGCGGCAGGATTCTATACTCACAACTATGTGGCGTTTGTTCATACGCCACCAGAATTGACCGCTAAGGAAAAAAGTATGGTTGATACCCTGTTTGCCTCCACTAAAGCCCAGTGCGTGGGGCGCTATGTGTTTGAGGTTCCATCCTCTTTTGAAAACCCCCGGACCGAAGATGCCAAAATCAATGAGATCAGCATCAGCAGCAAGCGACTTTATCGCCCGGCGTTTGCGCAGCGTATCCGACTGCGAGAGGAGACGCTGAAAAACAGCCATACGGTTGATGCGATGGATCAGCCTTTTCTTAAGCAGGTGCACCGGATCAATGAGAATGCGGTGATATTTGACCGGAATAGAAATGGGAGTGAAGGAGGATATGGCCGCACTCTGGAAGGGCACCTGTATATAGATGGGGTAGCGTTTATCCTCAGTCAGGATATTATCGATTTATCAGATCCTAAATATCAACATGATAAAGAGGATTTTATCAATGCTGGTGTCAGTCTCGGCCATATTAACAACAAACCTCAGAAACTAGCAGAGCTACAGGACTTAATGTCCCGTCTGAGCGGGCGAAAAGATGATGAAATCCCGACACAACCGGGCACCTGTATTTCCGAGGGGTATATCCGCGACGGGAACGGAAAACCAAAGGAAGACATCACCTTTATTTATCCGCACAGTTCGGTCTTTTCTTTTACCGTCTGGAGCAATAATGCTCTGAAAGAAAGCACCACCATGCTGGAGCGAACCGGGGAAATTCAGTCTTATATCAACAGCATTAATGGACGCACGCTGCGTAAGGGTGAAACGCAGATTGCTGGTTTCAAGACCAGTGAATGGTTGATTACGGCCCCGCCGACAAGCTCATCCGATAATCCCTCAGCACAACTCATGTTTACCGCCGTAGCGAATGAGACAAATACAGACTTCATGCATCCCAATCTTGATCTGACGTTAAGCAACGAAATCCCACCCGAAGGAAGCGACACTGCTTTCCCATCAGCCTATAGCGACGCTGAGCTTGTGGCGATCTGGGATCGCATTATCCGCTCTTTTCGTCTCAGGGACAATGCGTTCTGACTGGTGCAAATCCCCGGCGGCGACGTCCGGGGAGTTTAATCTATGAAACTGAGTGCCTAATCATTGTTGAAACGTAGTCAGGCAACTCAGCGTCTGACCGGCGCCCCGTTCGCCACATAATACGCCGCCGTGCTCTTCGCCAGCGGCTCGCGCCCGCGAATGGCGTCGGCTATCTTCTCGCCAATCATGATGGTGGTGGCGTTCAGGTTGCCGGTGATGATTTGCGGCATGATCGACGCATCCACCACGCGCAGCCCTTCCAGCCCGTGAACGCGGCCTTCGCCGTCGACCACCGCCATCTCGTCGTAACCCATTTTGCAGGTGCCACACGGGTGGAAGGCGGTTTCGGCGTGGTTGCGCACGAATTCGTCCAGCTGCTCGTCGGTCTGGCACTCGACGCCCGGGCTGATTTCGCGACCGCGGTACTTGTCCAGCGCGGGCTGGTGCATGATCTCGCGGGTAATGCGGATCGCGTCGCGGAACTCCTGCCAGTCCTGCTCGTGGGACATATAGTTGAACAGAATTGCCGGATGCTGGTGCGGATCGCGGGATTTAATCCGCACGTGGCCGCGGCTCGGGGAACGCATGGAGCCGACGTGGCACTGGAAGCCGTGCTCTTTTACCGCGTTCGAGCCGTTGTAGTTAATCGCCACCGGCAGGAAGTGGTACTGGATGTTCGGCCACTCGAATTCTTCGCGGCTGCGGATAAACCCGCCCGCTTCGAAGTGGTTGCTCGCGCCCACGCCGGTGCCGCCAAACAGCCACTCGGCGCCAATCTTCGGCTGGTTCCACCACTGCAGGGCAGGGTAGAGGGAGACCGGCTCTTTGCATTCGTACTGGAGGTACATCTCCAGGTGATCCTGCAGGTTTTCGCCCACGCCGGGCAGGTCGTGTACCAGCGGAATATCGAACTGCTTCAGCAGCTCCGCGTTGCCCACGCCGGAGCGCTGCAGGATCTGCGGGGAGGCAATGGCCCCTGCGCACAGCAGAACCTCTTTGTTCGCCGTCGCTTTGGATGGGATAGTGCTTTCGCCTTCGAGCCACTCGACGCCCACGGCGCGTTTGCCGTCAAAGACAATATGATCGGTCATGGCGTGGGTGCGGATGGTCAGGTTCGGACGCGGCTTCGCCTGGTCCAGATAGCCGCGCGCGGTGCTGGCGCGTCGGCCCTGCGGCGTCACCGTGCGGTCCATCGGCCCGAAGCCTTCCTGCTGATAGCCGTTGAGATCCTCAGTGCGCGGATAGCCCGCCTGCACGCCGGCTTCGACCATCGCTTCAAACAGCGGGTTCACGCCCGGTTTCGAGGTGGTGACGCTCACCGGGCCGTCGCCGCCGTGGTAGTCGTTCGGGCCCACGTCGCGCGTTTCCGCCTTGCGGTAGTAGGGCAGGCAGTTGAGGTAGCTCCAGTGTTCAAGGCCCGTTTCTTTGGCCCAGTTGTCCAGATCCATCGCGTTACCGCGGATGTAGCACATGCCGTTTATCAGCGACGAGCCGCCCAGCCCTTTGCCGCGTCCGCACTCCATGCGGCGGTTGTTCATATACGGCTCTGGCTCGGTTTCATATGCCCAGTTGTAACGCTTGCCCTGCAGCGGAAACGCCAGCGCGGCGGGCATCTGGGTGCGGAAGTCAAAGCGGTAATCCGGCCCGCCCGCCTCAAGCAGCAGGACGGTGGTATTCGGATCTTCAGTCAGTCGCGTTGCCAGTACGTTGCCGGCAGAGCCGGCCCCGATAATGATGTAGTCAAATTGCAAATAAACCTCCCGGTTAAAATATGGACTGGAATTTACCCATCTCAACCTGGATGGACTTCACCTGGGTGTAGCTCTGGAGCGTCATCACCCCGTTCTCGCGGCCAATGCCGGAGTGCTTGTAGCCGCCCACCGGCATTTCTGCGGCGGATTCACCCCAGGTGTTGATCCAGCAGATGCCCGCTTCAAGCTGGTGAATGGCGCTATGCGCGCGGTTCAGGTCGGCAGTGACGATGCCCGCCGCCAGTCCGTAGTCGGTGTCGTTGGCGCGGCAGATCGCTTCTTCATCGGATTCATAGGAGAGGATGGACATCACCGGGCCGAAGATCTCTTCGCGCACGATGGTCATCTCGTCGGTGCAGTCGGTGAACACGGTCGGGGCGACCCACGCGCCGTTATCAAAGCCGTCACCTTTCAGCACGTCACCACCGCACAGCACGCGCGCGCCTTCCTCTTTACCTTTGGCGATGTAGCGCAGCACGCTGTCGCGGTGCGGGAAGCTGACCATTGGGCCGAAGTTGGTGCGTTCATCGAACAGATCGCCCGCGCGAATACGGCCCACGCGCTCAACGATTTTCTGCTCAAACGCGGCCTTGAACGTCGCGGGCACGAACACGCGGGTGCCGTTGGTGCACACCTGGCCGGAGCTGAAGAAGTTCGCCATCATGGCGATGTCCGCCGCCAGATCCAGATCCGCATCGTCAAAAATAATGAGCGGGGATTTGCCGCCCAACTCCATCGTCACCTCTTTCAGGGACGAGGCCGCCGAGTTGGCCATCACTTTCTTGCCGCTGGCGACGCCGCCGGTGAAGGAGACTTTCGCAATGCCCGGATGCTCGGTCAGGTACTGTCCGGTCTCCGCGCCCACGCCTGGCAGGACGTTAAACACGCCGTCCGGAACGCCCGCTTCGGTGTAGATCTCGGCAAGCTTCAGGGCAGTGAGCGGGGTCACTTCGCTCGGCTTGAAGATCATCGCGTTGCCCGCCGCCAGCGCCGGGGCGGATTTCCACAGGGCGATCTGGATCGGGTAGTTCCACGCCCCGATGCCCGCCACCACGCCCAGCGGCTCGCGGCGGGTGTAGACGAATGAGGTCTCACGCAGCGGGATCTGGCTGCCTTCCAGCGCCGGGATCAGCCCCGCGTAGTATTCCAGCACGTCCGCGCCGGTGACGATGTCGACGGTTGAGGTTTCGGAATACGCTTTACCGGTGTCGAGGGTTTCCAGCTTCGCCAGTTCGTCGTTGCGCTCGCGCAGGATATCGACGGCGCGACGCAGAATGCGCGAGCGCTCCATGGCGGTCATCGCCGCCCAGATTTTTTGCCCGCGTTTTGCGCTTTCCACGGCGCGATCGACATCTTCTCGCCCGGCGGCCTGTACGGTCGCCAGAACTTCACCGTTGGCCGGGTTGATGGTCTCGAAGGTGCGACCGCTGGTGGCGGATGTATAACCACCATTGATATAAAGCTGCTGTTCTGCCATTCGGGACATAAATCCTCCTCGGTTATTCGGTCGGTAAATGCTGGCTGATAAAGTGGCTGGTAAGCGACTGGGCCAGCGTCTTATCCAGCGGTTTGCCGCTCAGGGCTGCGCGCAGCCACAGCCCGTCAATCAGCGCCGCCAGCCCGTAGCCCGCCTCCTGCGCCTGTTCGCGCGGCAGCTCGCGGCGGAACTCGTACACCAGGTTCGACAGAAGACGGCGGCTGCTCACCTGCTGCAGGCGGTAGAGCATCGGCTGGTGCATGCTGCTCGCCCAGAAGGCCAGCCAGGCCTTCATCGCCGCGCCACTGGTCTGGGTTTCATCAAAGTTGCCGCCGACAATGGCCTGCAATCGCTGCTCCGCGCTGGCGTCCGGCAGGGCGTGCAGACGACTCAATACCGCGTCGCGAAGCTGGCCGGTGATGTCGCGCATGGTCGCTTCCAGCAGACCGTTTTTGTCTTTGAAGTAATGGCTGATGATCCCCGTGGAAACGCCCGCCCGACGGGCGATCTGCGCGATGGTCGCGTCATGCATTCCCACTTCATTAATTGCTTCCAGCGTGGCGTCGATAAGCTGCCTGCGCCGGATTGGCTGCATCCCCACTTTGGGCATTTTTGCCACTCCATTCATCAGCGTTGGTAATACATTAAAGCGGTTTTTGATTGGACGTTCAATATAAAATGTGTCTTAATTGTTGCGGATTTGGATTTCAATAGTTACAAAAACAGTGGGGATACTGGATGACAGACCTTTCACAGGACAGAGAAAAAGACAAAATCAACCCGGTCGTTTTTTATACTTCCGCCGGGCTGATTTTGTTGTTTTCCCTGACGACCATTTTCTTTCGTGATTTTTCTGCCGAGTGGATTGGGCGCACCCTGAACTGGGTGTCGAAGACCTTCGGCTGGTACTATCTGCTGGCGGCGACGCTCTATATTGTCTTTGTGGTTTGCATTGCCTGCTCGCGCTTCGGGTCGGTGAAGCTCGGGCCAGAGCAGTCCAAGCCCGAGTTCAGCCTGCTGAGCTGGGCCGCGATGCTGTTTGCCGCAGGCATCGGCATCGACCTGATGTTCTTCTCCGTGGCGGAACCGGTCACGCAGTATATGCAGCCGCCGGAAGGGGCAGGGCAGACGATGGAGGCCGCGCGCCAGGCGATGGTCTGGACGCTGTTCCACTACGGCCTGACCGGCTGGTCGATGTACGCCCTGATGGGCATGGCGCTCGGATACTTTAGCTATCGTTATAATTTGCCCCTCACCATCCGCTCTGCGCTGTATCCGATTTTCGGGAAAAAAATTAACGGCCCGATTGGCCACAGCGTCGACATTGCGGCGGTGATCGGCACCATCTTCGGTATCGCGACGACGCTCGGGATTGGTGTGGTGCAGCTCAACTACGGGCTGAGCGTGCTGTTTGATATCCCGGATTCGATGGCCGCCAAAGCGGCGCTGATTGCGCTTTCCGTCATTATCGCCACCATTTCGGTGACGTCTGGCGTTGATAAGGGCATCCGCGTGCTGTCCGAGCTGAACGTGGCGCTGGCGCTGGGACTGATCCTGTTCGTGCTGTTTATGGGCGACACTTCGTTCCTGCTCAATGCCTTAGTGCTCAACGTGGGCGACTACGTGAACCGCTTTATGGGCATGACGCTGAACAGCTTCGCCTTCGACCGCCCGGTAGAGTGGATGAACAACTGGACGCTGTTCTTCTGGGCGTGGTGGGTCGCGTGGTCGCCGTTTGTCGGCCTGTTCCTCGCGCGCATTTCGCGTGGCCGCACCATTCGTCAGTTCGTAATGGGTACGCTGATTATTCCGTTCACCTTTACCCTGCTGTGGCTATCGATTTTCGGCAACAGCGCGCTGCACGAAATTATCCACGGCAATGCGACCTTCGCGCAGGAAGCGATGGCGCACCCGGAGCGTGGCTTCTATAGCCTGCTGGCGCAGTATCCGGCGTTTACTTTTAGCGCCTCGGTGGCGACCATCACCGGTCTGCTGTTTTACGTCACCTCGGCGGATTCCGGCGCGCTGGTGCTGGGGAACTTCACCTCAAAGCTGAAGGACATCAACAGCGACGCGCCGAACTGGCTGCGCATCTTTTGGTCCGTCGCCATCGGCCTGCTGACGCTCGGCATGCTGATGACCAACGGTATCTCTGCGCTGCAGAACACCACTGTGATCATGGGTCTGCCGTTCAGCTTCGTGATCTTCTTCGTGATGGCCGGGCTGTATAAATCGCTCAAGGTGGAAGATTACCGCCGCGAAAGCGCCAACCGCGACACCGCGCCGCGACCGCTGGGGGCGCAGGATCGCCTGAGCTGGAAGAAACGCCTCTCACGCCTGATGAACTACCCCGGCACGCGCTATACCCGACAGATGATGGAGACGGTGTGTTACCCGGCAATGCAAGAGGTGGCGCAGGAGCTGAAGCTGCGCGGTGCCTACGTAGAGCTGAAAAACCTGCCGCCGGACGAGGGGGAGAACCTGGGGCACCTGGATCTGCTGGTGCACATGGGCGACGAGCAGAACTTTGTCTATCAGATCTGGCCACAGCAGTATTCGGTACCCGGCTTTACCTACCGGGCGCGCAGCGGGAAGTCGACCTACTACCGGCTGGAGACCTTCCTGCTGGAAGGGAGCCAGGGGAATGATTTGATGGATTACAGCAAGGAGCAGGTGATTACGGACATTCTGGATCAGTATGAACGGCACCTGAACTTTATCCATCTGCACAGGGAAGCGCCTGGGAATAGTGTGATGTTCCCGGATGTTTGATTGATGACAAACATTTGTCATTAACAATTCAGCCGTCTTTCTTGCCGGGTAGCGCTGCGCTTACCCGGCCTACAAAACTGCTTTTCGGTAGGCCTGATAAGCGAAGCGCCATCAGGCTCGCCTTTCATTGACACAACTTTAATGATAACCATTTTCATTTAAATATAGCCTGTGCTATACCTTATAGCACGGGCTAATTTTGCTTTGAATTTAATCACCTCAGGAGACTTCTGCGATGCACCCACGGCAAGGATTGAAGCGTCTGTTGCTCGGCGCGCTGCTCATTACTGCGACCACGACCGGCGCGCTGGCGGCTGAAAAGTTTCAGGTTATCACCACCTTTACCGTTATCGCTGATATGGCGAAAAACGTGGCGGGTGACGCCGCAGACGTGACGTCCATCACTAAGCCGGGCGCTGAAATTCACGAGTACCAGCCTACCCCGGGCGATATAAAACGCGCACAGAAGGCGCAGCTGATTCTGGCGAACGGCATGAATCTGGAGCTCTGGTTCCAGCGCTTTTATCAGCACCTGAGCGGCGTGCCGGAAGTGATTGTCACTAACGGCATTACGCCGATGGGGATCGGCGAGGGGCCGTATAACGGCAAGCCCAACCCGCACGCGTGGATGTCGCCGGATAACGCCCTGATTTACGTCGATAACATCCGCGACGCGTTGGTGAAGTACGATCCGGCCAACGCACAGACCTATCAGCGCAACGCTGAAGCCTACAAGCAGAAGATCACCGCCACTCTCGAACCGCTGCGTAAGCAGGTGGCGGAGATCCCGGAAGACAAGCGCTGGATGGTAACCAGCGAAGGTGCCTTCTCCTATCTGGCGCGGGATCTGGGGATGAAAGAGCTTTACCTGTGGCCGATCAACGCCGATCAGCAGGGCACGCCCCAGCAGGTGCGCAAGGTGATCGACCAGGTGAAAAAACATCATATCCCGGCGGTGTTCAGCGAAAGCACGGTCTCCGATAAGCCCGCGCGTCAGGTGGCGCGGGAAACCGACACCCACTACGGCGGCGTGCTGTACGTCGACTCACTGAGCGCGCAAAACGGCCCGGTGCCGACCTATATCGATCTGCTGAACGTCACCACCCGCACGCTGGTACAGGGCATCCGTGACGGCATGAAGGAGTAACCATGCACGAGGGGATTGTTGTTTCAGACGTCACCGTGACCTACCGCAACGGCCACACGGCGCTGCGCGACGCGTCGTTCAGCGTGCCGGGCGGATCGATTGCCGCCCTGGTTGGCGTGAACGGTTCTGGCAAATCCACGCTGTTTAAGGCGGTGATGGGCTTTGTGCGGGCGGCGAGCGGCACTATCACCATTCTGGGGCTGCCGCCTCACCGGGCGCTGCGCCAGAACCTGGTCGCTTACGTGCCGCAGTCGGAAGAGGTTGACTGGTCGTTTCCGGTGCTGGTCGAAGATGTGGTGATGATGGGCCGCTACGGGCACATGGGGTTTCTGCGTCGGCCCAAAGATCGCGACAGACAAATCGTGACCGACGCCCTGAAGCGTGTGGATATGCTCGAGCTGCGCCATCGGCAGATTGGCGAGCTGTCCGGCGGGCAGAAGAAGCGCGTGTTTCTGGCCCGGGCGATTGCCCAGCAGGGCGAGGTGATCCTGCTCGACGAGCCGTTTACCGGCGTGGACGTCAAAACCGAAGCCAGGATCATCAGCCTGCTGCGCGAGCTTCGCGACGAGGGCAAAACGATGCTGGTCTCGACCCATAACCTGGGCTCGGTCTCGGAGTTTTGTGATTACACGGTGATGGTCAAGGGCACCGTTCTGGCGAGCGGCCCGACGGAAACCACCTTTACCGCCGAAAATCTCGAGCGCGCCTTTAGCGGCGTGCTGCGCCATGTGGTGCTCAGCGGCTCGGAAGATCGCATTATTACCGACGATGAACGCCCCTTCGTGACGCACCGACAGGAGGCAAAATGAACGCGCTTCTCGAACCCTTCGGCTACGAGTACATGCTCAACGCGATGTGGGTCTCGGCGATGGTGGGCGGGCTGTGCGCGTTTCTCTCCTGCTATCTGATGCTTAAAGGCTGGTCGCTGATCGGCGATGCGCTGTCGCACTCCATCGTGCCCGGCGTGGCGGGAGCCTACATGCTCGGGCTGCCGTTCTCGCTGGGGGCGTTCCTGTCGGGCGGGCTGGCGGCGGGCAGCATGCTGTTTCTCAACCAGCGCAGCCGCCTGAAGGAGGATGCCATCATCGGGCTGATCTTCTCCTCCTTTTTCGGGCTCGGGCTGTTTATGGTCTCGCTCAACCCGACATCGGTGAACATTCAGACCATCGTGCTCGGCAATATTCTGGCTATCGCCCCGGAGGATATCGTTCAACTGGCGATTATCGGCGTGGTGTCGATGGTTATCCTGCTGTTCAAATGGAAAGATCTGATGGTGACCTTTTTTGATGAGAACCACGCCCGCGCCATCGGCCTGCGTCCTGAACGCCTGAAAATCCTCTTCTTTACCCTGCTGGCGGTCTCTACCGTGGCGGCGCTGCAAACCGTCGGCGCGTTTCTGGTGATCTGTCTGGTGGTCACCCCCGGCGCGACCGCGTGGCTGCTGACCGACCGCTTTCCGCGCCTGCTGATGATTGCGGTCGCCATTGGCAGCATCACCAGCTTCCTCGGCGCGTGGGCCAGCTACTATCTGGACGGCGCGACCGGCGGCATTATCGTCGTGGCCCAGACGCTGCTGTTCCTGCTGGCGTTCGTCTTTGCGCCGCAGCACGGGCTGCTCGCCAGCCGCCGTCGGGCGCGTCAGACGCAGGAGGCACAGCCATGATGGCGCTGCTTCTCGACCCTTTCCAGTTTGCGTTTATGAACAACGCGCTGCTGATTTCACTTCTGGTGGCCGTGCCCTGCGCGCTGCTGTCGGTTTTTCTGGTGCTGAAAGGCTGGGCGCTGATGGGCGACGCCATGAGCCACGCGGTGTTTCCCGGCGTGGTGCTGGCGTGGATGATGGGCCTGCCGCTGGCGCTGGGGGCGTTTGTAGCCGGGTTGTTCTGCGCGGTCGCCACCGGATACCTGAAGGATAACAGCCGAATCAAGCAGGATACGGTCATGGGGATCGTGTTTTCCGGCATGTTCGGCGCGGGCCTGATCCTTTATATCGCCGTCAAACCCGAGGTGCATCTCGACCACATTCTGTTCGGCGATATGCTGGGCATTAACGGGATGGACATTCTGCAAAGCGGGATCGTGGCGGGGCTGATCGCGCTGGTGATTGGCCTGAAGTGGCGCGACTTTCTGCTGTTCTGCTTTGATTACCAGCAGGCGCAGGTGAGCGGGCTGCGCACCCGCTGGCTGCACTACGGCTTACTGTGCATGGTCTCGCTAACCATCGTGGCGACGCTGAAGGCGGTGGGGATTATTCTGTCAATTTCGCTGCTGATTGCCCCCGGCGCGGTGGCGGTGCTGATCACCCGACGCTTCCACATGGCGCTGCTGGTCGCGGTCGCCGTTTCAGCCCTCGTGTCGGTAAGCGGTGTATATGCGTCGTTTTATCTCGACAGCGCGCCTGCGCCGACCATCGTAGTGCTGTTCGCAATGGTGTTTATCGTGACGTTCGGGGTCACCAGCGTGAAGGCCCGTCGGCAGGAGAGCGTGACAGCAGGGTGATCGCCTGTTCACCCTGCTGTTGCCAGTGAAGGGTGAAGGCTGCGCCTTCGTTAAAGCCTGCCAGTTGACGAGTCAACGCCAGCGTAAGCGTCTTATCGTCAAGCTTTGTCACCCGGGCGCTGTCAAACCCCATATAGGCCTGCACCCGTGGAAAGAGGGCTTTAAACAGGCTCTCTTTGGCGCTAAACACCAGCGTCAGTGCAAGGGCGAACGGGTATCCCGAGCGGGAAAGCACAGGCTCTTCCTGCACATCGATGATCCCATCCTTTATTTCTCTGGCTTCGTTTTCGGGAAGTATCGCTTCGCAATCGATGCCGATAAGCGCCTGTCGCTCACGGACCACGACCGCCATGGCCTGCGTGCCGCTGTGGGTGATGCTGCCGGAAATACCGTCCGGCCAGAGCGGTTCGCCGCTGGTGCCGATGCCGGGAATGGGGTGATCCGGTAAGGCGTGCGCGGCGGCGATGCGTCCGGCAAGATGGTCGGCTTTGCGTTTGCGTCCGGCATCAGCGAGCTGCTCGTGATGCGGAAGCCAGAGGAGATCTGCGTCGGTGAAGGTGGCGGGGTCGAAGGTGACGTGATGGACGGTGTGGCCGGCGAGAATGAACGTGCGGTGGGTGGTGTGCATGTTTTTCCTCTTTAATTATGCGGCCTGATGCCCTCACCCCGACCCTCTCCCACAGGGAGAGGGAGCAAACACTAAAAACGGCAACGGGGTTGCCGTTTTGCTTTTACCTTGCCCTCACCCCGGCCCTCTCCCACAGGGAGAGGGAGCAAACACTAAAAACGGCAACAGGGTTGCCGTTTTGCTTTCACCTAGAAATGCGTATTCACGCTCATATACCAGGTCCGGCCCGGCTCATTATACGTATACGCACCCGCACCGTACATATACGCACCGGTCGTGGTGTTCCCGGTGGTCTGGGCATTACCCGCACGCCACTGGCGCTTGTCGAAGACGTTGTCTACGCCGCCGGTCAGGCTGACGTTTTTGGTCACATCCCAGGTCGCGCTCAGGCCCACGATGCTGTACGGGCTGACTTCGTCTTTCTCAGACCCGGTCACCGGCTGACCTTTGTAGTTGTACTTCTTCGGCTGCTGCTTGCCGTACCAGGTGAAGGTCGACTGGAGCGACACATCCTGATGCACCTGCCAGCTCAGGGTTGAGTTCAGCGTGTACTCAGGAATGATCGACAGACGGTCGCCGGTCTCCTTGTTTTTGCTCTGCAGCATGTAGGTGATGTTGTTGGTCCAGTTAATGGTGTCGCTGACCGGCACGTTCAGGGAGCCTTCCAGACCTTCGACCACCGCCTTCGGCACGTTTTCCCACTGGTAAATATCGGTCGTGACTTTGCTGGTGGACGTCTGGCCAATCGGCGCGTAGCCTGCTTCAATCTTGTCGCGATAGTCGTTACGGAACCAGGTGACACCCGCCTGCCAGCCGTCACGTTTCCACTCCAGACCGATCTCTTTGTTGATGCTGGTTTCAGCTTTCAGGTCGTCGTTACCCATCATGTAGCAGCCCACGCCGTCGGAGCTTGCGTAGCAGCCCTGACCTTTGCTGTAGAGCAGGTAGTTCGGGTTAGTCTGGTACAGGCTCGGTGCTTTGTAGGCGCGCGCGATCCCCATCTTCAGCGTGAATTCATCGCCAAGGCCCTGCGAGAGGTTGAGCGACGGGCTCCAGTTGTTGCCGACGATGGTGTGGTGATCGAAGCGCAGGGCAGGGGTCAGCATGGTGCTGTCGGTCAACTCCATGTTGTTTTCGGCGAACAGGGAGAAAATCTCCGCCGAGGAGTACGGGCTGCGGTCGTCGCTCATGCCCGGAATGGTGCCGCCCTGCTGGGCCTGGGTGTTAGAGGTGGAATCCTTCATGCGCTGCTGGTTCCACTCGGTGCCCAGCGTCAGGTTCTGGTTGACGATGAAATCAATCGGCAGGTTGATTTCGCTGTGCAGCATCACGTCGGCCAGGTCGGTGTCGGTGAATTTATTGCTGTTGAACAATCCTTCCAGACCGCCCGCCAGCCCTTCGCCCAGACGGGAGTTGCGGGTGTGTTCGTACTGCGCCCAGTTGCTGGTGGTAATGCCGTTATCCCAGCCGCCGTTCCAGGTCACCGCAAAGTTCTGGCGGTAGATACGGTTAGTCTCTTTACCGTAGTTTTTCTTCACCAGCCCGCTGGAGCTGTTGTCGTTGTTGGTGTTCTGCGTGTCACCTGCGTACAGGTTGTTCTGGCGGCTGTAGCCGGCTTCAAACTCCAGAGACTGCATTGGCGCGAAGTCCCAGCGCACCACGCCGTTGATGTCTTTGTTTTCCACACCTTCACGGCCTGCGGGCAGCGTGTCGGCGTAAGCACCGGTACGGTCAGACTGGTGGCCCTGGTTGATGTCCCACGCGTCGGCCTGGGTTTTGTCCAGGTTGCCGAACATGCGGAAGCTGAAATCGCCGCCCAGCGGACCGCTGAGGCTGAAGTTGGTGCGCTTGGTGGAACCTTCGTCCTTGTGTTCTGGCGCATTGAGGTAGGTGTTCCAGGAGCCGTGCCACTGGTTGTCGAATTTTTTGGTGATGATGTTCACCACGCCGCCAGCCGCGCCGTTACCGTAGCGCGCGGCGGCCGGGCCGCGGATCACTTCGATGCGTTCGATCATCTCTGGTGGCACCCAGCCGGTATCGCCGCGGGTATCACGCTCGCCGCGCCAGCCCAGGCGGATGGAGTTACGGCTGGTGACTGGCTTACCGTCGATCAGGATCAGGGTGTTTTCCGGGCCCATGCCGCGAATGTCAATCTGACGGTTGTTCCCGCGCTGGCCGCTGGTGGAGTTCCCGGTCAGGTTGACGCCCGGCATGGTGCGGATGATTTCTGCCACGTCCCGCGCGGGCGGGTTTTTGCGGATTTCATCGGCGGTGATGGTCGACACGCCCGGCGCCTGCAGGTTCTGCTCGGCGGCGGTGATCACCATTGTGTCTTCGTGCTGCGCGGTGGCGGTGTTGTCGTCTGCCATGGCGGGCAGCGCGACACCATAAATCCCTAAATTGACCAGCAAGGCCAGAGAGTGAATCTTCTTATTCATTGTACGTCCCGCTTTTATGGTTATTTAATGAGCGCGCTTCCCACAGCGCGGGCATTACGCTATTGCAAATGCAAATAGTTATCAATAATATTATCAATAAAATTTGTCCTGAAACAAAAAAGACTGTTAAACATGAGGTTATAAGGGTGACGGCGTTAACAACGGGAAGTGAAGCCTGGTGGCAGTCCAAAAACGGGCCAGAATGGGAACGTCTGAAGGCGAATTATCGCGTCACCTTCTGGTGGCGTGACCCGGCAGGAACGCAGAAAACGTCAACGGTTAAACGCGTCTGGCTCTACATCACCGGCGTGACCGATCATCATCAAAATGCCCGCCCGCAATCTCTTGAGCGCATCCCGGATACCGACGTCTGGCAGTGGCAGGGCGAGTTCAGCCCCGAATGGCGCGGCAGCTACTGTTTTATCCCCTCCGATAACGAAAACGATTTTGCCAGCGCAGTGTTTGAAGGCGAGCAGCCGGACCGCATGGCGCTGCGCGAAGGCTGGCGCAAGCTGTTGCCGCACGCAGTCTCCGACCCGCTGAATCCGCAGAGCTGGCGCGGCGGGCGCGGTCACGCCGTCTCGGCGCTGGAGATGCCGGATGCCCCCGTTCAGCCCGGCTGGGATCGTCCCGATACGCCGTATCAGCCACCTGTCTGCATTGAGTGGAACAGTGCACGTCTGAACAACCGTCGCCGCGTGTGGATTTTTACCACCGGAGATGACAGCTCCGGGCGCCCGCTGGCGGTGCTGCTCGACGGGCAGTTCTGGGCCGAAAGCATGCCCGTCTGGCCTGCGCTGGCGTCGCTGACCCGCGAGGGAAAACTGCCGCCTGCGGTCTACGTCTTAATTAATGCGATCGACACAGAACATCGCAGCCGGGAACTGCCCTGTAATCCCGATTTCTGGCTGGCGGTGCAGGAAGAACTCCTTCCCCTTGTGAAAACAACCGCCTCGTTCAGCGACCGTGCCGATCGGACCATCGTGGCGGGCCAGAGCTTTGGTGGCCTCTCTTCGCTTTATGCTGGCCTCAACTGGCCGCAGCGTTTTGGCTGCATCCTCAGCCAGTCCGGCTCCTACTGGTGGCCGCACCGCGGGGCGCAGCAGGACGGGCTGCTCATCGAACAACTTAAAGCGGGTGAAAAAACCGCACGCGGGCTGCGCATTGTCCTCGAGGCCGGGCGCAACGAGCCGCTTATCTTCCGCGCGAATCAGGCGATTTTTGCCGAACTACACACGCAGCAGCCGATTTTCTGGCGTCAGGTTGACGGCGGGCACGATGCGCTTTGCTGGCGCGGTGGGCTGACGCAGGGGCTGATGACCCTCTGGCAGCCGCTTATTCACTAACGGAGTCTGTATGGAATTCAGCAATCCTTTCGATAATTCGCAGGGACAGTTCGCCATTCTGCAAAACGACCAGGGGCAGTACAGCCTGTGGCCGCAGCAGTGCGACCTGCCCGCAGGCTGGCGCGTTGTCTGCGAGCCGCAGTCCCAGGAGGCGTGCCAGCAGTGGCTTGCCGGGCATTGGCAAACGCTTGTCCCGTCCCATTTTGCGGAGGGGAGCGCATGAACCGTCTTCCTCTCGTTGCCGCCCAGCCGGGTATCTGGATGGCGGAGCAGCTTTCCTCCCTGCCAAACGCCTGGAGCGTGGCGCACTACACCGAACTGAAAGGCGACATTGACGCGCCATTGCTGGCAAAAGCGATTGCTGAAGGCATGATGCAGGCCGATACCCTGCGGATGCGTTTTGCCGAGGATAACGGCGAGGTGTGGCAGTGGGTGGATGACACCTTCGTTCTGCCGGAGCCGTCCATCGTTCGCGCTACCTCTCACGACGACGCCGTGGCGCTGATGGAGGCCGATCTTAACCAGAACCTGCGCGTCGACAGCGGGCAGCCGCTGGCGTTTCACCAGCTGATTCAGGTGGGGGAAAACCACTGGTACTGGTATCAGCGCTATCACCATCTGGTGGTGGATGGCTTCAGCTTCCCGGCCATTACCCGCCAGATCGCCGCGATTTATACCGCCTGGAAAAAGGGTGAACCGACGCCTGCATCCCCGTTTACGCCGTTTGCCGAAGTGGTGGATGAGTATCAGCGCTATCGCGACAGCGAGGCATACGCGCGCGACGGTGCCTTCTGGGCAGAGCAGCGCAAGCAGCTTCCTTCTCCGGTCTCGCTCTCTTCCGCGCCGCTGCCGGGACGCGCCGCCACTACTGACATTCTGCGCCTGAAAATTGCAATGGACGGCCGGGCCTTTAGCCAGCTTGCACAGGCGGCAGGGCAGGCGCAGCGCACCGATCTGGCGCTTGCGCTGGTGGCGCTGTGGCTGGGCCGCCTCACCGGACGGCTGGACTACGCCGCCGGGTTTATCTTTATGCGCCGCATGGGTTCCGCGGCGCTCACCGCGACCGGGCCGGTGCTGAACGTGCTGCCGCTGGCGGTCAATATCGACGCGCAGGAGAGCCTGCCCGCGCTGGCGCTGCGACTGGCTAACCAGCTGAAAAAAATGCGCCGCCATCAGCGCTACGACGCCGAGCAGATCGTGCGCGACAGCGGGCGTGCCGCGGGCGACGAAGCGCTGTTTGGCCCGGTGCTGAACGTTAAGGTTTTCGATTATCAGCTGGATATCGACGGCGTGGAGGCCATCACCCACACGCTGGCAACCGGCCCGGTGAACGATCTCGAGCTGGCGCTGTTCCCGGACGAGCAGGGCGATCTCCGCATTGAGATCCTCGCCAATAAACAGCGTTACGATGAGGCGACGCTTACCCGTCACGTGGCGCGCCTGAACGCGATGCTACTGCAGTTTTCGGCTAATCCGGACCTGCGCTGCGGCGAAGTGGAAACCGTTTCAGAGCAGGAATACGCGAAGCTCGCCCGCATCAACGATACCGGGCTGGCGCTGCCGTCTACCACGCTGGCGGATCTGGTGGCGGAGCAGGCGAGCAAAACGCCGGACGCCCCTGCGCTGGCGGATGCGCACATCGAGCTGAACTATCGCCAGATGCGCGAGCAGGTCGTCGCGCTGGCAAACCTGTTGCGCGAGCGCGGCGTGAAGCCGGGCGACAGCGTGGCGGTGGCACTCCCGCGCTCGGTGTTCCTGACGCTGGCGCTGCACGGCATCGTCGAGGCCGGTGCCGCATGGCTGCCGCTGGATACCGGCTACCCGGACGACCGCCTGCGGATGATGCTGGAGGACGCGAAGCCGTCCCTGCTCATTACCACCGACGAGCAGCTCCCGCGCTTTAGCGATCTATCGATTACGACGTTTAGTTACAACACACTGTTACCGGCTGAGAATGCTGAACCGCTGCGGCTGGCGACGCCGGAGCAGACGGCGTACATCATCTTTACCTCCGGTTCGACGGGACGCCCGAAAGGGGTCATGGTCGGCCATACCGCCATCGTTAACCGCCTGAAGTGGATGCAGGACCATTACCCTCTGACGGCGTTTGATGTGGTGGCGCAGAAAACGCCGTGCAGCTTTGACGTGTCGGTGTGGGAGTTCTGGTGGCCGTTTATCGCCGGGGCGAAGCTGGTGATGGCCGAGCCGGACGCGCACCGCGATCCGCAGGCGATGCAGAGTTTCTTCGCCCGGTACGGCGTGACCACCACCCACTTCGTGCCGTCGATGCTGGCGGCCTTTGTCGCCTCGCTGACCCCCGAAAACGCTGCGTGTTGCAAGACCCTTAAGCAGGTGTTCTGTAGCGGCGAAGCGCTGCCGACCGGGCTGTGCCGGGAGTGGGAACAGCTCACCCGTGCGCCGCTGCACAACCTCTATGGTCCAACGGAAGCGGCGGTGGATGTGAGCTGGTATCCGGCGTTTGGCCCCGAGCTGGCGGCGGTGGAAGGCAACAGCGTGCCAATTGGCTTCCCGGTGTGGAACACGGGGCTACGCATCCTTGACGCGATGATGCGCCCGGTGCCGTTCGGCGTGGCGGGCGACCTTTATCTCACCGGCATTCAGCTGGCGCAGGGGTATCTGGGCCGTCCGGACCTCACCGCCAGCCGCTTTATCGCCGACCCGTTTGCCCCCGGCGAGCGGATGTACCGCACCGGCGACGTTGCCCGCTGGCTGGACAACGGCGCGGTGGAATATCTCGGCCGCAGCGACGATCAGCTGAAAATTCGCGGCCAGCGCATCGAGCTGGGCGAGATCGACCGGGCGATGCTGTCGCTGCCGGACGTCGCCCAGGCCGTCGCCCACGCCTGCGTGTTCAACCAGGCGGTGGCAACCGGCGGCGATGCCCGTCAGCTGGTAGGGTATGTCGTCTCTGAATCCGGCTTACCGCTGGATCGCGACGCGCTGCTGGCGTCGCTCAAAGCCCAGCTGCCGCCGCACATGGTGCCGGTGGTGCTGCTGCAAATCAGCGCGCTGCCGCTCAGCGCGAACGGCAAGCTTGACCGCAAGGCGCTGCCGCTGCCGGAGCTGACGAGTAAATCCTCCGGCCGTGCGCCGGAGACGGAAACCGAAGTCGCCGTCGCGCAGGCGTTTTCCGCGCTGCTGGGCTGTGAGGTGAACGACATTGAAGCCGACTTCTTTGCCCTCGGTGGCCACTCGCTGCTGGCGATGCGCCTGGCGGCACAGCTTAGCCGCGCGTTCGAACGCAGGGTGACGCCGGGGCAGATTATGGTCGCCTCCACGGTCAGCAAGCTCAGCGCGCTGCTGGACTCGCAGATGAGCGACGAGCAGGCGCAGCGTCTGGGGTATGAAACCCTTCTGCCGCTGCGCGAAGGTAATGGCCCAACGCTGTTTTGCTTCCATCCGGCGTCCGGCTTTGCCTGGCAGTTTAGCGTGCTGGCGCGCTACCTCAGCCCGCGCTGGTCCATCATGGGCATTCAGTCACCGCGCCCGGAAGGGCCGATGCAGCAGTGTGCGGATCTGGATGGAGTGATTGAGCATCATCTGAATACGTTGCGTAAGCAGCAGCCCCAGGGGCCGTATTACCTGTTCGGCTATTCCCTCGGTGGCACGCTGGCGCAGGGCATTGCGGCGCGTCTGCGCGCGCAGGGTGAAGAGGTCGCGTTCCTCGGCCTGCTGGATACCTGGCCGCCGGAAACCCAGAACTGGGCGGAGAAAGAGGCCAACGGCCTCGACCCGGAGGTGCTGGCGGAAATCGAGCGCGAGCGCCAGGCGTTTATCGCCGCCCAGCAGGGGCAAGGCTCCAGCGAACTGTTTAGCGCCATTGAGGGCAACTACGCCGACGCGGTACGGCTGCTCACCACGGCGCACAGCGCGCGGTTTGAGGGGAAAGCGACGCTGTTTGTCGCCGAGCGCACGCGAACGATGGATCCGCAGCAGGCCTGGTCGCCGTGGGTGGCGGAACTTGAGGTGTATAGCCAGGATTGCGCCCACGTGGATATCATTTCACCGCAGGCGTTTGAGCAGATAGGGCCGGTGTTGAAGGAAATAATGGGGTAGTGAAAATGCCCCTCACCCTCACCCTAACCCTCTCCCACGGGGAGAGGGGATGGTTTGCTCCCTCTCCCCGTGGGAGAGGGCCGGGGTGAGGGCATCAGACCTCACTCTTGCCTAAAGGCACCACCAGCGGCGTACCCGCCACCGGATCGTCAATTATCATGCAGCGCATGCCGTAGATCCGCTCGATCAGTTCCGGCGTCACAATCTCTTTCGGCGCGCCCTGCGCTACAATCTCGCCGTCGCGTAGCGCAATCAAATGCGTGGCGTAGCGGCACGCCTGGTTTAAATCGTGCAGCACCGCTGCCAGGGTATAGCCCTGCGTGCGGTTCAGCTCGCTCAGAAGCTCCAGCAGATCAATCTGATGGCTGATGTCGAGCCAGGTCGTCGGCTCGTCCAGCAGCATGATGGAGGTCTCCTGCGCCAGCACCATCGCGATCCACGCCCGCTGACGCTGCCCGCCGGAGAGGGTGTCCACGCTTTGCAGGGCGAGATCGGTAATCCCCGTCGCCCGCATCGCGCGGCTGACCGCCTCGTCATCCTCTTTACGCCAGCGGGTGAACAGCGGCTGGTGCGGATAGCGCCCGCGCGAGACCAGCTCCTGTACCGTGATGTCTCCCGGTGTGGTGGCGTTTTGCGCCAGCAGCCCGATGCGCCGCGCCACCTCTTTGCTGGCGAAGCGCTGGATCTGCTCTCCGTCGAGGAACACGCTGCCTTCAGCCGGCGTCATCAGGCGGCTCAGCGTGCGCAGCAGGGTCGATTTGCCGCAGCCGTTCGGCCCGATGATTGCCGTAAAATGGCCGTCCGGAATGGCGACGGATAAGTCACAGGCAATGATTTTTTTGCCGTAGCCGAGGGTAAGATTTTCGCCGCGCAAGCGGGGGGTTGTGTCTGTCATTTCTTGCGTGACTCCTGAACGAGCAAGACGATGAGGTAAATCCCGCCGAGGCTGACGGTCACCACGCCCACCGGCAGTTGATAAGGCATAAACAGCCGCTGGGCGCAGAGATCGGCGGCCAGCAGCAACAATGCGCCGCAGAACGCCGCCTGGGTTAATCCCCAGCGCGCCGTCCCGCTAAGGCGGCGGGCGATGTGCGGTGCCACGAGGGCGATAAACGAGATCGGCCCGGCGATAGCGGTAGAGGCGGCAGTCAGCAGTACGGCGACCAGCATTAGCATCAGGCGCGAGCGCTCAACGCCCACCCCCAGCGCGCAGGCGCTGTCATCGCCCATCTCCAGCAGGCGCATGCGTCGCACCAGCAGCAGCGCGCCGATAAACATCAGCAAAATCAGCGGCGCGGCGGGCCAGGTTTTACCCCACGTCAGGCCGTTGAGGGAACCGGCATACCACAGCCCGGCGGAGAGCGCGGTTTCCAGCGAGGCCTGCAGTAAAAGCCAGGTGTTAAAGGCCATCAGCATGGCGCGTATGCCGATCCCGATGATGATCAGACGGAAGGTGTCGATACCGTTGCGCCAGGCCAGCGCCCAGATCAGTAATGACGTCAGAATGCCGCCCGCCATCGCCGTAAAGGTAATCGCCGTCAGGTGCTGACCAAACAGCACCATCGCCACCAGCACGCCGCTCCAGGCCCCGGTGTTGAGGCCCATCACGTCCGGGCTGCCGAGCGGGTTGCGCATCAGCGACTGAAATATCGCACCGCTCACGCCGAGCGCCGCGCCCACCAGAATCGCCATCGCCACGCGCGGCAGTCGCCACTCCGTCACTACCATAGTGATGTTACGCGGCGCGCTGCCGAGTAGGGCGTTAAAGACCTGCGCAAAATCGAGCGTGACCGTGCCGCTACGCAGGCTCCAGACCGCCAGCAGCAGAATGGCGATAAGCAGCAGCGAGACGCTGGTAAGTAAACGACGGGACGGGGCCATCATGCGCCACCTCCGCGTTTACGGCGTACCAGGAAGATCAGCACTGGCGCGCCGATAAAGGCGCTGACCACCGAGACGCGCAGTTCACCGGGCACCAGCAGGCGGCCCAGCACGTCGGCAAACAGCAGCAGGGCAGGGGTGGCCAGCAGCGTCACCGGCAGCGACCAGCGGTGATCCGCCCCCACCAGCCAGCGCGCCATGTGCGGCATCATCAGGCCAATAAAGGCGATCGGGCCGACCACCGCGGTCGCGCTGCCGCACAGCACGGTGATGGCGAGCAGACCAATCAGCTGCGTGCGCGCCACGCGGTTGCCGAGGGCGGTCGCGGTGTCGCTGCCGAGGCTCAGGCTGTTGAGCGCGCGGCTTAAAAACAGCGCCACGGCGGCAGCGATAATGACCGGGATCGCCACCACTTTTAACGTTTCAAGGGTGCGGATATCCAGCGAACCGGCCTGCCAGAAGCGCAGCTGGTCGTAAACGTCCGGGTTGAGCAGGGCGATGCCGTTGGATAAGCCTTCCAGCACCGCCGCGAGCGCCACGCCCGCCAGCGTCAGGCGGACCGGACTCAACTGGCCGCCGCCCTGGCTGCCGGTAAAGGCGACGACCAGCGAGGCGGCCAGCGCGCCGCAAAAGGCCATGACCAGCTGCTCGGACGGAGAGGTCAACCCGAACAGCGCCGCGCCGAGCACGATGGCAAAGCTGGCGCCGGAGTTAACGCCGAGAATGCCGGGGTCCGCCAGCGGGTTACGGGTAAGGGTTTGCATCAGGGCACCGGCAAGGCCGAGCGCGCCACCCGCCAGCAGTCCGGCAAGCGTGCGGGGGAGTCGGGCGTCGAGCACGATAATACAGTCAGCGCTCTGGCAGGTGCCGGAGAGTGCATCAACGATAACGGACGCGGGCAGCGGCTTCGCGCCGACCAGCAGGCTGAGTGCAACCGCAAGGCTCAGGAGCAGCAGTAAAACGGGCACGGCAACGGCGCGCACCGCAGAAGAGGAAAACAACATAGCAACATCCATGATTTGATAATGATAGTGATTATCGTTATCTATCTTATTTGGCTATGTTAGCATGTGCGCCCATGGAAAGGGTAGAAATAGACTCAAGGCTTTGTCATGAATCAAAAATCCTGGCTGCTCAACCTCAGCCTGCTGAAAACGCACCCGGCGTATCGCGCCGTATTTATCGCTCGCTTTATCTCCATTTTGTCCCTCGGGTTGCTCGGCGTGGCCGTGCCGGTACAGATCCAGACCCTGACGCACTCCAGCTGGCTGGTGGGGTTATCCGTCACCTTAACCGGCGGGGCGATGTTCATCGGCCTGATGGTCGGCGGCGTACTGGCGGACCGCTACGAGCGTAAGAAGCTGATCCTGCTGGCGCGCGGCACCTGCGGCGTGGGCTTTATCGGGCTGTGTCTGAACGCCATGCTGCCGGAGCCGTCGCTGATCGCCATTTACGCGCTGGGGCTGTGGGACGGTTTCTTCGCCTCGCTGGGCGTGACGGCGCTGCTGGCGGCAACGCCTGCGCTGGTCGGGCGCGAGAATCTGATGCAGGCGGGGGCGATCACCATGCTCACCGTGCGCCTCGGCTCGGTGATTTCGCCGATGGTGGGCGGCCTGCTGCTGGCGACCGGCAACGTGGCGTGGAACTACGGGCTGGCGGCGGCGGGGACCTTTATCACCACCCTGACCCTGCTGCGCCTGCCGCTGCTGCCGCCTCCGCCGCAGCCGCGCGAGCATCCGCTGAAATCACTGATGGCCGCTATTCGTTTCCTGTTCAGCAACCCGCTGATTGGCGGGATTGCGCTGCTCGGCGGCCTGCTGACGATGGCGAGCGCCGTGCGCGTGCTCTACCCGGCGCTGGCGGGAGAGTGGCAGATGAGCGCCTCGGAGATTGGCGTGCTTTACGCCGCCATTCCGCTCGGCGCGGCATGCGGAGCGCTGACCAGCGGCAACCTGGCGCAAAGCGCGCGTCCGGGGTTGATTATGCTGCTTGCCACGCTGGCGTCGTTTATCGCCATTGGCTTCTTTAGCCTGATGCCGGTGTGGGCGCTGGGCGTGCTGTGTCTGGTGATCTTCGGCTGGCTGAGCGCCATCAGCTCGCTTTTGCAGTACACCCTGATCCAGACCCAGACGCCGGAAGGGATGCTCGGGCGCATTAACGGCCTGTGGACGGCGCAGAACGTGACGGGGGATGCGATTGGCGCGGCGATCCTCGGCGGGCTGGGGGCGATGATGACCCCGGTGGCCTCGGCGAGCAGCTGCGGGTTTGCGTTAGCGATGGTTGGCGTGATGTTGTTAGTGGCGCTGGTGGAATTACGGCGGTTCAGGCAGGAGAGTGTGTTGAACGACGGTGCGGCCTGATGCCCTCACCCCGACCCTCTCCCACAGGGAGAGGGAGGGAAAATGCCTACTTAAACAACGTATTCAGTCTGTCTAACACCAACATCGCGCTGTAATAATCCAGGCGGAACGTCTCGGTTCCCAATGCCCAAACCCGTTTGTTTTTCACCGACGGCAGATGCGCCAGCAGCGGGTTGGCGTAAATCGCGTCGACGTCTTTCTCATCGCCCGCAAACACAAACAGCCCTTCACCGCTCAGCCCCGTCGCCAGGTTTTCACCACCCAACTGAATAATGTCGTGGCGTTTGCCCTGGCTTTTGGAGGTCTGCAGCCCGGCGGGCAGCTTCGCCAGCGTAAAGCCCAGCTGGTGCAGCAGCTTGCCCTGCGCGGATTCAGCGGTCCACAGGTTGGCGCTGTGCGCGGCGGCGGTGTAGACGATGGCGTTCACAGGCTGCGGCGGCAGCTTCATCTGCTCTTTTACCTGCGCGAGCTGTTTATCAAAGGCGGCAATGCGCCCGGCGGCCTGTTTTTCCTGACCGGTGATGGTGCCCAACTGGGTCAGCAGTTCCTGCCAGCTCTTGTCGTCGTAGTTGATGATAAGCGTCGGCGCGATGGCGGAGAGCTGGTCGTACAGCGCCAGCGCGGAATCCCCGCCGGTGGCGCTGATCAAAATCAGATCCGGCATCTCGGCGGCAACCGCTTCGGCACTCGGCTCGCCGATGTACAGCCGCGCAACCTTGCGCTGTTTCGCAATATCCCCCCACTGGCGCAGGAAACCCTGCCCATCCGCCACGCGGTTGTTCGGCGTGGTGGCGCCGCTGGCGACGACCGGGGCGTCAATCGCCAGCAGGGAGCCGGTTAAGGTCACGCTGGTGGAAACAATGCGCGTCGGTTTGCTCTCAAGGGTATGCACGCCGCGGCTGTCGGTCACCTGGCGCGGCCAGTCGGCGGCGGTCGCTGAGGTTAGTCCTAAAACAAAAAGACCTGTCAGAAGAAAGGCATTACGGCAAAGGGCAGGGAATTTCACTGAGCGGCATCCTGTTATCGTTGAAGTTAATGCTTCTCATTTTCATGATTGCCGGGAAGGGATGCAAGCGTTTGTCGCACAAGTTGTTTGACCGACGGTTGACAGCGGGGCGCTGTGGGATTAGGTTAGCCGACGAAAATATAAATGATAATCATTATTGCTTCTTTTATCATTTTGAGGAGGATGATATGGATACGTCCCTGGCTGAGGAAGTTCAGCACACCGCAACCACGCTGCAATCAGACAGCTTTTTCTTTATGTCGCCTTACCGCAGTTTTACGACGTCCGGCTGCGTTGCCCGCTTTTCTGAGTCCGCCGTTGGCGGCGACGATCCGGCAGGCCGCTTCCAGCAGAAATTAGCCCAGGCTTTTCAGAACGCGAAGGCCAGCGGCATCGCCCATCCGGTCATGGTAGGGGCAATCCCATTCGATACCCGCAAGCCGTCGTCGCTGTTTATTCCCGAACGCTGGCAGACGTTTTCTCGCCCGGCGCGTCAGCAGTCTTCACGCTATTTCTCCGGTGCGCAGTCACTGAATATTGAAAAACGTACCGAGATCCCCCCGCAGCCTGTGTTTGAAGAGATGGTCGCCCGCGCCGCGGCGCTGACCGCCACGCCGCAGGTGAACAAGGTCGTGCTGTCGCGCCTGATTGATATTGCGACCGATAACAACATTGATAGCGGTGCGTTGATGGAGCGTCTTATCGCTCAGAACCCGGCGAGCTTTAATTTCCACGTGCCGCTGGAAGACGGCGGCGTGCTGCTGGGGGCAAGCCCCGAACTGCTGCTGCGCAAAGAGGGCGCGCACTTTAGCTCGCTGCCGCTGGCAGGCTCGGCGCGTCGTCAGCCAGACGACGTATTAGATCGCGAAGCGGGCAATAAGCTGCTGGCCTCCGAAAAAGACCGTCACGAGCACGACCTGGTGACCCAGGCGATGAAGGCCATTCTGGCACCGCGCAGCCACCATCTCAGTATGCCGGACTCTCCTCAGTTGATTACCACGCCGACGCTGTGGCATCTGGCAACGCCGGTAGAAGGTGAGGCGCGTGAAAATGAAAACGCCCTGACGCTGGCTTGCCTGCTGCACCCGACGCCGGCACTGAGCGGTTTCCCGCATCAGGCGGCAAAACAGCTGATTGCCGAGCTTGAGCCGTTCGACCGCGAGCTGTTCGGCGGCATCGTCGGCTGGTGCGACAGCGAAGGCAACGGCGAGTGGGTGGTGACCATCCGCTGCGCGCGTCTGCATAAAAATAGCGTTCGCCTGTTTGCCGGTGCGGGCATTGTTCCCGCCTCCTCGCCGGTGGGCGAGTGGCGCGAAACCGGTGTGAAGCTCTCCACCATGCTCAACGTTTTTGGTTTGCACTAAGGAATACTCATGACCATCCCTTTTACCCGCTGGCCTGAGGAATTTGCCCGCCGCTACCGCGAAAAAGGCTACTGGCAGGATCTGCCGTTGACCCACATCCTGACGGATCGCGCGGACAGCGATGCCGTGGCGATAATCGACGGCGAGCGGCACATCACCTACTGCGCGTTTAATCAGGCGGTCAACAACCTGGCGTCCGCCCTTGAAGCGCAGGGGCTACACCGCGGCGAGACCGCGCTGGTGCAGCTCGGCAACGTGGCCGAGTTTTACATCACCTTCTTCGCGCTGCTGCAAATCGGCGTCGCGCCGGTGAACGCGCTCTTTAGCCATCAGCGCAGCGAGCTGAACGCCTACGCGGAGCAGATCAAACCCGCCGTGCTGATTGCCGATCGCGACCACACGCTGTTTGTGGGCGATGACTTTCTGAATACCTTTGTGGATGCGCACCGCTCGGTACGCGCCGTGCTGCTGCGCAGCGATAAGGGCGAACACGCGCTGGAAGCGGCGATTGCGTGCCCGGCGGATAATTTTATCCCGAACCCGACGCCCGCCGACGAGGTGGCGTTTTTCCAGCTCTCCGGCGGCAGCACCGGCACGCCGAAGCTGATCCCGCGCACGCATAACGATTACGACTACAGCATTCGCCGCAGCAACGAGATTTGCGGCATCACCGCCGAAACGCGTTACCTGAACGCGCTGCCCGCGGCGCATAACTACGCCATGAGCTCGCCGGGATCGCTAGGCGTTTTCACCGCGGGCGGCTGCGTGGTGCTGGCGAACGATCCGAGTGCGACGCTCTGCTTCCCGCTGATTGAACGGCATCAGATCAACGTCACCTCGCTGGTGCCCCCGGCGGTGAGCCTGTGGCTGCAGGCGATTGCCGACGGCGCGGGGAACGCGCAACTGAGATCTCTGAAGCTGCTTCAGGTGGGCGGCGCGCGCCTCTCCGCCACGCTCGCGGCGCGCATTCCGGCGGAAATCGGCTGCCAGCTTCAACAGGTGTTCGGCATGGCGGAAGGGCTGGTGAACTACACCGCGCTCGACGACGCGCCGGAGCGCATCATCAACACCCAGGGCCGCCCGATGTCCCCGGATGACGAGGTGTGGGTGGCGGACGAGCACGGCAACCCGCTGCCGCGCGGCGAGGTCGGGCGTCTGATGACGCGCGGTCCGTACACCTTCCGCGGATATTTCAACAGCCCGGAACACAACGCCAGCGCCTTCGACGCCGACGGCTTTTACTGCTCCGGCGATCTGATCGCCATCGACGAGCAGGGTTACATCACCGTGCAGGGGCGCGAGAAGGATCAGATCAACCGCGGCGGGGAGAAGATCGCCGCCGAAGAGATCGAGAACCTGCTGCTGCGCCACGAGGCGGTGATCCACGCCGCGCTGGTGAGCATGGAGGACAGCCTGCTGGGCGAGAAGAGCTGCGCGTATCTGGTGGTGAAACAGCCCCTGCGCGCGGTCGAGGTGCGTCGCTTCCTGCGCGAGCAGGGCGTTGCCGAGTTCAAGCTGCCGGACCGCGTGGAGAGCGTGGATGCGCTCCCGCTGACGCCGGTAGGCAAAGTCGATAAGAAACAGTTGCGCCTGTGGCTTGCTGAACGCGCCCGGGGCTGAGGAACAGAGAATGGCTATCCCAAAATTAACCGCTTACGCGCTGCCAACCGCCGCAGAGCTGCCGACTAACAAGGTGAACTGGAGCTTTGAGCCGGAGCGCGCGGCGCTGCTCATCCACGATATGCAGGAGTATTTCCTGAACTTCTGGGGTGAAAATAGCGCGATGATGCAGCAGGTGGTGGCGAATATCGCCAGACTGCGCGCCTTCTGCAAAGCGCACAATATTCCGGTGTACTACACCGCTCAGCCGAAAGAGCAGAGCGACGAAGACCGCGCCCTGCTCAACGACATGTGGGGGCCGGGCCTGACCCGCTCCCCGGAGCAGCAGCGTATCGTCGCTGAACTCACGCCGGACGAAGCCGACACGGTACTGGTCAAGTGGCGCTACAGCGCGTTTCACCGCTCGCCGCTGGAGCAGATGTTGAAAGAGACGGGCCGCAACCAGCTGCTGATTACCGGCGTGTACGCCCATATCGGCTGCATGACCACCGCCACCGATGCCTTCATGCGCGACATCAAGCCGTTCTTTATTGCCGACGCGCTGGCGGATTTCACCCGCGACGAGCACCTGATGTCGCTGAATTACGTAGCAGGGCGCTCGGGCCGCGTGGTGATGACCGACGAGCTGCTGCCGTCCGTCCCGGCGACCAAAGCCGCGCTGCGCGAGCTGATCCTGCCGCTGCTGGACGAGTCCGACGAGCCGATGGATGATGAAAACCTGATCGACTATGGCCTGGACTCGGTACGCATGATGGCGCTGGCCGCGCGCTGGCGCAAAGTGCACGGCGATATCGACTTCGTGATGCTGGCAAAAAATCCAACAATCGACGCCTGGTGGGCGCTGCTCTCCCGCGAGGTGAAGTAATGGGATTTGATTTCACCGGTAAAACCGTCTGGGTGACGGGCGCGGGGAAGGGGATTGGCTACGCGACGGCGCTGGCGTTTGCCGAAGCCGGCGCGCAGGTGACCGGGTTCGATCTGGCGTTTCTGCAGGATGATTACCCGTTCGCCACCGAAACGCTGGACGTGGCGGATTTTGCTCAGGTCAGCGATGTGTGTGGCCGTTTGCTTAATACCCTTGAGCGTCTGGACGTGCTGGTCAACGCGGCGGGTATTCTGCGCATGGGGGCGACGGACCAGCTCTTGCTGGAGGATTGGCAGCAGACCTTCGCGGTCAACGTCGGCGGCGCGTTCAACCTGTTCCAGCAGACGATGGCCCAGTTCCGCCGTCAGCAGGGTGGGGCGATAGTCACCGTGGCGTCCGACGCGGCGCACACGCCGCGCATCGGCATGAGCGCCTACGGTGCGTCGAAAGCGGCGCTGAAAAGCCTGGCCCTGACCGTCGGGCTGGAGCTGGCGAGCAGCGGCGTGCGCTGTAACCTGGTGTCGCCAGGCTCAACGGACACCGACATGCAGCGCACCCTGTGGACCAGCGACGACGCGGAACAGCAGCGTATTCGCGGCTTTGGCGAGCAGTTCAAGCTCGGCATTCCGCTGGGCAAAATCGCCCGCCCGCAGGAGATTGCCAGCACGGTGCTGTTCCTGGCATCCGATGTCGCCAGCCATATTACCCTGCAGGATATCGTGGTGGACGGCGGCTCCACGCTGGGGGCGTGATGATCTGGAAACGTCATTTATCGCTTGAGGAGCTGAATGCCACCAGCCAGAACACCCTGGTGGCGCATCTGGGCATCGTCTATACGCGTATCGGTGACGATACGCTGGAAGCGGAGATGCCGGTGGATGCGCGCACCCATCAGCCGTTTGGCCTGCTGCACGGCGGCGCGTCGGCGGCGCTGGCGGAAACGCTGGGATCGATGGCCGGTTTTCTGATGACCCGCGACGGACAGAACGTGGTAGGTACGGAGCTGAACGCCACGCACCACCGGGCGGTGTCGCAGGGGAGAGTCCGCGGGGTGTGCCAGCCGCTGCATCTGGGGCGCTCCAGCCAGAGCTGGGAGATCGTGGTATTCGACGAGCAGGGGCGGCGGTGCTGTACCTGCCGGTTGAGTACGATGGTGCTGGGTTGATTTTGTGCGGTCTGTTGCCCTCACCCTAACCCTCTCCCACAGGGAGAGGGGACGGTTTAGTGCAAAATTAGAGCATAGAGACTACACGTCTGAGTAATCGAATTCTCGGCTCAATCGACGCTTTATCCAGCCACTCCGCCGGGCTGTGGAACCCGGCGCCAATCGGCCCCAGGCCGTCGAGCGTCGGGATGCCCAGCGCGGCGGTGTGGTTGGCGTCGCTGCCGCCGCCGACCGCCTGCCAGGTAATGTCGATACCCTCCGCTTTTCCTGCAGCTTCAACCTGCTGCATCAGGCCCTGAGTCGCTTTACTGGTTGCCATCGCCGGTTTGTGATTCACCCGCGCAAGCGTAGTGGTCACGCCGTCTAAAAAGCCTTTTTCACATAACGCCTCCAGCGCCTGATTCACCCGGTCGTACTCGTCGTTTTCCCAGAAGCGCACGTCAAGTTCGGCTACGGCGTTATCCGCCACCACGTTGGCCGCGCTGCCGCCGTGAATCACCCCGGTGTTGAGCGTGGTGCCGCGATCCCAGTCGGTTAGCGCATTAATGGCGATGACGCTGTTTGCCAGCGCGGTAATTGCCGAGCGACCTTTCTCCGGATCGTTGCCCGCGTGTGCCGCCACGCCGCTGAAGGTGAGGTGATAGCCCGCCATCCCTTTACGCGCTTTCACCAGCGAGCCGTCGGCGCGGGCGGCTTCGCAGACCAGCACGCAGCGGGAACGCTTAGCCAGTTCGCCAATCCATTCGTGGGAATGGACAGAGCCGGTCTCTTCGTCCGGGTTCATCGCGACGGCAATCGCGAGACGATCGTTGTCTGCGGCGTCGAGCCCGCGCATTGCCCACAAAATATTCAGAAGTCCGCTCTTCATATCCGAGACGCCGGGGCCGTACAGGCGGGTATCGTCCTCGCTCATCGGGCGCTCGGCGACGGTGCCGGGGGCAAATACGGTATCCAGGTGCCCGACCAGCAGCACGTCAAAGCGTTCGGCCTGCGGTTTGTTGCTGACGAACACGCCGGGGCCCACCTTATCGCCCAGATTAACCTGCTCGGTGTGCCAGCCTTCGCGCTGCCAGAGCTGCTGTATGATGCCTGCCACGGCGGCAACGCCCGCAATGGTCTGGGTGCCGCAGTCCACGTTCACCAGGGTTTTCAGCTCTTCAATGTAATGGTCAAGATTCATGTTCACGTCCTGTTCAGAGAATAATGCGCATCAGCAGCATGGCTAAAAACGCGTTGACTACCGAGATGGCGATCATCAGCGGGATACGTTTAGCGCGGGTGCCGATCACGCCCAGAATGCGGCCCAGATACTGCACCTGCGAGCCCATCAGGTAGATGGCGGGTGCCAGGATCGCCAGATGCTCGCCAGTGATAATGCCTTTATCAAACAGGCCAATGGCGACGCCTATCCCGCCGCCCATCGACATCCAGCCGCCAATCAGTACCGCGGCGGCCTCACCTGGCAGGCCGAACAGGCCCATTAACGGGGCGAAGATCATGCCCAGCCCTTTCAGGGCACCGGTAATTTCCAGCGCTTTGATGATGATAAACGCCATCACCACGTTGGGCAGGGTGCTGCTGGTGGCAATGCTCCAGCCTTTGCGCGCACCTTCGACGAAGACATCGGTAATGACGGGGTTAGACTGTGGGGCACTCATGCGGCGTCTCCTTTGCGGGTGAAGGACAGGATCAATCTCAGCAGATTTGCGCCCACGATTTTCATGATGAACATGACGGCGATACAGGCTCCGATGGACGTGGGAACTGCCGCCGTGCCGTCAACGGCGACCAGCGTGAAGAGGATCGCCCCGGAAGAGAAAAAGTTGGTGATCATCGCCCCGGCGGAGAACTGGAACATGGCGAAAACGTCTTTCTCTTTTTCGCTGATTTGCCCTTCGTCTGAAAGATTGCGGGTAAGTGACGCGCCCACGTCGGTGCTTTGCAGGCTGCCAATCAGCGCCAGCCCGGTGGTGCCGGGAATGCCCAGCAGCGGGCGCAGCAGAGGGGTCAAGAGTTTGCGGGCGGCACGCAGCGCGCCATAGTGTTCCAGCACGTTGATCATCCCCAGCGCGAACATCACCGCGGGAATTAAACCGAGCGCGAAGAGAAACCCGTCCATCGCGCCGCTGCCGCCGGTGCCGCGAAAGGCGCTGCTGGCTGTGGTTAACGTACCGTCATCCAGACTGGCTTTACTGACCACTTTGCCAAATGCGCCGTTGAGGGTGGTGAAATCAAAGACGCCGTACCACTCTTTTCCGCCTAACAGGCCGGAGAAGAAAACGGCTGCAAACGCCAGGGCGAAGTACGCGCCCGGCCCGACCTTATGATCCTGAGGTACAGAACTGTTCATATCCTTTTCCTTGTATGTACGCGATTGCGCAGGATCATTCTGGCGAGGTTATGAGCAAAAAAAATGATACAAATCATTCCGTAAGGCGGCGCATGGATGAAAAAGGCAAAAGTGTGACCGAGGACGTCACGAAAGTGATCGGCTTAACAATGTGGTGTAAATGTCTGGTTTGACCACGCATTATTGCGTTTCAAAGTTGTTAAATTTTTCCGGTTGTTCTAGAAACAAAATGTAACATCTCACTGTTTCACAACAACGGATAACCACTATGAACAACTCAGGGAAATACCTTACATGGGCAGGGCTCTCCGTTGTGGGAGCCTTTGCCCTGGGCTATATCGCCCTCAACCGGGGGGAACAGATCAATGCGCTCTGGATCGTCGTCGCCTCCGTCTGCATTTATCTGATCGCGTACCGTTTTTATGGCCGCTATATCGCGAAGAACGTATTAGGGGTTGATGCAACGCGCATGACGCCTGCCGTCCGCCATAACGACGGGCTGGACTACGTTCCGACCGACAAAAAAGTGCTGTTCGGCCACCACTTTGCGGCGATTGCCGGGGCAGGCCCGCTGGTGGGGCCGGTGCTGGCGGCGCAGATGGGCTACCTGCCGGGGATGATCTGGATCCTCGCCGGCGTGGTGCTGGCGGGCGCGGTGCAGGACTTCATGGTGCTGTTCGTCTCCACCCGTCGCGATGGTCGCTCGCTGGGCGAGCTGGTGAAAGAGGAGATGGGGGCAACCGCCGGGGTGATTGCGCTGGTGGCGACCTTTATGATCATGGTGATCATCCTCGCGGTGCTGGCGATGATCGTGGTGAAAGCGCTGACCCACAGCCCGTGGGGAACCTATACCGTTGCCTTCACCATTCCGCTGGCGCTGTTTATGGGGATCTACATTCGCTATCTGCGCCCGGGGCGCATTGGTGAAGTGTCGGTGATTGGTCTGGTGTTCCTGGTGTTCGCCATTATCTCCGGCGGCTGGGTGGCGGAAAGCCCAACCTGGGCACCGTTCTTCGACTTTACCGGCGTGCAGCTGACCTGGATGCTGGTGGGCTACGGCTTTGTGGCGGCGGTGCTGCCGGTGTGGCTTCTGCTGGCTCCGCGTGATTACCTTTCCACCTTCCTGAAAATCGGCACCATCGTCGGGCTGGCCATCGGCATTTTGATTATGCGTCCGACCCTGACCATGCCTGCGCTGACCAAATTTATTGACGGCACCGGCCCGGTCTGGACCGGTAACCTGTTCCCGTTCCTGTTTATCACCATCGCCTGCGGTGCGGTGTCTGGCTTCCACGCGCTGATTGCCTCCGGCACTACGCCGAAGATGCTGGCGAATGAAAATCAGGCCTGCCTGATTGGCTACGGCGGCATGTTGATGGAGTCCTTTGTCGCCATTATGGCGCTGGTCTCGGCCTGCATTATCGATCCGGGCGTGTACTTCGCCATGAACAGCCCGATGGCGGTGCTGGCACCTGCCGGAACCGTTGACGTGGTGGCGTCTGCTGCACAGGTGGTGAGCGGCTGGGGCTTTGCCATTACCCCTGAAACGCTAACGCACATTGCTAATGAGGTGGGCGAGCAGTCGATCATCTCCCGTGCGGGTGGTGCGCCGACGCTGGCGGTGGGGATGGCCTACATCCTGCACGGCGCGCTGGGCGGGCTGATGGACGTCTCCTTCTGGTATCACTTCGCCATCCTGTTCGAGGCGCTGTTTATCCTGACGGCGGTGGACGCAGGAACCCGCGCGGCGCGCTTTATGCTCCAGGACCTGCTGGGCGTGATCTCCCCGAACCTGAAGCGTACCGATTCGCTCCCGGCGAACCTGCTGGCGACGGCGCTGTGCGTGCTGGCGTGGGGCTACTTCCTGCACCAGGGTGTGGTCGACCCGCTGGGTGGGATTAACACCCTGTGGCCGCTGTTTGGTATCGCCAACCAGATGCTGGCGGGCATGGCGCTGATGCTCTGCGCGGTGGTGCTGTTCAAGATGAAGCGCCAGCGTTACGCGTGGGTGGCGTTAGTGCCAACCGCATGGCTGCTGATTTGTACCCTGACGGCAGGCTGGCAGAAAGCCTTCAGCCCGGACAACAAGGTGGGCTTCCTGGCAATCGCCAACAAGTTCCAGGCGATGATCGACAGCGGTAAGATCCCGGTGCAGTACACCGAGTCGCAGCTGTCGCAACTGGTGTTTAACAACCGTCTGGACGCCGGGCTGACTATCTTCTTTATGGTGGTGGTCGTGGTGCTGGCGTTGTATTCTCTCAAAACCGCGCTGGCGGCGTTGAAAGTCGACAAGCCAACGGCAAAAGAGACGCCTTACGAGCCGATGCCTGAAAACCTGGAAGAGATTGTCACCCAGGCCAAAGGGGCGCATTAATTTAATCAGACATACCCCTCACCCCGGCCCTCTCCCCTGTGGGGAGAGGGTTAGGGTGAGGGGGAAACAAACGAGAAATGACCTATGTTCGACACCCTTTCCAAAGCAGGTAAGTACCTGGGCCAGGCCGCCAAAATGATGATTGGCGTGCCGGACTATGACAACTACGTCGAGCATATGCGCGTCAACCATCCGGACCAGACGCCCATGACCTACGAAGAATTTTTCCGCGACCGCCAGGACGCCCGCTACGGCGGCAAGGGCGGGGCGAAGTGCTGTTAACCCTCTTTCGGTAAATAGAGGCTGATCTGTTCCTGCCTGCAGCCGTAGATTGCCGCCACCGTCGAGGGTGCTCGGAAACGCCTCTGTCAGGCGACAGAGGCTTACAGAAAATCGGCGATCAGGCGTTCAAACCGCCGTCTACGTCCAGACCGGTACCGGAGATCTGCCCGGCGGCCGGGCTGGCGAGGAAGGTGACCGCCGCCGCGATGTCTTCCGGCTGTCCATAGTGACCGACCGCAATCATCTGGCGCTGGGCTTCCGCCTGTTCCCCGTCTTCCGGGTTCATATCGCTGTTGGTGGGGCCGGGGTGCACCAGATTAACGGTAATGCCGCGCGGCCCTAAATCACGGGCCAGCCCGCGGGTGAGGGAGTTGAGGGCCGATTTGGTCATCGAGTAAACGGCGATACCCGGCTGCGCCACGCGGTTTGCCAGACAGCTGCCGATGTTGATGATGCGCCCGCCGTCGGACATATGCACCAGCGCTTCCTGAATGGCGATCACTACGCCGCGGATGTTGACGTTGATAAGGGCGTCGATGTCCGCCAGCGTCATGGACTCCAGCGGGCCGCCGCGCGCGATACCCGCGTTGTTGACCAGAATGTCCAGCCCGCCGAGGGAACGCGCCGCATGGGTGACGGCATCCTGAATCGCCTGCGCGCTGGCGCTGTCCGCCTGCACGGCTTCGCTGTGTCGTCCCAGCGCCTTAATCTCATTGGCGACCGCCTGGGCCTTATCGGCCGATTTTTCATACGTAATAATCACATCTGCACCGGCGCGCGCCAGCGAGAGTGCAATTGCCCGACCCAACCCGCGGCTGGCGCCGGTAACCAGCGCCTTTTTACCTGTTAAATCGATCTGCATGATGACCTCGTTGCAAGAGTAGAAAGAATCATCATTAGGTATAGCCTGTCGGCGCGATTAACGACTGAAGGATTCCACTTTCTCAAACGCGGCGCGCAGAACGTCAGGCGTTAGCGCAACCGGCAGATAGTGAATCGACTCCACCGGGCGCAGGGTGTGGGCAATGACCTTATCCAGCGCTTCCCGGTTATTGATGTCGACGTCCAGCGCGCGAAGCGTGGTCGGCAGGTTAAAACGCCGGTACGCCGTCACCAGTTGCGCCAGCACATCGTCCTGACCGAGCAGGGCGCTCTGCACCAGAATCCCGTAGGCTACCTTGGTGCCGTGCAGATATTTTTCCGTCTGCGGAAGCACGGTTAAGCCGTTGTGTACCGCATGTGCTGCCGCCACGCGGGTATAGCGTTCGCCCAGACCGCCGACCATCCCGCCACCGGCAATAATCGCATCCACCACGTCCCGGAACGCCTGCGTTTGGTCACCGCGCTGCTGGTCGGCCAGCGCCTCTTCGCTGCGTGTCAGCAGCACGTCGCGGATCGCCAGCGCGCCGTTGATGCCGAGCCGCACGGTCAGCGGCAGGTTCTCCGGCTCAGGTGCCAACACCACCGCTTCGTACCACTTCGCCAGCGTATCGCCGATGCCTGCCAGCAGATATTCCGCTGGGGCGTTAAGGACGATCTGCGGCTCCACCAGCACCAGGAAGTTGGCGTCGTCGAAGATCTCAAAATGCAGCGCCTGACCGGCATCGTTGTACCAGACGGAGAGCGGGGTCCACGCCGCGCAGGTGGCGGCAATGGTGGGGATGCCCACGAACGGAACGCCTAAACGACGCGCCACGGCTTTCACCGTATCCATCACCGCACCGCCGCCGACGCCAATGACCACGCTCGCACCGCTGCCGGCGTCGTTCACCAGGTGGGTGACGTCGCGCTCGCTGCAGTGGCCCTTAAACAGCAGGTGCTTCGCCCCCGGCGCGTTAAAGCTCTCCGGCAGGAAAGGGCGCGCGCCTTCGATAGCACGCTCGCCGTAGATCCACACCGCGCGGGAAAGCTGTTCCGGGGTAAAGAAGGTATCCAGCTGCGCAAGGCTTCCGGGGTGAGAGAAGTAGTTCGCCGGGCCAGGCACGACGCGGATATCGGTGTTGCTCATGGTGTTGTCCTTTTTTAGCAAGCGCTAACCCGATGTTATGTCTGGACATCCGGATGGCTAATAATATTTCGCTTTATCTTATGCCTTTTCCGTCGTTGTCAGTCAACCGGAGCTGTGAAAAATTCGATAAATCAGAAGAGTAATGAAGGATTTACGCGGATGGTTTCCAGTCGCCTTGAGATGCGCGGTATCAGCCTGGCCTTTTCCGGCTTTCAGGCGCTGTCGCGCGTGAATTTCACCTTAACCGGCGGATCCGTACATGCGCTAACCGGTGCCAACGGTGCGGGAAAATCGACCCTGATGGCGGTGCTGTGCGGCACGCACAACCACTATGAGGGTGAGATCAGCATTAACAACCAGCCGGTGACGATCCGCGAACCGCTTGATGCCAAACGGCTGGGGATCCACCTCGTGCAGCAGGAGGTGGACGTAGCGCTGATCCCGGGGTTGAGCATCGCCGAGAACATCATGCTCGACCAGCTGGCGCAGCCGGGGCATCGCTTCAACTGGCGCGCGATCCGCCAGCAGGCGAGACAGGCGCTGGCACAGCTGGATGTCTCTCTGGACGTACGCCGTTCCATCGACAGCTGTTCGCTGGCCGAAAAGCAGCAGATTTTGCTGGCACGTGCCTTGTCCCACCACTGCCGTTTTTTGATTCTTGATGAACCCACCGCGCCGCTGGATGCGCACGAGAGCGAGCGCCTGTTTGCGGTGGTGAGACGTTTAAAGCAGCAGGGCATCGGCGTGGTGTTTATCTCCCATCGCATTCACGAGCTGAAGGCCATCTGCGACACCCTGACGGTGCTCCGCGACGGCAAGCTGATCGAGTCCGGGCCGATGGCCGATCTTAGCGGCGAAGAGATTGTCGAGAAGATGCTCGGACACGTGCTGAGCGATATCTATCCGCCCGCACGACCGCCGCACGGTAACGAAACGCTGCTGCGGGTGGAGGGATTGCACGACGATGCGCTGCTGAAAGATATCTCCCTGCACCTGCGCAAAGGCGAAATCCTCGGCATCGCCGGGCTGGCGGGCGCAGGGAAAACCGAACTCTGCAAGGCGCTGTTTGGTGCCAGCAAAAGCCGTGTGGCAAACGGTGAGTTGAATCATCAATCCTGGCAGCCGCGCGACCCGGCGGATTCCGTGCTGCGCGGGCTGGCGCTGGTGCCGGAGGAGCGGCGGAAAGAGGGCATTTTTATCGACGAGCCGGTGAGCATGAATCTTGCCGTGTGCGCCGATAACAGCTTTTCGCGCTGGAGCCTGTTTGGCCATCGTCAGGCGTGGCGCTGGGCGGAAGAGGTGATAGCCCGCGTTGGCGTTCGGGCGCGCGGGCCGGGGCAGGTGCTGCGCCGTCTGTCCGGGGGTAACCAGCAGAAGGTCGCCATCGGCAAATGGCTGCGCAATGACGCCAGCGTGCTGATATTCGACGAGCCGACCAAGGGCGTGGACGTGAAGGCCAAAACCGACCTGTTCCAGTTGATTGACGGCCTGGCGCGCGAGGGCAAAGGGGTCATTTACGCCTCCGGCGAGTTTGCCGAGCTGGTCGGGCTATGCGACCGCATCTGCGTGCTGTGGGACGGGCGCATCGTGGCGGAAATCGCCGGGGCCGAGGCCCGCGAAGAGACACTACTTTATTATTCAACCGGAGGAACGGCGTCGTGAGCAAGGCCCTTTCAGTGAACGCGGCGGCGTCTGGCCGTCAGCAGATTTTCGATTTTCTCTACAAGTGGGGCATGCTGTTAACCGTCGTCGCGCTGGTGGCCGTCTTTGGCCTGGCGTCGGACAGCTTCCTCGATCCGAACAACATCATCAATATTCTGCGCTCGATTGCCATCGTGACGGTGATTGCCATTGGCGTGTCGATTTCATTGACCATCGGCGGGTTCGATCTCTCTGTGGGATCCACCGCCTCGCTGGCGAACGCGCTGGTGATTTCCCTTTTCGTCTGGCACGGCTTTGGTACCACCGAGTCGATTCTTATAACCCTTGCGCTCTGCACGCTGGTGGGGCTGTTTAACGCTTTTCTGATCGTCATCCTGCGTATCCCGGACATGCTCGCGACCCTTGCCAGCCTGTTTGTGATCCAGGGCGTGGCGATGACCTACAGCTACGGCGGGTCGATTACCGAGAACATGGTGCTGCCGAGCGGCGACATGGCGGAAGGAACGATACCGGCGGCGTTCAGCCTGCTGGGGCAAGTGCCGACCATTGTGATCGTCATGCTGGTGGTGACCGTGCTGGCGCAACTGGGGTTGTCTTTGACCACTCACGGACGCCGGATGTACGCCATCGGCGGCAACCCCGAAGCCGCGCGTCTCTCCGGCATTCGCACTACGCGCTACAAGGTGGCGGCCTACGTGATCGCCTCGCTGCTGGCGGGCCTGGGCGGGATTTTGCTGGCTTCGCGCATCGGTTCGTCGCAGGTGAATGCGGGCGGCGGATACCTGATGGACGCGGTGGCGGCGGCATGGATCGGCTTCTCGCTGGCCGGATCCGGCAAGCCTAACGCGCTGGGTACGCTGGTCGGGGCGGTCATTCTTGGCGTGCTGTCGAACGGGCTGGTGATGCTCTCCGTGCCGTATTACGCCATGGACATTATAAAAGGGCTGGTGCTCGCGGTAGCGCTGGCGATTACCTACATACAAAAACGCTGACAACACAACGGGATAAAAAAATGAAAAAGATTGCACTCTCTTTGGTGGCACTTGGGTTGCTCACGGCTCTGCCAGGCTTCGCGGCTACGCCCGCGCCGCTTCCGGCTGCCATTGCGAACCATGACGGCCCGATCCGCATCGCGGTGATCCGTAACCTTGGCTCAGACGACAACACCACGCAGTTTATTGCCGGGGCAATTCAGGAAGGGAAGAAGCTCGGCTTTAAGGTCAGCACCTTTTTAAGCAACGGGGACGATGCCAAATTCCAGGACTTCGTGAACCAGGCGATCAGCCAGAAATATGACGGGATTATTCTCTCCCAGGGGCGCGACCCTTACTCCACCGCGCTGGTGAAGAAAGCGGTGGATGCCGGGATCAAAGTCTCGGTATTTGATACCGCCGTTAACGGTGAGATCCCGGGCGTGACCGTGACCCAGCAGGACGATGCCTCCCTGACCAACCTCTCCTTCGGCCAGCTGGCGAAAGATTTCAACGGCAAGGCCAATATCGTTAAGCTGTGGGTGGCGGGCTTCCCGCCGATGGAGCGTCGCCAGGCGGCGTATAAAGTGCTGCAAAAGCAGTATCCGGACATCAAAGAGCTGGAGTCTATCGGTGCCGTCTCCTCTGACGTGCAGGGCGATACCGCCAACAAGGTGGGTGCGATCCTGGCGAAATACCCGAAAGGCAAAATCGACGCCATCTGGGGCACCTGGGACGCCTTCAGCCAGGGCGCGTATAAGGCGCTGAAAGAGAACGGCCGCACCGAGATCAAGCTCTACAGTATCGATATCTCCAACCAGGATCTGCAGCTGATGCGCGAACCGGGCAGTTCGTGGAAGGTGAGCGTGGCGGTGGATCCTAAGCTGATTGGCGCGACGAACGTGCGTCTGGTGGCGAACAAGATTGCCGGGGAAGCGACGCCTGCGACCTACGATTTCAAAGCGGCAGCTATTCCACAGGCGCTGCTGACCGCCCAGCCGGGCGCGGTGAACGTGGCGTCTCTGGGGAAAATCATTCCGGGCTGGGGCCAGACGGAAGATTTTATCGCGCCGTGGTTTGCGACGCTGGAAGCGAAAAACAAATAAAACCAAGCCGGGTGGCGACAGGTGTGGCCTGATGCCCTCACCCCGGCCCTCTCCCACAGGGAGAGGGGGAAAACCAACAGGAGCTAACGGTGACGCAAGTACCCCCTCCAGAATACAGCCGCAATATGCGGCTGATTGGCCATAGCGACCAGGGCGGTCGTCCGGACGGCGTGCAGCTGATGGTGCATCGCGGTTTTGCCTATATCGGCCATATGGTGTCGCAGGGCTTTTCGATTGTCGACGTGCGAGACCCGAAGAATCCGAAAGCGGCGGGCTACGTGCCCGCGCCGCCCGGTACCTGGAATGTGCACCTGCAGGCGCATGACGACCTGCTGCTGGTAATCAACGCCCGGGATCTGTTTGCCGATGCCCGCTTTGCCGACGAGAAGGTCTACTACACCCGCCAGGTGGGGGAGACCGTCAGCGACGTGCAGGGCAAAGGCTGGAGCGCGGGCTTGCGGGTGTTTGATATCTCCACGCCGGATAAGCCGCGCGAAATCGGTTTTCTGTCGCTGAGCGGCATTGGCATTCACCGCATCTGGTACGTCGGCGGGCGCTGGGCGTACGTCTCGGCGCTGATCGACGGCTTTACCGACTACATCTTCCTGACCATCGATCTTGCGGACCCGCGTAAGCCTGAAGTGGCGGGGCGCTGGTGGTTGCCGGGCATGAACCAGGCCGAAGGTGAGCAGCCCAACTGGCCGGAAGGGAAACGCTACGCGCTGCATCACGCGATTATTGCCGGGGATACCGCCTACGGGAGCTGGCGCGACGGCGGGCTAACGCTGCTGGACGTGAAAGACCACACCCAGCCGACGCTGATTAGCCATCGCAACTGGAGTCCGCCGTTTGGCGGCGGGACGCACACCGCGCTGCCGCTGCCGGATCGCTCCCTGCTGGTGGTGCTCGACGAGGCGGTGCTCGACAACCAAGAAGACGGCGAAAAGCTGATCTGGCTGTTTGATATCCGCGAGCCGTCGAACCCGGTCAGCATCTCGACCTTCCCGCAGCCGGATGAAACCGACTACGTGGCGAAAGGGGCGCATTTCGGCCCGCACAACCTGCACGAGAACCGGCCGGGGAGCTTTGTCAGCTCAACGCTGATATTCGCGACCTGGCAGAACGCGGGCGTGCGCGCGTATGACATTTCGAACCCGTATCGACCGGTGGAAACGGGGGCGCTAGTGCCCGCCGCGCCGGAGAGAATGATGGACACGCGGCCGAATCGCCCTCAGGTGATCCAGTCGTGCGATGTGTTTGTGGATGCGCAGGGGATTATTTACAGCACGGACTATAACGGCGGGCTGTCGGTGATTGAGTATCTGGGGGGATAATAGCCGCTTCAGACGACGATATTTATAAGTCTTCTGAATGCTTTTATTTATATATTCTTAAAAAAGGATTGCTGACTTTATCTTTATGTCCTGAACCGTACTATGGCTCCTTTTTATTCAAGGATGAATGCAATGAGCCTGAAAAAGATCGCGGCCTGTTTGCAAATCGCGCTGCAGCTCCTCCCACCGTCATTATTCTCGCTTGGCGCTGCGCCTGTTGCCGCAGAAGATAAGGTGCCTGAACCGCAAAGTGCGGAGCGGGTAGTTGCCCAAACCGCCGTGCAGGCGGGTTCGCTGCTGGAGAGCGGCAGTGGTCGTTCGGTTGCCAGTGCGATAACTTCTCAGGCAACGCATACCGCTACCCAGGAAATTCAGTCCTGGCTAAATCAGTATGGTACGACGCGCATAAATATCACTACCGATGAGAACTTTTCCTTACAGGACGCTGAATTAGATCTTCTCGTACCTTTATACGAGCAGAAAGATGCCCTTATTTTTACCCAATTTGGCGGTCGACGTCATGACGACAGAAATATCGTCAATGCCGGGTTTGGCTACCGCGCGTTTAATTCCGCGTGGATGTGGGGCGTTAACGCTTTTTACGATCGACAGGTTTCGACTAATCAGCATCAACGCCTCGGCGTCGGTGCGGAACTGGGCTGGGACTATTTGCGTCTCTCAACCAATGGTTACTATCGCTTAAGCGGGTGGAAGGCTTCATCGGCCTATCGCGATTATGATGAGCGCGTGGCGAACGGGTTTGACGTGCGAGCCACCGGGTATCTGCCTGCTTATCCGCAGCTTGGCGCTAACCTTGTCTACGAACAATACTACGGTAATCATGTTGGCCTGTTCGGTGATGACGAGGACGATCGCCAAAAAGATCCTTATGCCATCACGGTCGGGCTGAGCTACACCCCGGTTCCGCTTGTCACACTGGGCGTCAATCAAAAAACTAGTAAGGGCGACGCATCGGACACCCAGTTTAACCTGGCGTTGAACTGGGCACCGGGGGTGCCGTTGAGTACTCAGCTTGATCCTGACCAGGTCGGGGGCCGCCGCACGCTGCTGGGCTCGCGTAAAGAGCTGGTTGATCGCAACAACAACATCGTTCTCGATTATCGCAAACAAGAGCTGATCGCCCTCTCTCTGCCGGAGAAAATTGCCGGTGAAGAAAATGCCCGGCAGTCAGTCAGCGCGAAGGTGAAATCAAAATATGGGCTTGAGCGCATTGACTGGCAGGGCGACAGCCTGATTCGCAATGGCGGTAAAATTACGCCGGGATCTGACCCTTCGCAGGTCGTGATTACACTGCCCGCGTGGCAAAGCAACGGTTCAAACGCCTATTCCGTCACCGCCACGGCCTGGGATAAGCACGGCAATGCCTCCGACACGGCGCGGATGGCGGTGAGTGTGAATGGCGTAGATGTGAAGGCGCTTCAGTCCAGCCTGACGTCCTCACCGGCCAGACTCCCTGCCGATGGAATGAGCCAGTCTACGTTAACCTTAACGTTAAAAACCGCGTCCGGCGAGGTCGCCACTGGCCTTGAGAAACGTCTCAGCGCCGGCGTGACGCTGAAAACGACCGGCACTTCCGCTAAGGCCGCCGTGGCACCGGCGGTGAGCGTATTCCGTGAAACGAACAGCGGTGTTTATACCGCCACGCTGACCAGCGGAACCACGCCTGCCACCCTGACCGTGCAAACACTCATTGATGGCAGCATCAAGCTTGCGACCACGTCGGTCACCGAAGAGGCAACCACCGTTATCGCCGCACTGGCGTCACTTGAGCCTTCGGCGTTAAGCGCGCTGGCAAACGGCGTAGCGCCCGTGACGATTGTCGCTACCGTGGTAGATCAGACGGGGAACGCGCTGGCAGGAGAGGTCGTAAACTGGCGTGCAGACAAGACGACAGTTCTGCTTTCAGAGAGTAAAACCACGACGAATGCAAAGGGGGAGGCCAGCGTCACGCTGACCAGCAATGAGGTTGTCGATGCGCTCGTCACCGCAACGCTTGAAAAGGGCAGTTCACTCACCACGCCGACGATAAAATTCATTGCCGATACGGCAAGCGCGCAGGTGAAGAGCGTGAGCCCTGATAAGAAACAGGTTGTGGCGAATAACAGCGACAGCGTGACCTATACCGCAAGGGTGGCCGATAGCAGCGATCATCCGCTCGAAAACGTGACGGTAAACTGGGACGTGAAGCGCGAAGACGGAACCTCGGCAGGGGGGAAAACCTCCGTTTCCGACAGTGCAGGGAATGCCACGCTCTCCCTCTCCTCAGCGAAAACCGGCGTGGCGTACGTTTACGCCGACGTGAACCAGAAAAACGCAGTTAAGGCAGAGGGGGTAACGTTTGTCGCGGATACCAGCACCCAGCGTGTTGATACCGTGGAGAGTAACAAAAAAGAGGCCGTTGCCAACGGCAGCGACAGCCTGGTTTATACCGCGAAGATCGTCGATATTCAGGGGAATCCGATCCCGGATGTCGTGGTGAACTGGTCTGCGGATAATGCTGACGTGAAGCTTGCCGCCGATAGCGCCCGGACGGATACGCAGGGTAACGCCTCGCTGAAGGTCACTTCTCTGAAATTGGGCAGCGTCATCGTCACCGCGCAAACCCCAGACAGTGCGCCGGTGCGGGCAGAGAGCGCAAAATTCATTGGCGATGCCGGGACCGCGAAACTGAGCGCTATTCAGTCCGATAAAGATCGCGCGGTGGCTAACGGCACCGACGGTATGGCAGTGAGCGTCACGATTGTGGATGCCAATGGTAATCCAGTTGAAGGCGCACAGGTTGGCTGGGAGGTTACACCGTCCACCGCGACGCTGGCGGATAACGCGACGACGTCTGACGCATCGGGTGTGGCACGCGCGATGCTGCGTTCGACGTCAGCAGGTGTTTACACTGTACAGGCGACCCTGGATGGCAGCAGCATGAGTCTGGCGAATTTGACCTTCACCGGCGATACCAGCACGTCGAAAGTGGCGACCGTGACGGCAGATAAAACCACCCATATCGTTGCGGATAGCGATACTGCGCTGTTAACCGCAACAGTTGTGGATGGAAACCAGAACCCTGTTGCCGGGGTCACGGTTAACTGGAGCAGCAGCGATACTGCCAACGTCATCCTGACGTCAACTTCGGCGATAACCAACGCCCAGGGGCAGGTGGAAACGCGTTTCTCATCACGTAAAGCCGGTACGGTGACGGTCACCGCCACGGCGAACGGCAGCAGCCAGAATCTCAGCCTCACGGTTGTCGGTAACCCGGCAACGGCGCAGTTTGCCGACTTGAGCGTCGATAAAAAAGAGGAAGTGGCAGACGGCACGGCAAAAATAAGCTGGACTGCCAGCGTAGAGGATGCCAACCATAACCCGTTGACGGGAGTCGACGTCGCATGGAGCGTGGATAACAGTAGCGTCAATCTCTCTGGCGTCAGCACGAAAACCGACGGCGCAGGGCAAGCGGTGGTATCGGCCTCAACGACCACCGCGGGTACGGCCACGGTCAGCGCTACCCTGACGGGCGTATCGGTTGCAAAAAGCGCAGAACCGGTTTCATTTGTCGGCGACATAGCCAGCGCCCGCCTGGAAAGCCTCACGGCCAGTTCCGATCATGCCGTGATTAACACCGATCGCATAACCTATACCGCCGTGGTGAAAGACGTAAACGGTAATGTGGTTAAAAATGGCACAATCCAGTGGGCCACTACGCTTAATTCGCTTTCAGCACAAACGAGCCTCACCAATGACAGCGGCGTGGCAACCGTGACGTTGAGTGGGCCAGACACCGGAACGGCAGAAGTCAGCGCTGAGATTAACAGCAGCAGTAAAACCGATAAAACGGTGGTGTTTATCGCCAGCTATTCCGCGACGTGGAATATCACCAGTTCGACAGGCTCGACAAGTTCATTTAATACGGGGGCGATTTTTGGATTCCCATCTCTTGGATTCGTGGCTACGGGAAGCACGCAGGGGCCAACTTCCCTGGTGTGGTCTGCAGACGGCTACAGTACGCTTGTTGTGCCGATGCAAGACGAGCAGGGGAACATCAGGGACGTGACGCTTCGCGGACAACGCGGCTCTGATTGTTCCACACGTCCATTCAATGTTGCGGTTCTGTGCAGCTCCTGGCAAACCACGGGCTACAGTGCAAGACTCAAGTTTGTTCAGGCGGATAACCCGGATCTCCCCCGTGGTGTATACCGGGGGGATGTCCGGTTTGCAGGTAAAGACTGGCATTCTTCATGGTCGCTTGATTACACCGTGACCACAACGCTAACCCAAAACTAATAGACTGAACCTCCCGAAAGGGAGGTTTTTTTTAGCTGTACTGACGCACCCGTGCCACCAGCTCTTCCGCGCTGTCGATTCTGTCGGCAATGACAATCAGCGCCTTGCCGAGCGTAATGGCGTGGCGCAGGCATTCGTGGCGCATGGCGTCATCCGCAATGGTGTCGATATCCGCCACGTGAGAAAGCCCCACGCTTCGGCGAATCAACTCGGTGCCGCAGAAGCCAATGGCATCGTGCCAGACTTTTTTCAGGAACGCGGAGGCGTAGCCCGGTACGCTCAGCGCCGCATCGCGCGTTTTTTCGTTTGCCAGCGCCTGGAAGCGTTCCGCGAAGGTATTCCAGAGTTCCTGAATATCGGTCAGGCGCTGCTCGCGTGCGGCAGCGGCATCGCGAATGCCCAGATGCCCCGGCAGGCCGCAGAAATTGAGCAGCAGGTTGCCGATGGCGGTGCCCAGGTCAAAGCCAATCGGGCCGAAGTAGCCAAACTCGGCGTCGATGGCCTTCAGGCTGCCGTCCGCCACGAAAATTGACCCGCTGTGAATATCGCCGTGCAGGAGCGCTTCGGCGTGCGAGAAGAAGCGATGCTTCAGGGAGGCCACGGCAATCTTCAGCTGGGCATCGTCGCGCAGGGCGGCAACATCGTTTTCCAGCTCGGCCGGGTAGCTGTTGCGCTCGTGGATCTGGTACGGATCGTTAAAGAACAGATCTTCGGTGATCTCGCACATCTCCGGATTAATGAATTTCGCCACCTGCGCTTTTTTCTCGTGCGGGTGCAGGTAGAAATCGCTGGTGTGGAACAGCGCGTGCGCGAGGTATTCGCCCAGTTGCTGAGCCGCCTGTGGGTAGTAAATGTTGTTGATCAGCTCGCCGCGCCAGATGCGATGGCTGGAGAGGTCTTCCATCACCATCACCGCCAGTTCCGGGTCATAGTGGTGGATTTTCACGGTGTGCTGCGGGCTGTGCTGGTAGTGCTCGACCAGCGTTTGCGCCTCAAGACGGGCGCGATCCAGCGTCAGCGGCCAGGACTCCCCGACGCAGCGCACGTAGGGCAGCGCCTGCTTGACGATAATGCGGCTCACGCCCGCGCTGTCGAAAATTTTGAATACCAGATTGAGGTTGCCGTCGCCTACCTCCTGCGCCTCCACCAGCGATGATGGGTCATCAAGACCGCCAAACTGCCTGGCATACTCCACGGCGTCCTGGGCGGTAAAGGTACGGTATTGCGACATAGCCTGATCCTCACGGTTTGCTAATAAAGACATGTAGACGTCTATACATCTGGATTTCATCCTGACACAATGTGCTACAACAACGCAACAGGGAATTAACGACATGCAGACATTACAGACGACCAGCCTGCGGGTGACGGATAATCAGCTCTTTATTCTCGACCAGCAGGCCCTTCCGCAGGAGAAACGCTGGCTGGACGCCTCTACGGTAGAGGCGCTGGTGGGGCATATTCACGCCCTGCGGGTGCGCGGCGCGCCGCTGATTGGTCTCTCTGCAAGCCTGCTGCTGGCGCTGCTGGCGGAAAACGGTAAAACCCGCGACGAACTGACCGTGGCGCTGGATACCCTGCGCGCGTCGCGCCCCACGGCCGTGAACCTGATGAACAACCTTGACCGTATGAAGCTTGCGCTGTGGCAGGAAGAGTTTGTGCCGGCTCTGGTGGCTGAGGCGCTGCGCCTGATTGACGAAGATAAACAGCTCTGCGATGCGATTGCGAAAGCCGGTAGCGCGCTGGTCAAACCCGGCAGTCGTCTGCTGACCCACTGCAACACCGGAGGGCTGGCAACCGCGGGCGTCGGTACCGCGCTGGGCGTTATTGCTCGTGCGCATCAGGAAGGAAACGTCAGCAACGTCTGGGTGGATGAAACCCGTCCTCTGCTGCAAGGCGGTAGATTGACCGCATGGGAACTGGGCGAACTGGGCGTGCCGTATCAGCTCATCACCGATTCCATGGCTGCCAGCCTGATGGCGAAAGGGGAGGTAGACGCCGTGTGGGTGGGCGCAGACCGTATTGCCGCCAACGGCGACGTGGCGAACAAGATCGGCACCTATTCCCTGGCTGTGCTGGCGAAATTCCACGGCATCCCCTTCTACGTCGCCGCGCCGCATACCACGCTCGACCCGGCCTGCCCGAACGGGGACGCGATCCCCATCGAGCAGCGTGCCGCCAGCGAAGTCACGGGCGTGGCAGGGAGCTTTGGCGCGGTGCAATGGGCACCGGAGAACGCACGGGTCTATAACCCGGCCTTTGACGTTACGCCTGCCTCGCTGATTAGCGGCTGGGTACTGGATACGGGCGTGGTCACGCCGCAAGAGGTGGCGGAAGGGAAATTTGCCTGAGTCCGGCTATCCTTTAAGGGGTTCCCTTAAGAGGACAATATCGTGACGCTCGATCCTGAAACTGACTTAAAACTGGAGCGCGTGGTGGATGCCCCGCGCGACCTGCTATGGCTGTGCTGGACCACGCCGGAACATATCAAAAACTTCTTCATTCCTGCTCCCCATAAGGTGACCGAGTGCGACCTCGATCTCCGCGTGGGCGGGCGGTTCAACACCGTGTTTGAGGTGGACGGTCAGCGTATGGATAACCGGGGCGTCTTCCTTGAAATCGATCCCGGTAAAAAGCTGGTCTTTACCGACGGTTATACCGAAGGCTGGAAACCGGCCGAAAAGCCGTTTATGACGGCGATTTTATTGCTGGAAGACGTCGGGGAGGGGAAAACCCGCTATACGGCGATAGCGCGTCATCCGACGAAGGACATCCGCGAGCAGCATGAGCAGATGGGCTTCCACGAAGGGTGGGGGATAGTTCTGGACCAGCTGGTGGGGTATGTGAAGGGGCTTAACGCGTAATGCGCGCTGATGCCCTCACCCCGGCCCTCTCCCACAGGGAGAGGGAGAAAAGATTATGCCAATCGTGGATACGCATCCGCGATCGCATCGCCCGTAAACTGGGCCACCCAGCCTTCCGGGTTATCGAAAATACGAATCGCCGTAAAGTTCGGCTCTGAACCCATATCGAACCAGTGCGGCGTACCCGCGGGCACGGAAATCAGGTCGTTTTTCTCGCAGAGCACCTGATACACCTCATCGCCAATATGCAGGCAGAACAGCCCCGCGCCTTCTACGAAGAAGCGCACTTCGTCTTCGCCGTGGGTGTGTTCGTTCAGGAACTTCGCGCGCAGCGCCTCTTTCTGCGGGTTGTCGGCGCGCAGGCTGATCACGTCCCAGCTCTTATAGCCTTTCTCCGCCACCAGCTTGTCGATCGCATGCTGATACGCCTCGATCACGGTTTCGGGCGCAGGATCGTGGCCTAAATCACGGTCAGCCGCCCAACGTTCAAACCGCACCCCTTTAGCGTTGAGCTGCTGGGCGATCTCGGCGGCGTCAGTGCTGTGCCACTGGTGTTGGCTGGCGTCTTTATCGGAATAAATGGTCAATGCGCTCATGAAGGGATCTGCTCCGGATTAATCTCGTCAAACTGGTGGACCTGATGGTGATGGCTTGCGCCGTCATCATCGCCGCGAATCAGCTGCAGGGTGCGAAAACCTGCCTGTTCAGCCGCGTCCAGCTCCTGATGGATATCGGACAGGAACAGGATCTGCGACGGGGCGATGCCCGTTTGTGCCGCAATGTTTTGATAAGACTGCACCTCGCGCTTGGCGCCGATGTGGGTATCAAAATAGCCGCTGAACAGATGAGTAATATCACCTTCGTCACTGTAGCCAAATAACAGTTTCTGCGCGGCGACGGAGCCCGAGGAATAAACATAGAGATCAATGCCTTGCGCTTTCCATTTTTCAAGCGCAGGCAGCACGTCCGGATAGAGATGGCCGGTAAAGTCGCCGTTCACGTAGCCGTCGTGCCAGATGATCCCCTGCAGGGCTTTTAGCGCCGTGGATTTGCGATCTTCGTCCATAAAGGCAAACAGGGCATCGATAAGCTCGCTGACGCTGGCGTGCGGGCTACCGATTTCATCACGCAGGTTGTCCAGAATGGATGTGACCGGCTCGGCGTACTGCTGCGTGGTGACGAAGGCCGCCAGCCGCTCACGCGCATAGGGGAACAAAACATCATGGACAAAACGGATATCGCTGGTGGTGCCTTCAATATCCGTCACAATTGCGCGAATCATACTCTCTCCAGTTGTCGTAAACGCATTTCACATTCAAACAGGAATTCCAGTCCTTCCAGATGACGGCGGGCTTCGGCCACGTCGCGTCCCCAGCAGGTTAAGCCATGACCGCGCAGAAGAAAACCATAATTAAGCGGGCGTTCCTGCGCGTAATGGGCGATGCGCGAGGCGAGGGCATCGATGTCCTGGTCGTTATCAAATACCGGGATGGAAACCGTATCCAGATGCGTGGTCTGTCCGGTGAGGGATTTTTGCATCTCAAAGCCGCTAATATTCAGTTCAGCCTCTTTTACCAGACGTGACAGCACCGTGGCGTTGACCGTGTGCACGTGCAGGACGGCATTGGCCTCCGGGAACAGGCGATAAATAAGGGTGTGTAGCCCCGTTTCGGCTGATGGCTTACGACCAGACGGCGCGCGGTTGGTGGCGATTTCAACCTGCAGAAAATCCTCCGTTGTCAGGCTGCCTTTGTCTTTACCGGATTCGCTGAGCCAGCACAGGCGTTCGTCATGCCGCACCGACATATTGCCGCCGGTGGCGGGAGCCCAGCCTTTGGCACCAATCCAGCGGCATGCGTCGACCAAATGTGTGAGTTGCAGGTTGTCTGTCATTTCCTTTTACCCTCTCGGCCAGGAATATTTATAGTATATAGACGTCTAAGCGTCTTGATTGCCAAAGACTAACATCGTGTTATAGTGGCAGCAACATAAGTATTACAAGCAGGCACAGCATAATGAGCAATAACGCATTGATTCCGCAGAGTAAACTCCCCAATCTCGGCACCACTATCTTTACGCAGATGAGCGCCCTGGCGCAGCAGCACAACGCCATTAACCTCTCGCAGGGGTTCCCGGATTTTGACGGCCCGCGCTATCTGCAGGAGCGTCTGGCGTACCACGTGGCGCAGGGGGCGAATCAGTATGCGCCGATGACCGGCGTGCAGGCGCTGCGGGATGCCATTGCGGATAAAACGGCTGAGCTGTATGGCTATAAGCCCGATGCGAACAGCGAGATCACGGTGACGGCAGGGGCGACCGAAGCGCTGTATGCGGCGATTACCGCGCTGGTGCGTGCGGGCGATGAAGTTATTTGTTTTGATCCGAGCTACGACAGCTACGCGCCAGCCATCGAGCTTTCCGGCGGCGTGGTGAAACGCGTGGCGCTCCAGCCACCGCATTTCCGCCCTGACTGGCAGGCGTTTGCCGCGCTGCTGAGCGATAAAACCCGCCTGGTGATCCTGAATACGCCGCACAACCCGTCGGCGACGGTGTGGCAAAAGGCCGATTTCGCCGCGCTGTGGCAGGCCATTGCCGAACGTGAGATTTATGTTCTGAGCGACGAAGTGTACGAGCACATCTGCTTTGCAGAGGAAGGGCACGCCAGCGTGCTGGCCCATCCGCAGCTGCGCGAGCGCACCGTCGCCGTCTCGTCGTTCGGTAAGACCTATCATATGACCGGCTGGAAAGTGGGCTACTGCGTCGCACCGGCCGCCATCAGCGCCGAGCTGCGTAAAGTGCACCAGTACCTTACCTTTGCGGTGAATACGCCTGCCCAGCTGGCGCTGGCGGATATGCTCCGCGCCGAGCCGGAGCACTATCGCGATCTGCCGGACTTCTATCGAAAACGCCGGGATCTGTTTGTGAACGCGCTGAGCAAAAGCCGTCTGGAGATTTTACCCTGCGAAGGGACCTACTTCCTGCTGGCGGACTACAGCGCCATTTCCGATCTGGATGACGTCAGCTTCTGCCAGTGGTTGACGAAAGAGGTGGGCGTTGCGGCGATCCCGCTCTCTGTTTTTTGCGCCGATCCCTTCCCGCATAAGCTGATTCGTCTCTGCTTTGCGAAACAGGAATCGACGCTGCTGGCGGCGGCAGAACGCCTTAACGCGCTCTGATTATTTTACCGTCCAGGCTTCCGAGTATCGACGGTCTGCAAAGAGTTCCAGCAGACCGTTGATCTGCTTGAGGCGTAGGACCTCGTCGCTGTCCATCCCCAGTTCCTGACCGATTTTCGCATCATCCCAGCCAAGCTGAACCAGTTCGCGAACGATATCGGACATCGCATGAATCTGGTGACGGCCGCGCGCCCGGTTATGACGAATGGTCGCCGCCATCCGGTCGCCTTTTTTCTGCCGCGCTTTACGCAGGCAGGTGACCGGGAGGTAGCCTTTAAGCTGGCGCTTTAATATCGCCCGGTTCGACCCCATTTCGTGGCGATGAAAGCCGTCGACGATTTCATAATGCTGAGCGTCGCTTTCCGTTACCACGATGGGCTGGGTGAAGCCGTCCATCTCCAGCGATTTGCAGAGCAACCGTTTTTCCGGCGGTGCGACGTTATTGGGGTTGTAATCGTTCGCAGTAATCTCGTCCTGTTTGATCCACAGCACGCAGTCGACAGGCTGCTCGCGAAAAGGGCTGTGTTCATGGATGGCCTGGCGAAAGGCGTTGATGGCTTCAATGCGTTGGTCTTCGGGAAGAGACTGAAGATAGCGCGCTATGTCGTTAATCAATCGTTGCTGCATAAGATCCCCCATTCCTTGCGTTTTGACTTTATTCGTTCGCTGTAACGCTGATAGTGCTTTGGTTTGTTAGGACTGAATGAAAGGGCACGACACCAGTAGTCATTGTTGAGTAATACCTTGCACACGCGTCGCCATGACGGAATATCCTTCGCCCCGATATCGCCCTCCTGGGTGTCGGGAATATCGGCCACGCCTCGCTTCTGATACCAGTGCAAATAGATCGCGATTTTATTGCGGTAATGTTCCGCTGTGGTGTGCGGCATGCTGTCGAGCAGCAGCATGGCGTACTCGCGCCAGCTGAGCGCGTCAGGTTTAAGAATTTTACGGTGGCCATAAAAGTGATTGTTCTGGCCTGCGTAGATCCCCCCGCTGTGTACGCCGCTCACCCGCTCGCACATCGCCGCCCAGCGTTCGGGCTCAACAACATGATAGAGCCACAGTCCCTGGCGCTGTTCCGGGCCAAAAGGCTCACAGATGCGCATGTAGCGAGGCGGGACGCCTGCCTGAAACATCAGGTCGTAAAGGGGGTTGTAACATCCGCCCGTTTTAGCAAACCATGTCCAGATATCGGCGGTTTTCCAGTCGTAGAGCGGATAGATGTACCAGGCGTGACCGCCCGGGGCGATGGTGGTCCAGGGTTTGTCATCGGCAAAGCGGCGCTTGCGCGCGTTCGCGATAGTCAAAAAACGATTGTAGGATTCATCGGCGCGAATACCGACCATCATGGCCGCCGGACGGCTTTTGGCAAACCAGTCTGAAAATGCGCGGACAAAGGCTTCAAACGTCATGCCGGGCTGGTAGAAATCGAAGTAATCCGGATCGGTAATCGCGTCTGCGGGAGGCTGACGCACCCATCGCTTTCCTGGCTCCCAGCATTGCCATTCAGGGTAAAACTGCGTAAGCGCATTTTGCGTGGTGAGTGGCAGCGCCACCCACCAGCATTGCTCAATGACATCGGTGTATTGCGCAATCATATTATTTACGTGCTGAATGGTATAAGTGAACTGCGCTTCCCAGTCGATAAAGAGCAGGTGGATTTTCTTTCCCATTTTTCGGGCCTCTCGGGCCGTCAAATGCAGCATAATGGTAGAATCCTTCCCCCCTGAAAATGAAACACAAACCCTGGGTAGATTCTCAAGCGTCCATGTAATGCGCTCTTTCGCGGCCTCAAGCACATTTTGATTAAGTGGATACTTATACATTGACATAGCCAAACTCCTCCCTGGATATAAATACCGGATGGGTGTCAATAATGGAGAAAGGATAATAGTAGTGAAAAATAAGAGCAGGTAAATGAAAAAGAGAAATGTTTTTATTATCTATAAATGAGACTTATCTTTTAACAAAAGAGAAAGGCTGTGAGATCACAGCCTTGGGTGTTTATTTTTCTGCAAGCTGCTCAATAAATGTCGAGAACACCGCGCTGTTGAGCGCTGAGCGGTTATAAATCATGTACACCTCCAGAGGCGGAAGCGTAAAAGGCGCGTCTAATTTTTTTAATCTCAGAATATCTTTGTATTTTTCATACAAAGGTTCTGGCACATAGCCGATTAAATGTGAGGCGCTGATCATGGCGATAATGGTGAATACAGAGTCACAGCGAAAACCGATGTTTTTTTCTGCGTGCACTTTTGCCGCCATGGACTGGTAGTTCTTCACGCCGGGTTCTTCACTGAGGAAGATGGTAAACTTCTCTTCCTGAAGCTCCTCCATCGTGACAACGTCTTTCATGCGCGGATGATCCTGACTGCATACCAGCAGCATGGAATAAGTTGCATAAGGGACACACACCATTGAACGGTTGTTAACCGGCGCCATAGAGAAAATCAGGTCCGCTTTACGGTATGCCAGCAGGTCTTCTGCAGAATCCGCCGTCAGCAGCATATCGTGAAGTTCTATCTGATAATTATGATTTCTCATCAACAACTTGAGTGGGGAAAGCAGGTTTTCCGTCGTCAGGATCTGCGGGCTGTAGACGACAAAATTCTTCTGGAGAGAAGACGCATTCATGATGTTAATGGTCTGCTCAAGTTGGTTGAGGTTTTGCTCAAGATGGTGATGAAGATTAACCCCAACGGTCGTCGGCGTGATCCCTTTGCCTGAACGGATAAATAACGGATCGTTGAGCTGATTACGTAAACGCTGCAGCGACTGACTCACCGCCGACGGCGTAATATAGAGCGTTTCCGCCGCCTTGCTGATGCTGAGGTGTTGGTAAATGCATTCGAAAATCACCAGCAGGTTAAGGTCGAATTTTTTGAGGTCGTAAAGGTTTGCCATTTTTCATCCTGAGTACGCGACGTTGCGTTATCACATAACTGATAACTATAGAACTAAGTTAACCATTTACCATCCATGAAAGTTAACTGACTTAATTAGTTATGAAAACCCACTTAATATATCACGAACATAGATTAATGAAATGGAACTTCAAAGATCATTAAGATATTTTTATCTCTAAAAGAGCACGTGATAGTGAATGAAAATAGTGTGATTTATATATCGACAAGGAATTATAACGTGCTTTTATTTTTCTCCCGGTGGCCATGACGGCTACGCGACAGCACCGTTTGGTAAAACCTATCGCAGCCATAGATACGATTGCCCCTTACGTCCATTGCCCTGCGTCAGTACGGGTGGTGTAATCAGGGGGCTGTTACGACCTTGATACCAGGGTAAGTAGAGCGCAACGCAACGCCGGTAGTTTTACCGGCACTGAAAGTTCCTGTGGAAAGTTCAGGTATCAGGGCCGCCCACCAGGGCGGCCTTTTTACTTTCGGGCTTTAGTTTGTTTCACAAGGTTGTCTTGTTCGGGTTGTAAGGTTTGGCTGATTGATTTGATAAAGCATACGCATTAGCCCCGATGAATAAAGTTGGTTACCTTACCTCTCAACGAAAACACGGAGGAAGTACAGATGTCTTTGATTAACACTAAAATTAAACCTTTCAAAAACCAGGCGTTCAAAAACGGTGAATTCATTGAAGTTACCGAGAAAGATACCGAAGGCCGCTGGAGCGTCTTCTTCTTCTATCCGGCTGACTTCACCTTCGTTTGCCCGACCGAACTGGGTGACGTGGCTGACCATTACGACGAACTGCAGAAGCTGGGCGTAGACGTTTACTCTGTGTCTACCGATACCCACTTCACCCACAAAGCATGGCACGGCAGCTCTGAAACCATCGCGAAAATCAAATACGCGATGATCGGTGACCCGACTGGCGCCCTGACCCGTAACTTCGACAACATGCGTGAAGATGAAGGCCTGGCAGACCGCGCGACCTTCGTTGTTGACCCGCAGGGCATTATCCAGGCTATCGAAGTTACCGCTGAAGGTATCGGCCGTGACGCATCTGACCTGCTGCGTAAAGTGAAAGCCGCTCAGTACGTGGCTTCTCACCCAGGCGAAGTGTGCCCGGCGAAATGGAAAGAAGGCGAAGCGACTCTCGCTCCATCCTTAGACCTGGTCGGCAAGATCTAAGTCTGTAAAGCCTGGCGGCGCTGCGCTTGCACAGGCCTACAGTATCGTAGGCCGGGTAAACGAAGTGCCACCCGGCAATCAATGGGCGCCCCCCGCGCCCATTTCATTCCAGCACCATGATGCAAGTTGCATTCAGGCCGCCCGTTAAAGGCAGCTTGCATGATGACGTTTTAAGAGAGGGAAGAACAATGCTCGACACAAACATGAAAACCCAGCTCAAGGCCTACCTTGAGAAACTGACCAAACCCGTTGAGTTGATTGCCACGCTGGACGACAGCGCGAAATCGGCAGAGATCAAGGAACTGCTGGCGGAGATCGCCGAACTGTCGCCGAAAGTGACGTTCAAGGAAGATAACGCGCTGGCTGTTCGTAAGCCTTCTTTCCTGATTACTAACCCAGGCTCCGACCAGGGGCCGCGATTTGCCGGTTCTCCGCTGGGGCATGAATTTACCTCGCTGGTGCTGGCGCTGCTGTGGACCGGCGGTCATCCGTCGAAAGAGGCGCAGGCGCTGCTGGAGCAGATCCGCGATATCGACGGTGATTTTGAGTTTGAAACCTATTATTCACTCTCCTGCCACAACTGCCCGGACGTGGTGCAGGCGCTGAACCTGATGTCGGTCCTGAACCCGCGCATCAAACACACGGCAATTGACGGTGGAACCTTCCAGAATGAAATCACCGATCGCAACGTGATGGGCGTTCCGGCGGTCTACATGAACGGTCAGGAGTTTGGCCAGGGCCGTATGACCCTGACGGAAATCGTGGCCAAGGTGGATACCGGTGCTGAAAAACGTGCGGCAGAAGAGCTGAACAAACGCGATGCGTATGACGTGCTGATCGTCGGTTCTGGCCCGGCGGGCGCAGCGGCGGCGGTCTACTCCGCACGTAAAGGGATCCGCACCGGCCTGATGGGCGAACGTTTTGGTGGTCAGGTACTCGATACCGTGGATATCGAAAACTACATTTCCGTGCCAAAAACGGAAGGTCAGAAACTGGCTGGCGCACTGAAAGCGCACGTCAGCGACTACGACGTGGACGTGATCGATAGCCAGAGTGCCAGCAAGCTGGTTCCTGCTGCGGTTGAAGGCGGTTTACACCAGATTGAAACCGCCTCCGGCGCGGTGCTGAAAGCGCGCAGCATTATCATTGCCACTGGCGCGAAATGGCGCAACATGAACGTGCCGGGTGAAGATCAGTATCGCACCAAAGGCGTGACCTACTGCCCGCACTGCGATGGCCCGCTGTTCAAAGGCAAGCGCGTGGCGGTGATCGGCGGCGGTAACTCCGGCGTAGAAGCGGCAATCGACCTGGCGGGTATTGTTGAACACGTGACCCTGCTGGAATTTGCCCCGGAGATGAAAGCGGACCAGGTGCTGCAGGACAAAGTGCGCAGCCTGAAAAACGTCGACATCGTGCTGAACGCGCAGACCACGGAAGTGAAGGGTGACGGCAGCAAAGTGACGGGGCTGGAATACCGCGACCGCGTGAGTGGCGATGTTCACAGCGTGGCGCTGTCAGGCATCTTCGTGCAGATTGGTCTGTTGCCAAACACTACCTGGCTGGAAGGCGCGATTGAGCGCAATCGCATGGGCGAGATCATCATCGATGCGAAATGCGAAACCAGCGTGAAGGGCGTGTTTGCGGCGGGCGATTGTACCACCGTGCCGTATAAGCAGATTATCATCGCCACTGGCGAAGGTGCGAAGGCGTCTCTGAGTTCGTTTGACTACCTGATTCGCACCAAAACCGCATAATAAAAGAAAGTAAGACGACACCTGCAATAGCAAGAGGCCACCGAAAGGTGGCCTCTGTTTTTTTACCGAACGACCATCACCGGAATGTGGGTGTGGCGAATCACGCTGGAGGCGTTCGACCCCAGCAGGTGAGTGGTGATCGACGGATTACGCGAGCCAATCACCACCACGTCGGCTTTCAACTCACCGGCCATTTCGTTTACGGCATCACGCACGCTGCCAAAACGCACGTGGGTTTTGATGCGCGATGGGTCAATGGTGAAGTGCTCAACCATGGTTTGCAGTCGGGTTTCGGCTTCGTGCTGAAGGTGCTCTTCGAAGCGGCGCACGTCGGCGGCAAAACGATGCAGGCTCAGGCTGGCCGAACCCGGTAATACATGAAGAAGATGAATAATGCCGTCCTGCTGCGCCAGGAACTCCGCGTGGCGAACGGCCTTGTCGCTCAGCTCCATCTCAAAAACATCAACCGGCATAATGATTGTCTGATACATACCCGTTTCTCCTTGTTTATAAACGATGAATTCATTCAAACATAAAATATTATCGCTTTCTGTAACCTGAACAGCACTTTTCTATTCCGCCAGGATAAATCTCAAAACGGCCTGATTTCAGGGATGGCCTTCAGAGGACGCTACCCTTTTAGAAGCTTACTCACATCCTTTCGGAGGTCGCATGAAAGCACTCACATACCACGGTCCACACCATGTTCGCGTGGATAATGTTCCCGATCCCGTCATTGAACAACCTGACGATATCATCCTGCGCGTCACGGCGACGGCGATCTGTGGATCCGATCTGCATCTCTACCGCGGTAAGATCCCGAAGGTCGAGCATGGCGACATTTTTGGTCATGAGTTTATGGGTGAAGTGGTCGAAACCGGCAGGGATGTGAAGAACTTGCAGAAGGGCGAGCGGGTCGTGATCCCCTTCGTGATTGCCTGTGGCGACTGCTTTTTTTGCCGTCTGCAACAGTATGCGGCCTGCGAGAAAACCAACGCCGGGCAGGGCGCGGCGCTGAACAAAAAGCAAATTCCTGCTCCTGCCGCACTGTTTGGTTACAGCCACCTTTACGGCGGGGTGCCGGGAGGACAGGCGGAATACGTTCGCGTGCCGAAAGGCAATGTCGGACCGTTCAAGGTGCCACAACTGTTGTCTGATGACAAAGCGCTGTTCCTCTCAGATATTTTGCCCACAGCCTGGCAGGCAGCAAAAAACGCGCAGATTACAAAAGGCTCGAGCGTGGCCGTTTTCGGCGCGGGGCCAGTCGGTTTGCTGACCATCGCCTGCGCAAGGCTGTTAGGGGCTGAACAGATTTTTGTCATTGACCATCATCCGTACCGGCTTCAGTTTGCTCAGGAACGTTACGGTGCCATTCCCATTAACTTTGACGATGATAACGACGCGGCGGAAAAAATCATTGAGCAGACGGCGGGGCAGCGCGGCGTGGATGCGGTGATTGACGCGGTCGGGTTTGAAGCCAAGGGCAGCACCACGGAAACCCTCCTCAGTAATCTCAAGATTGAAGGAAGCAGCGGCAAAGCGCTACGCCAGTGTATCGCGGCCGTGCGTCGCGGTGGGGTGGTGAGCGTGCCGGGCGTCTATGCCGGGTTTATTCATGGGTTCTTATTTGGTGACGCATTTGATAAAGGGATCAGCTTTAAGATGGGGCAGACACACGTTCATGCCTGGCTGGGCGAATTGCTGCCGCTGATTGAAAAAGGGCTGCTGACGCCGGAGGAGATCGTCACGCATTATTTGCCTCTGGCCGACGCTGAACGTGCGTACAAGATTTTTGAGAAACGGGAAGAGGCATGTCGCAAAGTCATTCTGGTTCCCGGCGCGGAAAGCCCCGAGGCGGCAGAGCAGCAGGTTAAGGGGCTGGTTAACGCTTTTCCCGGCGGGGTAGTGTGAGCGTAGTCGTTTACCAGTGGCGCTCAAGATAAAGCACGGCCATGACGATAATCGCCAAAAAAATGAGAAAAATAAGTGTGATAGCCAGTATCTCACTCATAACCGTCCCCGCGGCAACAAAACAGATTAAGCGTGGATTAAGGTGATTTTGAGCGATATAGGACAATCGGGTGAAATGACGAAAAGAGGATGCAAGCGCATCCTCTTTGCAGGGCAGGAAGCGCGGGATTAACGAAGGTAATCGCCTGCGGCTTCTGGCTGGTAGAGCAGCTCAAGCACTTCCAGATGCGTCGACGCGCCACCCGGTAGTTCCCAGTGAATAGTATCACCTGTGCGCAACCCAAGCAGGGCCGCACCCACAGGTGCCAGTACGGAAAGCTGTGTGCTGCTGTCGGTCATTTGCGTCGGATAGACCAGCGTGCGGGTCAACTCTTCGCCCGTTGTCAGGTTACGAAATTTCACCTTGCTGTTCATGGTAACCACATCCTGAGGCATGGTCTCAGGCGTGCACATCTGCGCCCGGTCAAGCTCCTCGTTCAGTGCATCGGCTACCGGGAGAGAAGCGAATTCGGGTTTCTCCAGAAGACGGTCAATACGTTCTGCGTCGAGCTCATTAATGATAATTGTGGGTCTGGACATTTTTTACTCCATGTCGTTAATACTGCGTGTAACGCAGAAACCAATCCAAAAGAAAACCCTCGCCGTCTGGCAGCGAGGGTTTAACTCTACCGATGATACTGGCTGAGCGTGCAAGTTTGAAGTGATGAAGGTCACATTCATGGTCCATATGAATTTTCGCTGAAATTTATTCAGTCTTCATTCCGGGCGGAATACGTTACGCTGAGTGTCCTGAACCTGGGCGTTGCGCCCCCCAACGAGAGAGAACTATGTACTTCTACCAACCGTCTCAGGGTCACGGCCTGCCGCACGATCCGCTGAACGCCATTATTGGCCCGCGCCCGATTGGCTGGATCTCGTCCTGCGACACGAACGGCATGCTTAATCTCGCGCCGTATAGCTTCTTTAACTGTTTCAACTATCGGCCACCGATCATTGGTTTTTCCAGCAACGGCTGGAAAGACAGCGTGCGCAATATTCATGAAACGGGCGAGTTTGTCTGGAACCTGGCCACGCGCGATCTGGCTGCTGCGATGAACAAAACCTCGGCCATGCTCCCCCATGATGAAGACGAGTTTACCTTTGCCGGACTCACGCCCGTCGCCAGCCAACTGGTGAAAGCGCCGCGCGTGGCAGAAAGCCCGGTGAATTTTGAGTGCCGCCTGTCGCAGTGCATCCAGCTGACCGGCGCAGACGGTACGCCAGTGGACACCTGGCTGGTATTGGGAGAAGTGGTCGGTATTCATATTGCTGATACTCTGCTGGAAGAGGGGATTTATCAGACCGCAAAAGCGCAGCCCATCCTGCGTGCGGGTGGGCCGACGGCGTATTACGGCATCAGCGATGAACACCGGTTCGATATGGTGCGTCCGGGCGCGGGTCAATAACCTGCTTTATCAATAACGAACTGTTTGCCGCAGTTGCCTGGATGCGGTTGCGGCGCAAAAGAGGCCGACGAGAGAGGGGCATTAATGGTGTCGGCTTTCAGGGAGATCTGCATCTCGGTCAGATAAGCCGGATTGCCGTTACAGGTAAGCTTAATGGCTTTGACGTTCTGTTTGCCCCAGCTTTTCGCGACGGCATTATCAAAGTCACGGCGGCTGACGGTCTTGCCGTAGTTATCCGCCAGAAATTTACCGACTGCGCTGGTTTTAACATCCTGATTTAAACGCACCATGGTGCCGAAGTAAGCGTCGGGATCAAAACCAAAGCAGACGCCATGTTTGGCATATTCGTAACGTTCCAGGCAGGAGTTCCCGCCCGCGCCGGGCATCACGCTGTTAAGCTTTGCGGCGCCTGAAAGTGACAGCCCGGTTTCTGCGGCAGAACATTTACGGCTTGCTTTTGCTTCAGGCATGTTCGGGACGGGGCGGGTGGCGCAGCCAAAGCGCATCCAGCGGCGTTCATCTACCCCGCGTGACGCGATGGATTTTGGCAGGCCAGGCCATAAGCCGTGCACGGTCAGGAAATCAGTTTTGCTGGCGCTCTCTTTTTGCAGGCGACATTCATCGGGTTCATTGCGATTGCGTTCGACCATGCTTTGACAGAATCCGGTTTGCCAGGAAAGCGCCAGAACGTAGCGATCGAAATCGCCATATTGCGTTGCCTTGAGGGGTTCTGCTTGTGCGGAGAGGACACAAAGGGCAAGCGCCATAGCGCCAGATGGGATAGCGATATCCTTACTGAACATTTGATTTCCTGATCGATTGAGTGCAATTAATTTCTGGAAATTATTAAAGCACAAAAAGCGCCCGCAGGCGCTTTTTGGTTATCAGGAATTTCGCTTAGGCGGCGCCGGGAACCAGCACTTCAGTGGCGATGATCACGATGATCAGGCCAACCAGCACGGGTACTGACGTCCGTTTCACTACCTCAAACGGCGAGATTTTTGCCATACCGGCGACGGCAACCACCACACCCGATACCGGAGAGATGGTACGGCCCAGGTTTGAGGCCTGAAGCATCGGGATAGAAAGGTAAGCCGGGTTAATGCCAGAGGAGTGAGCCAGTTTCGGGATCATCTCAACGAAGGCATAAAACGGTGCGTTACCGGAACCCGTGGTCATTGCCGCCAACATGGTGAGGATCACCAGGACCAGCATCAGGATAATACTGGCAGAGCCGAACGAGGTGGCGATGGAGATCAGGCTCTGAATAAAGCCGATGGTGCTGAGACCCTGTGCAAACACGCCCGCGGCAACCAGCAGCATCACGACGCCAGCAAACGCATCCGCCATCCCGCGATAGGCCACTTCCAGTCCTGAGAACACCTTCTGAGTGTTGAAGCCGCGCACAAATTCCAGCAAGGCTGCCAGCAGCATACAGATCACCAGAATGGTGATGATGTGCAGCTGTGGACCCCATTTGCCGTCAAAAATCAGTACCCCGATAATCGGGGTGAACGGCAGAATGGCGTAAAACGCGGGCGCAGTGGTGGTGATTTCACTTACGTCCAGCATTTCATGGCTGATGTTCTCTTTCTTATCGAGATAGCGCTGCCAGAAGAAGTGGGCGATGCCCATACCCACGATGGCAACAATGGAGATGGGCAGCGTGGTCTTAAAGGCGAAATCGATGAGTGACATCTCCGCCGCCTTTGCCGCCAGCACAACGTCGCCGGAGGTTGGGGAGAGAATAATGGCTGCAGGAGAGGCACAAATTGCCGCGGCCGCGCCACGGCTGATACCGACGTTGACCATAACCGGGAACAGCGTTGCCATTAACAGTACGCCAAGGCCGGTTGCTGACGACACCGCAAGGGACATCAGGCAGGCGAGGAAATAGGCCGCGACCATGAGCAAATAGGGGGAGTTGATGTACTGCAGTGGTTTCGACGCCAGTTTGACCACCATATCGTTTGCGCCGATATGGGTCATATAGGCGGCAAAACCGCACAGCATCATAATCATCATGCCCAGGTCGCCACCGCGGCTCATGAGCAGAATTTTTATATATTCAACAATGTCGGTGGCCGTGTAGCCGGTGCTGGCTGCGCTGGCAGGTAACACCTGATGACCCATTAGCGCGCTAACAATCAGCAGGGTTAAGCCGCCGACAAATAACACGCCTGTGGCTGAGTACCCTTTAATGATGTAGCGGGCTACACCGACAATGACGACGACTCCGATAAGGAGTTCGATAAACGTAAGCATGATTTCCCCTGTCTCCTTGCTACCCGAGAGCACAAATAATCAATAAAAAAGAAGGATGAGAATGTGCCGAATTATTGCGCAGTCCTTGCTGATTAAAATCAATAAAAAGACTACTTAAGAAGGCATTGACGCTATTTTTGCCATCACTCCGGCATTTATGACATATGGGTATTGACCGCCGGATACACCATTATATGTCATTTAGGGCACGGCAGGTCGGGAACGTGCGGGGCGCTGAAGCCTGTCTCTTCTGTGCACCTGGCAGCCTTTTGCTATAAACCATATGATGCGTGTGGCTCAAAATCCTTTTTTCTTCACCGGGGATAGTATTATTTTGGCGCAACGGATAAATATTTATTACATGAAAAATAAATTGAAAAAGAATTTATGGGTTCTTTGGGGGTGCATTTTATTATGCAGAATGATTTTTTTAATATATCGCCATAGGTCTTCAGGTTCTGTGGCTGAATATAGTAGTGATGAAGTAGAAGTGCTACGAATATGTACCAAGGTGAGAACGGATGGCGGGCTTACTGACGTGTGCTGAGAGCGGTGGCAGAGCCCGGCAGGGCTGGAGTGCATCTTCTCATCCTCTTTCTAAGAATATTCTCGGATTTAGGGCCATTAATTAGGAATAACGCTGATGTTGTTAAGGATTCATTCAACTATTCTATGGTAAACTTTGCCTTGAATACTAAGAATGGTAATTGCATTGTGATGGTACGTAATAAATTTTTCCTGATTTTATTGTTTATTTTTGGGCAGTTAACTTTCTCTTCTGTCGCCAGGGCAGAGGATAACGCGGCGGATAAAGGTTGGTTCTCAACGTTTACGGATAACGTCGCGCAAACCTGGAAGGAGCCAGAACATTACGATCTCTATATTCCGGCGATAACGTGGCATGCACGTTTTGCCTATGACAAAGAAAAAACGGACCGCTACAACGAACGTCCCTGGGGAGCGGGTTTTGGTCAGTCCCGTTGGGACGACAAAGGAAACTGGCACGGACTGTACCTGATGGCGTTTAAGGACTCCTACAACAAGTGGGAGCCGATTGGCGGTTACGGCTGGGAGAAAACGTGGCGTCCATTAGCGGATGACAACTTCCATCTTGGCCTGGGCTACACGGCAGGCTTTACGGCGCGTGATAACTGGAAGTACATTCCGGTCCCGGTCTTGCTGCCGTTGGCCTCCATTGGCTATGGTCCCGCGACGTTCCAGATGACCTACATCCCGGGAACCTATAACAACGGAAACGTTTACTTTGCCTGGATGCGTTTTCAGTTTTAACTGACAAAACGTAACAAACTGGCGAAAAAATGCACTCTCGTTGAATCATAAAGGATAAAAATCCGTCAACGAAAATTAACGCGACTTTTGTCACTTTTTAGCAAAGATCCGCTGGACAAAAGGTTCCACAATTGATGTACTGATACCCGACACAGCATTTGTGTCGTTTTTTAATGTAAAGGTAATTTTGATGTCTAAGATTAAAGGTAACGTTAAGTGGTTTAATGAGTCCAAAGGATTCGGTTTCATTACTCCTGAAGATGGCAGCAAAGATGTGTTCGTACACTTCTCTGCAATCCAGTCTAATGGTTTCAAAACCCTGGCTGAAGGTCAGCGTGTTGAGTTTGAAATCACTAACGGTGCCAAAGGCCCTTCTGCTGCTAACGTAATCGCTCTGTAATTCAGACGCGTCAGCAAGAATTTCAAAACCCGCTCTCTGAGCGGGTTTTTTTCGTTCTGAATCAACCAATCAGATACATTTTCAGGAAGCTGGCGACGATTGCCACGCTCAGCAAAACCATTCCTGCGCTCATCAACTGTTCTTTCATACTGTCACCCTCGCTCCGTATTACGTCCAGAGTGGCAGAGAAAAATTAAGCCAACATTAACGTCGGGCGATTAATGCGCGCTGGCGGAAGAAAAGAGCCAAAATGCGATCCCGGTCATCGCAAATGAACCGAGCATATTGATGGCAATGTTCGTAAATGCCCAGCCAATGCGACCTTCCTGAAACAGGAACACCACTTCAGCAGAGAAGGTGGAGAACGTCGTTAAACCGCCACAGAAGCCGGTGGTAATCAATACCTTCCACACCGGGTCGATATGTGTCATGCGGTTAAACCAGGCTAGCCCCATACCGATAATAAAGGCACCAATCAGGTTTGCTGCCAGGGTTCCCATGGGAATGGCCTGATGAAGAGGGTTAAACCGCATACTCAAAAACCACCGCGCAACGCTACCCGTGCCTCCGCCAATAAAAACGGCTATAAGTAGTTGTAACACTGTCAATACCTGCTATTGGATGTGTAAGTACGTCGAGTGTAACGCTGTTTTTGACCGGGGGACAAATATGTATGTTGCGGTAGGGCAGTTTGCGGTAACGCCGGACTGGAATGAGAATGCGGGAACATGCGTCTCCCTGATGGCCCAGGCGCGACAGAAGGGGGCATCCTTGCTGGTGCTTCCCGAAGCGCTGCTGGCACGGGATGATAACGATCCTGATATGTCGGTTAAGTCGGCGCAGTCGCTGGACGGGGCGTTTTTACAGCAGCTGCTGGCAGAGAGCACTGGCAATCTCATGACGACCATTTTTACGGTGCATGTACCTTCTGCTCCGGGCAGGGCAGTGAATACGCTTGTGGCTATCCGTGGCGGCGAGATTATTGCACGCTACGCTAAGCTTCATCTCTATGATGCGTTCAACATTCAGGAGTCGCGACTTGTCGATCCCGGCGACAGCGTTTCACCCCTGCTGGAGGTCGATGGATTTAACGTGGGATTAATGACCTGCTACGATCTGCGTTTTCCAGAAATGGCACTGAATCTGGCTTTACAGGGTGCCGACGTCCTGGTATTGCCAGCGGCCTGGGTTAAAGGGCCCCTAAAAGAGCACCACTGGACGACGCTGTTAGCCGCAAGGGCGCTTGATACCACCTGCTACGTGGTCGCTTCAGGAGAGTGTGGGAATAAGAATATTGGGCAGAGCAGGGTTATCGATCCGTTGGGTGTGACCATCGCCTCAGCAGCCGAAACGCCAGCGCTTTTAATGACTGAGATATTATCAGAGAGAATTGCGCTTGCACGTCGGCAGTTACCCGTTCTTCGCAATCGACGGTTTGCGCCACCGCAATTATTGTGATGTTTTTTTCAACAATGCTTGATTCACCTTGTTACAGATTGCTATTGTGTGCGCGCGTCAAATGTCCGTTAATACGATCGGGTTTTTGGCGCTTAATGCAGCCTGTTTTATGTAAAGAAGGTATCTATGGGTGAGATTAGTATTACCAAACTGCTGGTGGTTGCCGCACTGGTCGTCCTGCTGTTTGGTACCAAGAAGTTACGCACGTTGGGTGGAGACCTGGGTGCTGCCATTAAAGGCTTTAAGAAAGCGATGAATGACGATGACGCGGCCGCGAAGAAAAGCGCCGAAGATAGTGTTCCTGCAGAGAAGCTTTCGCACAAAGAGTAATGGCAATCCTGCAAGGCTTGCATAAAAAAACCGGCTCATGAGGCCGGTTTTTTTGTGTTTCTGTAAAAAGATATTACAGGTTTATTTTACTTCTTCGCCTTTCGCCTGCATATCGGCGTGGTAGGAAGAGCGAACAAACGGGCCACACGCTGCATGGGTGAAGCCCATCGCCATGGCTTCGGCTTTCATCTCGTCGAACTCATCAGGGCTAACATAGCGCTGTACCGGCAGATGGTGACGGCTTGGCTGCAGATACTGCCCCAGCGTCAGCATAGTGACACCGTGGCGGCGCAGATCGCGCATCACTTCGATGATTTCGGCATTGGTTTCACCGAGACCCACCATCAGACCGGACTTGGTCGGAATATGCGGATGCGCTTCTTTAAAACGCTCCAGCAACTTCAGAGACCAGTTGTAGTCTGCGCCTGGACGCACCTGACGGTAAATACGCGGCACGTTTTCCAGGTTGTGGTTGAATACGTCTGGTGGGGTGGCGGTCAGGATATCCAGCGCGCGGTCCATACGTCCACGGAAATCGGGAACCAACGTCTCAATCTTGATGCTTGGGCTTTTCTCACGGATGGCAGTAATGCAGTCTGCAAAGTGCTGTGCACCACCATCACGCAGGTCATCGCGGTCAACCGAGGTGATAACGACATAACGCAATGCCATGTCGGCGATGGTTTGCGCCAGTTTCTGCGGCTCGTTCACATCTGGCGCAACAGGGCGGCCATGAGCAACGTCGCAGAACGGGCAGCGGCGGGTACAGATAGCACCCAAAATCATAAATGTCGCGGTACCGTGATTGAAACATTCAGCAAGGTTAGGGCAGGAGGCTTCTTCACACACGGAGTGAAGGCCATTTTTGCGCATCGCCGCTTTGATCCCCTGGATACGCGAAGAGTCCGCCGGCAGTTTGATTTTCATCCACTCCGGTTTTCTTAACAGCGCTTCGCGCTCTGTAGCCACGTTTTTAACCGGGATAAGGGCCATTTTATCGGCATCGCGGTATTTAACACCGCGTTCCATCACAATGGGTTTACTCATAGCGTGCGTGTTCCAGTTGCGAATATCGAAGGAAAGCGTTTCAATTCAAGGGAATGTTGTATTTATCAACTATTTTTGAACGAACGACAGGCAGTATATCATTGAAACGGTCGGTAAAGCAGCCTGCCAGGTCGCCAATTTGTAAAATAGTTGTTGTTTTGTGCGTTTTGCCCCGCATACAGCAGGGGCTTGTGCTGCCAGGCGGGTTCAGAAGGCCTGGCGGATAACGTTGATGACGTTTTCCAGTACCGGATCGCGCAGGCTTAGCTTGTTGTAATGCAGCGAAATTTCAAGCGTTTCGTCATTTAACTGATCGAGCGGAATGCTCTCCAGCGGCCAGCATTTGCGCAGCAGGTTAAAGAGGCGCAGAGGCATTACGCACAGCATGTCGCTACTGCCAATCAGGGATGCAACGGTAAACATATTGTAACTGCTGAAGCTCACCTGCCGCTCCGGGAAGAGTTCATCAATGCGCTGCCGTAGCGGGTTGGATCCCTGGCCTTCTGCCATAAAAGAGGAATGCTCGTAGGCACGCAGGTTTTCTAGCGTCAAAGGCGCATTGAACGCGGGATGATGCTGGCGGCATACCAGGATCAGGCTGTCGGCGTACAGGACATGCTGGCCTAAAGCCCTTGCACTGAAATTATTGCTGTCAATGATCAGGTCGGTCTGGAACTGCGCCAGTTGGGTTTCAGGATCATTCACGGTGACGTTGCGGATCAACAGCTGCGGCGCATGTTGCTTTATTGTCTTGTAGATAGCAGGCATCACCAGCACGCCCAATGATGGAGAGGTGCCAATAGTGATGGTTCTGTGTTTATCGTAGCTACCCGTGAGGTCCAGCGCGCCGAGAATCGATTCCAGTCCCTGGCTAATGTATTCATGCAGATGTGTGGCATAAGCCGTAGGGGTTACGCCCTGGCCCTTACGTATAAATAACGGATCCGGGAAAATAGCGCGCAGCTTTTGAATTGACTGGCTAATTGCTGAGGGGGTCAGATTAAGAATTTTCGCAGCGTTAACGATACCCTTATGGACATAAACTGCCTCAAAAATAGTCAACAGGTTGAGATCAATATTACGTAAAGTCCGAAAAATTTGTGGCTTATCTTCACCGCCGGGTTCATTCAGGCGTTTGGCTGGTAAATTAGTAGACTCCACGCTTTCACTCCGTATCCATTCACAATATGAATGATAGTTGAATTTATTTATTATGCTTGCAGAGATTCGTAAAGTGTTTCACATGTTTAACGAAAACAGACAGTTGGGTGATTGTCACGCAAGTAATATGGGATCCGCAGGCGGCACTATCAAATTGATGAATAATATGTATCGCTAATATGCGGGCGCTTCGAAAATATAGAATCTGCTGATTGTTGTAAAGCGTAAATGCGGGAAATAGCCGTGGCCCGTCAAATAATCGAGCCACTAGCAAGCATATATTAAGCAGGGATATATTCGTGAGGAGGATTGTTAAGCAGTGCTAAAAAGTTCTTCAAAAGTACAGGACGAATAATATCCGGGGTGGCGGTGGCTACCCACTGGCACATTTGCGTCATCTCCATACCCGCATAGCCGCACGGATTGATGCGCAGGAAGGGGGCGAGATCCATATTGATATTGAGCGCCAGCCCATGGAAGGAACAGCCTTTACGAATGCGCAGACCCAGCGAACAGATCTTCATCTCTCCCACATATACGCCCGGCGCATCCGCACGCGGATGGGCATCAATGCCGTATTCTGCGAGGGTGTTTACGACGGTTTGCTCCAGCAGGGTGACAAGTTCACGGACACCCAACTTTCTGCGCTTCAGGTTGAGCAACACGTACATCACCTGCTGACCCGGACCATGATAGGTTACCTGCCCACCACGATCGCTTTGAATCACCGGGATATCGCCTGTCATCAACAGATGTTCGGCTTTTCCTGCCTGCCCCTGGGTAAACACAGGAAGGTGTTCAACTAACCAGATTTCATCGGGTGTGGTTTCATCGCGTGAATCAGTGAAGTCATGCATAGCCTGGGAGACAGGCTCGTAAGGTTGAAGCCCGAGATGGCGGACAAGAATGTTATCCTGGTACAAAACGACGTCTCCGAAGACGGGGAGAAAAGGGTGCGGAAAGTATATCACAGCAGGGAGAGGGGTTACCCGGCAAACCGGGTAACCGCAGAGGGACTACAGCACCATACGAACGATTTCGATATTGCCGAGTTCTTCGTACAGCGTCTCAACCTGCTCAATGTGTGTCGCAGTGATGGTAATAGAAACCGAGTGGTAGTTGCCCTTGCTGCTTGGTTTTACTGACGGAGAGTAGTCACCCGGCGCATGGCGCTGTACCACTTCAACCACCTGATCAACCAGCTCAGGCTTCGCCAGACCCATTACTTTGTAAGTAAATGAGGTAGGGAATTCAAGCAGTTCGTTAAGTTTGGTTTTCATGTCAGCTCCGGCGTAACGTCAAAAAATAATAACTCCCACGTCGGGTGGGAGTTATCAGGATACTTAGTATATGGGGATCAAAATCACACTTTCAAGTGTTCAGTTTTTAGCCAAACCAGTGGTGGAACATCAATTTAATGTAATCAATGATTTTGCTGAAGAAATTGCCTTCAGGAATTTCATCCAGCACCACGAGCGGACGCTGATCGATGGTTTTGCCGTCAAGCTGGAAGTTGATGGTACCCACAACCTGGTTCTTCTGCAGCGGGGCGTGCAGTTCGGTGGTGTTGAGCACATAGCTCGCTTTCAGATCTTTCATGCGGCCACGAGGAATGGTCAGATACAGATCTTTATCCACACCCAGGGAAGCACGGTCATTATCACCGAACCAGACTGGCTCTGAGGCGAACTCTTTACCCGCTTTCAGCGGATTGACGGTTTCGAAGAAACGGAAGCCCCAGGTCAGCAGTTTTTTGCTTTCGGTTTCACGGCCTTTGAAGGTGCGACCGCCCATCACGGCGGAAATCAGGCGCATCTGGCCTTCAGTCGCAGAGGCCACCAGGTTGTAACCCGCTTTATCGGTATGGCCAGTCTTGATGCCGTCAACGTTCAGGCTGTTATCCCACAGCAGGCCGTTACGGTTGGTCTGACGGATCCCGTTGAAGGTGAACTCTTTTTCTTTATAGATGGTGTATTCGTTCGGAACATCACGGATCAGCGCCTGGCCAATCAGGGCCATGTCACGTGCGGAGCTGTACTGACCGTCTGCGTCCAGGCCGTGTACGGTCTGGAAGTGACTGTTTTTCAGACCCAGTGCGGAAACATAGCTGTTCATCAGGCCAACAAACGCGTCCTGGCTGCCTGCTGCGAAATCTGCCATGGCGACGCAGGCGTCGTTACCAGACTGCAGGTTGATACCGCGGATCAGCTGGGAGACGGGAACCTGCATGCCAGGTTTCAGGAACATCAACGATGATCCTTTGAACACCGGGTTACCGGTCGCCCAGGCATCGTTACCGATGGTGACCAGGTCGGTTTCTTTGAATTTACCAGCCTTCATGGCCTGGCCGATAACGTAGCTGGTCATCATTTTAGTCAGGCTGGCCGGATCGCGACGGGCATCGGCATTCTGTTCTGCCAGAACTTTGCCAGAGTTGTAATCGATCAGGATGTAGGATTCCGCGTCGATTTGCGGAACGCCAGGGATCATGGTCTTGATGTTCAGGTCATCCGCGTGAGCTGCAGAGAGAGCAGCTGCGCAAAGGGCCGCGGTCAGCGCCATGCGCTGCACAAAACGAGCAGAAAAAGTGGTCTTCATGGTCAGAACTACGACATCCGTGATGGAATTAAAAAAAGTGCCTTACTATAGCAAATGCTATACAGGCAGGCATCCGACTTTCATCATGAGATTGTGAATGTGTTTTACACAAATTGACATTTCGGATACCGCCGATTCATTACTTCGCAACAGTGATAAATGACTGGAGCTGCGCTTCACTTTGCAAACGCTGTTGCAGGGAAGCTGCCTGAGATTTGCTGGCAAACGGCCCCATCTGAATACGCCAGACTGCACCGTTTTGCTCAACGCGGCCCGGCACGCTGAACTGCTGGCTTAAGCGCTGCTGATACTGCTGTGCACGTGCCCGATCGCTGACGGCGCCGACCTGAACCACGTAACTGCCGCTTGCGGCCGCAGGGGCGGGAGTACTTTGCGTGGTCGCTGGTGCGGTCACGGGAGCAGGTTGCGTGACTGGGGCTGCGACAACCGGGGCTGGCGTGGGTTCACTGCCTTCAAGGACGCCAGAGGATAAAGTTGTCGGCGCACCGAGGAAACCGCTGCTTTTCACCGGGGCACCGGTACTATCATCGCTTTGTAACGTATCGTTACTGATGGCGCGGACTTCGCCCTGTGGTTGAGCTGGCTCTGCAGGGGTAGACGCGCCTCCCATTCCACCACTCAGGTCAGGGCGAGCCGGCAGGGCATAGGTTTGTTTCGCGACAGTCGTACAGGCGGTGCCTGGACCTGAAAGGGTACCATCCTGCGCGACGATAATCGGATCGATACGCACTTTGGTGTTGTTCGAGGTGTTCAGACGGTCAGCCGCTGCGCGGGACAGCGAGATGACGCGGTCATTCCCGTATGGGCCACGGTCGTTGATACGCACGACGATCATACGGCCGTTCGCCAGGTTGGTGACGCGAGCATAGCTTGGGATCGGCAGCGTAGGATGCGCCGCCGTGATTTGCATCGGATCGAAGGTTTCGCCTGATGCGGTCAGGTTACTACCCGGCTCGGCATCATAAATGGCAGCAAAGCCAGCCTGGCTGAAACGGGAAGGATCCTGAACAATTTTGAAGCTTTTGCCGTCGCGCTGATAATCCTGATTCGCCGTTGCGTTCAGCGGTTCATAGATCGGATCGGCACCGCTAATTTCGACAATCGGGCCGTTACAGACCGCCGGCTGCGGCGGCGCGACGGTTGCCTGTTGCTGACCATCATCACTCGTGCAGGCTGCAAGTAAACTTGCTGCGATGCAGATCCCCAGCCACTGCTTACGCATTGCGATCCCCTTATTTTTATACGCTTTTGGACAACATTTTTCTGTGGGTATGGATCGACATGACGATACCAAACCCGGCCATCAACACGATCAGTGCCGAGCCCCCGTAACTCACCAGCGGCAGCGGTACGCCTACAACCGGCAGAATACCACTCACCATACCAATATTTACGAAGACATAAACGAATAAAATCAACATCAATCCGCCTGCCATCACGCGACCAAAGGTGGTTTGCGCTCGTGCGGCAATCCACAAACCTCGCATGATCAGCAGCACGTAGAGCGCCAGCAGAATTAAGATGCCAACCAGCCCTAACTCTTCCGCCAGCACGGCAAAGATAAAGTCGGTGTGGCGTTCCGGTAAGAATTCCAGCTGCGACTGTGTACCGTGCAGCCAGCCTTTCCCGCGCAGGCCACCGGAGCCAATCGCAATCTTCGACTGAATAATATGATAGCCCGCACCCAGCGGATCGGTTTCCGGATCGAGGAGCATCATCACGCGCTGGCGCTGGTAATCATGCATCAGGAAGAACCAGAGGATGGGGATAAAGGCGGCAACCAGCACCACCGCGATACCGATCAGACGCCAGCTCAGGCCTGACAGGAACAGGACAAACAGGCCGGACAGTGCGATAAGAATCGAGGTGCCGAGGTCAGGCTGTGCTGCAACCAGCAAGGTCGGCAGGAAAATCAGCACCAGCGCGATCGCGGTATTTTTTAGCGAAGGCGGGCAGACGTCGCGGTTAATAAAGCGCGCGACCATCAGCGGTACGGCAATTTTCGCGATTTCCGACGGCTGGAAGCGGACGATCCCCAGATCCAGCCAGCGCTGTGCACCCTTGGATATCGCACCAAAGGCATCAACCGCAACAAGCAGGATGATACAGAAAATATAGAGATAGGGCGCCCAGCCTTCGTACACACGGGGTGGGATCTGCGCCATCACCACCATGATGACCAGGCCCATCGCGATTTGGCCGATTTTGCGCTCCATCATGCCGATGTCCTGACCGCTGGCGCTCCAGATAACCAGGGCGCTGTATACCAGCAAAGCCAGCAGAATCAATAGCATGGCAGGGTCAATGTGGATCTTGTCCCACAGCGATTTTTTATTCGGATTATCCGTCATGATTATTGGTCCTCCGCCGCAGCGGCTGCCGGGTTTTCTGCCGGCAGTTCGGTGTTGTTATCACCCAGCATAATGTGGTCGAGGATTTGACGCATGATGGTACCTACAGCCGGACCTGCACCGCCGTTTTCGAGAATCATCGCCACTGCAACCTGCGGGTTATCATAAGGGGCAAACGCCGTCATGAGCTTGTGGTCACGCAGACGTTCAGCAATTTTGTGCGCGTTATAGGTTTCGTTTGCCTTCAGGCCGAAGACCTGCGCGGTACCCGATTTAGCGGCCACTTTGTAGGGTGCGCCAGCGAAGTACTTATGCGCTGTCCCGTTTGGACGGTTTGCCACGCCGTACATACCGTCTTTGGCGATTTCCCAGAAGCCGGAATGGATATCGCCCACCGGTGCCTCATGCGGCTGGATCCACGGGACTTTCTTGCCATTCTCAACCGTACTTTGCAGCAGATGAGGAACCTTCACCACGCCGTCGTTAATCAGGATCATCATCGCTTTGTTCATCTGCAGTGGGGTAGCTGTCCAGTAACCCTGGCCGATCCCGACCGGAATGGTATCACCCTGGTACCACGGCTTCTTAAAGCGCTTCAGCTTCCATTCGCGGGTGGGCATATTGCCAGAACGTTCTTCCGCAAGATCGATGCCGGTGTAGTGTCCGTAGCCGAATTTACTCATCCACGTCGACAGACGATCAATACCCATGTCATAGGCGACCTGGTAGAAGAAGGTATCCGCAGACTCTTCCAGTGATTTGGTCACGTTCAGATGACCGTGACCCCATTTTTTCCAGTCGCGGTAACGTTTTTCAGATCCTGGTAGCTGCCACCAGCCGGGGTCAAACAGGCTGGTATTGCGATTGATCACGCCCGCACTCAGTGCAGAAACCGCAACGTAAGGTTTTACCGTTGACGCAGGCGGGTAAACACCCTGTGTCGCACGGTTCACCAGCGGGGTGTTCGGATCGTTAAGCAGACCGGAATAATCTTTGCTGGAGATACCATCCACGAAGAGGTTAGGGTCATAGCTCGGCATGGAGACCATGGCCAGAATTCCACCGGTGCGTGGGTCGGTGACGATAACGGCGGCACGGCTGCCAGCCAGCAGGGTTTCGATATACTGCTGCAGCTTAAGGTCGAGTGTCAGATACACATCATGCCCCGCCTGCGGCGGCACCTCTTTCAGCTGGCGGATTACGCGGCCACGGTTGTTAACTTCAACCTCTTCATAACCGGTTTCGCCGTGCAGCACATCTTCATAATAACGCTCAATCCCCAGCTTACCGATATCATGCGTTGCGGCGTAGTTGGCCAGCTTGCCGTCTTTATCAAGGCGGTCAACGTCTTTATCGTTAATCTTGGAAACGTAGCCAATCACGTGCGTCAGCGCAGAGCCGTAAGGATAGAAGCGGCGCTTATAGCCTTTCACTTCCACGCCGGGGAATCGATACTGGTTCACGGCAAAACGGGCCACCTGCACTTCTGTCAGGTTGGTTTTGACTGGAATAGACGTGAAGCGGTGAGAACGGGAACGCTCTTTTTTAAAGGCGGCGATATCGTCATCGTTGAGATCGACCACGCTTCTCAGCGCGTTCAGCGTATCCTGCACGTTGTCGACCTTTTCCGGCATCATCTCGATTTGATAGATGGTGCGGTTTAAGGCCAGCGGCGTGCCGTTACGGTCGTAGATAATGCCGCGGCTTGGCGCGATAGGTACCAGCTTGATGCGGTTCTCGTTTGAACGCGTCTGGTAGTCGGTAAAGCGGACAATTTGCAGATTATAGAGGTTGGCGATCAGCACGCCGGTCAGCAGCAAAATCCCCGTAAAGGCGACCAGTGCCCGGCGCACAAACAGCGCGGACTCAGCCGTATAGTCGCGAAAAGAATTCTGTAGTTTCATCCGCTGCTTAATCTACCCTGGTCAGTCATTACTCGCGGTGGTAGGGGTGGTTGGTAGTAATGCTCCACGCGCGGTACAGGCTTTCTGCCACCAGCACCCTAACAAGCGGGTGGGGGAGCGTCAGCGCGGAGAGAGACCAACTTTGTTCTGCTGCCGCTTTGCAGGCGGGGGACAACCCTTCAGGTCCGCCAATCAACAGACTGACATCACGACCATCCTGCTTCCAGCGCTCCAGTTCGTGCGCCAGCTGCGGCGTATCCCAGGGTTTACCTGGAATATCGAGGGTAACGATGCGATTTTTGCCTGCGGCAGCCAGCATCAGTTCGCCCTCTTTATCGAGAATACGTTTGATATCCGCGTTCTTGCCGCGCTTACCGGCAGGAATTTCCACCAGTTCGAACGGCATATCTTTTGGAAAACGACGCAGATACTCAGTAAAACCGGTTTGTACCCAGTCCGGCATTTTGGTGCCGACAGCGACCAGCTGCAACTTCACGCATTAACCCCAGAGTTTTTCCAGCTCATACAGGCGACGACTCTCTTCCTGCATGACATGGACAATCACATCGCCGAGATCGACAACCACCCAGTCGGCGGTCGCTTCACCTTCAACGCCAAGCGGTAACAGCCCTGCTGCACGTGATTCCTGAACGACGTGATCGGCAATCGAAACCACATGGCGAGTAGATGTACCGGTGCAGATAATCATGCAGTCGGTGATGCTGGATTTACCTTTTACGTCGATAGCGATGATGTCCTGACCTTTCAGGTCATCAATTTTGTCGATAACAAAATCCTGGAGTGCTTTACCCTGCAAGTTTTCCCCCTGGGTGAATGAGATTGTGTAACTATAAATTCGTAGCCAGACAGTATACCTGAACTGACGCCAGTGTCGGGACAAATGTCACCGGCCGGGCTTTTGAAGGCGGGTATCATCCCACCCTCCGCCGGAGATTGCATCGCCATTTTTGTAAAACAATTTCTGTAAAGCAATGATCGGCGGGAAAGTCTGGCAGCGGAGGATAACAGTATGGCTTACCCTGTCAAGGCAGGATAATCAATCAGCCGCTTTTTCTTGCCTCAGGCTATGCGTCTGCGCTTTTCTGATACAACCCGTGCTGATTGATATACGCCAGCACTGACGAAGGCAGCATATCGTCACAGGCTAAACCCTGCTGCAGGCGCTCGCGAATGAGCGTCGCAGAAATATCAAACCACGGCGTTTCTGCCAGATAAATCTTCCCGGCTGGCTGATTATGCAGATCTTCCACGTTGTCGGTGAGATGAGCTTCAAGCCATTGCTGGTACTGTGGTTCGCGCATGGTCAGCGGATACCCGGGGCGACGGCACACGAGAAGGTGGCTGTTCTCCAGTATGGTTTCATACTGATGCCAGGTAGGAAAGTTGAGCAGGGAATCCTGACCGATAATAAAGGCCAGCGGTTTATCCGGCCCTTGTTCAGCTCGCCACTCCTGCAGCGTCTGGGACGTCCAGGACGGGGTGTTGCGACGTAACTCCCGTTCGTCAATACGGAAAAGGGGTTTATCCGCAATCGCCAGCGCGAGCATCTCTTTTCGCTGTTCGCTGGTGGCCTCTGGTTGAGGACGGTGCGGCGGAACGTTATTGGGCATAATAATTACGCGCTGCAGGCCAATCAGATTCGCCAGAATTTCAACCGGCTTAAGATGCCCGTAATGCACCGGGTCGAAGGTTCCGCCGTACAGCGCTTGTAGAGAATGCATGCTATCCATCGATAAATACGTCTGCCAGCGCCTTGTGGCAGAGCAGCAGTGAAAGGCTTTCCAGCTCCGACCAGACCGACTGACCGTAATCTTGTTTCAACGTGAGCTCGGCGCGCATCAAAAGCTGTACAGCCTGGCGCAGCTGTTCATGACTCAGGCGGTTGATGGCCTCGGTGGTCATCGCCCTGCGGTTTTGCCATACACGGTGTTTATCAAACAGTGAACGCAATGGCGTATGGGCAGACTGACGCTTTAGCGTATTCAGTAACAACAGCTCTCGCTGGAGTGTGCGCAGCAAAATGACAGGTTCACTGCCTTCAAGGCGCAACTGCTGCAATATGTGTAGCGCGCGTTTGCTCTTTGCTGACAGCAGCGCGTCAACCCAGTGAAACGGCGTAAAGTGGGCGGCATCGTTTACCGCCTGCTCAACACGCGGTAACGTCAGTTTACCGTCAGGCCAAAGCAGAGAAAGCCTGTCGAGTGCCTGCGCCAGCGCCAGCAGGTTGCCTTCATAGCAGTAGCAAAGCAGCTGGTTTGCCGCCTCATCCAACTGAAGATTGTGCTGTTTTGCTCGCGCGGCTACCCATTTAGGCAGATGTGCCTGTTCAGGTGTCTGGCAGGTGACCTGCACAGCGTTGGTCGCAAGTTGAGTAAACCACGCTGCGTTTTCCTGCGCCTTGGTGAGCTTGTTGCCGCGCACAATCAGCAGCAGATCGCTGTGTAACAGGCTGACCAGGGTAGCGAGTTGCTCATTCATGGCCGCGTTAGGGCCATTTTCCGGCAGTAGGATCTGGATTGTCTGGCGCGATGCAAACAGGCTCATTGCCTGGCAAAGTGAAAAGAGGGCGTTCCAGTCGGTGTTGTTGTCCAGCTGGACGGTGTGGTGTTCATCAAAGCCCTGAGCGACCGCCGCGTGACGAACGGCATCCAGACTTTCCTGAAGTAATAGCGGATCGTTTCCGAGCAGCAGATACGCCGCGCGCAGCCCTTCATTGAGCTGCGCGCGGAGTTGTTCAGGATACAACCTGATCATCAGTTACCCATCGACGTTGACATGGTCGGCGCGTTAGCGTCCGGTGTGTCGATAATGTCAGAGCCTTGTTTCGTCGACGCAGCAATGCTTGGCAGTTTACGGATCAGCTGTTCCGCTGCCTTATCATACATTTCGTTGATGATAATCTGCTGCTCGGCATCTTTTGCCAGCGCCGTTTGCGGGTTATCGAAGAACGAACGGTAGACTTTAGTACTGATTGGATAAATATCTTTACCCGGGATCAATACGGCCGCTTTCACGTTAAGCACCATCTGATATTCCGCAGTACGGCCATCCTGGAAGATGGACGCGGTATCTTTAGACAACGTCGAGGTCAGGATGCGGAATGACGGAACATCCTGGCGCAAAGTGCCTTTCTCGATCAACTCAACATCGTTCAAACGGAGCTGGTTACGAACAGCCCGGCTGAGTGGGCCATTCGGATCCGAAGAGTCGAAGATCAACGTTTTCATCTGAGGCGGCACTGCCGTAGTATTGCGCAGATGCCACCCGCAACCTGCGGTGACAAGCACCGCCAGGGATAAGAGTATTGTTGCCAGTTGTCGCACGTTTCCTCCCGCGCTTAGCCAACGACCAGATTAAGCAGTTTACCTGGTACGTAGATCACTTTACGTACGGTAACGCCCTCAAGATATTTTGCAACCAGCGGTTCCTGACCTGCGCGTTCGCGAACCTGCTCTTCGGTTGCATCAACAGCCACGGTGATTTTACCACGCACTTTGCCGTTGACCTGCACCACAACCAGGGTCGTGTTTTCCACCATCGCTGATTCGTCTGCCACAGGCCACGGCGCGTTGTCGATATCGCCTTCGCCTTTCAGCTCCTGCCACAGGGTGAAGCTGGCGTGTGGCGTGAACGGGTTAAGCATGCGAACAACGGCCAGCAGCGCTTCACGCATGATGGCACGATCCTGCTCGCCATCCTGCGGGGCTTTCGCCAGCTTATTCATCAGTTCCATAATAGCCGCAATTGCGGTATTGAAGGTCTGACGACGACCAATATCATCGGTTACTTTCGCAATTGTTTTATGAACATCGCGACGCAGCGCCTGCTGATCTTCAGTCAGTGCCGCAGCGTTCAGTGCTGGCGCATCACCCTGTGAGGTGTGCTCGTAAACCAGTTTCCAGACGCGTTTCAGGAAGCGGTTAGCGCCTTCAACGCCGGATTCCTGCCATTCGAGGGTCATGTCGGCCGGTGAGGCAAACATCATGAACAGACGCACGGTGTCAGCGCCGTAACGCTCAACCATGACCTGCGGGTCGATACCGTTGTTTTTGGACTTGGACATCTTGCTCATGCCGGTGTAAACCAGTTCATGACCTTCAGCGTCTTTCGCCTTAACGATACGGCCTTTTTCGTCGCGCTCAACGATCGCATCAACAGGAGAAACCCAGTTACGTTCGCCGTTCGCGCCCACGTAATAGAACGCATCTGCCAGCACCATGCCCTGACACAGCAGCTGTTTCGCGGGTTCGTCAGAGTTCACCATGCCCGCATCGCGCATCAGCTTATGGAAGAAGCGGAAGTAGAGCAGGTGCATGATGGCGTGTTCGATACCACCGATGTAGATGTCTACCGGCAGCCAGTAGTTTGCCGCATCGGAATCCAGCATACCGTCCTGATACTGCGGGCAGGTGTAGCGCGCGTAGTACCAGGAGGATTCCATAAAGGTGTCGAAGGTGTCGGTTTCACGCAGAGCAGGCTGACCGTTGACGGTGGTTTTTGCCCACTCAGGATCGGCTTTGATCGGGCTGGTGATGCCGTCCATGACCACGTCTTCCGGCAGGATCACCGGCAGCTGATCTTCAGGCGTTGGCATGACGGTGCCGTCTTCCAGCGTCACCATTGGAATTGGCGCACCCCAGTAACGCTGACGGGAAACGCCCCAGTCACGCAGACGGAAGTTCACTTTACGCTCGCCTACGCCCAGCGAAGCCAGCTTGTCGGCAATGGCGTTGAAGCCGTCTTCAAAGCTCAGGCCGCTGAATTCGCCGGAGTTGAACAGGGTGCCTTTTTCGGTCAGCGCTTGCTCGGACAGGTCGGGTTCAGAACCATCGGCGGCCAGAATAACCGGTTTGATTGTCAGGCCATATTTTGTGGCAAATTCGTAGTCGCGCTGGTCGTGACCCGGAACGGCCATCACGGCGCCTGTGCCGTATTCCATCAGCACGAAGTTAGCAGCCCAGACAGGGATGGCTTCGCCAGTCAGTGGGTGAATGGCTTTAAAGCCAGTATCCACGCCTTTTTTCTCCATCGTCGCCATGTCGGCTTCGGCCACTTTAGTGTTGCGGCATTCGTCGATGAAGGTAGCCAGTTCCGGATTGTTCTCTGCCGCTTTCTGCGCCAGCGGGTGACCTGCGGCTACGGCCAGGTAGGTCGCGCCCATGAAGGTATCCGGACGGGTGGTGTAGACGGTCAGGGTCTGGTCGTAGTTCTCAACGTTGAAGGTGATTTCCACGCCTTCAGAACGGCCGATCCAGTTGCGCTGCATGGTCTTAACGGTATCTGGCCAGTGGTCCAGGTTATCCAGATCGTTCAGGAGCTCATCAGCGTAAGCGGTGATTTTAATAAACCACTGCGGGATCTCTTTACGCTCAACTTTGGTGTCGCAGCGCCAGCAGCAGCCGTCGATAACCTGTTCGTTTGCGAGAACGGTCTGGTCATTCGGACACCAGTTAACGGCAGAGGTTTTCTTGTACACCAGGCCTTTTTTATACAGCTCGGTGAAGAATTTCTGTTCCCAGCGATAGTATTCTGGGGTACAGGTCGCCAGCTCGCGGCTCCAGTCATAGCCAAAGCCCAGCATTTTGAGCTGGTTTTTCATATACGCGATGTTGTCGTACGTCCACGGTGCCGGAGCCGTATTGTTTTTTACCGCTGCGCCTTCCGCAGGCAGACCGAACGCATCCCAGCCGATAGGCTGCAGGACGTTTTTGCCCAGCATGCGCTGGTAGCGCGCAATCACATCACCGATGGTGTAGTTACGCACATGGCCCATGTGTAGTCGACCAGAAGGATAGGGAAGCATCGACAGGCAGTAATACTTCTCTTTGCTCTCGTCTTCGGTTACTTCAAAGGTGCGCTTCTCGTCCCAGTGTTGCTGGACTTTTGATTCTATCTCTTCCGGGCGGTATTGCTCTTGCATGGCAGCCAGTGGTCCTGTTTTCAATACAGCTACAAATGTAGCCAATGGATGTGGTAATTCAGATCCGCATAGCATAGCCCAAACGCCCGCGTCAAAACAGCCTTTCGCACAAATGCGCTTTGCAGGAATTTACCGGGTCTGTGCTTCACCTGACAAAGCGGCGGCGAAATAAGGTCTATTATTAGAAATAGTTACTTACCCGGGAGGCAAAATGATGAACAAGGTTGCTCAATTTTACCGCGAACTGGTAGCGACACTGACGGAACGGCTGCGCAACGGCGAGCGCGATATCGACGCGCTGGTCGAACAGGCTCGCTCACGGGTGACGCAAACGGGTGAGTTAACGCGAACCGAAGTGGAAGAAGTGACGCGCGCCGTGCGGCGTGATCTGGAAGAGTTCGCGCGCAGTTACGAGGAGAGCCAGGACGAGGTCGCGGACAGCGTCTTTATGCGGGTGATTAAAGAGAGTCTGTGGCAGGAGCTGGCGGATATCACCGACAAAACGCAGCTGGAGTGGCGCGAGGTGTTTCAGGATTTGAACCACCACGGCGTCTACCAGAGCGGTGAAGTGGTGGGGCTGGGGAACCTGGTCTGCGAGAAGTGTCATCACCATATTGCGGTGTACACGCCGGACGTGCTGCCGCTGTGTCCGAAGTGCGGGCACGATCAGTTCCAGCGTCGGCCATTTGAGCCCTAGGTAAAAGCAAAACTGTTTGCTCCCTCTCCCCATGGGAGAGGGTTGGGGTGAGGGCATCAGGCCGCAAAAGGTAAAAGCAAAACGGCAACCCCTTGCCGTTTTTAGTGTTTGCTCCCTCTCCCCGTGGGAGAGGGCTGGGGTGAGGGCATCAGGCCGCACTATAGTAAGCCAGTCTCTCCGCCAGCAAATCCACAAACGCCTCCCGGTCGATGTTCACCATCACCGTAGTATTCGGTTTATTCCCCGTCAGCGAGTAATAATCCACTACCGTCATGCCCTGGGTGTATTTTCCCTGCGTCTCAACGCCAACCCATCTGTCCACCGTGGTAAACATCTCAGGTTTTAACAGCCAGACAATGGTGCACGGGTCGTGCAGCGGTGCGCCCTGGAAGCCCCACTTCTCGGTTTTGTGATACTCCATAAAGAAGTCGAGCAGTTCGGCCACGGTTGTCGCAACCGGGTTGCCCACCGAGCGGAAGCGCTCAATATCGTCCACCATAATCTGCGCGCGGTGGGTAACATCCAGCCCCGCCATCACAATCGGTAATCCTGACTGGAAGACAATCTCCGCCGCTTCCGGGTCGACAAAGATGTTGAACTCCGCCGCCGGCGTCCAGTTCCCCAGCCCCATTGCGCCCCCCATCATCACGATCCGGGCGATTTTACCGTGCAGTTCCGGATGACTGTTCAGCAGCAGCGCAACGTTGGTTTGTGGTCCGGTTGCCACCAGCGTTACGGGCTCTGCGCTTTCGCGCAGCACCTTCGCCATCAGCTCGACGGCGGTACAGTTTTGCGGTGCAAACACCGGCTCCGGCAGCGTAGGGCCGTCCAGCCCGCTTTCACCATGAACGTTGTCGGCAATAATAAGCTCGCGCATCAGCGGCTTCACGGCCCCACCCGCAACCGGAATATCGGTGCGTTTAAGCAGCGTGAGCATGCGCAGCACGTTGCGCAGGGTTTTTTCAGGCGTCTGGTTTCCGGCGGATGAGGTGACGGCTTTTACGTCGAGTTCAGGGGAGGCAAGTGCAAGGACGAGTGCGATCGCGTCATCATGACCTGGATCGCAATCGAGAATGATCGGCTGTGCCATAGGGTTCTCCATTCTTAGCGTTATTTTGTGACAAGGTTAACGCTGCAATGTGACGCCGACGAGAAGCAGAGTGTGAAAGCGTGAAGCAGTGCGCAATCCGCAGATCGCGCACCGGGAAGATTAGTGCAGGATTTTGGCGAGGAAGTCTTTGGCGCGGTCGGATTTCGGGTTGGCAAAAAACTCTTCTTTCGGAGAGTCTTCCACAATTTTCCCTTCGTCCATAAAGATCACGCGGTTGGCCACTTTACGGGCGAAGCCCATTTCGTGGGTTACGACCATCATGGTCATCCCTTCGTGCGCCAGCTCGACCATTACGTCCAGCACTTCGTTGATCATTTCAGGATCGAGCGCCGACGTTGGCTCATCAAACAGCATCGCCACCGGATCCATACACAGCGCGCGGGCGATCGCCACGCGCTGCTGTTGGCCGCCAGAAAGCTGTGCCGGGAACTTATCGGCATGTGCCGAGAGACCCACGCGTTCCAGGAGCTTCAGCCCTTTCTCGCGCGACGCCTTTTTATCACGCTTAAGCACTTTAACCTGTGCCAGCGTCAGGTTCTCGATGATAGAGAGGTGAGGGAACAGCTCAAAATGCTGGAACACCATGCCGACGTGTGAGCGAAGCTGAGCAAGATTGGTTTTCTTGTCGTTCACTTTGGTACCGTTGACGACAATTTCACCCTGCTGCACCGGCTCCAGGCCGTTAACGGTTTTGATCAGCGTCGACTTACCGGAGCCGGACGGCCCGCACACCACCACGACGTCGCCTTTTTTCACTTCGGTGGAGCAGTCGGTCAGCACCTGAAAGTGCCCATACCATTTCGAAACATTTTTCAGGGAAATCATTATACAGTCCTTTTCTTCAGCCAGCTGACCAACAGCGACGCGCTTAAACTAATCACAAAATAGACCCCACCCGCGAAGAGGACCATCTCAACCTGCGTACCATCACGCTCGCCGATGGTGGACGCGGTACGGAAGAAGTCTGCCAGGCTCAGGACGTAGACCAGAGAGGTATCCTGGAACAGCACGATGCCCTGTGTCAGCAGGAGCGGAACCATGGCGCGGAACGCCTGCGGCAGAATAATGAGCTGCATGGATTGCCAGTGGGTCATCCCCAAAGCCAGTGCGGCGCTGGACTGCCCGCGGGAGATACTCTGAATGCCCGCACGGATAATCTCGGAGTAGTAAGCGGCCTCAAACATCGAGAATGCCACCATGGCGGAGATCAGGCGGATATCGGTTTTCGGCGACAGTCCCAGTACGTTCTGCAGGAAGCCGGGAACAATCAGGTAAAACCACAGCAGCACCATCACCAGCGGAATGGAGCGGAAGACGTTAACGTAGGCAGTCGCAAACCAGGCGAGGGGTTTAAAGCTCGACAGGCGCATCACCGCCAACAGGGTGCCCCAGACGATACCGATGATGATGGCGATCACGGTGATCTTTAAGGTGATCGCCAGGCCATCCAGCAGGTAAGGCATGGATGGAACGATAGAACTCCAGTCAAATTCGTACATTATTTGCCCCCCAGATTGCCCGGCAGGCGAATTTTGCGTTCAACCAGGTTCATCACCAGCATGATGAAAGCGTTAATCAGAACGTAAGCGAGGGTAATCGCGGTGAAGGATTCCCACGCGTGGGCGGAGTAGTCCAGCAGCTTACCCGCCTGCGCCGCCATATCCACCAGACCAATAGTCGAGGCGATGGCCGAGTTTTTCACCAGGTTCATCATCTCTGACGTCATCGGTGGAACGATAACGCGATAGGCGTTAGGCAGCAGAACGTAACGGTAGGCTTGCGGCAGCGTCAGGCCCATCGCCAGAGCCGCGTTCTTTTGCCCGCGCGGCAGTGACTGGATGGCAGCACGCACCTGTTCGCAAACGCGCGCAGCGGTGAACAGCCCCAGGCACAGCATGGAAGAGACAAAGAACTGAACGTTAGGATCCAGCTCCGCCTTGAACCACATGCCGATATTTTCCGGCAGCAGTTCCGGAACGACCAGATACCAGGTAAAGAACTGCACGATCAGCGGAACGTTACGGAAAAGTTCCACATACAGGGTGCCGAGTGTTGAAAGAAAGCGATTGGGAACGGTGCGCAGAATACCGAACAGCGAACCGACAAGAAACGCGATAATCCACGCCGTTATCGATAGCGCAACGGTGACCTGAAAGCCGCTCCACAGCCAGCCAAGATAGGTGGTGTTGCCGAACGGGGCTTGTTGCAGAAAGATGCCCCAGTTCCAGTCAATTGACATAATAAACTCCAGAAAAAAAAGGGTAGCAGCGCTACCCTCGAAGATTGGTGAGAAGCTCATTTTCGCGCTGAGTGGGGAACGACCACTCAACGTATAGTCTGTCCATGCTTCCCGACAATCGAGAGGGCAGGAGATCCCGCCCCTGTCGTTCTAATTAGTTAAGCGCTTTATCGTTTGGTGATTTGAACAGTGCTTTCATGTCGTCAGACAGTTCAAAGTTCATGTTGAGGTTCTTTGGTGGAATCGGGTTCTTGAACCATTTGTCGAACCATTTTTCCGCGTCGCCGGATGTCTGTGCCTGCGCGATGGTGTCATCAATCAGCTTTTTGAAGTCAGCATCGTCTTTACGCAGCATACAACCGTAGGCTTCTTTCGACTGCGCGGTGCCCACGATTTCCCAGTTGTCTGGTTTCTTCGCTTTCGCACGTTCGCCCGCCAGCAGGGCGTCATCCATCATAAACGCGACGGCACGACCGCTTTCCAGGGTACGGAAGGAGTCGCCATGGTCTTTCGCGCTGATGATGCGCATATCCATTTTCTTCTCGTCGTTCAGCTTGTGCAGCAGCACTTCGGAAGTCGTACCGGAGGTCACAACGACCGCTTTGCCTTTCAGGTCAGCAAAATCTTTAATTGCGCCGCCTTTCTTGGTCAGCAGACGGGTGCCCACGACAAAGATGGTGTCGGAGAAGGCGGCCTGTTTCTGACGCTCAAGGTTGTTGGTGGTGGAGCCACACTCGAAATCAAAGGTGCCGTTTTGCAGCAGTGGAATACGGTTCTGTGAAGTGATTGGGATCAGCTTCACCTGCAGGTCAGGTTTGTTCAGCTTTTTCTTCACAGCTTCAACGATGGCGTTGGAGTAATCCTGTGAATAGCCTACGACTTTTTGCGTGTTGTCGTAGTAAGAGAACGGGACAGAAGATTCACGGTGGCCGACCACGATGACGCCGTTTTTGGCAATCTTGTCGAGAGTGCTGCCTGCTGCCGGCGCATCTTCAGCGTGAACGACGCCAGCAGACATTCCCATAACCAGCATTGCTGTGGCCAGTTTACGTAATTGCATACCCAACTCCTTTCTTATCAGCGCCAGTGACGCATTGATACCCATTGTGATGTTGTTATATCTCGCGCTATGCGAGTGCAGTGTTATGCAAGCTTGTTAACATTTAGTCTGGCTTAATGTAAAGATTTTGCTGCGTTATTGTTTATTTTTGCGAAGCGCGCCGCACCATTCAGAGGCAATAATCTTTCGTTGCACCGTTTCGGTGCTGCCGATGATCTACGCTGGTGCGACAAGGTTGCACGTTAAGCCAAACTGCGTTTGCGCGAATAAACAAAGCAATAGGCGTGCCAGAATGGGAGTTTGGAGGGTATTGTCGGGTGGCGGCTACGCCTTACCCGACCTACGGGAGCAAAAAAAATTGTAGGCCGGGTAAGCGTCAGCGCCACCCGGCAACAGAAGGTAAAATTATTTACGACGCTGACGCAGACTCATCAGCACCGCGGCAAAGCCGAACAGCGTGGTCAAAATCCAGAGCGGCCAGTTGCCGGTACGTGCGTACGGCGTCAGCCCCGTGGTAGGCGTGACTGTAGTGGTCAGCACCTCGCGGGTGAACTGCGGGATCATCGCCTGAATTTCACCCTGCGGACCAATCACAGCGGTGATGCCGTTGTTGGTGCTGCGCAGCAGCGGACGCGCCAGCTCCAGGGAGCGCATGCGTGCCATCTGGAAGTGCTGCCACGGGCCGATTGACTTACCAAACCACGCATCGTTGGAGATGGTCAGCAGATAGTCAGTATCCGGGCGGAAATTATCGCGCACCTGTTCCCCGAGAATAATTTCGTAGCAGATGGCCGCCGTCAGGGCGAGACCGTGCGCGTGCAGCTGAGGCTGAACGTACGGACCGCGGCTGAAAGAGGACATCGGCAGGTCAAAGAACGGGGCCAGCGGGCGCAGAATCGACTCCAGCGGGACAAATTCACCAAACGGTACCAGGTGATTCTTATTGTACCGGTCGGTGGAGTTGTAGCTGTATTCGCTGTCTTTGCCGAGCGTAATGATGGTGTTGTAGGTGTCGTAGCGGTTTTGCTGATTCAGGCGTGCATCAACGATGCCGGTAATCAGCGTGCTGCCGCGCGCCACAAGCAGATCGTTCATCATGTTGAGGAACGGCTGCTGGTTAATTTCCAGATCGGGAATGGCGGACTCCGGCCAGATAATCAGCTGGGACTTACCCATCACCTCTTCGGTGGCGTTGGCGTAGATCTTCAGCGTATTCAGCAGCTCTTTTTCGTCCCACTTCATGGACTGTGGGATATTCCCCTGCACCATGGAGACCTGCATGGCGCGCTCGGGTTCAGGCGTGAACCACTGGATATAGCGCAGCGGGAAGGGCAGAGCGAACAGCACCAGCGCCACAGCCAGCGGTTTCCAGCAGCGCGTGACCAGCGCCAGCACCAGCAGGCCGCTGACCACCATCAACAGGAAGTTAATGGCTTCAACGCCCATCACCGGTGCCAGCCCTTTCAGCGGGCCGTCAATCTGGCTGTAGCCGAACTGCAGCCACGGGAAGCCGGTAAGCACCCATCCGCGCAGGAACTCGGTAATTTGCCAGACAACCGGCGCGGCAATCGCGACGCGCAGCCAGGTGGTTTTAGGCCACAGACGCGAGAGGATCCCTGCAAACAGTCCGGTATAGAGCGAGAGATAGGCGGCGAGCAGCACAACGAGGAAGACGTTAACCGGCCCCGGCATGCCGCCAAACTGCGCGATGCTGACGTAGACCCAGTTGATGCCTGAGCCAAATAGCCCCAGCCCCCAGAAGTAACCGATGGCGGCAGCCTGTACCGGACGCCGATTCAGGGTTAAACCCTGAAGCCCCATCAGGGAGAGAAGGGCCGCGGGCCAGATGTCGTAAGGAGAAAAAGCCAGCGTACCGCTGGCTCCGAGCAACAGCGCCAGCAGCAAACGGACGCGCTGGCGTTCAAGTAATGGGGCAAATGCCATTTACATTAATCTTCCAGTTTTGGCAGCGGTGAGTCGTCCGGCGTTCTGACGTGAACCTGAATAATACGTCGGCTGTCGGCCATGGCGACTTTGAATTGGTAACCGTCGATGTCAACGGTCTCTCCGCGCGCCGGAAGATGACCAAAGGCCTGCATCACCAGTCCGCCAATGGTATCGACCTCTTCATCGCTGAAGTGAGTGCCGAAGGCGTCGTTGAAGTCTTCAATCGAGGCCAGCGCGCGCACGGTCCATGTGTGGCGGCTAAGCTGACGGAAGTCGATATCTTCTTCTTCGTCATACTCGTCTTCGATTTCGCCTACGATCAGCTCAAGAATATCTTCGATCGTGACCAGACCTGAGACGCCGCCGAATTCATCAATAACAATCGCCATGTGGTAACGCTGAGAGCGAAACTCTTTCAGCATCCGATCCACACGTTTACTTTCCGGCACAACCACGGCCTGGCGTAACACTTTTTCCATGCTGAAGGCTTCGGCATCGCTGCGCATAAACGGCAGCAGATCTTTGGCCATCAAAATCCCTTCGATGTGATCTTTGTCTTCGCTGATGACCGGGAAACGCGAGTGGGCGGATTCGATGATCACATCGAGGCACTCGTCCAGCGTCTGGTTACGTTTCAGGGTGATCATCTGCGAGCGGGGGATCATGATGTCGCGGACGCGCTGGTCGGCGATGTCCATGACCCCTTCGAGCATTTCGCGCGTATCTTCGTCGATAAGGTCGTTCTGCCCGGAATCACGAATCAGCTCCAGCAGTTCATCACGGTTTTTCGGTTCGCCGTGGAAAAGCTGGTTCAGAATGAGGGAGAAAAATCCCTTTTTACTGTTTGTCGTGTCGCTACTGTGTGAATTGTCGTCGCTCATGGCGTTTGTTAAGGGTTCTCTTGTGAGTTCAATGTTTACCGCCGCGCTATGTCCTTGCGCGGCGGCATGTTAGTCAGGCGTTAGACCGACTATTCTTTCTCGGCAATGTACGGATCCTCATAGCCCAGAGCAAGCATTATCTCTGTCTCGAGGGACTCCATCTCTTCCGCTTCGTCATCTTCAATGTGATCGTAGCCCAGCAGGTGCAGGCTGCCGTGTACCACCATATGCGCCCAGTGGGCGTCGAGCGGCTTTTGCTGCTCTTTGGCTTCCTGTTCAACCACCTGACGGCAGATGATCAGATCGCCAAGCAGCGGCATCTCGATGCCCGGTGGCGCTTCGAACGGGAAAGAGAGCACGTTGGTCGGCTTATCTTTCCCGCGGTAGGTCAGGTTAAGCTCATGGCTTTCTGCTTCATCCACCAGGCGAATCGTGACTTCTGATTCTTCCTGAAACTGGGGGATAACCGCATCCAGCCATTTCTGAAACTGTGCCTCATCTGGCATGCCGGAATTGTCTTCACAGGCCAGCTGTAAATCGAGGATCACCTGACTCATTTCTGTTCTTGCTCCTGCGCTTCGCGCTTACGTTCCGCGGCCTGTTCGGCCCTGCGTTTTTGATCTGCCTCTTCCCAGGCTTCATAGGCGTTAACGATACGTGCGACCACCGGGTGGCGAACGACGTCTTCACTGTGGAAGAAGTTGAAGCTGATTTCATCGACCTCGGCCAGGACCTCAATGGCGTGGCGCAGGCCAGATTTGGTGCTGCGCGGCAGGTCGATCTGGGTGACATCACCGGTGATAACCGCTTTCGAGTTAAAGCCAATACGCGTCAGGAACATCTTCATCTGTTCGATGGTGGTGTTCTGGCTCTCATCGAGAATGATGAACGCGTCGTTAAGCGTACGGCCACGCATGTAGGCCAGCGGCGCAACTTCAATCACGTTACGCTCAATCAGCTTTTCAACTTTCTCAAAGCCTAACATCTCGAACAGCGCGTCATAAAGCGGACGCAGGTAAGGGTCCACTTTCTGACTTAAATCGCCCGGCAGAAAGCCCAGTTTTTCACCCGCTTCAACGGCAGGGCGGGTCAGCAGAATACGACGGATATCCTGACGCTCCAGCGCATCCACCGCAGCGGCAACGGCGAGATAGGTTTTACCCGTACCTGCCGGGCCCACGCCGAAGGTGATGTCGTGGTCGAGGATATTGGCGATATACTGCGCCTGGTTCGGCGTACGTGGCTTGATGACGCCGCGTTTAGTCTTGATGTTGATCGCCTTGCCGTAGTCCGGCACGCTTTCTGCGCTTTGCTCAAGCACGCGAGCCTCTTTAATGGCGAGGTGAATTTGTTCCGGTTCGATGTCCTGAATCTCGCCACGCATTGGGGCGGTATCGACATACAGGCTGCGCAGAATATCCGCAGCCGCGTTGACGCAGATAGGGCGTCCGGTGAGTTTGAAATGGTTATCGCGACGATTGATTTCGATACCCAGACGTCGTTCCAGTTGTTTGATGTTGTCATCAAACGGCCCGCACAGGCTCAGCAGGCGAGCGTTGTCTGCGGGCTCAAGGCTAATTTCACGCGTGTCTATATTCAAACCGTTCCTCTTTGAGTGTTTTGTAGGCCTGGCGACATAAAACTGTCATTACCGAAAGTATTCACGCCTTAGATTAAAGGCGCAAGCATTGCTATGCATATTGGGACGACGAGAGGAAATACAAGGCCTGCCGGAAAGGCAGGCCAGAAGGATTACGGCTGGTAAATGCCCACGCCTGAATCGTTGACTTTGCGAGTGCGAGAGATAACGGATTCCGGAGATTCAGCAATTCGCAGGCCCATTTCGTCTTCGGTGCGTACCAGCTTCGCGCGCAGCGAGTTGGTCATCACGTCGACAATCTCGACGTCCACGAATTTACCTATCATGTCCGGGGTGCCTTCAAAGTTCACCACGCGGTTGTTTTCGGTACGACCGGACAGTTCCATAATGCTCTTGCGCGAGGTGCCTTCCACCAGAATGCGCTGAACGGTGCCGAGCATACGGCGGCTCCACGCGTTGGCCTGCTGGTTAATACGCTCCTGCAGAATATACAGACGCTGCTTTTTCTCTTCTTCCGGCACATCGTCAACCATATCGGCCGCAGGTGTTCCAGGACGCGCAGAGAAGATGAAGCTGTAGCTGACGTCAAAATTCACTTCACCAATGAGCTTCATGGTGCGCTCGAAGTCATCGGTGGTTTCGCCAGGGAAGCCAACGATAAAGTCGGAGCTGATTTGGATATCCGGACGCGCGGCAAGCAGCTTACGAATGGTGGATTTATACTCCAGCACCGTATGTGGACGGCCCATCAGGTTCAGCACGCGGTCAGAGCCACACTGAATCGGCAGGTGCAGGAAGCTCACCAGCTCTGGCGTATCGCGATACACCTCAATAATGTCGTCGGTAAATTCCATCGGGTGGCTGGTGGTAAAGCGAATGCGGTCAATGCCGTCAATCGCAGCCACCAGGCGCAGCAGTTCAGCAAAGCTGCCGGTGGTGCCGTCGTAGTTCTCACCGCGCCAGGCGTTAACGTTCTGGCCCAGCAGGTTCACTTCGCGAACGCCCTGTGCGGCAAGCTGCGCGATTTCAAACAGAATGTCATCCGCCGGGCGGCTGACCTCTTCACCGCGGGTGTAAGGCACCACGCAGTAAGTACAATATTTGTTGCAGCCTTCCATGATGGAGACGAAAGCAGTCGGGCCATCAGCGCGCGGCTCTGGCAGACGGTCAAATTTTTCGATCTCCGGGAAGCTGACGTCAACGACCGGGCTGCGATTGCCGCGCACCTTATTGATCATCTCTGGCAGGCGGTGCAGGGTCTGTGGGCCAAAGACAATATCCACATACGGCGCTCTCTGGCGGATCAGCTTACCTTCCTGCGATGCGACGCAGCCGCCCACGCCGATGATCAGGTCCGGATTTTTACGCTTGAGAAGCTTCCAGCGGCCTAATACGTGAAAGACTTTCTCCTGCGCTTTTTCACGAATCGAACAGGTGTTCAGCAGCAGCACGTCCGCTTCTTTCACGTTTTCTGTCAGCTGGTATCCGTGGGTTGAATCCAGCAGATCGGCCATCTTAGATGAATCGTATTCGTTCATCTGACAGCCCCAGGTTTTTATATGGAGTTTTTTAGTCATCGACTTGCTCAGCTCAGGATTGCAAGCCGCGTATTGTAATGCTTTGGTGGGGTTGTGACCAGTATGAAGGTTATGGGCCTCAAGACCACAAAAATCCGGTAAACTTAAGGGATTCTCCAATAAGGAAAATTGACCATGACACTCCTACACACCGAAGTTGCCGTTGTCGGCGGCGGTATGGTCGGCGGCGCGCTGGCGCTGGGGCTGGCGCAACAGGGATTTGAAGTAACGGTAATTGAACAGTCTGCTCCGCCAGCCTTCGATCCCGCCAGCAAACCGGATGTGCGCATTTCCGCGATCAGCGCGGCGTCTGTCGATCTGCTGCGCGGGCTGGGCGTCTGGGAGGCGGTGCTGGCGATGCGCGCGCATCCTTACAGCCGTCTCGAAACCTGGGAGTGGGAAAATGCCCACGTCGCGTTTGATGCCGCCGAGCTGAAGCTGCCGCGTCTGGGCTATATGGTAGAGAACAACGTGCTCCAGCTCGCGCTCTGGCAGGCGCTGGAGGCGCACCCGAACGTCACGCTGCGTGTTCCTGACTCCCTCAAGGCGTTGCATCATCAACCGGGGGGATATGTGCTGACGCTGGATAACGGCGATGAGCTGGCCGTGAAGCTGGTGGTGGGGGCGGATGGTGCCAATTCGCAGGTCAGACAGATGGCGGGCATTGGCGTTCATGCCTGGCAGTATCAGCAATCCTGCATGCTGATCACCGTTCAGTGTGAAAATGCGCCCGGTGAGAGCACCTGGCAGCACTTTACCCCGAACGGCCCGCACGCCTTTTTACCGCTGTTTGATAACTGGGCCTCGCTGGTGTGGTACGACAAACCGGCGCGCATTCGCCAGCTGCAGGGGCTGAGTATGGAACAGCTGCAGCGTGAGATTCTGCTGCACTTCCCGAGCCGCTTAGGTCACGTCACGCCGGTTGCGGCTGGCGCATTCCCGCTCACGCGCCGTCACGCTTTACAGTATGCCCGTGAAGGGCTGGCGCTGGTGGGCGATGCGGCGCACACCATTCACCCGCTGGCCGGGCAGGGGGTGAATCTGGGATATCGTGATGTCGACGCGTTACTGGACGTGTTAGGTAATGCGCGCACTCATGCTGAAGCCTGGGCCAGCCATCAGATTCTGAAACGCTACCAGACGCGACGTATGGCGGATAACTTCATCATGCAGTCGGGGATGGATCTGTTCTACGCCGGGTTCAGTAACGACCTGGGGCCGGTGCGCATTTTGCGTAACATTGGGTTGATGGCGGCAGAGCGAGCCGGTGGTTTGAAGCGCCAGGCGCTGAAATACGCTCTCGGACTCTAATCCTTTTTCCCTCTCCCCGTGGGAGAGGGTCAGGGTGAGGGCATCAGGCCGCACAATTCTGTACAAAAACAAAAAAGCCCGCAGAGCGGGCTTTTTTGTTACTTAAGTGGCTGGGGTGCAGGGATTCGAACCCCGGAATGCTGGTATCAGAAACCAGAGCCTTACCGCTTGGCGACACCCCAATTGCGTTAAACAGACTGCTTAACGACTTTTTTAAATTGGCTGGGGTACGAGGATTCGAACCTCGGAATGCTGGTATCAGAAACCAGAGCCTTACCGCTTGGCGATACCCCAACAATTTTTTCTAGTCTATCGAATAACTCGACAGATTACTAATTTGGTGGCTACGACGGGATTCGAACCTGTGACCCCATCATTATGAGTGATGTGCTCTAACCAACTGAGCTACGTAGCCAGTACTGCAATCTTCGATGGCTGGGGTACCTGGATTCGAACCAGGGAATGCCGGTATCAAAAACCGGTGCCTTACCGCTTGGCGATACCCCAATACCGCGGAGAACCGCAAAATCGAAGAAAAATGGCTGGGGTACCTGGATTCGAACCAGGGAATGCCGGTATCAAAAACCGGTGCCTTACCGCTTGGCGATACCCCATCCGTGCAACGCTATCCTGGGAATGGTGCGGGAGGCGAGACTTGAACTCGCACACCTTGCGGCGCCAGAACCTAAATCTGGTGCGTCTACCAATTTCGCCACTCCCGCAAAAAAGATGGTGGCTACGACGGGATTCGAACCTGTGACCCCATCATTATGAGTGATGTGCTCTAACCAACTGAGCTACGTAGCCATCTTTTTTCGCGTTACCTTATCGGCGTTGCGGGGCGCATTATGCGTATAGACCCTTGCAGCGTCAACACCTTTTTCAACGAAAATAGCCGGAATGTGACTGTTTGGTTAGGTTGCGAACAGCGTGGCCGAATATTCGGCAATTATTGGTTATTAATCGGTTTTAGCAGGTGAAAAGTGGGGAAAAAAATCAGGCCCCGGAGGGCCTGACGTCTTCATATTGATTATTTGTAGGCAGACTGGTGAACGCCGACCGCACGTCCTGACGGATCGTTCATGGATTTGAACGATTCATCCCATTCAATCGCTTTGGCAGACGAGCAGGCAACGGAAGGACCACCCGGTACACATTCGGCAGCGCTCGGTACCGGGAACAACTCTTCGAAAATTTCACGGTACAGATACGCCTCTTTCGAGCCCGGCGTGTTGTACGGGAAGCGGAAGCTTGCGGTTTCCAGCTGTTGGTCAGAAACCTGTTTCGCCGCCACCTCTTTCAGGGTGTCGATCCAGCTGTAACCGACGCCATCAGAGAACTGCTCTTTCTGACGCCATGCAACGCTCGCCGGCAGGTAGGATTCAAAACATTCACGCAGGATATGTTTTTCCATTTTGCCGTTGCCGCACATTTTGTCCTGCGGGTTGATGCGCATCGCCACGTCGAGGAATTTCTTATCCAGGAACGGCACGCGCGCTTCCACGCCCCAGGCGGACATCGCTTTGTTGGCGCGCGCGCAGTCAAACATATGCAGCGCCTGCAGCTTACGCACCGTCTCTTCGTGCAGCTCTTTGGCGTTCGGCGCTTTGTGGAAGTACAGGTAGCCGCCAAATACTTCGTCAGAACCTTCACCGGAGAGCACCATTTTGATGCCCATCGCTTTGATCTTACGCGACATCAGGTACATCGGCGTTGAGGCGCGGATGGTGGTCACGTCATAGGTTTCAATGTGATAGATCACATCGCGGATCGCATCCAGACCTTCCTGCACGGTGAAGTGAATTTCATGGTGCACGGTGCCGAGGTGGTTCGCGACTTCCTGCGCGGCTTTCAGGTCAGGAGCCCCTTCCAGGCCTACAGCGAAGGAGTGCAGCTGCGGCCACCAGGCCTCAGAGCGCTCCTGATCTTCCACGCGGCGGGCCGCGAATTTTTTGGTGATCGCGGAGATCACGGAAGAGTCCAGGCCGCCGGAGAGCAGTACGCCGTAAGGCACGTCTGACATCAGGTGGCTTTTTACGGAATCTTCCAGCGCCTGACGCAGCTCGGTTTTGTCAGTCACGTTGTCTTTTACCGCGTCGTAGTCGAACCAGTCGCGCTGGTAGTACTGGCGGATCTCACCGTCTTTGCTCCACAGGTAGCTGCCTGCCGGGAACTCTTTAATGGTGCGGCACACCGGGACCAGGGCCTTCATTTCAGACGCAACGTAGAAGTTGCCGTGCTCATCGTGGCCCATGTACAGCGGGATAATACCGATGTGGTCGCGGCCAATCAACCAGGCGTCTTTTTCACTGTCGTACAGCGCGAAGGCAAACATGCCCTGCAGGTCGTCCAGGAACTCCGGGCCTTTTTCCTGATACAGCGCCAGGATCACTTCACAGTCGGAACCGGTCTGGAACGCGTAGCGATCGCCGTATTCGGCGCGCAGCGCCTGATGGTTGTAGATTTCACCGTTTACCGCCAGCGCGTGCGTTTTTTTCTCGTTATACAGCGGCTGTGCACCGGCGTTGACGTCAACAATGGACAGACGTTCGTGAGCCAGAATCGCTTTATCGCTGGCGTAGACGCCTGACCAGTCCGGGCCGCGATGGCGCATCAGGCGGGACAGTTCGAGTGCTTTTTTACGCAGTTCGCCTGCGTCAGTTTTAATATCCAGTACGCCAAAAATTGAACACATAACCTTCTCCGTTAACCCTGTTGCTTTGTAATGTTGCTTGCTTATGAAAATGCCGCAAAGGGTAAAGGCGCGCAAGCGTTTTACCGGGGAAAACGCAAATAGCGCAATGGTGATTGCAGAATGTTGAAAAAAGCGTACGTCTGACGCGCTTTTATTGAGGATTATTTAATAGAAGGCGTTTTTTATTAGATGGTGCTTCGGTTTTGCGAGCCAGAAATGAAAAACCACGCCCTGAGGCGTGGTTGGGTGTCAGATAATGTCGATTTCATCGACGGAGGGGTAAATCCAGCTTGGCCGGAATGGCATCGCGTCAATGTCATCAAGTTGAGAGACGCCAGAAAGCACCAGGATGGTCTCAAGACCCGCCTGGAAACCGGCCAGAATATCGGTGCGCAGGTTATCGCCGACAATCACGGTTTCTTCGGAGTGTGCCTGCATCTTGTTCAGCGCGGCACGAATGATCCACGGGCTCGGTTTACCGACCACAAACGGCTGACGACCGGAGATTTTCTCAATACCGGCGCACAGCGCGCCGCAGGCCGGATAAAAACCACGGCCGTGCGTATCCGGATTGGTGGCGATAAAGCGCGCGCCGCTGGCGACAAAATACGCAGCTTTATGCATCATCTCCCAGTTAAAGGAGCGCGTTTCGCCGACAATCACAAAGTCCGGGTTCACATCGGTAATGGTAAAGCCTGCTTTATACAGCTCGTGGATCAGCGCGCCTTCACCGACGACATAGGCCTTTTTTCCTTCCTGACGCTTCAGAAAATCAGCGGTTGCCATCGCGGAGGTATAAAACACGCTGTCCGGTACGTTGACGCCCGCCGTGGCAAAGCGGTTTGCCAGATCCTGACCGGTTTGGGAAGGGTAGTTCGTGAGAAGAACCAGAGGCATTCCTTTGTCGATGATGCGGTGAAGAAACTCCGCAGCACCCGGCACGGCAACGTTGTCGTGCATCAGCACGCCGTCGATATCACAAATTACATTCTTAATGGTCATGGACAATCCGGCATCAAAAAAAGAAGGCGTTACTATAAGTCCCGATCAACTTTCCAGCAAATGCTGGAGCAGGATCCCGTTGAGCATGGCGCGTTTTACCAGGGCAAACGCACCAATTGCGGAGCGGTGATCCAATGTAGATCGCACTACCGGTAAATTCTGACGAAACGCTTTCAGCGCCTGGGTATTGATGCAACCTTCAATGGCGGGCAGTAAGACTTTTTCGGCTTCGACGATTTCCCCGGCAATCACGACTTTTTGCGGGTTAAACAGGTTGATAGCAATGGCGATGGTTTTGCCAAGATGGCGTCCAACCTGCTCGATCACTTCGCAGGCCAGCGCATCGCCTTTATTAGCGGCTTTGCAGATGGCGCCAATCTTACAGTCGTTCAGCGTAACACGGCTTTGATAGCCCTGTTCCAGCAGATGGCGAACGCGGTGCTCGATGGCGGCGTTGGCGGCAACCGTTTCAAGGCAGCCGAAATTGCCGCAGTGGCAGCGCTCGCCGAGCGGTTCAACCTGAATGTGACCAATCTCGCCGACGTTGCCGTTGCGACCGATAAAAATACGGCCATTCGAGATAATGCCCGCACCCGTCCCCCGGTGTACGCGCACCAGAATAGAGTCTTCGCAGTCCTGGCTCGCACCAAAGTAGTGCTCAGCCAGCGCCAGCGAGCGAATATCATGACCCACAAAACAGGTGACTTTAAAGCGCTTTTCCAGCGCGTCGACCAGCCCCCAGTTCTCGACCTGGATATGCGGCATGTAACGAATCACGCCGCTTTCCGGGTCGACAAGGCCGGGCAGGATCACTGAGATAGCGATAAGTTCGCGGATCTTACGCTGACAGCTCTCAATAAAGTGCGCGATGGTGTTCAGCAGCGCATGCTCCAGCGTCTCCTGGGTGCGCTCCGGAAGGGGATAGTGCTCTTCCGCAATGGCTTTGCTGCTCAGATCGTAGAGCGTGAGCGTGGTGTCATGACGACCCAGTCGGACGCCAATCGCCTGAAAATTGCGGGTTTCGGTAATGATGGAGATGGCGCGGCGGCCCCCGGTGGAGGCCTGCTGATCGACTTCTTTGATCAGACCGCGCTCAATAAGCTGACGCGTAATTTTGGTTACGCTGGCGGGAGCAAGCTGGCTTTGTTCGGCTATCTGAATTCGAGAGATTGGCCCGTGTGAGTCAATCAGGCGATAAACCGCCGCGCTGTTAAGTTGTTTAACGAGATCGACATTACCGATTTGAGCTTGTCCGCCTGGTGTCATACTTTTACTTACTCAGTGACGACCTCGTTACCATTAACGATGGTCTTAATAATTTTATAATCGTGTGTGAACGCCGTCAGGTTTGCAACCATACCCGGTGCAATTCCGCCAAGCTGTTTATCCACGCCCATTGCGCGAGCCGGATAAAGCGTCGCCATACGCAGCACTTCATCAAGCGCAATGCCGCAATGCTCAACCAGGTTACGTACCCCTTCAATCATGGTAAGGGCAGAACCGCTCAGCGTGCCGTTTTCGTCCACACAAAGTCCATTGCGGTAGTATATTGTTTTACCAGCAAAAATGAACTGCTCAATATTTGCCCCTGCTGGCGCTGTGGCATCTGTCACCAGACACAGCTTGTCGCCTTTCAGGCGTTTTGCGTTGCGAATGTTGGTGAAATCGACGTGCAAGCCGTCTGCGATAATGCCGCAGTAAACGTCTGGCTCATCCAGAATCGCGCCAACCAGCCCCGGCTCGCGACCGGTAATATACGGCATTGCGTTGTACAAATGCGTCGCAAAAGTAATACCTGCGCGGAAACCGGCTTTCGCTTCTTTCTGCGTGGCGTTTGAGTGACCCGCTGACACTACGATCCCGGCGGCAGCCAGTTTGCTGATAACGTCAGTACCGGTCATTTCAGGTGCCAGCGTCACTTTGGTAATGACATCGGCGTTAGCACACATGTAGTCGACCAGCTCAGCGTCCGGTTTGCGGACGTAGTCAGGGTTATGCGTACCTTTCTTCACCATGTTCAGCCACGGCCCTTCAAGGTGCAGACCCAGCGCCTGATTAGGGTGTTTGGCCAGGTATTCACGCATCACGCGGATACCCTGCTTCATGAGGTCATCACTGCTGGTGATGAGCGTTGGCAAATAGCTGGTGCAGCCCGATTTCTCGTTGGCTTTCTGCATGATCTCCAGCGTTTCGACCGTCACGGCATCCGCGGAGTCATTGAACTGCACACCGCCGCAGCCGTTAAGCTGTACGTCGATGAAACCGGGGGAGATTACTGCTCCATTGAGTGAGCGCTGTTCAATCTCCGGCGGCAGTTCTGCCAGCGGACAAACACGTTCAATCAGGCCATTCGCGATAACAATCGCGTGGTCATCCAGAATTTCATGGCCGGTATAAATCCGACCGTGGGTTAAAGCGTACATAACGACCCCCGGTTTAAAAAAAAGCGACCGCCCCTGCATACAGAGGCGGTTATTCAATTACAGACCTTTGATGTTCTCTGCTTCTAACTCGTTGAAGTATTTCAGCGTTTTCACTTTCAGCTCCATCGTGGACGGTTCGTCACACACGACGACGGCTTTAGGATGCAGCTGCAGGCAGCTGATGGTCCACATGTGGTTAACGTTGCCTTCAACGGCAGCCTGAAGTGCCTGCGCTTTCACGCCGCCCAGTACCAGGATCATCACTTCTTCGGCATCCAGCAGGGTGCCTACGCCAACGGTCAGGGCGTATTTTGGAACCTGGTTCACGTCGCCGTCAAAGAAACGGGAGTTTGCCACGCGGGTGTCATGGGTCAGCGTCTTGATACGGGTACGGGAAGCCAGAGAAGATGCTGGTTCGTTGAACGCGATATGACCATCGTTGCCCACGCCACCCATGAACAGGTGGATTTTACCGTAAGAACGGATTTTTTCTTCGTACTGACGGCATTCTGCGTCAATATCAGGCGCGTTTCCATTCAGCAGGTTAATATTTTCAGCTGGGATATCAACGTGATCAAAGAAATTACGGTGCATGAAGCTATGGTAGCTTTCCGGATGTTCCTTTGGCAGGCCAACATATTCGTCCATGTTGAAGGTTACAACATGCTTAAAGCTAACCTGGCCCGCTTTGTGCATTTCAACCAGAGCTTTATATGCGGTCAGCGGGGTACCACCGGTTGGAAGGCCAAGAACGAAAGGACGATCGGCGGTAGGTTTGAACGCATTAATGCGGTTAACGATATGACGCGCAGCCCATTTACCGACTTGTTCAGCTGTTGCCAGGGGGATCAGTCTCATTGTTCACCTCTAAAGTTTAATTAAAAAAGTGGGCGGATGATTAGTGCAACCTGATACGTAAGCGTAACCTGGAACCTTTCAGGCCGGATCAATCCGTCTTGATTTTTTGAATGATAAAATAAGTTTTCGCTGTTAGCCAGTGAAAGGGAGGGGTGATTACGATATTTGGTGACAAAAATCACAAAAAACGGGTGTTTAATTTGCGATACGAATTAATTTTTCACACACTCACAATGCCAGTGAATCATCAACTGTATCTATTAGTGAATGACACAATAAAAACACAGCAGAGAACGTGCCTGAAACGGGGTCTCATAGGGGGAAGAAAGTGAGTATTCTAGGTTATTTACAAAAGGTTGGCCGCGCGCTTATGGTGCCGGTTGCCACGCTGCCAGCGGCAGCGATATTAATGGGTGTCGGTTACTGGATTGACCCGGTTGGCTGGGGTGGAGACAACGCGCTAGCGGCGTTCTTCATTAAGTCTGGTTCTGCCATCATCGACAACATGTCCGTGCTGTTCGCCATTGGTGTGGCTTACGGTATGTCCAAAGATAAAGACGGTGCTGCGGCATTGACCGGTTTCGTGGGCTTCCTGGTGCTGACCACGCTCTGTTCTCCGGCTGCGGTTTCCATGATCCAGAAGATCCCGGCGGACCAGGTTCCTGCCGCGTTCGGTAAGATCAGCAACCAGTTCGTGGGTATCCTCGTCGGTATTATCTCTGCGGAACTGTACAACCGCTTCAGCAGCGTTGAGCTGCCGAAAGCGCTGTCATTCTTCAGCGGCCGTCGTCTGGTGCCAATCCTCACCTCCTTCGTGATGATCTTCGTTGCGTTCATCCTGATGTACATCTGGCCGGTGATCTTCGACGGTCTGGTGAACTTCGGTGAACACATCCAGAAGCTGGGTTCCGTCGGTGCGGGCGTGTACGCGTTCTTCAACCGTCTGTTGATCCCTGTTGGTCTGCACCACGCGCTGAACTCCGTATTCTGGTTCGACGTTGCCGGTATTAACGATATTCCTAACTTCCTGGGTGGCGCACAGTCCATCGAAGCAGGTAAAGCGGTTGTGGGTATCACCGGTCGTTACCAGGCAGGCTTCTTCCCAATCATGATGTTCGGCCTGCCGGGTGCAGCGCTGGCTATCTACCACTGCGCGCGTCCAGAGAACAAAGCGAAAGTGTTGGGTATCATGATGGCAGGTGCGTTCGCGGCCTTCTTCACCGGTATCACCGAGCCGCTGGAATTCTCCTTCATGTTCGTTGCGCCGGTTCTGTATGTGATCCACGCCGTGCTGACCGGTATCTCCGTGTTCATCGCTGCAAGCATGCAGTGGATTGCCGGTTTCGGCTTCAGCGCCGGTCTGGTGGATATGGTGCTGTCGTCCCGTAACCCGCTGGCGACCCACTGGTGGATGCTGATCCCACAAGGTCTGGTGTTCTTCGTTATCTACTACGTGGTATTCCGCTTCACCATCACCAAATTCAACCTGATGACCCCGGGTCGCGAGCTGGCTGTTGCCGGTAGCGAAGCGGATGGTCAGGATGTGAACGTGAGCGGCGGTCAGGAGCAGGATGTTTCTGGTCTGGCGCGTCAGTACATTGCCGCTGTCGGCGGTTCTGACAACCTGACCGGTATTGATGCCTGTATCACTCGTCTGCGTCTGAACGTTAAAGACTCTTCTCTGGTGAACGAAGCGCTGGCAAAACGTCTGGGTGCGTCCGGCGTTATCCGCCTGAACAAAACCAGCGTGCAGATTATCGTCGGCTTCGTGGCAGAGAAAATTGCTAACGCGATGAAAACGACGGGTCCGGTAGCCGCAGCTGAAGCCACTGCAGCGCCTGCTGCACCCGCTGCTGCTAAACCACAGGCTGTGCCAAATGCGGTGACCATCGCCGCGCTGGTGTCTCCGGTTACGGGTGACGTGGTTGCCATTGAGCAGGTACCTGACGAAGCGTTCGCCAGCAAAGCGGTCGGTGACGGCGTGGCCGTGAAGCCAACGGACAAAACCGTTGTGTCTCCTGCTGCCGGTACCATCGTTAAAATCTTCAACACCAACCACGCGTTCTGCCTCGAAACGGAAAAAGGCGCGGAGATCGTTGTCCACATGGGTATCGATACCGTTGCGCTGAACGGTCAGGGCTTTACTCGCCTGGTGGAAGAGGGGGCAGAAGTAGTGGCAGGCCAGCCGATTCTGGAAATGGATCTGGACTTCCTGAACGCTAACGCGCGCTCGATGATCAGCCCGGTCGTGTGCAGCAACATCGACGACTTCAGCGGTCTGGTTATCCAGGCGAAAGGTCAGGTGGTTGCGGGCCAAACGCCACTGTATGAGATTAAAGGCAAGTAATCGCTCCTGAGTAGAGTCATGCCTTAAGCGGCGGGGGATATCCTCCGCCGCTTTTTTTTGCAGCAAACGCCCCCATTATTTTCATCTGATACGTATTTTCCGTAACTAAGGGTTGTCACTACGTCCGGCTTATAAGACCATATGCCGTTATACGTTGTTTACGCTTTGAGGAATCCACGATGAGTGAGGCAGAAGCCCGCCCGAGTAACTTTATTCGTCAGATCATCGATGAAGATCTGGCCAGTGGTAAGCACACCACAATTCATACCCGCTTCCCGCCGGAGCCGAACGGCTACCTGCATATTGGGCATGCAAAATCTATCTGCCTGAACTTTGGTATTGCGCAAGACTATCAGGGCCAGTGCAACCTGCGTTTCGATGACACCAACCCAGTAAAAGAAGACATCGAATACGTTGAGTCCATCAAGAACGACGTGCAATGGCTGGGCTTCAGCTGGTCTGGCGATATCTGCTACTCCTCTGACTATTTCGATCAGCTGTACGCCTACGCTGTAGAGCTTATCAACAAAGGTCTGGCGTATGTGGATGAACTCTCTGCTGACGAAATCCGTGAATATCGCGGCTCGCTGACCGCACCGGGCAAAAACAGCCCATACCGCGATCGCAGTGTAGAAGAGAACCTGGCGCTGTTTGAAAAAATGCGTGCCGGTGGCTTCGAAGAAGGCAAAGCGTGTCTGCGTGCCAAAATCGACATGGCCTCTCCGTTCATCGTGATGCGCGATCCGGTGTTGTACCGCATTAAGTTTGCGGAACACCACCAGACCGGTAACAAGTGGTGCATCTACCCGATGTACGACTTCACCCACTGCATCAGCGATGCGCTGGAAGGCATTACGCACTCTCTGTGTACGCTGGAGTTCCAGGACAACCGCCGTCTGTACGACTGGGTGCTGGATAACATCACCATTCCTGTGCATCCACGTCAGTACGAGTTCTCTCGTCTGAACCTGGAATACACCGTGATGTCCAAACGTAAGCTGAACCTGCTGGTCACTGACAAGCACGTTGAAGGCTGGGATGACCCGCGTATGCCGACCATCTCCGGTCTGCGCCGTCGTGGCTACACCTCTGCGTCAATTCGCGAGTTCTGCAAACGTATCGGCGTCACGAAACAGGACAACACCATTGAAATCGCTTCTCTGGAATCCTGCATCCGTGAAGACCTGAACGAAAACGCCCCGCGCGCGATGGCGGTGATCGACCCGGTTAAACTGGTTATCGAAAACTACCCGCAGGGCGAGAGCGAGCTGGTGTCTATGCCTAACCATCCGAGCAAGCCGGAGATGGGTACCCGCGACGTGCCGTTCAGCGGCGAGATCTGGATCGATCGTGCTGACTTCCGCGAAGAAGCGAACAAGCAGTACAAGCGTCTGGTGCTGGGCAAAGAAGTCCGTCTGCGTAATGCATACGTGATTAAAGCTGAGCGCGTTGAGAAAGATGCAGAAGGTAACATCACCACCATTTTCTGTTCTTACGATGCAGAAACGCTGAGTAAAGACCCTGCTGATGGCCGTAAGGTGAAGGGCGTTATTCACTGGGTGAGCGCTTCCCATGCGCTGCCGGTTGAGATCCGTCTGTATGACCGTCTGTTCAGCGTGCCTAACCCAGGCGCGGCTGACGATTTCCTGGCGACCATAAACCCGGAATCACTCGTTATCAGGCAGGGTTACGCTGAGCCGTCCCTGAAAGCGGCTGAAGCGGGTAAAGCGTTCCAGTTCGAGCGTGAAGGTTACTTCTGCCTGGACAGCCGTTACAGCACCGCAGAAAAACCGGTATTTAACCGTACCGTCGGGCTGCGTGACACCTGGGCTAAGATCGGCGAATAATATTGCTGCTCTGGTCAAGGAGAAACAAACGCCGCTTATTGCGGCGTTTTTTTTATTTAATGATCATGGTATTAAGCCAGGGCTTAAAGATAAGCCGCTAAAATATCAGGTCAATGAGGTGCTACTTATTTTTCTAAAAAAAGTTTGTATTTTTACGAAATACAAAAAGGATGAAAAATAAACACCAAGTACCTACGCTACCCGCTGAAATTTCTTATATTTCCCCGCCAATCCTCGCTCTCCTCTAAATGTTACAAAGCACTACGAATTATGTGCACTTCGTCATAATCCTGACTTTTGCCCACGGAAAAGCATTGATAATTCGCGTCGCGAAAAATAACCTAAAGGCGGTAGTTAATTCGAGGGTATTTCTAACTACCCCTGACCTTTTGGTCTTTTATATTTTCGCCGTTAAGGCGTTTTAATTCGTCAAAGAGGAATAATCTATGCGTACGTTCAGTGGCAAACGTAGTGCGCTGGCGCTGGCTATCGCCGGTGTGACAGCAATGTCGAGCCTGGCGATCACCCCAGAAGCTAAGGCAGAAGGTTTCATCGATGATTCTACCCTCACGGGCGGTATTTATTACTGGCAGCGTGAGCGTGACCGTAAAGACGTCACTGAAGACAAATACAAAACCAACCTTTCGCACTCGACCTGGAACGCCAACCTGGACTTCCAGTCAGGCTATGCCGCGGATATGTTCGGTCTGGATATTGCTGCCTTCACCGCCATTGAAATGGCTGAAAACGGCGACAGCGCACACCCGAACGAAATCGCCTTCTCCTCCAGTAACAAAGCGTATAAAGAAGACTGGTCTGGCGATAAAAGCGGTGTCAGTCTGTACAAGGCAGCAGCGAAATTCAAATACGGCCCGGTGTGGGCACGTGGGGGCTATATTCAGCCAACCGGTCAAACGCTGTTAGCGCCGCACTGGAGCTTTATGCCGGGTACCTACCAGGGCGCGGAAGCCGGGGCTAACTTTGACTACGGCGATGCGGGCGCGCTGAGCTTCTCCTATATGTGGACCAACGAGTACAAAGCACCGTGGCACATTGAGATGGACAAGTTCTACCAGAACGATAAGAAAACCAAAGTCGATTACCTTCACTCGCTGGGCGCAAAATACGACTTCAAAAACGACCTGGTCCTGGAAGCTGCATTTGGTCAGGCGGAAGGTTATATCGATCAGTATTTTGCTAAAGCTAGCTACAAATTTGATGTTGTGGGCAGCCCGCTGAGCACCAGCTACCAGTTCTACGGCACGCGCGATAAAGCCAGCAATGGCACCGTTAACGATATCTATGACGGCACTGCATGGCTGCAGGCACTGACCTTCGGCTACAAAGTGGGCCAGGTCGATTTACGTCTGGAAGGAACATGGGTGAAGGCTGAAGGGCAGCAGGGCTATTTCCTGCAGCGTATGACGCCAACCTACGCGTCCTCTAACGGTCGTCTCGATATCTGGTGGGATAACCGCTCTGACTTCAACGCCGACGGCGAAAAAGCGGTGTTCTTCGGCGCAATGTATGACCTGAAAAACTGGAACCTGCCTGGCTGGGCGGTGGGTGCATCTTACGCTTACGCCTGGGACGCAAAACCTGCTGATATGGCGACACCGGACGCGTACTACGATCCAAACTATCGTCTGAAAGAGTCTTCTTACAGCCTGGATGCGATCTACACCCTGCAGGATGGCCGTGCAAAAGGCACGATGTTCAAACTGCACTTCACGCAGTATGACAACCACTCCGATATCCCGAGCTACGCGGGCGGTTACGGCAACATCTTCCAGGATGAACGTGACGTGAAATTCATGGTCATTGCGCCATTCACTATCTTCTGATGAACACACCGGCGGGCAATGTCCCGCCAGTATGGAGACTGCACATGATGAAAAAAATCGTAATCGTCGCGTTGCTGGCATCAGGGCTGGTGGCGTGTGCTCAGACTGAGGCACCAAAAGAAGATTCCCGCCTGAAGGAGGCCTATAGCGCCTGTATCAATACAGCGGAAGGGTCGCCGGAGAAAATCGAAGCCTGTCAGAGCGTGCTGAACGTGCTGAAGAAAGAGAAAGCGCATGAGCAGTTTGCGACGCAGGAAAACGTCCGCGTGATGGATTACCAGGCCTGCATTCAGGCGCGTAAAACCGGTAACGATCAGGAAGTGGCGAAGCGTTGCGATAAGATCTGGAGCGATATTCGCAGTAACAATAAATAAGTTGCTTTACGCCCGGTGGCGCTGCGTCACCGGGCTTTTTTTTGCCCAAAAACAGGCAAAAAAAAGCCAACCTTACGGCTGGCTCAGAGTATAAACACGATATTATTTCGCGTCGTGCGCGTGGTCGTCTTCACGGCAGTCGCCTTCAGCACAGTGACCATACAGGTACAGGCTGTGGTTGGTCAGGCGAATACCGTGACGTGCGGCGATTTCACGCTGGCGTGATTCGATGGAATCATCGCTGAATTCAATAACCTTGCCACAATCGAGGCAGATCAGGTGATCGTGATGGTGCTGCTGGGTCAGCTCGAAAACGGATTTGCCGCCTTCGAAGTTATGACGGGTAACAATGCCCGCGTCATCGAACTGGTTCAGCACACGATACACGGTTGCCAGCCCAATCTCTTCACCCATGTCGATAAGACGTTTGTAGAGGTCTTCCGCACTGACATGGTGATTGTCTGGCCCCTGAAGCACTTCAAGGATTTTTAACCGAGGAAGCGTTACTTTCAGGCCAGCCTTCTTTAATGCGGTATTGTTGTCAGTCATGCGGAATCTGTCCTGTTGCTAAACGATTCACTTCTAAAGAAGAAGTGACAGAAAATGCACTTGGGATAATGCGTCTCATTATAGAACTGCCATGGCTAAATGAAAACTGCAAGTCTCAAGCAAAGTATGCTTATAAAAACGTGGTATCACCAACAAACTTGTTCGATGGCATCCACTTTTTACCAGGGGGGTATTGTACAGGTCTGAACGAAAAAGTTAAAAGTTTGTAGCAATTAATTTAATCGGTTTTACCTGGTAAGCGGGCGCAACCGGAGTTGCGCCACCGGGAAATCAGGCGTTAAGAATGTCGTCGAGGTTCAGTTCTTCGCGAACCTGCTTAACCCATTTCTCAACGCGTTCAGCGGTCAGTTCTGGCTGACGGTCTTCGTCAATGGCAAGGCCGACAAAGTGGTCGTCGTCTGCCAGGCCTTTAGAGGCTTCAAAGTGGTAACCCGCCGTTGGCCAGTGGCCCACGATAGCAGCACCGCGCGGTTCAATAATGTCGCGGATGGTGCCCAGTGCGTCACAGAAGTATTCTGCGTAATCTTCCTGATCGCCACAACCGAACAGCGCGACCAGCTTACCGTTGAAGTCAACTTCTTCCAGGGTTGGGAAGAAATCATCCCAGTCACACTGCGCTTCGCCGTAGTACCAGGTTGGAATGCCCAGCAGCAGGATGTCATAGCCTTCGAGATCTTCTTTGCTGCTCTTGGCGATGTCGTGCACATCGGCAACGTCTTTACCGAGCTGTTTTTGAATGTTTTTTGCGATATTTTCGGTATTGCCGGTATCACTGCCAAAGAAAATGCCGATGATTGCCATGAGTAAAATAACCTCTTGAAACTTAATGGTATGGTGGCGCAATTTGTCCACGGATAAGGGCAATAATAGCAGAACAGGCAACCCTGCGGAAACAGCTATCGCGCAGGACTGCACTCTGTGCTACATGAAAAGGGTCATAAAGGGGATTTTCAGACTTATGCCTTGCTGCGCAATGTCTCAAGTTGGGTGATTAACATCTCTTCAATCAGTTCGCTGCGGCTGATGTTACGCGCCTCGGCCAGCTCATTTAGTGCATCGACAGCATCGGCGTTCAGCTTCAGTTCGACACGCTTAAGCCCACGATTTTTATCGCGTTTAAGCTGGTTGCGTTTATTGATACGCAGCTGTTCATCGCGCGAGAGCGGATTCGTTTTCGGTCGTCCCGGTCGACGCTCATTCGCGAACAGATCTAGTGTCGTACGGTCCGTTTGTTCTTTGGCCATGATTCTGAGACTTCGGGGGAAATACGCCGCCCTGCTAATGCCCGGGCGATAAGCGCGCCATCATACATCACCGAAAACGGCACGCCAACGACTGGAAGCCCACAACCTTCCAGTCGCTCTCTTTTTAATCAATTTGCAGTATCAGAGAGATAGCGACGAATGGCGCGCAGGACGGCGTCCGGTTTTTCGGCGTGAACCCAGTGCCCGGCACCGGCGATCACATGGGCGCGAGCCTGCGGGAATTGGGCCAGCAGCGTGTCGCGGCAGGCATCGGTAACGTAAGGCGAGTTTCCGCCGCGAATAAAGAGGGTAGGGTGTGGCCACGCGGGGACGTTTTCCCAGCCCACGATGTTGTTGTATTGCTCCCAGAGCACCGGCACGTTAAAACGCCATTGCCCGTCGACAAACGACTTCAGCAGGAACTGCACGACGCCTTCTTCATCCAGATGCTCACGCATTACGGCGGCGGCCTGTTGGCGTGTTGCGACGCCCGCTTCTGTGACCGCATTAATAGCGGCGAAAATCTCATCGTGACGGCGGACGTTGTAATCCACAGGCGCGACGTCAATGACAACCAGCCCGTTGATACGCTCTGGCGCAAGCGCCGTCAGGGCCATCACCGCTTTGCCACCCATGGAATGCCCGATCAGCGTTACCTTCTGCAGGTTATGTGCATCCAGCGTATCCAGCAGATCCTCCGCCATCGCCGCGTAGGTCATCTCGTCGGAACGCCCGGAAAGACCGTGATTGCGCATATCAACCTGTAAAATATCGTGGTCGGAAACCAGATCGCGCGCCAGCACGCCCAGGTTATCGAGGCTACCAAACAGCCCGTGAACCAGTACGATGGGAGAATTATTGTTCGGCGATTGTGCAGATTGCGCTCGGGTATTCAATTTCATGGCAAAGTTCTTTTTTTACGTATGTCAGGTTAGGGTATCATGTTGACCATTCTGCCGCCCGGCTGCAAGGATCCAGTTTAATCTGACTTTTGCCGCCTGCCGGGTTTGACGCTATCCGCTGTTGGGATTTGACCTTATAATCCCAACGACTTGTATTCAGATAAGATATCGCACTGGATTAAGATGAAAACAATCGAAGTTGATGACGAACTCTATCAGTTTATTGCCAGCCAGACGCGGCATATCGGGGAGAGCGCGTCCGACATTTTACGGCGTATGCTTAAAATTTCCGCCGCCTCACAGCCTGCTACCCCTGTCACAAAAGATGTCGTGTCTCAGCCGAGCGTTGTTGCACAAGCAAAACCTGCCGTGATACCGGCAAAAGATAAAGTGCGCGCAGTACGTGAACTGCTGCTCTCTGATGAATACGCAGAGCAGAAAAAGGCGGTTAACCGCTTTATGCTGGTGCTGTCTACACTTCATTCACTGGATAACAAAGCGTTTGCTGAAGCTACCGAGTCGCTCCACGGTCGCACCCGTGTCTATTTCGCGGGCGACGAACAGACGCTGTTACAAAATGGCAATCAAACCAAACCTAAACATGTCCCTGGCACACCGTACTGGGTCATCACCAATACCAATACGGGCCGCAAGTGCAGCATGGTTGAACACATCATGCAGTCCATGCAGTTCCCGGCGGAATTGATTGAAAAGGTTTGCGGTACAATTTAACCCTTGCATCAAAAGGACCAGGCAATGGCAAATCACAGCCGTGCAGGCCAACCTGCACAACAAAGCGATTTGATTAACGTCGCTCAACTGACCGCGCAGTATTACGTGCTGAAGCCGGTCGTGGGCAACGCAGAACACGCAGTGAAGTTCGGCACATCTGGTCACCGCGGTAGTGCGGCGCGCCATAGCTTTAACGAACCGCACATTCTGGCCATTGCCCAGGCCATCGCGGAAGAGCGCGCCAAAAATGGTGTTACCGGTCCATGCTACGTGGGGAAAGATACTCACGCCCTGTCTGAACCGGCGTTTATTTCCGTACTGGAAGTGCTGGCAGCGAACGGTGTGGATGTGATTGTTCAGGAGAACAACGGTTTCACGCCAACGCCTGCGGTCTCTAACGCAATCCTCGTACACAACAAAAAAGGTGGCGCACAGGCTGACGGTATCGTCATTACGCCATCTCATAACCCACCAGACGACGGTGGCATTAAATATAACCCGCCTAACGGTGGCCCGGCAGACACCAACGTCACCAAAGTGGTGGAAGACCGTGCGAATGCCCTGTTAGCCGACGATCTGAAAGGCGTTAAACGTATCTCTCTGGATGCCGCCATGGCGTCCGGTCATGTGAAAGAGCAGGATCTGGTTCAGCCATTCGTGGAAGGGCTGGCGGATATCGTCGATATGTCGGCCATCCAGAAAGCCGGTCTGAAGCTGGGCGTGGATCCGCTGGGCGGCTCCGGTATTGAATACTGGAAGCGCATTGCAGAGCATTACAAGCTGGATCTGACCATCGTGAACGATCACGTCGATCAGACCTTCCGCTTTATGCACCTCGATAAAGACGGCGCGATCCGCATGGACTGCTCCTCGGAGTGCGCAATGGCGGGCCTGCTGGCGCTGCGTGATAAATTCGACCTGGCGTTTGCTAACGACCCGGATTATGACCGTCACGGTATCGTCACCCCTGCCGGGCTGATGAACCCGAACCACTATCTGGCCGTTGCAATTAACTACCTGTTCCAGCATCGCCCGCAGTGGGGCAAAGAGGTGGCTGTTGGTAAAACCCTGGTTTCCTCCGCGATGATCGACCGCGTGGTCGAGGCACTGGGCCGCAAGCTAGTGGAAGTGCCGGTGGGCTTCAAGTGGTTTGTTGACGGTCTGCACGACGGCAGCTTCGGCTTCGGCGGTGAAGAGAGCGCGGGCGCGTCCTTCCTGCGCTTCGACGGCACGCCGTGGTCAACTGACAAAGACGGCATCATCATGTGCCTGCTGGCGGCGGAAATCACCGCGGTCACCGGTAAGAACCCGCAGGAACATTACAACGCGCTGGCGGAGCGTTTTGGTGCGCCAAGCTATAACCGCATTCAGGCTGGCGCGACCTCTGCCCAGAAAGCCGCTCTGTCCAAACTCTCTCCGGAGATGGTCAGCGCAAGCACCCTGGCGGGCGATCCGATCACCGCGCGTCTGACGGCGGCGCCGGGCAACGGTGCGTCTATCGGTGGTCTGAAAGTGATGACCGAGAACGGCTGGTTCGCCGCGCGTCCATCCGGTACGGAAGATGCGTATAAAATCTATTGCGAAAGCTTCCTCGGCGCTGAGCACCGTCAGCAGATTGAGAAAGAAGCGGTAGAGATTGTCAGCGAAGTGCTGAAAAACGCGTAAGTAGTGTTCTGGTGCGGGCTGATGCCCTCACCCCGGCCCTCTCCCACTGGGAGAGGGAGAAAACATTAAAAACGGCAACCCTTGGGTTGCCGTTTTGCTTTTACCTAACTGTGCTTGTTCTTCAATTCAAACCGCGGTGACACCAGACCGTACAGCGTCCAGCCCATAAAGGTCACCATCGCGCCATACAGCATCGCTTCCTGGCCGGATGAGTAGAGCGCATAGAAGCTGTAGATTGCCCCAATCAGCGCCACGATATTGGCCGCTCGCGCCTTGCGTGGATCAACCTTCGCGACTTTCTGAATAATCACCAGCGCCGCCATCGACAGAATATACGGAATGATATTTGTCACAACCGCCAGGTTGACCAGCACGTTGAACTGGCTGTTCAGCGATGGGCTAATGGTCATCAGCGACAATCCGCTCTGGAAGATGACAATCGCCAGCATGCCCTGCACCGGCGCATCGGCCTTGCTTACGCGGGAGAAGATTTTCGGGAAGTAACCTTCATCTGCGGAGGATTTAAACACCTGCGCGATGGTGAACTGCCAGCCGAGAAGGGAACCGCAACAGGACATCACCATCAGACCCATAATCACTTTCCCGACTTCCGGCGTGAACATCTGCGCGAAAGCCAGCCCGAACGGCGCCGTGGAGTTTGCCAGATCCATATTCGGTACGATGCCCGCAATCACGTTAGTAGAGACGATATAGATCACCGCCGCGCCCAGCGTGCCGCCGAGGACCGCAATCGGCACGTTCTTTTCCGGATTCTCTACCACTTCCGCGTTCGCGCAGGCGGATTCCAGACCGAGGAAGGCCCACAGCGTCATGGCGATAGAAGAGCCCACTGCGGTAAAGAACGGCACGTGGTGCGGGTTCCAGGAGTTGGCGTACAGTGTCGGGCTAAACCAGAACCAGCCGATGATGCACAGACCGACTACCGGGATAATCACGCCCCAGACGGTGATGCTGCTGAGCTGTCCGGTGATGCGCGCGCCGCCAAAGTTGGCGACGGTGCAGATCCACAGCACCCCGATGGTCGCCAGCCCTATTTGTACCGGGCTGAGCGTCGCGCCAAACAGCTCCGTACCGTAACCCACCGCGGAGATGGCAATCGCCACGTTGGCGATCAGCAGCGACACCCCGTAGGTATAGTTGGCCATAAAGTTGCCCGACTTGCCAAAGGCGTATTCGGCATAGCCGCCCATGCCGCCAGACTTACGGCTGAACATCCCGCACTTGGCAAACGCCCACGCCAGCGCCATTGAGCCGACTGCCGTTACCAGCCAGGAGATAATCGAAATGGTACCCACTTCTGCGAGCTTGGTGGGCAGCATGATAATCCCGGATCCCATCATGTTGACCATGGTGAGGATGGTGAGTTGCACCACGCCCATCTTATTGGACTTGCTCATAATTTTTCTCCTTTCAGCAGAGATGGCTGAGCTGCGGGTTGTTTAATGACGTAGCAGCGAACCTGTTTTCGACCGTCACACTCCTCGACGTACACGCCCTGCAGCTCCGGCGCGAAGCCCGGCAGAAGGTTGATGCCTTCTTCCAGCGCGGCAAAATAGCGCAGTACGGAACCGCCCCAGACTTCACCCGGCACAACGCACAGCACCCCCGGTGGATAAGGAAGTGCACCTTCAGCGGCGATACGGCCTTCTGCGTCACGCAGTGAAACCAGCTCGACCTCACCGCGCAGGTAGGCATAGTTCGCCTCTTGCGGGTTCATCATGACGCGCGGGAAGTGAGACTTGCGGAACATCTCTTTCTGCAGCTGTTTCACGTTGTGGCGGGCGTACAGGTCATGCATTTCCTGACAGATCTGGCGCAGGGTGTAACCGACGTAACGCTCCGGATGCTGTTTGTAGAGAGAAGGCAGGACCTCTTTTAGCGGAACATCGCTCTCAAGCAGTTTTTCGAAGCGCACCAGTTGAGCAACCAACTGCTGCAGTTTGCCCATGTCCTCCGCAGGCGTGAGCAGGAACAGGATCGAGTTGAGATCGCATTTCTCCGGCACGATGCCGTTTTCACGCAGGAAGTTGGCGAGGATAGTGGCGGGCACGCCGAAGTCCTCATATTCCCCGGTGCGGGCGTTGATGCCCGGCGTGGTCAGCAGCAGCTTGCACGGGTCGATAAAATACTGGTGCTCAGCGTAGCCTTCAAAGGCGTGCCAGCGTTCACCCGGCACGAAGTGGAAGAAGCGCAGATCGGTCGCAATGTCCGCCGTGTCCCAGCTTTCCCAGGGACGTCCATCCACCGTTTCCGGCACGAACGGGCGCAGATACTGACAGTTCTCCAGGATCAGCTTGCGCGCCTCGATACCGTTCACCACGCAGTCCATCCACATGTTGCGGCCGCTCTGGCCTTCATGCATACGGGCGTTGATGTCCAGTGCGGCAAACAGCGGATAGAACGGGCTGGTGGAGGCGTGCATCATAAAGGCATTATTCAGCCGCTTATGCGGGACATAGCGTTGTTGCCCTTTGATATGGCTGTCTTTCTTGTGGATTTGCGAAGTCTGCGAGAAGCCTGCCTGCTGTTTGTGCACGGACTGAGTGACCAGGATCCCCGGATCGTTTTCGTTCAGCTCAAGCAGCAGCGGAGAGCAGTCGGCCATCATCGGAATAAACTGCTCGTAGCCTACCCAGGCAGAGTCAAACAGGATGTAATCACACAGGTGCCCAATCTTATCCACCACCTGACGGGCGTTATAGATGGTGCCATCGTAGGTACCCAGCTGGATCACCGCCAGACGGAACGGACGCGCATCGCGTGCACGGCCAGGCGCTACCTCTGCCACCAGCTCACGTAGATAATTTTCTTCAAAGCAGTGGGCGTCAATGCCGCCAATAAAGCCGTACGGGTTGCGCGCGGTTTCCAGATAGACCGGCGTTGCGCCAGCCTGGAGGAGGGCACCGTGATGGTTAGATTTGTGGTTGTTACGGTCGAACAGCACCAGGTCGCCCGGCGTGAGCAGGGCGTTTAGCACCACTTTGTTGGATGACGAGGTGCCATTCAACACGAAGTAGCTCTTATCGGCATTAAAGACTTTTGCCGCATGCTGTTGGGCGATGCACGGCGCACCTTCATGAATGAGCAGATCGCCCATTGCGACGTCAGCGTTACACAGATCGGAGCGGAAAAGCGTCTCACCAAAGAAGTCGACAAACTGATTACCGGCTGGATGACGGCGGAAGAACTGTCCTCCCTGATGCCCCGGGCAGTCGAACGCGCTGTTGCCCTGTTTAACGTAATCGACCAGGGCGCGGAAGAACGGTGGACGAAGCTGGGTTTCGTACTTCAGTGCAGCCGCTTCCAGCTGGCGTCCATAAAAATCGTTGCTGGTGTCTGAATACTCAAATACGCCATGAATGCGCGATAAATAGTCTGCCGGAATGAATTCTTCTTTGTGCGTCGCGACAAAAACAGGAATGCCAAAACCGGTGGCTTCTATTTCGTCCAGAATGCCGCTGGCAATATCCGTGACCGCCAGAACAATGGCGGCAACATCAATATAATCAGAAGCGCGGACATCCACCAGTTCACGCTGGGTAGTAAAGCAATCCGGACATGCACGGCTGGCTGCGATTTTTAAACTTTTCATCTTTCTCTCTTTATTTTAGGTAATAAGCGTCCCTCGATTTCTGGCAAGAAAGAAATCGATAATTTTCCGGAAAAAAAGCAAAGGGTGACCGCTGATTAAAATCAGTAGATTGCTTTTTTGATGATTGAAATTCAGTCCGCCCGGTGCGGATGAGTCTGAATCAAGATGAGTGAGCGCACGAGATCACAGGCAATGGCCTGTAAAATAAGGTGTTTAAGGATGACCTGTAAGCGAGTGCGCCAGAAGTCGAAGGACTACCGGGCATTAAAGAGATGAAAGTCAAAGCAGTTTCGGTGGGCAAACATCATGATATGTGTTGTCCGCCTTATATGGGGCATTAAACGATTGTTGTTTTCCATGTTTCATTTTCCTTTCAGTAATTGAAAGCATGGTCATTTTATCCAGGAAATGGCGATTAACTGTGAACGAGATCACCGTTAACTGATCATTTCACAAATAATTAGTCGTTTTTGATGAATAACGCAGATCAAAATGCTGTTTTGTTGATGATGTGTTAATGTTGTGTTTGTTTGGTGTTTTTATTGGGCGGAAATAATCCGTAAAATAACGACTGGATTATTTTTATGTCTATTTTGGAAGGTGGTTTTCTTTATTTGAAATTAATTTGAATAGTTATTCAAATCATAAACCGATAACCGATACCGGTTTCAGTTAATAAATGGCGAGGGCGCGCGGGGTCAACTTCAAGTTTTTGACGAAGGTGTCCCATATAAATGCGTAAATAGTGACTATGCTCGACGGCATTGGGTCCCCAGACCTGGCTTAACAACTGGCGCTGAGTCAGCACCTTGCCATGATTGTTGAGCAAAACGGCAAGCAGACGAAACTCGATAGGCGTGAGGTGGATCTCTTCTTCTGCCCGGGTGATGCGCCGGGCGGCAAGATCGACCTGAATGTCACCGAAGGTATACACCGGGTCGGAAGGCGTCGTTGCACTATGACGACGCAATGCGACGCGAAGCCTAGCCTGCAACTCACCAATGCCAAAGGGCTTGATAAGATAGTCGTCTGCACCTGCATCCAGCGCGGCGATTTTATCCGCTTCTTCCGTTCGCGCAGAAAGCACCAGAATCGGCATTTGGCTCCACTGACGAACCTCACGGATAAAATCGATGCCATCCCCATCCGGTAGCCCCAAATCGAGGATCGCCAGGTCAGGTTTGCGCGTTGCGGCCTCAATTAACCCCCGTTGAAGCGTACCGGCTTCATGAACGCGCAGGCCGTCGGCTTCCAGCGCGGTACGCAGAAAACGGCTTATGGCGAGCTCATCTTCAACAATCAGGACGTTAATCACAAATCCTCTGGTAATTCATCAAGTTCTGGTGGGGTATCAAGTGGAAGTGTAACACAAAAATGTGCGCCGCCTTCCGGACGGTGCTCTGCCGAAATGGTGCCGCCATGCACGTCAATAATCGCTTCGCAAATAGCGAGACCCAGCCCAACGCCGGGGATCGCAGATTCCTTATTACCCCGCGAAAATTTTTCGAAAATGGCCTTTTCCTGCCCGACCGGAATACCCGGCCCGGTATCCCAGACTTCCAGCTGCAGCGTTTGTGCGTTCACCGTGGCATTAATGCCAATCTGTGCTTTCGCCCCCGCATATTTAGCGGCATTTTCGAGCAGGTTAATCAGCACACGCTCGAACAGGGGGCCATCAACGTGAATTAGCGTCAGGGGTTCAGGCATGTTCAATGCGATATGGCGGCCGCCCAGGCCGGGCTCCAGCATTTTCAGCGAGCTCCCGACGACCTCTTCCAGCGTGAGCCACTCTTTTTTGAGGTTAAACCCGCCAGACTGAATGCGCGCCATATCCAGCAGGTTATTCACCAGCCGCGTGGTATTTAGCACATGCTGGCGGATTTCGCTGGCCTGCATTGCATGTTTTGAACCTTCTGCAGCCAGGTCCAGCGTCAGGATCTCCGACTGACCAAACAGCACGGTGAGGGGGGTGCGTAGATCGTGAGAGAGCGCCGCCAGTAATGAATTTCGGATGCTTTCGCGCTCGCTTGCCAGCCGCGCCTGCTCTTCGCTGGCGGTGAGTGCCAGCCGGTCGAGCGCGCTGGCGACCAGCAGGGTGAAGGTTTCCAGCAAACGTTGCTGTTCGGGGATCATCAGCTGGCGCAGGTTGGTCGGCTCAACGATAACCAGCCCCTGATTTTTATCCGCACTGCGTAGCGGCAGGATCTGATAAGGCACGCCTGGCAGAGTGTCCGTTCCTGCGCCTGCGGGCAGCCCTTTATCAAAACTCCAGCGCGCAATGGCTTCATCCCAGGGCGTCATGCCGGAGGCGGAGGTGAGCGGACGAAGGTTGCCATGCTCGTCCGGGAGCAAGATAAGATTACTGGCGTTAAACGTAGAGCGAATAAATTGCTCGCTGGTCTGGACAATATCCAGCGGCGTGCGGCCGACTGCCAGCGATTTGGACATTTCATAGAGATGGCGCGTACGCTGCTCGCGATAGCGTGCAATACGCGCCTGATAGCGAACGCCCGCCGTCAGATTACCAATCACCAGCCCGACGGTGAGCATCACGCCAAAGGTGAGAATGTACTGCACGTCGGACACGGCAAGCGTTCCGCGCGGGGCAATGAAGAAAAGATCGAAGCTGACAACGTTGATGACCGTCGCCAGTACGGACGGCCAGCGTCCGTAGAAGAGCGCCACCACCACCACGCCAAGCAGGTAAATCATCACCAGGTTGGCGGCGTCAAAGGCGATCAGCCACTGGCTGGCAATCACGGTAATCAGGGCGCAGAGCACGACGGCGACAAGGCAGCCGCGGATCTGGATCCGCCATTTATCACCAAAGGCGCGGGCATCCGGCGCACGGTTGGGCAGGGGCGTGGGCTTGTCATCCAGCGCCACGATCACCAGATCCAGGTCCGGCGCGCGGCGGGCCAGCTTATCGGCGAAGGATTCACGGCTGAACCAGCGGCGGTGTTGGCGACGACCAATGACAATTTTTCCCAGGTTATGCTCGCGCGCGTAGCGCAGGATGGCTTTATCTTCCTGAGGATCGGAAAGGGTGGCGGTTTCGGCACCCAGCTCCTGCGCCAGCCGCAGCGAGCTGAGGATGGCGCGACGCTGATGTTCCGGCAGAGCATGCAGCTGCGGCGTTTCGACATACACCGCATGCCAGACGCTGCCAAATTTCGCTGCAAGCCGCGCGGCGGTGCGGATCAGTTTCTCATTGCCGCTACCGTGCCCGATGCACAGTAGAATGGCGTCGCGGGTGTGCCAGACGCGTTCTTGCCCCTGCAGGTCGCGCCAGGCGCGCATCTGGTCATCAACGCGGTCGGCGGTACGGCGCAGGGCCAGCTCGCGCAGAGCAATCAGGTTTCCTTTACGGAAGAAATGTTCGATGGCGCGCTCGGCCTGACCGGCAATGTAGACTTTGCCCTCGTGCAGGCGCTGGCGCAGGTCGTCCGGCGGCAGATCGACAAGCACCACCTCATCGGCGGAGTCAAAGAAGGGATCGGGCACTGTCTCTCGCACCTGAATGCCGGTAACGCCGCTCACCACGTCGTTCAGGCTCTCCAGATGCTGAACGTTAACGGTGGTGAACACGTCGATGCCGGCTTCCAGCAACTCTTCCACGTCCTGCCAGCGTTTCGGATGACGCGAGCCTGGCGCATTGCTGTGTGCCAGTTCGTCCATCAGGATAAGTGCAGGACGGCGGGCGAGGGCGGCATCGAGATCGAACTCCGTGACCAGCCGTCCACGATGGCTTATACGTCGTGGCGGCTGTGTGGCAAGTCCTTTCAACAGCGCCGCGGTCTCTTTACGGCCATGAGTTTCCACCACGCCGATGAGAATATCGAGCCCCTGCGCCCGAAGCCGCTGGGCTTCCGTCAGCATGGCGAAGGTTTTCCCGACGCCTGCGCAGGCGCCAAAGAAAATTTTCAATTTGCCGCGATGGGCTTCAGCCGTCTGTTCTAGCAGCCTGTCCGGATCCGGGCGCATGGGCTCGTCGGTCATTTAGTTTTTCCTTAGCGCGTCCAGCGCCAGATTCAGCTCAACAATATTCACTACCGGCATGCCGATGAAGCTGACCAGCGGCTTTTGCGTATGCTCAGCGACCAGCTGGCTCACCTGCTCAATGGTCATCTGACGGGCCGCAGCCACGCGCGGAATTTGCCATGCCACCGCCTGTGGCGTCAGGCTGTAGTCCAGCCCGCTGGCTGAGGTGGTGACCAGCTCTACGGGAACGTCACGGCTGGCCTGCGGGTTGGCGGCGCGCAGCGCGGCAACGCGTTCTGCAACGGCTTTATCCAGCTCCGGGTTGCTGCCCGCCAGGTTGCTGCCGCCGGATGCCATCGGATTATACGGGCTTTCCGCGGTGGCGGAAGGGCGGCCCTGGAAGTAGCGCGCGTCCGTAAAGTTCTGACCAATCAGCCGTGAACCGCGGGATTCTCCGTTCTGGATAATCTGTGAGCCGTTAGCCTGCTCGGCAAACCACCACTGACCCAGCGCGGTGGTCACCAGCGGGTAAAGCCCGCCGGTAATAAGAGACAGTAGAATAAATAACAGTATAGCGGGACGTAACATCGTCATTTGATTCACCTTTTAGACCAGCCCGAACAGCGTCAGGAGCACGTCGATAACCTTAATACCAATAAAGGGCACAACCAGCCCGCCCAGACCGTAAATCCACAGGTTGCGGCGCAGCATGGCGGCCGCCGTCAGCGGTTTATAGCTCACCCCTTTCAACGCCAGCGGAATAAGAAAGACAATGATCAGGGCGTTAAAGATAACCGCACTGAGAATGGCCGATGCCGGGGAGTGCAGGTGCATCACGTTCAGCGCATTCAACTGTGGATAGGTTGCCGCAAACGCCGCCGGAATGATGGCGAAATACTTCGCCACGTCGTTGGCGATGCTGAACGTGGTCAGTGAACCCCGCGTCATCAGCATCTGTTTCCCGATGTGCACTACCTCAATCAGCTTGGTTGGGTTAGAGTCGAGGTCAACCATGTTGCCCGCCTCTTTTGCCGCCTGCGTGCCGGAATTCATTGCCACCGCCACGTCGGCCTGCGCCAGGGCAGGGGCATCGTTGGTGCCGTCCCCGGTCATCGCGACCAGACGGCCCTCAGCCTGATACTGGCGGATCAGCGCCAGCTTCGCTTCCGGCGTCGCTTCAGAAAGAAAATCATCCACGCCCGCTTCGGCGGCAATGGCGGCAGCGGTCAGGCGGTTATCCCCGGTGATCATCACCGTTTTAATGCCCATTTTGCGCAGCTGTGCAAAACGCTCCTTGATGCCGCCCTTAACGATATCCTTCAGGGCAATCACGCCCAGCACGTTCGAGCCTTCCGCCACCACCAGCGGCGTGGCTCCCTGTCGGGCGACACTTTCGACCAATTTGTCTACTTCAGGCGGGAAGTGACCGTTGTTGGCTTCGATATGGCGACGGATGGCGTCAACGGAGCCTTTACGTATCATTCGGTCCTGAATGTTAATCCCACTCATGCGGGTCTGTGCGGTGAAGGGGACGAAAGTGGCATGCAGGCTTTGCACGTCACGCTGACGCAGGTTGAAACGCTGCTTAGCCAGAATCACGATGCTGCGACCTTCCGGCGTTTCATCGGCCAGAGAGGAGAGCTGTGCGGCATCCGCGAGCGTTTTTTCATCCACGCCCGGTGCCGGCAAGAAATCAGAGGCCTGGCGGTTGCCGAGGGTGATGGTCCCGGTTTTATCCAGCAGCAGTACGTCGACGTCACCGGCGGCTTCAACGGCGCGTCCGCTGGTGGCGATGACGTTCGCGCCCAGCATACGGCTCATCCCGGCGACACCGATAGCGGACAGTAATCCGCCAATGGTGGTTGGGATCAGGCATACCAGCAGCGCCACCAGTACGGTGATGCTGACCGCCGTGCCGCCATAGGCGGAGAACGGCCACAGCGTCGCGGTTGCCAGCAGGAAAACGATAGTCAGGGCGACCAGCAGAATGGTCAGCGCAATCTCGTTCGGCGTTTTGCGACGCTGCGCGCCCTCCACCATGGCGATCATCCGGTCAAGGAATGTTTCGCCCGGGTTAACGCTGCACTGGATCACCAGCCAGTCGGAGAGAATGCGCGTCCCGCCCGTCACGGAGGCGAAGTCACCGCCAGACTCACGAATAACCGGCGCGGATTCCCCGGTAATGGCGCTTTCGTCAACCGATGCGCCGCCTTCAATGACTTCCCCGTCGCACGGGATGATGTCACCAGCCTCGACCAGCACCACGTCGCCTTTACGCAGTTCATCTGCCGGAACGTGGTCCATCTGTGCGCCGTGTTTGGGTTCACGTAATTTGCGCGCGAAGGCGGTTTTTTTGACCCCTTTCAGGCTGTTAGCCTGTGCTTTACTGCGCCCTTCCGCCAGCGCTTCTGCGAAGTTGGCAAACAGCACGGTAAACCACAGCCACAGGCTGATGGCACCGGTAAAGGGTGCATTACCCGGAAGATGCCCCGTACCCATCGCAACTGCCAGCGCGGTGGTGAGTAAACTCCCTATCCAGACGATAAACATCACCGGGTTGTGCCACTGCACGCGTGGGCTCAGTTTTTTCACCGCATCCATGAGGGCCTGACGAACTAACGTCGGTTCGAGCAGGGCCAGTTGTTTACGACTCATGACAAATTCTCCGCAAAATCAGCGTAAAGAGAGGGTTTCCGCGACCGGGCCTAACGCGAGGGCGGGGATAAAGGTCAGGGCACCGACCAGCAGTACGGTGCCAATCAGCAGGCCGATAAACAGCGCGCCGTGTGTCGGTAACGTACCGGTGGTGGTCGGTTGGATTTTTTTGCTCACCAGCGCTCCCGCGATCGCCATCACTGGCACAATCACGCCGAAACGCCCCACGAACATGCAAAACGCCAGCAGACAGTTCCAGAACGGTGAGTTAGCGCTTAAGCCTGCAAAGGCGCTGCCGTTGTTGTTGGCGGCAGACGAGACGGCATAAAGCACTTCGCTAAAACCGTGAATGCCTGGGTTAAAGATGCCGCTGCGTCCGGCGTCGGTCATCAGCGCCAGCGCGGTGCCGATCAGAACGAGGGCAGGGGTGACCAGAATCGCCAGGGCGGTTAATTTCATCTCGCGGACGTCGATTTTTTTTCCCAGATATTCCGGAGTACGGCCAATCATCAAACCGGCGATGAATACGGCGAGGAGAACGAACAGCAGCATGCCGTACAGCCCGGAGCCGACGCCGCCAAAGACCACTTCGCCAATTTGCATAAGCCACATTGGGATCATGCCGCCGAGTGCGGTAAAGGAGTCGTGCATGGCGTTAACCGCCCCGCACGACGCCGCCGTGGTGACCACCGCATACAGGCTGCTGGCGAGAATGCCAAAGCGGCTCTCTTTGCCTTCCATATTGATGTTGCTGTTGGCACCCAACTGCATGAAGTGGCTGTTACCGTTCCATTCGGCCCACATCACCAGCGCCACGCAAACCACGAAGATTAGCGACATTGCCCACAGCAGGGTGCGCCCCTGACGGCGATCGTTAACCACATCGCCAAAGGCAAAACACAGCGCGGCGGGGATCAGGAAGATCGCCAGCATTTGCACCATGTTGGTCAGCGCCGTTGGGTTTTCAAAGGGATGTGATGAGTTGGCATTGAAGAACCCGCCGCCGTTAGTGCCAAGCATTTTAATCGCTTCCTGCGATGCCACTGGCCCCATCGGCAGGAGTTCTTTTGCGCCTTCCAGTGAGGTGTATGGGGCATAAGGCAGCACGTTTTGCAGGGATCCTTGCTGGATAAAGAACAGCGCAATCAACAGTGCCACAGGCACCAGCACCCACAGGGTTATGCGCGTCAGATCGACCCAGGCATTGCCCAACGTGCCAATGTTCTGACGGGCAAATGCACGCGTCAGGGCGAAGATCACCGCTATCCCGCTTGCCGCAGAGAGGAAGTTTTGCACGGTTAAGCCAGCCATCTGACTGAAATAGCTGAGCGTGGTTTCACCGGCATAAGATTGCCAGTTCGTGTTGGTCACAAAGCTCACTGCTGTGTTCAGCGCCAGATGCCAGGACAGGCCCGGCAGCTGCTGCGGATTAAGCGGCAGGCTCCCCTGCAGCATCAGCATGGCGAAGAGAACAACCAGCCCGACGATATTTAGCAGCAAAATGGCCATCAGATACTGACGCCAGTTCATCTCCCGATCGTCTATTCCCAGTACCCGCCAGATCCCTTTTTCAATGCTTCCCGTGCCCGGTAAGGCTACGTTGTTGATCAGCCGTGCCAGTCCTGTTCCCAATGGCCTGGCCAGTACGAACAACACCAGTAAAAAGCTGGCGATAAGCAAAAACGCCTGAGCAGCCATCAGAATGCCTCCGCATTAATCAGGGCGTAGACCAGATAACCCAATAACAGGAACACCAGCACAATGCCGGCAATCAAACCTGCACTCACAATCCACCTCCGGGTGACATTTGTATTTGTGCTAAAGGTAGGATTTACGGCGCAAAGATTTCGCAAAAATCAGGCGGGAGGGTGTAAAAAAAGTATAAAAATGGAGATACCCATAATTTAACTATTGATAAGTAAATCGTTAACTTTTTTGTAACTTAATTACGGCGTGAATGTAAATATTCACTAAATGGATAAAAATAAGTGGTCGGATGAGTAGTAAAATTACAAACAAAGCGATATTATTTTAGCCAGGTCACAGATTTTGAATTTTCCGGATGACGTTTCCGGCCAACTATAGGGGAGAAAAATATGGATCTTTATAAAGAGTTTCCGGCTCATATCATTTTCATGCGTCGCACTTTCGCCGTAGTGGCTGGCGTGCTGGCACTGCCGGTAATGCTGTTCTGGAAAGATCGTGCACGTTTTTATAGCTATCTGCACCGCGTCTGGGCGAAAACCAGCGAGAAGCCGGTGTGGATGGATCAGGCCGAGAAAGCGACCTGCGATTTCTACTGATACGAAGTCTACACACAGCAATAAAAAAACCGCCTACATCAATGTGGCGGTTTTTTTGTCCCTCGGGATTCGCGGTCCGTTGGGTGGTTTTCAAACCCTCGTCAGAGGCTTACAAGAATATCTCGGGTCCTTAAGTAATCAAACTGCAACGCCCTAAATATAATCTTAAAAACCTTTTCAGTGGATTACGTTTTGTCCCTGTGCCAACTACTATGCAGCGTCCCTTTCCGCCATCTCGCACATGGGCGCCGGTCCCGGGAGAGGTGTTACCACAACCGTAAGTCAGGCTCTCGTCAGAGCTTGTGTCCACCGACTTATCACCGGTGGTGAACGGTGGAGCGGTTAGCTGCAGGGACCGCATAATGAAACGCTATTTTTGCATTGCGTTCATTGTCGCCAGCGTACTCGTTGTGAAAAGTGATGAACCGACCGCGTTTATTGCATTTACCACGATAGCGCAGGACAAGTAGCGTTAAGGCCGCCTCGGGCGGCCTTTTTTATTTCATCCCGTCTACACTTCATGGCAAAGTAGTTCAATGCATGCTTTTTCCTTTTACGGCATGCCCTTACGGACATAATGGACAATTGCCTGGAGTTTTATGCCCACCCATCTGGTTTGGTTTCGCGCGGACCTGCGCGTACATGACAATATCGCCCTTGCGGCAGCCTGCCGCGCCAAAGACGCTAACGTACTGGCACTGTTTATGGCTACGCCCGAGCAGTGGCGGCAGCACGATATGGCCCCCCGACAGGCGGCCTTGCTCCGGGCGTATCTGAACGATCTGCAGCACTCGCTTGCCGGAAAAGGCATACCGCTTCTCTATAAAGAGGTGAGTGATTTTGCCGCGCAGCTCCAGACGCTGCAGGAGATCTGTGAGCAGCACGACGTCAGGTATCTTTTTTATAACTACCAGTATGAATTCAACGAGCAGCAGCGGGATCGTCAGCTGGAGAACGTGCTGGAAGGGGTCGTCTGTGAAGGGTTTGACGACAGCGTGATGCTGGCACCGGGCAGCGTGATGACCGGCAACCACGAGATGTATAAAGTTTTTACGCCGTTTAAAAACGCCTTTATCAAACGCCTGAAGGAGGCGCTGCCGGAGTGCGTTGCCGCGCCTGCCGCGCGGGGCGAGCCCGTGACGGATTTGCCAGAGCTGACGTTTGATTACCCTCAGCAGGCGTTTGATGAAACGCTGTTTCCCGCCGATGAGAAAGCGGCTATTGCCCAACTCCGGCAGTTCTGTAAACAGAATGCGGCTGATTACGAAGCGCGTCGGGATTTCCCCGCCGTTGAAGGCACCAGCCGTCTGTCGGCCTGTCTCGCGCTGGGTGCGATCTCTCCCCGCCAGTGTTTGCATCGGCTGCTGGCAGAACAGCCGCAGGCGCTGGACGGAGGCGCAGGGGCTGTCTGGCTCAATGAACTTATCTGGCGCGAGTTCTATCGCCACCTGATGACGTATCACCCTGATTTATGTAAACATCGCCCATTCATTCAATGGACTGATAATGTAAGGTGGCAGTCGAATGATAAGCAGCTCAGAGCCTGGCAATCCGGACAGACGGGTTTCCCCATTGTCGATGCCGCCATGCGTCAGCTCAATGAAACCGGATGGATGCACAACCGCCTGCGGATGATTACCGCCAGCTTTCTGGTGAAAGATCTGCTTATCGACTGGCGTATCGGAGAGCGCTATTTTATTTCTCAGCTGATCGATGGCGATCTCGCAGCGAATAACGGTGGCTGGCAGTGGGCGGCCTCCACCGGCACCGATGCGGCTCCCTATTTTCGGATTTTTAATCCGACGACACAGGGACAAAAATTTGATGCGGACGGCGAGTTTATCCGCCAGTGGGTACCTGAACTTAACGTTGTCCCCGCGAAAGCGATCCACGACCCATGGGCATGGGCGGATAAACAGGGCGTAAAGCTCGATTATCCCCGTCCGGTTGTCGACCACAAACAGGCACGCGTCGCCACGCTGGCGGCGTACGAAGCCGCGCGCAAAGTATGAGAGAGTGATGATGAAAAACAGCGAACTGGAAAGCCTGATTAACGAAAAACTGAACAGCACCTCCTTCAGCGACTACGGCCCGAACGGCCTGCAGGTGGAAGGGCGTGAAACGGTGCAGAAAATTATCACCGGCGTGACGGCAAGCCAGGCGCTGCTGGATGAAGCCGTGCGTCAGGAAGCCGATGCGGTTATCGTTCACCACGGTTATTTCTGGAAGAACGAATCCCCTATTATTCGCGGCATGAAGCGCAACCGCCTGAAAACATTGCTGGCAAATGACATCAACCTGTACGGTTATCACCTGCCGCTGGATGCGCACCCGGAACTGGGTAACAACGTGCAGTTAGCGCAATTGCTGGGTATTACCGTGATGGGGGAAATCGAACCGCTGGTGCCGTGGGGCGAACTGGCGATGCCGGTTCCGGGTCTCGAGCTGGCGTCGTGGATCGAAGCGCGCCTCGGACGTCGTCCGCTGTGGTGTGGCGACACGGGACCCGATACCGTGAAGCGTGTGGCCTGGTGCACCGGGGGCGGGCAGGGCTTTATCGATAGCGCCGCGCGTTTCGGCGTTGATGCCTTTATCACGGGGGAAGTGTCTGAGCAGACGGTTCACTCCGCCCGCGAGCAAGGGCTCCATTTTTACGCGGCAGGTCACCATGCAACGGAACGAGGCGGCATTCGCGCCCTCAGCGAGTGGCTGACGGAAAATACCGATCTGGATGTGACCTTTATTGATATTCCCAATCCGGCCTGATGAGAGGTGCCCGAGTGCAGAGAGCGCGTTGTTATCTTTTGGGTGAAACCGCCGTCGTACTGGAGCTTGAACCCCCGGTCACGCTTGCCACGCAAAAGCGTATCTGGCGGCTGACGCAGCGTCTGGCCGATATACCTGAAGTGGTTGAAACCATTCCGGGCATGAACAATATCACCGTCGTGCTGCGCAACCCGCACACGAAAGCCCTGGATGCCATCGAACGCCTGCAGCGCTGGTGGGAAGAGAGCGAAGCGCTGGAGCCAGAATCACGTGCCATTGAGATCCCGGTCGTCTATGGCGGCACGGGGGGGCCGGATCTTGGCGTTGTGGCAGCACACTGCGGCTTAACAGAAAAGCAGGTGGTTGAGTTGCACAGTTCGGTTAACTACGTGGTCTGGTTCCTGGGGTTTCAGCCCGGCTTCCCGTATCTGGGCGGATTGCCTCCCCAACTGCATACGCCGCGTCGTGCCGAACCGCGTCTGAGCGTACCGGCGGGGACGGTGGCTATCGGCGGCGAGCAAACTGGCGTTTATCCGCTGGCATCGCCCGGCGGCTGGCAGCTTATTGGGCACACGGCTACGCCGTTATTTGAACCCGGACGGGAGACGCCAATACTCCTGCGTCCCGGCGATACCCTTCGCTTTATCCCGCAAAAGGAGGGGGTATGTTAACGCTTATTCGCGCAGGGCTTTACACCTCTGTGCAGGATGCAGGCCGATTTGGCCTGCGTCAGTCCGGCGTGAGCTATTGTGGTGCGCTGGACAGGCCTGCGCTGGAGATTGCTAACGTGCTGGTGGGCAACCCCGGCAGTACGGCCGCGCTCGAAATTACGCTCGGCCAGTGTGTGATTGAGTTTGGTCAGGAGACCTGGTTTGCCTTAACCGGCGCAGGCTGTGAGGCCACGCTGGATGGTAAAGCGGTGTGGACCGGCTGGCGGCTGCGGGCGAAAGCCGGACAGCGTCTGACGCTCAAGCGTCCGCTACACGGTGTGCGTAGCTATCTCGCGGTGGCTGGCGGCATTGACGTGCCGGAGGTGCTGGGCTCATCCAGTACCGATCAGAAGGCGGGCATCGGCGGGCATGAAGGGCGTCTGCTGCGCGACGGCGACCGGCTGGCAATCAAGCCCTCCGCGCGCCATTTCTCGACCACGCAGGGCGTAAAGCAGTTGCTGTGGGGAAACCAGATCCGCGCCTTACCGGGGCCGGAATATCATGAGTTTGACGAGGCTTCCAAAGAGTCCTTCTGGCGCTCGCCGTGGAAGCTCAGCCCGCAGAGTAACCGTATGGGCTACCGCCTGCAGGGGCAGCCGCTGACCCGCACGACGGTCCGGGAACTGCTCTCCCACGGGTTATTGCCGGGGGTCATTCAGGTGCCGGGCAACGGTCAGCCCATCGTGTTAATGAACGATGCGCAAACCACGGGTGGATACCCGCGAATTGCCTGCATCATTGAAGCGGATCGCTACCATCTGGCGCAAATTCCTCTCGGGCAGCCGATTCACTTCGTGCAGTGTTCACTGGAGGAGGCGCTTAAGGCGCGGCAGGATCAGCAGCGTTATCTCGAACAGCTGGCGTGGAGGCTTGATGGTAAAGATTGATTTAAATGCCGATCTGGGCGAGGGCGGAAGCGCAGATGCTCAACTGATGATGCTGGTCTCCTCGGTCAATATCGCCTGTGGCTTTCACGCGGGCGATGCGCAAACCATGCTGGAGAGCGTGCGTAATGCCATCAAAAACGGCGTCGCGATTGGCGCTCACCCCAGCTTCCCTGACCGGGAGAACTTTGGCCGCACGGCGATGGATCTGCCGCCGGAGACGGTCTACGCTCAGGTGCTCTACCAGATTGGTGCGCTGGAGGCGATGGTGCGCGCTGAGAACGGTGTTATGCGCCACGTGAAGCCGCACGGCATGCTCTACAACCAGGCGGCGAAAGCCCCGGCGCTGGCGGACGCTATTGCCCGCGCGGTGCGGGACAGTAATCCGCAGCTTATCCTTGTAGGTCTGGCCGGTAGCGAACTGATTCGCGCCGGGAAGCGGCTGGGGCTGACTACGCGTCAGGAAGTCTTTGCCGACCGCGGTTATCAGCCCGATGGCAGTCTGGTCCCTCGCACGCAGGCTGGCGCGCTGATAACCGATGAAGGTAAAGCGCTGGCGCAGACGCTGGAGATGGTGTGTGCCGGGCGGGTGACCGCCGTGGACGGAACACTGGCAAACGTTCAGGCCGATACGGTGTGTTTACACGGCGACGGCGAGCATGCGCTTCAGTTCGCGCGCCGCTTGCGGGCGGCGTTCTCTGAAGAGGGCATTCTGGTCAGCGCAGAATAATCATGAAAGGACAATAACATGCCAGAAGGTCCGGAGATCCGCCGCGCGGCGGATAGCCTGGAGGCGGCGATAAAGGGCAAACCGTTGACGAATGTGTGGTTTGCTTTTCCTCAGCTAAAACCGTTTGAATCACAGCTGGTGGGGCAGACGGTGACCCATATTGAAACGCGCGGCAAGGCCTTACTTACGCACTTTTCCCATAACCTGACGTTATATAGCCATAACCAGCTGTACGGCGTCTGGCGAGTGGTGGAGGCGGACGAGCAGCCGCAAACCACCCGCGTACTGCGCGTCAGGCTGCAAACGGCGGATAAAGCAATCCTGCTTTACAGCGCGTCGGATATCGAAATGTTAACGCCGGAGCAACTGCTCACTCACCCGTTTCTGCAGCGGGTTGGGCCGGACGTGCTGGACATGCGCCTGACGGCAAACGATGTTAAAGCCCGCTTGTTATCCCCCAAATTCCGCAACCGGCAATTTTCCGGGTTATTGCTCGATCAGGCGTTCCTGGCAGGGTTAGGTAACTATCTGCGGGTGGAAATTCTGTGGGAAGTGGGGCTGGCGGCGCAGCATAAAGCGTCTCAGCTGAATGATGAACAGCTGGAGGCGTTATCCCACGCGCTGCTGGATATTCCGCGGCTGTCGTACAACACGCGCGGCGTGGTGGATGAGAACACGCATCACGGGGCGCTGTTCCGGTTCAAGGTGTTTCATCGGGCGGGAAAGAAATGCGAAAGGTGTGGTGGCATTATTGAGAGAACCACGCTCTCTTCACGACCGTTTTACTGGTGTCCCGGGTGCCAGATGTAAAAGTAAAACGGTAACCCTTAGGTTACCGTTTTTAGTGTTTTCACCCTCTCCCTGTGGGAGAGGGCCGGGGTGAGGGCATCAGGCCGCACCCAACGTCTTTTAGCGCTTAATATCAGACTTAAAATCACGCTGCTCGTAGCCGGTATACAGCTGACGAGGACGGGCGATTTTCATGCCTTCGCTGTGCATTTCGTTCCAGTGCGCAATCCAGCCTACGGTACGGGCCATGGCGAAGATCACGGTGAACATGGAAGACGGAATGCCCATCGCTTTCAGGATAATGCCAGAGTAGAAATCGACGTTCGGGTAGAGTTTCTTCTCGATGAAGTACGGGTCGTTCAGCGCGATGTGTTCCAGCTCCATCGCCACTTCCAGCAGGTCATCTTTGGTACCCAGCTCTTTCAGCACTTCATGGCAGGTCTCACGCATGACGGTCGCGCGTGGGTCGTAGTTTTTGTAAACACGGTGACCGAAGCCCATCAGGCGGAAGGAGTCATTCTTGTCTTTCGCGCGACGCACGAACTCAGGAATGTGCTCAACGGTGCTGATCTCTTCCAGCATCTTAAGTGCCGCTTCGTTCGCGCCGCCGTGCGCCGGTCCCCACAGGGAGGCGATGCCCGCAGCGATACAGGCGAACGGGTTCGCGCCTGAAGAGCCTGCGGTACGGACGGTGGAGGTCGAAGCGTTTTGTTCGTGGTCAGCGTGCAGGATCAGAATACGATCCATCGCGCGTTCCAGTACCGGGTTCACTTCGTACTCTTCGCACGGCGTGGAGAACATCATGCGCAGGAAGTTACCCGCGTAGGAGAGGTCGTTACGTGGATACACAAACGGTTGGCCGATGGAGTATTTGTAGCACATCGCCGCCATGGTAGGCATTTTGGACAGCAGACGGAACGCCGCGATATCGCGGTGACGCGGGTTATTCACGTCAAGGGAGTCGTGGTAGAACGCCGCCAGCGCACCGGTAATCCCACACATCACCGCCATCGGGTGAGAGTCACGACGGAACGCATGGAACAGACGGGTAATCTGCTCATGGATCATAGTGTGACGGGTCACGGTGGTTTTGAATTCATCGTACTGCGCCTGCGTTGGTTTTTCGCCGTTCAGCAGGATGTAGCACACTTCCAGATAGTTGGATTCGGTGGCTAACTGATCGATGGGGAAGCCGCGATGGAGCAGGATACCTTCGTCACCGTCAATGTAGGTGATTTTGGATTCGCAAGATGCGGTAGAGGTAAATCCAGGGTCAAAGGTGAAAACTCCTTTGGAACCCAGCGTACGGATATCAATAACATCCTGACCGAGCGTGCCTTTTAGCACATCCAGTTCAATAGCAGTGTCACCACCCAGGGTGAGCTTTGCCTTTGTATCAGCCATTTACGGTCTCCTTAGCGCCTTATGCTTAAGACTGCGCTTTACCGGATTTGCTTTCAGCTGTTAATCACCGTTACCAGATTGTTATTTGGCTTACCGCTCAGCTCACGAGGACAAACCAGGGTACAGAGCTATGGCGCCTTGCAGGTAAACGAATGAAATATCAGTGAAACAACAGCAAATCAGCGTTTTTGCAGTCCGAATTATTCAAACCTGTATATCACTAATAACTGTCCTGATAACTTCGGTCAATACCATCACACTGTTACATAACTATTTGTCAGGTGAAAGTGAGACCTCATAACTTTTGCGCATTATATGCCTTTTCTGCTGACGTTTGTAACAATATTGTTTAACATTTGTCAAATCAGATGATTAAAAATTAAAAAGATGTTGTTATCGTGACCCTGATCACTGTTCCAGAGAAAACCCGACAAACTGTATGTAGGTTAATTGTAATGATTTTGTGAACGGCCTATACTGCCGCCAGGTCTCCGGAACACCCTGCAATCCCGAGCCACCCAGCGTTGTAACGTGTCGTTTTAGCATTTGGAAGCAATGTTTTGCATGACGCGCAGTTATAGAAAAGGAACGCTGCTTGACCCGCATCGCAGTCCGGAGGAAGGAAACAATAAGAACAGCATGTGGGCGTTATTCATGATAAGAAATGTGAAAAAACAAAGACCTGTCAATCTGGATCTCAAAACGATCCGGTTCCCTGTAACAGCAATAGCGTCCATTCTGCACCGTGTATCCGGTGTGATTACGTTTGTGGCGGTCGGTATTCTGCTGTGGTTGCTGGGCACCAGCCTCTCTTCTCCTGAAGGATTCCTCCAGGCCTCTGCCATCATGAACAGCTTCTTCGTGAAATTCATCATGTGGGGCATTCTGACCGCGCTGGCGTACCACGTTGTGGTGGGTGTTCGCCATATGCTGATGGACTTCGGCTACCTGGAAGAGACATTCGAAGCCGGGAAACGCTCCGCTAACATTTCATTTGTGATCACTGTCGTGCTTTCACTTCTCGCAGGAGTTCTCGTATGGTAAGCAACGCCTCCGCATTAGGACGCAACGGCGTACATGACTTCATCCTGGTCCGTGCTACCGCCATCGTTCTCACCCTTTACATCATCTATATGATCGGTTTCTTCGCGACCAGCGGCACGCTGACGTGGGAAATCTGGAGCGGGTTCTTCGGATCTGCCTTCACCAAAGTGTTCACCCTGCTGGCGCTGTTCTCCATCCTTATTCATGCCTGGATCGGCATGTGGCAGGTGTTGACCGATTACGTTAAACCACTGGCGATTCGCCTTCCTCTGCAGCTGGTTATTGTTGTTGCCCTGGTGGTTTACGTTATTTATGGATTCGTTGTGGTGTGGGGTGTGTAATGAAACTGCCAGTCAGAGAATTTGATGCTGTAGTGATTGGTGCGGGTGGCGCAGGTATGCGTGCCGCACTGCAAATTTCCCAGAGCGGCCAAACCTGTGCGCTGCTCTCTAAAGTGTTCCCAACCCGTTCGCACACCGTGTCTGCTCAGGGCGGTATCACCGTTGCGCTGGGTAATACCCATGAAGATAACTGGGAATGGCACATGTACGACACGGTAAAAGGTTCCGATTACATCGGTGACCAGGACGCCATCGAATATATGTGTAAAACCGGCCCGGAAGCGATTCTGGAGCTGGACCATATGGGTCTGCCGTTCTCCCGTCTGGAAAATGGCACCATCTATCAACGTCCGTTTGGCGGCCAGTCGAAAGATTTCGGCGGCGAGCAGGCGGCACGTACTGCGGCAGCGGCTGACCGTACCGGTCACGCACTGCTGCACACGCTCTATCAGCAAAACCTCAAAAACCACACCACTATCTTCTCCGAGTGGTATGCGCTGGATCTGGTGAAAAACGCCGATGGCGCAATCGTCGGTTGTACCGCACTGTGCATCGAAACCGGTGAAGTGGTTTACTTCAAAGCCCGCGCTACCGTGCTGGCGACCGGCGGCGCAGGCCGTATTTATCAGTCCACCACCAACGCCCACATCAACACCGGTGACGGTGTCGGTATGGCTATCCGCGCGGGCGTGCCGGTGCAGGATATGGAAATGTGGCAGTTCCACCCAACCGGTATCGCCGGTGCAGGTGTTCTGGTAACAGAAGGCTGCCGCGGTGAAGGCGGTTATCTGCTGAACAAGCACGGCGAGCGCTTCATGGAGCGTTATGCTCCGAATGCGAAGGACCTGGCGGGTCGTGATGTGGTGGCGCGTTCCATCATGATCGAAATCCGTGAAGGCCGCGGCTGTGACGGCCCATGGGGTCCACACGCGAAGCTGAAACTCGACCATCTGGGTAAAGAGGTGCTGGAATCCCGTCTGCCGGGTATCCTGGAACTGTCCCGCACCTTCGCACATGTCGACCCGGTGAAAGAACCGATTCCGGTTATCCCAACCTGCCACTACATGATGGGCGGTATTCCGACCAAAGTGACCGGTCAGGCGCTGACCGTGAACGAGCAGGGCGAAGACGTGGTTATTCCTGGCCTGTTCGCGGTAGGCGAAATTGCCTGCGTATCCGTACACGGCGCAAACCGTCTGGGCGGCAACTCCCTGCTGGACCTGGTGGTGTTTGGTCGTGCAGTGGGTCTGCATCTGCAGGAATCCATTGCCGAGCAGGGCGCACTGCGTGATGCAACCGATGACGAAATTGATGCCTCTCTTGCGCGCCTCAACCGCTGGAACGGTAACCGTAACGGCGAAGATCCGGTGGAAATCCGTAAAGCGCTGCAGGAATGCATGCAGCATAACTTCTCGGTATTCCGCGAAGGTGACGCGATGGCCAAAGGCCTTGAACAGCTGAAAGCGATCCGCGAGCGTCTGAAAAATGCCCGTCTGGACGATACCTCAAGCGAGTTCAACACCCAGCGCGTAGAGTGCCTGGAGCTGGATAACCTGATGGAAACCGCTTACGCCACTGCGGTGTCGGCAAACTTCCGTACCGAAAGCCGTGGCGCGCATAGCCGCTTCGACTTCCCGGATCGTGATGACGAAAACTGGCTGTGCCATTCCCTGTATCTGCCAGAGTCGGAATCCATGACGCGTCGTAGCGTCAACATGGAACCGAAACTGCGTCCGGCGTTCCCGCCGAAGATTCGTACTTACTAATGCGGAGACAGGATAATGAAACTCGAATTCTCAGTTTATCGTTATAACCCGGATGTAGACGACGCTCCGCGTATGCAGGATTACACCCTGGAAGCGGAAGAAGGTCGCGACATGATGCTGCTGGATGCCTTAATGCAGCTGAAAGAAAAAGATCCAACGCTGTCGTTCCGCCGCTCCTGCCGTGAAGGGGTCTGTGGCTCTGACGGTGTGAACATGAACGGCAAAAATGGTCTGGCCTGCATCACGCCAATTTCAGCGTTGCAGCGTCCTGGTCAGAAAATTGTTATCCGTCCTCTGCCAGGCCTGCCGGTCGTGCGTGATTTGGTGGTAGACATGGGGCAATTCTATGCACAATATGAGAAGATTAAGCCTTACTTATTGAATAATGGGCAAAATCCACCCGCTCGTGAGCACCTGCAGTCTCCTGAGCAGCGTGAAAAACTCGATGGGCTGTACGAGTGTATTCTCTGCGCATGTTGTTCTACGTCCTGCCCGTCGTTCTGGTGGAACCCGGACAAGTTTATCGGCCCGGCCGGTCTGCTGGCTGCCTATCGCTTCCTGATCGATAGCCGCGACACCGAAACCGATAACCGTCTGGAAGGACTGAGTGACGCTTTCAGCGTATTCCGCTGCCATAGCATCATGAACTGCGTCAGTGTGTGTCCTAAGGGGCTAAACCCGACGCGCGCCATCGGCCATATTAAGTCGATGCTGCTGCAGCGCAGTGCGTAAGTAGTGAGAGGGGAGCGCTGTTCCCCTCACCCTAACCCTCTCCCACAGGGAGAGGGAACAGATTGCAGAAACCTTTAAAAACTGCCCTGAAGTTTAGACAGTTTCTAAAGGTTCCTTCGCGGGCCAAATGAAAAGAGCTCGCAGGTGAACCCCGGCACGTACACGTGGTGTGCGTGGTAGTTTCTACGGCGAAAGTAAGCATAAAAATGCTTAAGGGATCACGATGCAGAACGGCGCAATGAAAGCCTGGCTGGACTCTTCTTTCCTTTCTGGTGCGAACCAGAGCTGGATTGAACAGCTCTATGAAGACTTCTTAACCGATCCTGACTCAGTGGACGCAAACTGGCGTTCCATGTTCCAGGAGTTGCCTGGCACGGGAGTCAAACCGGATCAATTCCACTCCAAAACACGTGATTATTTCCGCCGTCTGGCGAAGGATGCCTCACGTTACTCTTCTGCGATTTCCGACCCTGACACCAATGCGAAGCAGGTTAAAGTCCTGCAGCTCATCAACGCTTATCGCTTCCGCGGTCACCAGCATGCGAATCTCGATCCGCTGGGACTGTGGCAGCAGGAACGTGTGGCCGATCTCGATCCGGCGTATCACGATCTGACCGAGGCCGATTTCCAGGAAAGCTTTAACGTAGGTTCCTTTGCCATCGGCAAAGACACGATGAAGCTGGGCGAACTGATTAACGCGCTCAAGCAAACCTACTGCGGCTCCATCGGCGCGGAATACATGCACATCACCTCTACAGAAGAGAAACGCTGGATCCAGCAGCGTATCGAATCCGTGGCGGGCCACGCGACATTCTCCGCTGACGAGAAAAAACGTTTCCTCAGCGAACTGACTGCAGCAGAAGGCCTTGAGCGCTATCTGGGCGCGAAATTCCCGGGTGCAAAACGCTTCTCGCTGGAAGGTGGTGACGCGTTAGTGCCAATGCTGAAAGAGCTGATTCGCCACGCGGGCAACAGCGGTACCCGTGAAGTGGTACTGGGCATGGCGCACCGCGGTCGTCTGAACGTGCTGGTCAACGTGCTGGGTAAAAAGCCGCAGGACCTGTTCGACGAATTCGCGGGCAAACACAAAGAACACCTCGGCACCGGCGACGTGAAGTACCACATGGGCTTCTCGTCTGATATCGAAACCGAAGGCGGTCTGGTACACCTGGCGCTGGCGTTTAACCCGTCGCACCTTGAGATCGTTAGCCCGGTGGTGATCGGTTCCGTGCGTGCGCGTCTGGATCGTCTGGACGAGCCGAGCAGCAACAAAGTTCTGCCAATCACCATTCACGGTGATGCGGCGATTACCGGTCAGGGCGTGGTTCAGGAAACCCTGAACATGTCGAAAGCGCGTGGTTACGAAGTGGGCGGTACCGTTCGCATTGTGATCAACAACCAGGTGGGCTTCACAACCTCTAACCCGCTGGACGCGCGTTCTACCCCATACTGCACCGACATCGGTAAGATGGTGCAGGCGCCAATCTTCCACGTGAATGCGGATGACCCGGAAGCGGTCGCTTTCGTCACCCGTCTGGCGCTCGACTTCCGTAACACCTTTAAACGCGACGTGCTGATCGACCTGTTCTGCTACCGCCGTCACGGCCACAACGAAGCTGACGAGCCAAGTGCAACCCAGCCGTTGATGTATCAGAAAATCAAAAAACACCCGACCCCGCGCAAAATCTATGCTGACAAGCTGGAAGCGGACAAAGTGGCGACGCTGGAAGATGCGACCGAGCTGGTCAATCTTTACCGCGACGCGCTGGATGCGGGTGAATGCGTAGTGAAAGAGCTGCGCCCAATGAACATGCACTCCTTTACCTGGTCGCCGTACCTCAACCACGAGTGGGATGAGAGCTACCCGAACAAGGTCGAGATGAAGCGCCTGCAGGAGCTGGCTAAACGCATCAGCACCGTACCGGACGCTATCGAAATGCAGTCTCGCGTAGCGAAAATCTACGGTGACCGTCAGGCCATGGCGGCAGGCGAGAAGCTGTTCGACTGGGGCGGTGCAGAAACCCTGGCCTATGCGACCCTGGTTGACGAAGGTATTCCTGTTCGTCTGTCCGGTGAAGATGCGGGCCGTGGTACCTTCTTCCACCGTCACGCTGTTGTTCACAACCAGTCCAACGGTTCAACTTACACCCCGCTGCAGCACGTGCACAACGGTCAGGGCCAGTTCAAGGTCTGGGACTCCGTGCTGTCTGAAGAAGCGGTACTGGCCTTCGAATACGGCTACGCCACCGCAGAACCCCGCACCCTGACCATCTGGGAAGCGCAGTTCGGTGACTTCGCCAACGGTGCGCAGGTGGTTATCGACCAGTTCATCTCCTCCGGCGAGCAGAAGTGGGGCCGCATGTGTGGTCTGGTGATGCTGCTGCCGCACGGTTATGAAGGACAGGGTCCGGAGCACTCTTCCGCGCGTCTGGAACGTTATCTGCAGCTCTGTGCCGAGCAGAACATGCAGGTTTGCGTGCCGTCTACCCCGGCTCAGGTGTACCACATGCTGCGTCGTCAGGCGCTGCGCGGTATGCGCCGTCCGCTGGTGGTGATGTCACCAAAATCTCTGCTGCGTCATCCGCTGGCTGTTTCAAGCCTGGATGAACTGGCCAACGGCACCTTCCTGCCAGCCATCGGCGAGATTGACGAACTGGATCCGAAGGGCGTGAAGCGTGTCGTGATGTGTTCTGGTAAGGTTTATTACGACCTGCTGGAACAGCGCCGCAAGAACGATCAGAAAGATGTCGCCATCGTGCGTATCGAGCAGCTTTATCCGTTCCCGCATCAGGCGATGCAGGATGTGCTGAAACAGTACGCTCACGTACATGATTTTGTCTGGTGCCAGGAAGAGCCGCTCAACCAGGGCGCATGGTACTGCAGCCAGCATCATTTCCGTGAAGTGATTCCATTTGGGTCTGCTCTGCGTTATGCAGGTCGCCCGGCCTCCGCCTCTCCGGCGGTAGGGTATATGTCCGTTCACCAGAAGCAGCAACAAGATCTGGTCAATGACGCGCTGAACGTCGATTAATTAAAGGATACATAATGAGTAGCGTAGATATTCTTGTTCCCGACCTGCCTGAATCCGTAGCAGATGCGACCGTCGCCACCTGGCACAAAAAACCGGGCGATGCCGTTAAGCGCGATGAAGTGCTGGTAGAAATCGAAACTGACAAAGTGGTACTGGAAGTACCGGCTTCGGCGGATGGCGTTCTGGACGCGGTGCTGGAAGATGAAGGTACCACCGTCACCTCTCGTCAGATCCTGGGTCGCCTGCGTGAAGGCAACAGCGCGGGCAAAGAGTCCAGCGCCAAGTCTGATGAGAAAGCCTCTACCCCAGCGCAGCGCCAGCAGGCGTCTCTGGAAGAGCAAACCAACGACGCACTGAGCCCGGCGATCCGTCGTCTGCTGGCTGAGCACAACCTGGACGCGGCAGCCATTAAAGGCACCGGTGTGGGTGGACGTCTGACGCGCGAAGATATCGAAAAGCACCTGGCGAAAGCGCCTGCGAAAGCAGAAGCCAAAGCCCCTGCGGCAGCACCGGCAGCGCAGCCTGCTCTGGGCGCACGCAGCGAAAAACGCGTGCCGATGACTCGCCTGCGTAAGCGTGTGGCCGAGCGTCTGCTGGAAGCAAAAAACTCCACCGCGATGCTGACTACCTTCAACGAAGTAAACATGAAGCCAATCATGGACCTGCGTAAGCAGTACGGCGACGCGTTTGAAAAACGTCACGGTATCCGTCTGGGCTTTATGTCCTTCTACGTGAAGGCGGTGGTTGAAGCGCTGAAACGCTACCCGGAAGTGAACGCCTCTATCGACGGCGATGACGTGGTTTACCACAACTACTTCGACGTCAGCATGGCGGTTTCTACCCCGCGTGGCCTGGTGACCCCGGTTCTGCGTGACGTAGATACCCTGGGCATGGCTGATATCGAGAAAAACATCAAAGAGCTGGCTGTGAAAGGCCGCGACGGCAAGCTGACCGTAGACGATCTGACCGGCGGTAACTTCACCATTACCAACGGCGGCGTATTTGGTTCGCTGATGTCTACCCCGATCATTAACCCGCCGCAGAGCGCGATCCTGGGTATGCATGCCATTAAAGATCGCCCTATGGCGGTAGACGGTAAAGTTGAGATCCTGCCGATGATGTACCTGGCGCTCTCTTACGATCACCGCCTGATCGACGGCCGCGAGTCCGTGGGCTTCCTGGTAGCGATTAAAGAGCTGCTGGAAGATCCAACGCGTCTGCTGCTGGACGTCTAGTCACGTTTTAGCGTCACCTGCCCTGTAGGCCGGATAAGCGTAGCGCCTTCCGGCACACACACCGCGCCGGTCTACAGGTTTGAAGATAACGATTACCCTGAAGGATGGATAGAACACATGAACTTACATGAATATCAGGCCAAACAGCTGTTTGCCCGGTATGGCTTACCGGCTCCGGTGGGTTATGCCTGTACTACCCCGCGTGAAGCAGAAGAAGCCGCATCTAAAATCGGTGCCGGCCCGTGGGTAGTTAAATGTCAGGTTCACGCTGGTGGCCGTGGTAAAGCGGGCGGTGTGAAGGTTGTTAAGAGCAAAGAAGAAATTCGTGCGTTTGCTGAACATTGGCTCGGCAAACGTCTGGTGACGTACCAGACAGATGCAAACGGCCAGCCGGTTAACCAGATCCTGGTTGAAGCGGCGACCGACATCGCGAAAGAGCTGTACCTGGGCGCGGTTGTTGACCGTAGCTCCCGTCGCGTAGTGTTCATGGCGTCTACCGAAGGCGGCGTGGAAATCGAAAAAGTGGCGGAAGAAACCCCGCACCTGATCCACAAAGTGGCTATCGATCCGCTGGCGGGCCCAATGCCTTACCAGGGTCGCGAGCTGGCGTTCAAACTGGGCCTGGAAGGCAAGCTGGTTCAGCAGTTCACCAAAATCTTCATGGGTCTGGCGAACATCTTCCTGGAGCGCGATCTGGCGCTGATCGAGATCAACCCGCTGGTGATCACCACCCAGGGCGACCTGATCTGCCTCGATGGCAAGCTGGGCGCTGACGGCAACGCGCTGTTCCGCCAGTCCGATCTGCGTGAAATGCGCGACCAGTCTCAGGAAGACCCGCGTGAAGCACAGGCTGCACAGTGGGAGCTGAACTACGTCGCGCTGGATGGCAACATCGGCTGCATGGTTAACGGTGCGGGCCTGGCAATGGGCACCATGGACATCGTTAAGCTGCACGGCGGTGAGCCAGCAAACTTCCTCGACGTAGGCGGTGGCGCAACCAAAGAGCGCGTAACCGAAGCGTTCAAAATCATCCTCTCTGACGACAACGTGAAAGCTGTTCTGGTGAACATCTTCGGCGGTATCGTACGTTGCGACCTGATTGCCGACGGCATCATCGGTGCGGTAGAAGAAGTGGGTGTTAACGTACCGGTTGTTGTGCGTCTGGAAGGTAACAACGCTGAACTCGGCGCGAAAAAACTGGCTGACAGCGGCCTGAATATTATTGCAGCGAAAAGTCTGACGGATGCAGCTCAGCAGGTTGTTGCCGCAGTGGAGGGGAAATAATGTCAGTTTTAATTAATAAAGATACCAAGGTTATCTGCCAGGGCTTCACCGGTAGCCAGGGGACATTCCACTCCGAACAGGCGATTGCCTACGGTACGCAGATGGTTGGCGGCGTAACGCCAGGCAAAGGCGGCACCACGCACCTGGGCCTGCCGGTGTTCAACACCGTGCGTGAAGCGGTAGAAGCGACGGGCGCAACCGCGACCGTGATCTACGTTCCAGCGCCGTTCTGCAAAGACTCCATTCTGGAAGCGATCGACGCAGGCATCAAACTGATCATCACCATCACCGAAGGTATCCCGACGCTGGATATGCTGACCGTGAAGGTGAAGCTGGATGAAGCGGGCGTGCGCATGATCGGCCCGAACTGCCCAGGCGTGATCACCCCGGGCGAATGCAAAATCGGCATCATGCCGGGTCACATTCATAAGCCGGGCAAAGTGGGCATCGTTTCCCGTTCCGGTACGCTGACCTATGAAGCGGTTAAGCAGACTACCGATTACGGCTTCGGCCAGTCCACCTGTGTGGGCATCGGCGGTGACCCAATCCCGGGTTCTAACTTCATCGACATCCTGAAGCTGTTCCAGGAAGATCCGCAGACCGAAGCGATCGTGATGATCGGTGAGATCGGCGGTAGCGCTGAAGAAGAAGCGGCTGCGTACATCAAAGAGCACGTGACCAAGCCTGTTGTGGGTTACATCGCGGGTGTGACCGCTCCGAAAGGCAAGCGTATGGGTCACGCAGGCGCAATCATCGCCGGTGGTAAAGGTACGGCTGATGAGAAATTCGCAGCGCTGGAAGCCGCAGGCGTGAAGACCGTTCGCAGCCTGGCGGATATCGGCGAAGCACTGAAATCCATCATTAAGTAAATCCTCTCTGCGCCCTGAATGGGGCGCGTTGAAATAAAAAAATGTCCGTTTCGACATGGTTGGCCGCTGTAAAGCGGCCTTTTTTATTGCCTGCGTTTGGCGACAAGCGTGAACTTGTAATCGTCGGTATTGAACACGTTGCGGCTGTATTCAAATACCCGTCCGTCCTTCAGAAACCCGCGCGAGACTTTTTCCAGGATCGGTTTCGCCGGATCGAGCGACAGCGCGACAATCGCCTCTTCTGACGGCATGATCGGCACCAGTTCCTGCTCGCTGCGATCGATAACCAGCTTTTTGATCTGCTCAACGTAGTGGTATTTCGAATTCTCCATCACTTCCCAGGTGAGGTCGGGGAACATCGCCAGCGGCATCCACGTTTCTTCCAGATTCACCGGTTTGTGTTTGATAAAGCGGACGCGTTTGACGTGCCAGACTTTATCGTCCGGGTTGATCGCCAGCCTTGCTGCGAGCCTCTCATCGGCTTTCACCACTTCGAAGACGCTGACGTCGCTGTGCGTATCGACGTTTCGGTCCGCCAGCTTTTCGTAAAAGCCGGTGAGCTGGTAAATGTCGTAGTTAACGCGCTCTTCTTTTACGTAGGTGCCGCTGCCCTGAATGCTCTCGACGATCTGCTCTTCCGTAAGCAGTTTCAGCGCCTGTCTCACCGTTACACGGCTCACGTTGAACGCCTCCTGAAGGCTGGATTCCGTCGGTAACGCATCGCCAGGTTTTAACTCACCCGTATTGATTTTCTCGCGAAGCGCATCGGCTATCTGCCGGTACATCGGTTTGTTACCCATAGAATCTGCCTTTCTAATACCTTTTCACGGAATTATGCCTTCAGCGTAAAATTTGTAAATAATACAATTTAAATACAAATTTGCATTGTTAGTGAAAGTGATCACATAAATGTATTGCATTGCCTGCCACAATTGCCGCCAGACAATAACAAGTTACGTGTGAGGATCTTATGAACCTGACGACTCTGACCCACTCCAGCGCTGTCTGCGTGCAGGCGCACTATGCCAGCCCTGATGAGGCAATTCGCCAGCTTACGATGCGACTGGTGGCGCTGGGCAAAATTACCGATGGTGATGCATTTCTGGCGGAGGTCTACCGTCGTGAATCTCAGGGGCCGACCGCACTGGGAGAAGGGCTGGCTGTCCCGCATGGTAAATCGAGCGCGGTGAACGAAGCGGCTTTTGCAGTTGCTACGCTGAGCGAACCGCTGGAGTGGGAGGGGGTGGACGGCCCTGAAAACGTTGAGCTGATCGTCCTGCTTGCCATCCCGCCTGCTGAAGCCGGATCCACGCATATCCAGGTACTGACGGCGCTGACGTCTCGCCTGGCAGATGATGCACTCCGGGAACGCGTTATGGCTGCAGCGACGGCGGAGGATCTGCTTGATGCGCTGAACGGTGGCTCGCAGGAAGACGAGGTTGCCACATTGTTGAATGCACCAACCGTCATCTGCGTCACCGCCTGTCCAGCCGGGATTGCCCATACCTAAATGGCAGCCGAGTACCTGGAAAAAGCGGGACGTAAGCTGGGCGTCAACGTTGTGGTCGAAAAGCAGGGGGCGAATGGCATTGAGGGGCGCATCACCGCGCAGCAGTTGCAGGAGGCCAAAGCGTGTATCTTTGCCGCAGAAGTGGCGATCAAAGAGAGAGAGCGTTTTCAGGGGATCCCCGCCATTTCCGTGCCCGTCGCGGAACCCCTGCGCCATGCTGAAGCGCTCATTGAGCGCGCGCTGGCATTACCGTCTTCGTCTGAAGCACTTCCCGGACAGGCAGAAAAAAAGAGCGTTAAGACGGAGCTCAAGCAGGCGCTCCTTAGCGGTATCTCCTTTGCGGTGCCGCTGATCGTCGCCGGCGGGACGGTGCTCGCCGTGTCGGTACTGCTGGCACAAATCCTTGGCCTGCAGCACCTGTTCGACCAGGAAAACTCATGGCTGTGGATGTACCGCAAGCTTGGCGGCGGCATGCTCGGCATTTTGATGGTCCCTGTTCTGGCAGCCTATACCGCTTACTCGCTGGCGGATAAACCCGCGCTGACGCCGGGCTTTGCGGCCGGTCTTGCGGCCAATATGATCGGCTCCGGTTTTCTGGGGGCTATCATCGGCGGGCTGATTGCGGGTTACCTGATGCGCTGGGTGAAAAATCACATTCGCCTGAGTAGCCGCTTCAACGGTTTTTTAACCTTTTATCTCTATCCGGTTATTGGCGTACTGGGGGCGGGCAGCCTGATGCTGTTTGTGATCGGTGAGCCGGTGGCTTGGCTTAATACTACGCTCACCGCCTGGCTTAACGGTTTGTCCGGCGCGAATGCGCTGCTCCTGGGGGCGATCCTCGGGTTTATGTGCTCATTCGATTTGGGTGGCCCGGTCAACAAAGCCTCTTACGCGTTCTGCCTGGGCGCGATGGCTAACGGGGTATACGGTCCCTATGCCATCTTTGCCTCCGTCAAAATGGTGTCGGCCTTCACCGTCACGGCGTCAACGTTGCTGGCACCGAAACTGTTTAAACCGTTTGAAATTGAAACCGGTAAATCCACCTGGCTGCTTGGCCTCGCGGGCATCACCGAAGGGGCGATTCCGATGGCGATTGAGGATCCGCTTCGCGTCATTGGTTCATTTGTGCTCGGCTCCATGGTAACAGGCGCGATTGTCGGCGCGATGGGGATCGGGTTGTCCACGCCGGGGGCCGGTATTTTCTCTCTCTTTTTACTTCACGATGCCGGGTTGAGCGGTGTGGTTGCGGCGGCGGGCTGGTTTGGCGCGGCGCTGGTGGGTACCGCAATCTCCACCTTTATTCTGCTGCTCTGGCGACGCCAGGCGGTGAAAAAGGGCAACTACGTCACTGAAGACGCCATACCGTAACAACGCACAAACAGGAAACGAAGATGAAAGCTGTATCTCGCGTTCATATCACGCCGCATATGCACTGGGACCGTGAGTGGTACTTCACCACCGAAGAGTCGCGTATTCTTCTGGTCAATAATATGGAAGAGATCCTGACCCGTCTGGAGCAGGATGACGAGTATAAATATTATGTCCTCGATGGACAGACGGCGGTGCTGGAGGATTATTTTGCCGTCGTGCCTGAAAACCGCTCGCGGGTGAAAGCGCTTGTGGAGCGCGGAAAGCTGATTATCGGCCCCTGGTATACCCAGACCGATACCACAATTGTCAGCGGTGAGTCGATTGTCCGCAATCTTATGTACGGCATGCGCGACTGTATGGCGTTCGGCGAGCCGATGAGGATCGGCTATCTACCGGATTCGTTTGGTATGTCCGGCCAGCTACCGCATATTTATAACGGGTTTGGCATTACCCGCACGATGTTCTGGCGCGGCTGCTCGGAACGACACGGGACCGACAAAACCGAGTTTCTCTGGCAGAGCCAGGACGGCAGTGAAGTGACGGCGCAGGTACTGCCGCTGGGCTACGCGATTGGTAAGTACTTACCGGAGGACGAAGCAGGGCTGAGAAAACGGCTCGACAGCTATTTCGAGGTACTGGAAAACGCCTCCGTTACCAAAGAGATTTTACTGCCCAACGGTCACGACCAGATGCCGCTGCAGCAGAATATTTTCGCGGTGATGGATAAGCTTCGTGAAATCTATCCCCAGCGTCAGTTCGTGATGAGTCGGTTTGAAGAGGTGTTTGATTATATCGACGCGCACCGCGACGAACTGGCGACGCTGAAAGGAGAGTTTATCGACGGGAAATACATGCGTGTACACCGCACTATCGGCTCCACGCGCATGGACATTAAAATCGCCCATGCGCGTATCGAGAACAAAATCGTCAATATCCTCGAGCCGCTGGCGGCGCTTGCCTGGACGCTGGGCTTCGACTACCACCACGGCCTGCTGGAGAAGATGTGGAAAGAGATCCTCAAAAACCATGCTCACGACAGCATCGGCTGCTGCTGCAGCGATAAGGTGCACCGCGAGATTGTCTCCCGCTTTGAGCTGGCTGAGGACATGGCGGACAACCTGGTGCGCTTCTATATGCGCAAGATTGTCGACAACATGCCGCAAAGCGACGCCGATAAGCTGGTGATGTTCAACCTGATGCCCTGGCCGCGTGAAGAGGTGATGAACACCACGATCCGGCTGCGGGCCAGCCAGTTCAGACTGCGGGATGAAAAAGGCAACGAGATCCCCTATTTCATTCGCAGCGCGCGCGAACTCGACCCCGGCCTTATTGACCGGCAGATTGTCCATTACGGCAATTACGACCCGTTTATAGAGTTTGATATTCAGCTCAGCCAGATACTGCCATCGATGGGCTACCGTACGCTGTATATCGAGCCGAACGTGGCCGGAAAGGTGCTCCCGGCGGTGAAAAATGCCGAATCCTTACTTGAAAATGCCTTCTGGCAAATTGACTTAAACGATGACGGTACGCTGCGCTTGCGCGATAAAGAAAGCGGGCTTATTTATGACCGCGTACTGGAAATCGAAGAGAGTTCGGACGATGGGGATGAGTACGACTACTCGCCTTCCCGGGAAGAGTGGAGGCTCACGTCAGCGCAGGGCGAGCATGAGGTTAAGGTCACGCACGAAGGCTGGCAGAGCAGGGCGGCTATCCGCCATCGGATCGCCGTTCCGGCAAATCTGGATGAACGCGCGGCGCGCCAGCGAAACGGCTCACTCAATGTAGAGTTTGACGTCACGCTTAGCCATAACAGCAGGCGTATCGATGTGGCCGTGCGTCTGGAAAACCAGGCTAACGACCACCGCGTTCGCGTACTGATCCCAACGCCGTTTATGACAGAGGACGTGTTAGCGGATACGCAGTTTGGCTCGCTCATTCGGCCGGTGCAGGACGCGGCGATGGCAACCTGGCATGAGGAGGGCTGGAAAGAAGCGCCGGTTCCCGTCTGGAATTTACTCAACTATGCCGTCCTGCAGGAAAAGCGCAACGGGCTGGCGCTCTTCACCGAGGGACTGCGCGAGTTTGAAGTGGTGGGCGATGACAAAAAAGCATTCGCCTTAACCTTGTTGCGCGGCGTGGGGCTGCTCGGGAAAGAAGATTTGCTGTTGCGTCCAGGCAGACCTTCGGGGATCAAAATGCCTGTTCCTGACTCTCAGGTTCGCGGGCCGTTAACCTGTCGCTTTAGCCTCTTCAGCTTTAGCGGTACGCCAGAAAACGCGGGCGTCGCACAGCAGGCTAAATCGTGGTTAACACCGGTGCAGTGCTATAACAAAATTCCCTGGGATGCGATGAAACTGAATCGCGCGTCGTTTATCACGCCGGAAAGTTACAGTCTGTTAGCGCTTTCGCCAACGGGATGCGTGCTCAGTGCGCTCAAAAAGGCTGAAGATCGTGATGAGCTCATTCTCCGCCTGTTCAACCCTTCGGCGTCCAGCGTATGTGACACGACGTTATCCATGAATCCAACGGTGAAACGGTGGCGCGAAACGGACATGAACGAACGGATAATGGATCGGTGTGAAGAAGAGGGTATTGTCGGGGGATTCAGGCCGGGGCAGTCGCGAACCTTTAGTATTCTATTCGCCTGAACCAGCGAGACAAAAAGGCTGCAGAGAAGGCGGCCTTTTTTCATTAAATAGTCACACTGCGGTGTTAACTTATGGGGTGTCAAAAGTAAATTAAATGTAATTTCGGAGGGTTGCGTAAATGCAATGGAAAAATAACCTGGCCCGACTACGCTTTATTGTTTGTCCCCCGTTGAAATCTTGTTTTCTTTCGCGTTAATTAAAATCACTTCTGTTTATATTTTTTCCCGTCTTCGATAACCAATCTCATCTTTGCATGCACATATCATTAACATGGTTTTTACCATTCTCACCATGATTAAACATGGTTAACATCAATGGTTGTTTTTGATTTAAATCAAAGTTTAATCCTTGGAAAATCTCATCAAAAGGCGCTAAATTGTCCCGGATCAAAATGGCCGAAAAGTGGTAATTTTGCTATAAATTGATCGTCGTCGAAAAACGTAAATGTGATTCAATAAAAACCTGTTTATTGTAAGGGTTTTGCAGCGTATTATATTTGCGGGATCAATTTGAGTTTTTTATTAACCTATTTGTAACCTGACGTCATCGTTTTTATCCTTCTCCAGGGTAATAACGACGACAAGGATGCGAATAATTTGTATTGGGGCATGCGTGTGGATCTCTCTCTGACGGGGTTCACTCTCGGAGTCTTCATGCGATGAGCAAGGAGTCATAATGTTAGACGTAGTCGAACTGTCGCGCTTACAGTTTGCCTTGACCGCGATGTACCACTTCCTGTTTGTGCCACTGACGCTCGGTATGGCGTTCCTGCTGGCCATCATGGAAACGGTTTACGTCCTCTCCGGCAAACAGATTTATAAAGATATGACCAAGTTCTGGGGCAAGTTGTTTGGTATCAACTTTGCACTGGGCGTGGCAACCGGTCTGACCATGGAGTTCCAGTTCGGGACTAACTGGTCTTACTATTCCCACTATGTAGGGGATATCTTCGGTGCGCCGCTGGCCATTGAAGGTCTGATGGCCTTCTTCCTCGAATCCACCTTTGTAGGTCTGTTCTTCTTCGGTTGGGACCGTCTGGGTAAAGTCCAGCATATGGCGGTAACCTGGCTGGTGGCATTAGGCTCTAACCTGTCCGCGCTGTGGATCCTGGTGGCGAACGGCTGGATGCAGAACCCAATCGCATCCGATTTCAACTTCGAAACCATGCGCATGGAGATGGTCAGCTTTGCTGAGCTGGTCCTGAACCCGGTTGCTCAGGTTAAATTCGTTCACACCGTGGCTTCTGGCTATGTGTGCGGTGCGATGTTCGTACTGGGCATCAGCTCTTACTACATGCTGCGCGGTCGCGACTTCGCTTTCGCAAAACGCTCCTTTGCTATCGCAGCAAGCTTCGGTATGGCGGCAATTCTGTCTGTTATTGTTCTGGGTGATGAATCCGGTTACGAAATGGGCGACGTGCAGAAAACCAAGCTGGCCGCTATTGAAGCAGAATGGGAAACACAACCGGCTCCGGCGGCATTTACCCTGTTCGGTATTCCCGATCAGGAAGCGCAGGAAAACCGCTTCGCCATTCAGATTCCTTATGCGTTGGGCATCATCGCCACTCGCTCCGTCGACAAACAGGTGACTGGCCTGAAAGATCTGATGGTGCAGCACGAAGAGCGTATCCGTAACGGGATGAAAGCCTACTCGCTGCTGGAGCAACTGCGCGCCGGTTCAACCGATCAGGCCGTTCGCGATCAGTTTAACGACGTGAAGAAAGACCTGGGTTACGGCCTGCTGCTGAAACGCTATACCCCGAACGTCTCCGACGCAACGGAAGCGCAAATCCAGATGGCAACCAAAGACTCAATTCCACGCGTTGCACCGCTGTACTTCGCGTTCCGTATCATGGTGGGCTGCGGCATCATCATGCTGCTGATTATCGCGGCATCCTTCTGGTCCGTGATTCGCAACCGTATCGGTGAGAAAAAATGGCTGCTGCGCACCGCGCTGTACGGTATTCCTCTGCCATGGATCGCTATCGAATCCGGTTGGTTTGTTGCGGAGTATGGCCGTCAGCCATGGGCAATCGGTGAGGTGCTGCCAACGGCAGTCGCGAACTCGTCCCTGACTGCGGGTGACCTGATCTTCTCCATGCTGCTGATTTGCGGTCTGTACACCCTGTTCCTGGTGGCTGAACTGTTCCTGATGTTCAAGTTCGCGCGCCTTGGCCCAAGCAGCCTGAAAACCGGTCGCTATCACTACGAGCAGTCTACCGCGACTACTCAGCCGGCACGCTAAGACAGGAGTCATCAAATGATCGATTATGAAGTATTGCGTTTTATCTGGTGGCTGTTGATTGGCGTTCTGCTGATCGGTTTTGCGGTCACTGATGGTTTCGACATGGGTGTAGGGATGCTTACCCGTTTCCTCGGTCGTAATGACACCGAGCGTCGAATTATGATCAACTCCATCGCCCCTCACTGGGACGGTAACCAGGTGTGGCTGATCACCGCGGGTGGCGCGCTGTTCGCTGCCTGGCCGATGGTCTACGCGGCTGCGTTCTCTGGCTTCTACGTGGCGATGATTCTGGTGCTGGCGTCTTTATTCTTCCGTCCGGTAGGCTTCGACTACCGTTCCAAGATTGAAGATACCCGCTGGCGTAACATGTGGGACTGGGGCATCTTCATCGGTAGCTTTGTTCCGCCGCTGGTGATTGGCGTGGCATTCGGTAACCTGCTGCAGGGCGTACCGTTCCACATCGATGAATATATGCGTCTTTACTACACCGGTAACTTCTTCCAGCTGCTGAATCCGTTTGGTCTGCTGGCAGGTGTTGTTAGCGTGGCGATGATCATTACTCAGGGCGCGACCTATCTGCAGATGCGTACTGTGGGTGAACTGCACCTGCGTTCCCGTGCAACGGCTCAGGTTGCGGCGCTGGTCACTCTGGTTTGCTTCGCTCTGGCCGGTGTGTGGGTGGTGTATGGTATCGATGGTTACGTGGTGACGTCTGCGATCAACCATGTTGCGCCGTCTAACCCGCTGACTAAAGAAGTCGCGCGTCAGGCGGGTGCCTGGATGGTGAACTTCAACAATACCCCTGCTCTGTGGGCTATCCCGGCGCTGGGCGTACTGTTGCCACTGTTGACCGTGCTGACCTCTCGTCTGGAAAAAGGCGCTCTGGCGTTCGTGTTCTCTTCACTGACACTGGCGTGCATCATCCTGACGGCAGGTATTGCGATGTTCCCGTTCGTCATGCCATCCAGCACTATGATGAATGCTAGCCTGACCATGTGGGATGCAACCTCCAGCCAGCTGACGCTGAACCTGATGACCTATGTTGCCTGCGTGTTCGTACCGATTATTCTGCTCTACACCGCCTGGTGTTACTGGAAAATGTTCGGTCGTATCACCAAAGAACATATCGAAAGTAACACCCACTCTATGTACTAAGTAAGGAGCTGAATATGTGGTATTTCGCATGGATTTTAGGGACGCTTCTTGCCTGCGCATTTGGTGTCATCACTGCCCTGGCGCTTGAGCACGTCGAAGCGACCAAAGCGGGTGAAGAAAAACACTAATGAATATTATCGCAACGTTATATGCGGTAATGGACAAGCGCCCGTTACGGGCGCTTTCTTTAGTGATGGCATTACTGCTGGCGGGCTGCATCTTCTGGGACCCGTCGCGCTTCGCGGCAAAGACCAGCGAACTTGAGATCTGGCACGGCTTCCTCATCATGTGGGCGGTGTGCGCAGGGGTCATTCACGGCGTGGGCTTTCGTCCGAAAGCCGTTCACTGGCAGGGAATTTTCTGCCCGCTGATTGCCGATTTGGTTCTCCTTGCTGGTCTGATTTTCTTCTTCTTCTGAATAAGAAATGTCCTATAACGATATGGGCTTACCCGAGCCCATAAAAATTTACTCTCCGTTTACTTTCTCCCATTCCAAACCATCATTCCCGCGCGTATAGTAGCGAAGTTTAAAAGCTCTAACTTTTGTTGCATTACTGGGATGTAAAGTGAATACAACGCTGTTTCGATGGCCGGTTCGTGTCTACTACGAAGATACCGATGCCGGTGGTGTGGTCTACCACGCCAGCTACGTTGCTTTTTATGAACGGGCACGCACAGAGATGCTGCGCCATCATCACTTTAGTCAACAGGTGCTGTTGGCTGAGCGAGTTGCCTTCGTGGTACGCAAGATGACGCTTGAGTATTTTGCGCCTGCCAGACTCGACGATATGCTCGAAGTCCAAACTGAAATTACATCAATGCGCGGAACCTCACTGGTTTTCACGCAGCGGATAGTCAATGCAGAGAACACCGTACTGAACTCAGCTGAAGTACTGATTGTTTGTGTTGATCCAACCATAATGAAGCCTCGTGCGCTTCCTAAGTCTATTGTCGCGGAGTTTAAGCAGTGACTGACATGAATATCCTTGATTTGTTCCTGAAGGCTAGCCTTCTGGTTAAACTTATCATGTTGATTTTGATTGGTTTTTCAATCGCATCCTGGGCCATCATTATCCAGAGAACGCGTATTCTTAATGCCGCTGGCCGTGAAGCCGAAGCGTTTGAAGACAAGTTCTGGTCGGGTATCGAACTTTCTCGTCTGTACCAGGAAAGCCAGGGGCGCCGTGATAATCTTTCAGGCTCCGAACAAATTTTCTATAGCGGATTCAAAGAGTTTGCCCGCTTACATCGCGCGAATAACCACGCGCCCGAAGCGGTAGTAGAAGGTGCGTCGCGTGCGATGCGCATTTCCATGAATCGCGAACTGGAAACCCTTGAGACGCACATTCCGTTCCTTGGCACTGTGGGTTCCATCAGTCCGTATATCGGTCTGTTTGGTACCGTGTGGGGGATTATGCACGCCTTTATCGCATTAGGCGCGGTGAAGCAGGCGACGTTGCAGATGGTTGCGCCGGGTATCGCTGAAGCACTGATTGCGACCGCTATCGGTCTGTTTGCGGCAATCCCGGCGGTTATGGCTTACAACCGTCTGAACCAGCGCGTGAACAAACTGGAACTGAACTACGACAACTTTATGGAAGAGTTCACCGCGATTCTGCACCGTCAGGCGTTTACCAGTACCGAGAGCAACAAGGGGTAAACCATGGCCAGATCGCGTGGACGAGGTCGTCGCGAGCTCAAGTCCGAAATCAATATCGTTCCACTGCTGGACGTACTGCTGGTACTGCTGCTGATCTTTATGGCGACAGCGCCCATCATTACCCAGAGCGTGGAAGTTGATCTGCCGGATGCGACAGAATCACAGGCGGTAAGCACCAATGACGATCCTCCGGTCATCATTGAGGTTTCCGGTGTAGGGCAGTACAGCGTAGTGGTCGAGAAAGATCGTATGGATCAACTGCCGCCCGAGCAGGTTATTGCTGAAGCGCAACGACGCCTGGAGTCAAATCCGAAAACGGTCTTCTTAATCGGTGGCGCAAAAGACGTGCCTTACGATGAAATTATTAAAGCGCTGAACTTGCTACATAGTGCGGGCGTTAAGTCTGTTGGCTTAATGACTCAGCCTATTTGATCATCTGCGTAGTTTTTGGGAACCGATAGTGTCAAAGGCAACCGAACAGAACGACAAGCTTAAGCGAGCGATAATCGTCTCCGCAGTACTGCACGTTATTCTTTTTGCAGCGCTGATCTGGAGTTCGTTCGACGAGCACATTGATGCATCAGCTGGCGGCGGTGGGGGGGCTTCCATCGATGCCGTCATGGTGGATCCCGGTGCGGTAGTGCAGAACTATAATCGTCAGCAACAGCAGCAGGCGAGCGCAAAACGTGCTGAAGAGCAGCGTGAAAAACAGGCGCAACAGCAAGCGGAAGAACTGCGTGAAAAGCAGGCCGCGGAGCAGGAGCGTCTGAAGCAGCTTGAGAAAGAGCGTTTGCAGGCGCAGGACGCGGCGAAAGAGCAGGCTGAGCAGCAGAAACAGGCTGAAGCCGCAGCGAAGAAAGCGCAAGAACAGCAGAAACAGGCGGAGGAGGCTGCGGCCAAAGCCGCTGCGGATGCGAAAGCACAGGCAGATGCGCAGGCTAAATTAGCCGCAGACGCTGCGAAGAAAGCCGCTGCTGACGCTCAGAAGAAAGCTGAAGCGGAAGCCGCGAAGAAAGCCGCTGCCGATGCTCAGAAGAAAGCTGAAGCGGAAGCCGCGAAGAAAGCCGCTGCTGATGCTCAGAAGAAAGCCGAAGCGGAAGCCGCGAAGAAAGCCGCTCAGGAAGCAGAGAAGAAAGCTGCTGCCGAGAAAGCCGCAGCTGAAAAAGCGGCCGCCGCAGAAAAAGCCGCAGCCGATAAAAAAGCTGCAGCCGCGAAGGCCGCTGCCGATAAGAAAGCAGCCGCCGAAAAAGCCGCTGCGAAAAAGGCTGCTGCCGCTGAAAAAGCTGCCGCTGCTGCAGGCGTTGACGATCTGCTGGGCGATCTCAGTTCAGGTAAGAATGCACCGAAAACGGGTGGCGGAGCGAAAGGAAACAACGCAGCGCCGTCTGGAAGTGGTAACACTAAGAGTAACGGTGCATCAGGCGCTGAAATCAACGGTTATGCCGCGCAGATTAAATCCGCTATCGAAAGCCGATTTTATGATGCGTCTTCCTACACCGGTAAAACGTGTACGCTGCGTATAAAACTGGCGCCGGATGGGATGCTGCTCGATATTCAGTCTGAAGGTGGCGATCCAGCCTTATGTACTGCTGCACTGGCTGCAGCGCGTCAGGCGAAGATGCCAAAACCGCCTTCTCAGGCCGTGTATGAAGTCTTTAAAAATGCGCCACTGGACTTCAAACCTTAAGTTACATTTTCCCCCGTGCAAACGGGGGAAAATAGACCAGGTTTAGTCACAGGGTTCAGGTAGTTTTGTCTATTTGAGTTTGTTAACATTCTGCTAAATTATCGTGGGTAAGGTTACCCAGATAAGGGAGATATGATGAAGCAGGCATTACGTGTAGCATTTAGTTTTTTAATGCTGTGGGCAGCTGTGCTGCATGCAGAAGTACGTATCGAGATCACCCAGGGGGTGGACTCGGCGCGCCCAATCGGCGTTGTTCCGTTCCAGTGGGCTGGCCCGGGTGCGGCGCCTGAAGACATCGGCGGCATTGTAGCCGCTGACCTGCGTAACAGCGGCAAATTCAACCCATTAGATCGTTCTCGCCTGCCACAGCAGCCGGGCACCGCGCAGGAAGTACAGCCTGCGGCGTGGTCTGCGCTGGGTATTGATGCGGTCGTGGTCGGTCAGGTAACGCCTGCCCCAGACGGTGGCTACAACGTGGCTTATCAGCTGGTCGATACCGGCGGTGCGCCAGGTACCGTTTTGGCTCAGAACACTTATAAAGTGAACAAGCAGTGGCTGCGCTATGCGGGCCACACCGCAAGTGACGAAGTGTTTGAGAAGCTGACCGGTATTAAAGGTGCATTCCGTACTCGTATCGCTTACGTGGTTCAGACCAACGGCGGTCAGTTCCCGTATGAGCTGCGCGTTTCTGACTACGATGGCTACAACCAGTTCACCGTTCACCGTTCTCCACAGCCGCTGATGTCACCGGCGTGGTCTCCTGATGGTTCCAAACTGGCCTACGTAACCTTCGAAAGCGGTCGTTCTGCGCTGGTTATCCAGACGCTGTCTAACGGTGCCGTGCGTCAGGTTGCGTCGTTCCCACGTCACAACGGTGCGCCTGCGTTCTCTCCGGATGGCTCAAAACTGGCCTTTGCCCTGTCTAAAACCGGTAGTCTGAACCTGTACGTGATGGACATCGGTTCTGGTCAGATTCGTCAGGTGACGGATGGCCGTAGCAACAACACCGAACCAACCTGGTTCCCGGACAGCCAGAACCTGGCCTTCACGTCCGACCAGGCCGGTCGTCCACAAGTTTATAAAGTGAATATCAACGGCGGAGCGCCGCAGCGTATTACCTGGGAAGGTTCTCAGAACCAGGATGCTGACGTCAGTGCCGATGGTAAAACGATGGTAATGGTTAGTTCTGCGGGTGGTCAGCAGCACATTGCCAAACAAGATCTGGTAACGGGTGGCGTGCAAGTTCTCTCGTCAACGTTCCTGGATGAAACGCCAAGTCTGGCACCTAACGGCACGATGGTAATCTACAGCTCTTCTCAGGGGATGGGATCTGTGCTGAATCTGGTTTCTACAGATGGGCGTTTCAAAGCGCGTATTCCGGCAACTGATGGACAGGTAAAATCACCTGCCTGGTCGCCGTATCTGTAAATAATAATTAATTGATTACTAAAGGAATCTTAGAAATGCAACTGAACAAAGTGCTGAAGGGGCTGATGATCGCTCTGCCTGTAATGGCAATCGCAGCGTGTTCTTCTAACAAGAACGCAAGCAATGACCAGAGCGGTGAAGGCATGATGGGTGCCGGCACCGGTATGGACGCTAACGGCAATGGCAACATGTCTTCTGAAGAGCAAGCGCGTCTTCAGATGCAGCAGCTGCAGCAGAACAACATCGTTTACTTCGATCTGGATAAATACGACATCCGTTCTGATTTCGCTGCGATGCTGGATGCTCACGCTAACTTCCTGCGTAGCAACCCGTCTTACAAAGTCACCGTAGAAGGTCACGCGGACGAACGTGGTACTCCAGAGTACAACATCTCCCTGGGTGAACGTCGTGCTAACGCTGTTAAAATGTACCTGCAGGGTAAAGGCGTTTCTGCTGACCAGATCTCCATCGTTTCTTACGGTAAAGAAAAACCTGCAGTACTGGGTCACGACGAAGCGGCTTACTCCAAAAACCGTCGTGCCGTACTGGTTTACTAAGAGAATGGCATGAGCAGTAACTTCAGACATCATCTCATGAGTCTGTCGTTACTGGTTGGAATAGCGGCCCCCTGGGCCGCTTTTGCTCAGGCACCAATCAGTAGTGTCGGCTCAGGCTCGGTAGAAGACCGGGTCACTCAACTCGAGCGTATTTCTAACGCTCACAGTCAGCTTTTAACCCAACTCCAGCAGCAGCTTTCCGATAACCAAAATGATATTGACTCCCTTCGCGGCCAGATCCAGGAAAGCCAGTATCAGTTGAACCAGGTTGTGGAACGCCAGAAGCAGATCTTGCTGCAGATGGATAGCCTGAGTAGCGGTGGTGCAGCAGCACAGCCTGCAGCGGGCGACCAAAGCGGTGCAGCAACAGCGACACCTGCTCCGACAGGAGATGCGTCAGCCTCTTCAGGCGCGCCTGTACAGAGCGGTGACGCGAATACTGACTACAACGCGGCTATCGCCCTGGTACAGGACAAATCTCGCCAGGACGACGCTATCGTTGCGTTTCAGAACTTCGTGAAGAAGTACCCTGATTCCACTTACCAGCCAAATGCGAACTACTGGCTCGGTCAGCTGAATTACAACAAGGGTAAAAAGGACGATGCGGCGTTTTATTTTGCCTCAGTGGTGAAAAATTACCCGAAATCGCCAAAAGCGCCGGATGCGATGTATAAGGTCGGCGTGATCATGCAGGACAAAGGTGACACTGCGAAGGCCAAAGCAGTGTATCAGCAGGTTGTCACAAAATTCCCGGGTACCGAAGGTGCCAAACAGGCGCAAAAACGTCTGAGTTCGATGGGATGATTATCGCATGACCAGAAATCGTGTTATTTCTGGTCGTGCCGCATGATTCGTAAGCAGTTAAGTGATCTTCATCGAAATTTTTGTTGCGCAGAATTCTTAAATCAGTAATATATGCCGCCGTTGCCACGGGATATCAAACAACGTGAAAACAGCGTAAAAGTGGGTCGTTAGCTCAGTTGGTAGAGCAGTTGACTTTTAATCAATTGGTCGCAGGTTCGAATCCTGCACGACCCACCACTTAACGCAAACCAGTAGTACAGAGTGGGTGATTAGCTCAGTTGGTAGAGCATCTCCTTTACACGGAGGGGGTCGGCGGTTCGAGCCCGTCATCACCCACCACTCGGGTCGTTAGCTCAGTTGGTAGAGCAGTTGACTTTTAATCAATTGGTCGCAGGTTCGAATCCTGCACGACCCACCAATTTTAATGTCTTACTCGAGACATTAAACGTGAAGGATAACGTTGCTTCAGCAACGGCCCGTAGGGCGAGGCGAAGCCGAGTCATCCTGCACGACCCACCACTTTCCGGTGGTACCGAGTAAAAATCTTCGAAGTCAGCACCCGAATGGGTCGTTAGCTCAGTTGGTAGAGCAGTTGACTTTTAATCAATTGGTCGCAGGTTCGAATCCTGCACGACCCACCACTTCGAAGAAAAAATCCCGCAAGGGGTCGTTAGCTCAGTTGGTAGAGCAGTTGACTTTTAATCAATTGGTCGCAGGTTCGAATCCTGCACGACCCACCAGTGTAGAAAGGCGCCCTAAAGGCGCCTTTTTGCTATCTGCAGATCCTGAGCCTAAAACACACTGCCTGATGGCGCTGCGCTTATCAGGCCTACGAACAAAGTAGGTCGGGTAAGGCGAAGCCGCCACCCGACAAATGCTATGTGCACCTATACCCGGTGACTTTTCTTCTCAAATTCGCTATCTTGTTTAGTATATAAAACACAATTGCCGACCGTTTTGCTATGTTGCGCAAAATAAAGGCAATATTGTTAAGCCAGTAAAACGAGAAGCCATAATGAGTGTGATGTTTGATCCCGAAGCCGCAATCTATCCGTTTCCGCCAAAGCCTGTCCCGCTGAGTCTGGATGAAAAGCAGTTCTACCGCGAGAAGATCAAGCGTCTTCTCAAAGAACGAGATGCGGTAATGGTGGCCCATTACTACACCGACCCGGAAATCCAGCAGCTGGCGGAAGAGACCGGCGGATGTATTTCTGACTCACTGGAGATGGCACGCTTCGGGGCAAAACATCCCGCTTCCACGCTGCTGGTCGCTGGCGTGCGCTTTATGGGTGAAACGGCAAAAATTCTCAGCCCGGAAAAAACTATTCTGATGCCGACGCTCAACGCAGAGTGTTCTCTCGATCTCGGCTGCCCTGTTGAGGAATTCACCGCGTTCTGCGATGCCCATCCTGACCGCACCGTGGTGGTCTATGCCAATACGTCTGCGGCGGTAAAAGCCCGCGCAGACTGGGTGGTGACCTCCAGCATCGCCGTTGAACTGATTGAACATCTGGATAGCCTGGGCGAGAAAATTATCTGGGCGCCTGACCGCCATCTCGGTAATTACGTTCAGAAGCAAACAGGCGCAGATGTTCTCTGCTGGCAGGGCGCGTGTATCGTTCACGACGAATTTAAGACTCAGGCGCTGACGCGTATGAAGGCGCTGTACCCGGAAGCGGCCATTCTGGTGCATCCAGAGTCGCCTCAGTCGATTGTCGATATGGCCGATGCGGTTGGCTCAACCAGCCAGCTTATCAACGCGGCCAGGACGCTGCCGCATAAGCAGCTTATCGTGGCTACCGATCGCGGTATCTTTTACAAAATGCAGCAGGCGGTGCCGGAAAAAGAGCTACTCGAAGCGCCAACCGCAGGCGAGGGGGCAACGTGCCGCAGCTGTGCGCACTGCCCGTGGATGGCGATGAACGGCCTGAAAGCGATTGCCGAAGGGCTCGAGACGGGCGGGGCAGCGCATGAAATTCATGTTGATGCGGCGTTGCGGGAAGGTGCGTTAATTCCGCTTAACCGCATGCTGGATTTTGCGGCTACACTACGTACTTAACTTATTCAGAACCGGGGAAAAGATGGATTTTTTTAGCACGCAGAACATTTTGGTTCATATACCGATTGGTGCGGGTGGCTATGACCTGTCATGGATTGAAGCCGTTGGCACGCTGGCGGGGTTACTCTGTATTTGGCTGGCGAGCCTGGAGAAGATCAGCAATTACGCGTTCGGGCTGATTAACGTCACGCTGTTTGCGATTATCTTCTTCCAGATCCAGCTCTACGCCAGCCTGCTTTTGCAGCTTTTTTTCTTTGCCGCCAATATTTACGGCTGGTACGCGTGGTCGCGTCAAAACAGCCAGCAGGAAGCCGAGTTGCAGATCCGCTGGCTGCCGCTGCCGAAAGCCATCGCCTGGCTTGTCGCCTGCGTGGCGGCCATTGGTCTGATGACCGTTTATATCAACCCGGTGTTTGCGTTTCTGACGCGCGTTGCCGTTTCGGTCATGTCCGGACTCGGTTTGAGTGTCACGATGCCTGAACTCCAGCCGGATGCCTTCCCGTTCTGGGATTCTTGCATGATGGTGCTGTCGATTGCGGCGATGATCCTGATGACCCGAAAATATGTCGAGAACTGGCTGCTGTGGGTCATCATCAACGTCATTAGCGTGGTGATTTTCGCCCTGCAGGGCGTCTATGCCATGTCGCTGGAATATCTGCTGCTAACCTTCATTGCCCTGAACGGCAGCCGTATGTGGATTAACAGCGCGCGTGAGCGAGGCTCTCGCGCGCTTTCCCACTAATGGTGATGATGTGAATGGCCGGACTGCGCCTCGTTCAGGTGGCAGTCTGGCCCACTACAGGGCTGATACTCCATCTGGATCGTTGAATGCGCAATCTCATAGTGATGCTCCAGAAAATGCTGGATACGTTCAAGCAGCGCGTCGTGATCGTGGGGTGGGATCACCTGAACGTGCAGCGTCATCACCGGCTTTTCGCCGACCAGCCACACGTGAACGTGGTGGACGTTTCGCACCTCCGGAATCGAGCGGCTCAGATTTCGTCTCAGCTCACCAATGTCAATTGACGTGGGGGCACCTTCCAGCAACTCATTGACGCTCTCTTTCAACAGCCGCCAGGCGCTGCGTAGCACCAGACAGGAGACGAGCACCGAAAGAATCGGGTCGATGGGTGTCCATCCCGTCCCGAGAATAATCAGCGCAGCCACAATCGCCCCAACGGAGCCGAGCAGATCCCCCAGAACATGCAATGCCGCGGCACGCACATTGAGATTCTTTTCCCCGCTGCCGCGATGCAAAATCCAGAACGCCAGAATATTGGCTATCAGACCCGCTATTGCGATCACCATCATGGTGATTCCGGCGACGGGCTGCGGGTGTCTGAAGCGCTGAACGGCTTCCCAGACGATCAGGATGGTAATTACCACCAGCGCAATTGCGTTAACGAAAGCGGCAAGCGTAGTGAGCCTGAGCCAGCCAAACGTGTGGCGAGCATTGGGTGGACGGCGTGAGAACTGGACGGCGAGCAGAGCAAACAGCAGGGCAGCCGCATCGGTAAGCATGTGTCCCGCATCTGCCAGCAGGGCCAGAGAACCTGAGATTATCCCCCCAATGACCTCGATAACCATAAACGTTGCCGTGACGCCAAACGCCAACAGCAGCCGTTTGGCATTCTCATCGCCGGAGGTGGGGGAAGGGGAGTGTGTGTGTGCCATGTCATCTTTCCTGATTTGTTATTATTTTTAGTGTAGCGTTTTTAAGAGCTTAAATAAAAAAGGAGAGCACGCGCTCTCCTTTATTCAGATTACTCAGCGTTACTGCGTGGTACCGTCAGTTTTGGTATCCGCATCACTGCCAACTTTGTCATTTGGATCCGGACAGCGGCCGTCTTTACACATGGAGTTTTTGTGCACTTCATCTTTGGTCATGCCGTCGTGATTCATCGTGCCAGAGTCCGTACCATTGGGATGTAGCATGGTGCCGCCGGTTTGGGTATTTCCGGAATTGATTTGGCTGTTATCGACATTATTTGGTGCGATGTTTTGTTTAGCATCAGGGGCGACCTGGCCAGCAGCGGCGGCTGCATTAGCATCGCCGTTGCTGTCTGATGAGCCCGTGTCCGCGGCCAGGACGCTCCCGCTTGCCAGGGTGAGTGTGGCGGTCAGAAAGAGAGTTGCCAGTTTCGTCATTTTCATCATGCTGCTCCTGTTCTTTTCGTTATGCTGGATAACATTCTCCAACAGTGCATCGTGTTCAAAGGCGAAAGATTCCAGCATACGGACTTACGTCAGTATGGAATCGTGTTTAATCACACAAAAATGGTTGTTACAGTTAAAAAGCTTAGGTTAGATCTCATTTTTCGCTATTTTGTGGCGATTTTTAGGCGAATTCCAGGAATTATCTGCGTGAAGTGTAAAAGCCCGTTTACACTTCCTGGCCGACAAGTTAGATTGAAAGCATTGCTTTCACTACTAAAGATATGGCAAAGCCGGAAAGAAGATGAATTATCAGAACGACGATTTACGCATTAAAGAGATCAATGAGTTATTACCTCCAGTAGCACTCCTTGAAAAATTCCCCGCCACTGAAAATGCTGCCAATACGGTGTCTCATGCCCGCAAAGCGATCCACAAGATCCTGAAAGGCAGCGACGATCGTCTTCTGGTGGTGATTGGCCCGTGCTCTATTCACGACCCTGCGGCCGCGAAAGAGTATGCTGCCCGCCTGCTCACCCTGCGTGAAGAGCTGAAAGGCGAGCTGGAAATCGTGATGCGCGTCTATTTTGAAAAACCGCGCACCACCGTGGGCTGGAAAGGGCTGATTAACGATCCGCATATGGATAACAGCTTCCAGATCAACGACGGGCTGCGCATTGCCCGCAAGCTGCTGCTGGAAATCAACGACAGCGGCCTGCCTGCCGCGGGTGAGTTCCTGGACATGATTACGCCACAATACCTGGCAGACCTGATGAGCTGGGGCGCAATTGGTGCCCGCACCACGGAATCTCAGGTTCACCGCGAGCTGGCGTCCGGCCTCTCTTGCCCGGTTGGCTTTAAAAACGGCACTGACGGCACCATTAAGGTGGCTATCGACGCCATAAACGCAGCGGGCGCGCCGCACTGCTTCCTCTCCGTGACGAAATGGGGTCATTCCGCAATTGTGAACACCAGCGGTAACGGCGACTGCCATATCATTCTGCGCGGCGGCAAAGAGCCGAACTACAGCGCAAAACACGTGGCAGAAGTGAAAGTGGGGCTGGAAAAAGCCGGACTGTCGCCGCAGGTGATGATCGACTTCAGTCACGCCAACTCCAGTAAGCAGTTTAAAAAGCAGATGGAAGTGGGGGCAGACGTTTGCCAGCAGATCGCCAGCGGTGAGAAAGCGGTGATCGGGGTGATGATTGAAAGCCATCTGGTTGAAGGTAACCAGAATCTGGAAGGCAGTGAACCGCTGGTTTACGGTAAGAGCGTCACCGATGCCTGCATTGGCTGGGACGATACCGACGCCATCCTGCGTCAGCTGGCGAATGCGGTAAAAGCGCGTCGCGGCTGAGTCCTCAGGCACAAATAAAAAAGCGCGGAAGGCTCCGCGCTTTTTTTATGCCTTGCGAAAATTACTTCGCTTTACCCTGGTTCGCGACAGCCGCTGCTTTCGCTGCGATCTCGTCCGCGTTACCCAGATAGTAATGTTTGATTGGTTTGAAGTTTTCGTCGAACTCATACACCAGCGGTACGCCGGTTGGGATGTTCAGCTCGAGGATTTCGTCTTCACCCATGTTGTCCAGGTATTTCACCAGCGCACGCAGGGAGTTACCGTGAGCGGCGATGATCACGCGCTCACCGCTTTTCAGGCGTGGCAGAATGGTTTCATTCCAGTAAGGCACAACGCGGTCGATGGTTAGCGCCAGGCTTTCAGTTTGTGGCAGTTCTGCGTCGGTCAGTTTAGCGTAACGTGGGTCGTGACCCGGGTAGCGCTCGTCATCTTTGGTCAGCTCAGGCGGGGTTACCGCGAAGCCGCGACGCCACTGTTTAACCTGCTCGTCGCCATATTTCTCAGCGGTTTCCGCTTTGTTCAGACCCTGCAGCGCACCGTAGTGACGCTCGTTCAGTTTCCAGGATTTCTCAACCGGCAGCCAGGCCTGATCCAGTTCGTCCAGCACGTTCCACAGGGTGTGGATGGCACGTTTCAGCACAGAGGTGTAAGCAAAATCAAAGGTGAAGCCTTCATCCTTCAGCAGTTTACCTGCCGCTTTGGCTTCGCTTACGCCTTTCTCAGACAGATCAACGTCGTACCAACCGGTGAAGCGGTTTTCGTTGTTCCACTGGCTTTCGCCGTGGCGCACCAGAACCAGCTTAGTTACAGCCATATCGTACTCCTCATAAGCTTTATTGAATGATAACAATTCTCATTATATTGCCGTGGACGTGCCAGCAGCAACGCTTAACCCTAACCATAGCGAAAATAGTCTCTGAGTGTAAGATGCTTGTGAATCCAGGGTTATGATTTTGTCTGCGATCGGCGGTATTTTCAGCAAGACGAGCAGAAAAAAGCCCTCGCTGTGAGGGCTGACATTTTTTGCCGAATGGTGCTTCGCTTATCCGGCCTACCCGTAGGCCCGTGCAAGCGTAGCGCCGCCGGGCATTAAGCGCGCGGAGTGAAATGATACTCTGTGACGCTAACGTACTCTTCGCCGGGGCGCAGCACGCTGTCCGGCTGCGGCCATTCCGGATGATTCGGGCTGTCGGGCAGAAACTCGCTTTCCAGCGCCAGCCCTTGCCAGTCGCTGTACTCCTCGTGCTCGCGCGCCGTCGTGCCGCCGAGGTAGTTGCCTGAATAGAACTGCAGGGCAGGGGCGGTGGTATAGACCGTCATCTGCAGTTTCTCATCCGCAGACCAGACCTGTGCGGCAGGTTGTTTCACATCACCTTTGGCCTGCAGCAGGAAAGCGTGGTCGTAACCTTTCACCTTGCACTGATCGTCATCGCTCAGGAAATCCTGGGCGATAGTTTTCACGCTGCGGAAGTCAAAGCTGGTCCCGCTCACCTCTTTCAGCCCCTGATAAGGAATACCCATCTCATCAACCGGCAGATATTCATCCGCCAGGATCTGTAGCCTGTGGTTACGCACGTCGCACTGGTTACCGTCCAGGTTGAAGTACGCATGGTTAGTCAGGTTGACCGGACATGGCTTGTCGATCGTCGCACGGTATTCAATGGCGATACGGTTGTCGTCGGTCAGCGTAAAGCGCGCAGAAGCGATAAGGTTCCCCGGGAAGCCCTGATCGCCATCAGGTGAATCCAGCGAGAGCAGCACTTCCCCGTCGTTTTGACGAACAATCTTCCAGCGGCGTTTATCAAACCCGTCCGGTCCGCCGTGCAGCTGGTTCTCACCCTGGCTTGGCAGCAGGGTGTACTGCACGCCGTCGAGTTCAAAACGGCTCTTCGCGATACGGTTAGCATAGCGCCCAACGGACGCGCCCAGATAGGCGGACTGATTAATATACTGCTCAGGCGAGGCGCAGCCGAGCAGAGTCTCGCGTACGCTGCCGTCCGGCATCGGTACGCGGGCAGAAAGCAGGGTGGCACCCCAGTCCATCAGCGTAACGACCATCCCCGCGCTGTTGCGCAGGGTTAACAGGCGATACGGCAGACCATCCGGTGCAAGGGTAGGTGTTTCGTTTAGCACTGTCCGGCTCCTTGTGATGCTTTACAAACATAGAAGGTTTCTTTGATACCCGTTTTTGCTTCGTACTGCTTCGCCACGGCGTCCTGTACGGCAGGGACCAGCTCTTCAGGCACCAGCGCAACGATGCAGCCGCCAAAACCGCCGCCCGTCATGCGCACGCCGCCTTTGTCGCCAATGGTGGCTTTGACGATGTCCACCAGGGTGTCGATCTGCGGAACGGTGATTTCAAAATCATCGCGCATGGAGGCGTGAGATTCCGCCATCAGCTCACCCATGCGTTTCAGATCGCCTTTCGCCAGTGCGGACGCGGCTTCAACGGTACGGGCATTTTCCGTCAGCACGTGACGAACGCGTTTGGCGACAATCGGATCCAGCTCATGCGCCACTTTGTTAAATTCATTGAGCGTGACGTCGCGCAGGGCAGGCTGCTGGAAGAAGCGGGCGCCGGTTTCGCACTGTTCGCGGCGGGTGTTGTACTCGCTGCCCACCAGCGTGCGTTTGAAGTTGCTGTTGATAATTACCACGGCCGCGCCTTTTGGCAGGGGAACGGCTTTGGTGCCAAGCGAACGGCAGTCGATCAGCAGAGCGTGTTCTTTTTTGCCCAGCGCGGAGATCAGCTGGTCCATGATGCCGCAGTTACAGCCCACGAACTGGTTTTCCGCTTCCTGACCGTTCAGGGCGATTTGCGCGCCATCCAGCGGCAGATGATAAAGCTGCTGGAACACGGTTCCCACGGCGACTTCCAAAGACGCAGAGGAGCTTAAGCCCGCACCCTGCGGCACGTTGCCGCTGATCACTAAATCCGCACCGCCAACGTTTTTGTTACGCTTCTGCAGATGCTTCACCACGCCGCGCACGTAATTAGACCACTGCTGGCTGTCGTGCGTCACAATCGGGGCATCGAGGGAAAATTCGTCCGTCTCATTACCGTAATCTGCCGCAATCACGCGGACTTTACGGTCGTCGCGCTTCGCGCAGCTGATGACGGTCTGGTAATCGATGGCGCACGGCAGCACGAAACCGTCGTTATAGTCGGTGTGTTCACCGATCAGGTTAACGCGGCCAGGCGCCTGGATAACGTGGGTGGCAGGGTAGCCAAATTTCTCAGCAAACAGGGATTGTGTTTTATCTTTCAGACTCATTTTTTAGACTCCTGATTCGCGATAATGGACGTCGCTAACGGCACACAGACGTTCTGCCGCCTGTTCCGCCGTCAGGTCACGCTGGGTTTCCGCCAGCATTTCATAGCCCACCATAAATTTACGCACCGTCGCAGAGCGCAGCAGCGGCGGATAGAAATGGGCGTGGAGCTGCCAGTGTTGATTCTCTTCGCCGTTAAACGGGGCGCCGTGCCAGCCCATGGAGTACGGGAAGGAGCACTGGAAGAGGTTGTCGTAACGGCTGGTCAGCTTTTTCAGCGCCAGGGCAAGGTCGTCACGCTGCGCCTCGCTGAGATCGGTAATGCGCTTCACGTGCGCTTTCGGCAGCAGCAGCGTTTCAAACGGCCAGGCGGCCCAGTAAGGGACGACGGCCAGCCAGTGTTCGGTTTCCACCACGGTGCGGCTACCGTCGGCCAGCTCGCGCTGCGTGTAATCCACCAGCATCGGGGAACCGTTTTCCGCGTAATACGCTTTCTGCAGACGGTCTTCACGCTCGGCTTCGTTGGGCAGGAAGCTGTTCGCCCAGATCTGGCCGTGCGGGTGCGGGTTAGAGCAGCCCATCGCCGCGCCTTTGTTTTCAAACACCTGCACCCATGGATAGCTCTGCCCCAGCTCTGCGGTTTGCGCCTGCCAGGTGCTGACCACCTCTTTCAGCGCGTCCACGCTCAGCTCCGGCAGCGTTTTGCTGTGATCGGGCGAGAAGCAGATCACGCGGCTGGTCCCGCGCGCGCTTTCGCAGCGCATCAGCGAATCGTGGCTTTCCGGCGCGTCCGGGGTGTCGGTCATCAGGGCGGCAAAATCGTTGGTGAACACGAAGGTGCCTTTGTAGTCCGGGTTTTTATCCCCGGTGACGCGCGTGTTGCCCGGACAGAGGAAGCAGTCCGGGTCGTGCTGTGGCAGCGTCTGTTTTGCAGGCGTCTCCTGCGCCCCCTGCCAGGGGCGCTTGGCGCGATGCGGAGAGACCAAAATCCATTGCCCGCTTAGCGGGTTAAAACGACGATGCGGGTGATCGACGGGATTAAATTGCGTCATGACGGATCCTTAGTCCGGATAGCCCTGCGGATGGCGTGACTGCCAGTGCCAGGTATCCTGTGCCATTTCATCAAGCGTGCGGGTAACACGCCAGTTAAGCTCTTTATCGGCTTTGGTGGCATCGGCCCAGTAAGCAGGCAGGTCGCCATCACGACGCGGGGCGAAGTGGTAGCTCACCGGCTTACCGGAGGCTTTGCTGAAGGCGTTAACCACGTCCAGCACGCTGCTGCCGACTCCGGCGCCGAGGTTGTAAATATGCACGCCCGGTTTGTCAGCCAGCTGCTGCATCGCCGTCACGTGGCCGTCTGCCAGATCCATCACGTGGATGTAGTCACGCACGCCGGTGCCGTCTTCGGTAGGGTAGTCATTGCCAAAAATCGCCAGCGAGTCGCGGCGGCCTACGGCGACCTGGGCGATGTACGGCATCAGGTTATTCGGGATGCCCTGCGGATCTTCACCCATATCTCCCGACGGATGCGCGCCGACCGGGTTGAAGTAACGCAGTAGCGCGATGCTCCACTCCGGCTGTGCTTTTTGCAGGTCGGTCAGGATCTGCTCCACCATCAGCTTGCTTTTGCCGTACGGGCTTTGCGGGGTGCCGGTCGGGAAGCTTTCAACGTAAGGGATTTTGGGCTGATCGCCGTAGACGGTGGCGGAGGAGCTAAAGATAAAGTTTTTGACGTTCGCTGCGCGCATGGCGGAAATGAGACGCAGGGTACCGTTGACGTTGTTATCGTAATACTCGAGTGGTTTCGCAACGGATTCACCGACGGCTTTCAGACCCGCGAAGTGGATCACTGCTTCGATGGCGTGGTCGTGAAGGATCTCGGTCATCAGCGCTTCGTTGCGGATGTCGCCTTCCACGAAGGTCGGCTGTTTTCCACCAAGACGTTCAATCACCGGCAGCACGCTGCGCTTACTATTGCACAGGTTATCGAGGACGATCACATCGTGACCATTTTGCAGCAGCTGCACACAGGTATGACTTCCTATGTAACCGCTACCACCTGTTACCAGAACTCGCATAATTCGCTCCATTGGGCTTATGGTATGTAATAACCATAGCATAACAGAGACGCGAAAAGTGTGACATGGGATAAAATAGTGGAATCGTTTACACTCAGTTTTACACTCGCTTTTTCAATGACTGATGACATTCTAGATCAAAGGGATAGCGATGTATTGATGCAAGTTATCTGAAAAAGCGGAGGGCAGTGCCCTCCACGATTAATCGATTTTGCTGAGAAGGTAGCGATAGCGCTCGCCGTCGGGGACAAACTCAAGGCGATGCGTGATACAGGAGGGCGCATCTTCGGCATGGTGTGAAACGAACAGCAATTGCGTTTCGCCCTCACTAATGAGGATATCGACAAAGCGACGGACCAGCTGGCGGTTTAGCGGATCCAGCCCCTGAAGCGGTTCGTCGAGAATCAACAGCGTCGGGTGTTTTACCAGCGCGCGAACAATGAGTGCCAGGCGCTGCTGTCCCCACGACAGGCTATGGAACGGCGCGTCAGCAACCTGGCTGTCCATGCCCAGAATATCCAGCCACTGCTGAACCAGCTTGTGCTGTCTGTCCGACACCGCCTGATAAATGCCGATGGAGTCGAAATACCCGGAGAGGATCGCGTTGCGCACCGTGGTACTGACGCGGTAATCCAGATGCAGGCTGCTGCTGACGTAGCCAATGTGCTTTTTGATATCCCAGATGGTTTCACCGCTGCCGCGACGTCGGCCAAACAGCGTCAGATCGTTGCTGTAGCCCTGCGGGTGATCGCCGGTTACCAGGCTCAGCAGCGTCGATTTCCCCGCGCCGTTAGGGCCGACGATCTGCCAGTGTTCGGCGGGATTAACCGTCCAGCTAAGGTGGTTCAGGATCGGCCGATCATCATAGGAGACCACGCCGTCGCGCAAAACGATAAGGGGCTGGTGAGGATCGAGCCCGTGGCGTGCCGCCGGGGCGTCGGGCTCCGGAAGCGCGATACCGTCCAGTTTTTCGCTGTGCGCTAGCTGAGCAATCAGCGCCTGCCTGAGCAATGCGGATTTTTCCCCGGTTTCGGCCAGATTGCAGTCTGCCAGCACGCCCGCGTTCTGCACGAAATCCGGAATTTCATCAAAGCGGTTAAGCACCAGTACGATGGTGTAACCATCCTGATTAAGCGTTCCTAACAGGGCGGCCAGCTGGGCACGGGAGTGCACATCCAGCCCGTCGAACGGCTCATCCAGAATCAGCAGTTCCGGCTGGCTCATCAATGCCTGGCACAGCAGCGTTTTGCGCGTCTCGCCGGTGGAAAGGTATTTGAAGCGCCGGTTCAGCAGGGCGGAAATGCCAAACTGCTCCGCCAGCTGTTGGCAGCGCTCTGGGTTTTTGACCTCGTCCTGAATAATTTCTGCTGTGGTGCGACCGGTATCATCTTCACCCGGGCTGAGCAGGTCGGTGTTGTTGCGCTGCCACTCATCGCTCACCAGCTTCTGGAGCTGTTCAAACGACAGGCGCGTCAGGCGGGTGAAGGTGTTCTGGCGTTCGCCTTTAAGCTGGGTTAGCTCTCCGGCCAGAGCTCGCGCCAGCGCTGATTTGCCGCTGCCGTTGGTTCCCACAAACGCCCAGCTTTCGCCTGCGCGCAGCGTTAAATCAGGAAGGGTCAGCGTTCGGGTATCGCTAAGACGAAACGTGCCTTGCGAAATATGCAATGATGACATGATGTATCCCATTTTTTGCAGCGATAGATGTCAGGGATACTGGCTGTCGGCGCGATTGTCAATGCACTCAGCACAATGTGGCGATAATCACCCGGTCAGCGTTGAAATATGCGGTAACGACAGCACCTTCTTCTAAACCGTTCGCCTCCGCAGCGGGGAGCGTCGCGCAGAGAGGTTGCCCATCCGACAGCGTCATCAGTACTTCGCACTGTTCTTCGCCGCGTTCGATATGGCTGATGGTGCCCTGCAGCTGGTTATCTGCACCACTGGCCTGCTCCGGGTTGCGCGTAATGCTGACCCACGGCGCTTTGAGCAGCACCAGTACCTCTTTGCCTTCGTCCAGACCAAGGCGCTGCCCGCTCTGCGCGGTGATCGCGGCTTTCAGACGAGTAGTCCCATCCGCAAGCAGGATGTCGATATGCTGCTGCACCTGAGCGTCGTCACGAGCCGTGACCTTGCCAAACCACTGATTGCGGGCGCTGGTCTGCAGTGAAAAACGTGAAATGGCGGCCAGCAGACTGTCCAGCGGGACGTTGTCATCATCGCTCAGTACATCGAAGGCTTTTTGCTGGATCTGCGCCAGAAGATCGTAGAGCTGGATCAGACGCTGCCCGTAACGCGTCAGGACGGCTCCACCGCCGCCTTTGCCGCCTGTTGCACGGTCGACCAGCGTTTGCTCGCTCAGGGTGTTCATCTCATTGATGGCATCCCAGGCGCTTTTGTAGCTGATGCCCGCGTTTTTGGCACCCTGGCTAATCGAGCCTGTTTGTTCTATTTGTTTAAGCAGGGCGATACGTCGCGGGTCGGCAAAAAGCTTTTGCTGAAGTCGTAAGGTGAGGAGAATTTCGGCCTGCATAACAGTGTCCTGGCAAAAAGTGTATTGTGACCCAAATGGCGCAGGGCGCAAAGTGCACCGCACAAAAGGGGATGTTTTTCTCACTTGAAAGGGTAGAATAAGCCGTTCACAATAACTGGAGAAAACCATGTTAGAGTTGTTGAAAAGTCTGGTATTCGCGGTAATCATGGTACCAGTAGTGATGGCCATCATCCTCGGTGCCATCTACGGCCTGGGTGAAGTGTTCAACTTCTTTTCGAACATTGGTCACCGAGACCAGGCAAAAAAGCAGCATTGATTCCCTCCAAAACGCCCGGTTAACCCGGGCGTTTTGCTCTCAAGTATTTCTTTCCATCGCCGATATCTTTCTTAGCAACAGGCCGTTTACTCATTAATCGGTACCATTTAACGCTGGGATCTCCCTGACGATACCGTTATATTGGTATGTATATAACGATACTCACAGGAGCTACAAATGGCACGTACATGGGTACGCCTTTTCGCAGGGGCAACGCTGACGCTTTCACTTACCGGACACGCGCTGGCGGACGACGGTAAAATTACGGTCTTTGCGGCGGCGTCGTTGACCAATGCGATGCAGGACATCGCCGCTGAGTATAAAAAAGAGAAGAACGTTGATGTGGTCTCGTCGTTTGCTTCCTCTTCGACGCTGGCGCGCCAGATAGAAGCGGGTGCACCGGCCGATCTGTTCATCTCTGCCGACCAGAAGTGGATGGACTACGCGGCTGAGAAAAAATCGATTGATACAGCAACCCGCGAAACGCTGCTGGGGAATAGCCTGGTGGTCGTTGCGCCGAAAGCCAGCGCTCAGGGCGATCTCACCATCAACAAGGCGACCAACTGGACCCGCTTGTTGAACGGGGGGCGTCTGGCGGTGGGCGATCCGGAACATGTGCCTGCCGGGATTTACGCCAAAGAAGCGCTGCAAAAGCTGGGTGCGTGGGAAAGCCTGTCTCCGAAACTGGCCCCGGCGGAGGATGTTCGCGGCGCGCTGGCGCTGGTAGAGCGTAACGAGGCCCCGCTGGGGATCGTTTATGGCTCTGATGCCGTTGCCAGCAAAGGGGTGAAAGTGGTTGGTACGTTCCCGGAAGACTCGCACAAGAAAGTGGAATATCCTGTTGCGATTGTTGATGGACATAAAAATGCGACCGTGACGGCCTTCTATGACTATCTGAAGGGGCCAGACGCGTCTGCGATCTTTAAACGTTATGGATTTACGACTCACTGATGATATTGACCGATCCTGAATGGCAGGCTGTGCTGCTGAGCCTTAAAGTCTCTTCCCTCGCGGTTGCGCTGAGTTTGCCCTTTGGGATCTTCTTTGCCTGGTTACTGGTTCGCACCCGGTTTCCGGGCAAAGCCCTGCTTGATAGCGTTCTTCATCTTCCCCTTGTGTTACCACCCGTGGTGGTCGGTTATCTTCTGCTCGTCTCGATGGGGCGACGCGGTTTTATCGGCGAGAAGCTCTACGACTGGTTTGGGCTGACGTTTGCTTTTAGCTGGCGCGGCGCGGTGCTGGCGGCGGCGGTGATGTCATTCCCGCTGATGGTGAGGGCTATCCGCCTCGCGCTTGAAGGCGTGGACATGAAGCTCGAACAGGCGGCACGCACGCTGGGAGCCGGGCGTTTACGCGTCTTCTTTACCATCACGCTTCCGCTCACGCTGCCGGGAATTATTGTCGGAACGGTGCTCGCGTTTGCCCGTTCGCTCGGCGAGTTCGGCGCGACCATCACCTTTGTCTCGAACATTCCCGGCGAAACGCGAACCATCCCGTCCGCAATGTATACCCTGATTCAAACCCCTGGCGGTGAGGGAGCGGCGGCGCGTTTGTGCATCATCTCGATAGTTCTGGCGCTGGCTTCTCTACTGGTATCTGAATGGCTGGCCCGGCTTAGCCGCGAGCGAATGGGGAAATAAGCATGCTTGAACTCAATTTCACCCAGACGCTGGGAAACCATACCCTGACGCTTAACGAGACGCTACCGGCTAGCGGCATTACCGCCATATTTGGCGTTTCCGGTGCGGGGAAAACGTCGCTGATTAATGCCATCAGCGGCCTGACGCGCCCGCAGTCCGGGCGTATTGTCCTGAATAACCGCGTTTTAAATGACGTAGAAAGTAAGGTCTACCTCTCTCCGGACAAACGCCGCATTGGTTACGTTTTTCAGGATGCGCGACTATTCCCGCACTACAGCGTGCGCGGCAACTTGCGCTACGGTATGGCGAAAAGCATGGCTACGCAGTTTGATAAGCTGGTGGCTCTGTTAGGCATTGAACCGCTGCTGGACAGGCTACCTTCCTCGCTCTCGGGCGGTGAGAAGCAGCGCGTGGCGATAGGGCGTGCCATTTTGACCGCGCCGGAGCTGCTGCTGCTGGACGAACCGCTTGCCTCGCTGGATATCCCGCGCAAGCGTGAGCTGCTGCCGTATCTGCAACGTCTGGCGCGGGAAATCAATATTCCGATGCTCTACGTGAGCCATTCCCTGGATGAGATTTTGCATCTGGCAGACAAGGTGCTGGTGCTGGAGGAGGGCTGCGTGAAGACCTTCGGCAGCCTGGAAGAGGTGTGGGGCAGCAGCGTGATGCACCCGTGGCTCCCGAAAGAGCAGCAGAGCAGTATCCTGAAAGTGAGCGTACTGGAACACCATCCGCACTACGCGATGACTGCGCTGGCGCTGGGCGATCAGCATCTTTGGGTCAATAAGATCGACAAACCGTTACAGTCCGCGCTGAGAATTCGCATCCAGGCGTCGGACGTCTCGCTGGTGCTGCAGCCGCCGCTGCAAACCAGTATCCGAAATATTCTGCGCGCCAAAGTGGCCGAGTGTTTTGACGATAACGGGCAGGTGGAAGTGAAGCTTGAGGTTGGCAGCAGGACGCTCTGGGCGCGCATCAGCCCGTGGGCCAGGGATGAGTTAGGCATCAAGCCCGGCCTGTGGCTTTACGCGCAAATCAAGAGCGTCTCGATCACCGCCTGATTACAGCAGGTGGGTATAAATGTACTGCGCGATGCTGTCGGTGGTGTTATCGCCGATCACCACGTTAGCGCGCGCTTTGACCGCGTCGTCGGCATTGCCCATCGCCACGCCCGTTCCTGCGGCTTCCAGCATGCTGATGTCGTTGTAGTTATCGCCAAAGGCGATCACATCCTGCATCGACCAGCCCTGAGATTCCACAAACTGCGTCAGGCGTTTGCCTTTGCTGTTACCTTTGCGGGCAATATCCACCTGATCGTGCCAGGACCATTCGCACTCCAGACCCAGCGTCTCCTCGACGTGCTTCGCGAACGCATTCAGTTTGGTGGTGTCTTCATCCGTCAGGGCGAATTTCCAGATAGCCTCAACGTCCTGTGCCGCCTGACGCAGAGAGGAAACCTGCGTAAAGACGGGGCGCTGCGCTTCTGGCAGGGAAAGCGCCCAGTTGCTGGTGCGTACCACATGGCCGGTCGGGCGCTCGTACATCATCGCGTTATCCACGTACATCAGGCCGTGAATGGCGTGCTCATCCAGCAGATCAATTAATTGCAGCGCCTGAGGAACCGGCAGCGGATCGGATGCCAAAACCTTTTTTGCATGATAATCATACAAATAGGTGCCGTTACAACAAATTGCAGGTGTATCTAACGTCAGTGCCTGATAAAAAGGATGAATGGCAACGTGATGTCGACCCGTTACGATAAGGAGTTGATATCCCACTTCCTGCGCGCGCTTAAGCGCTTCAAGAGAAGAGGGGAGCAGGGTTTTCTGAGGGGTAAGTAATGTTCCGTCTAAATCCAGTGCAATCACACGCGAGGTCATTTGTTCTTCCGGGTTAATGTTGAATTTTAGGTCTCAGGGGATGTTACACCGAGAGTAAATCGCTGCAAAATTCCTGGCTAAAATTCAGCATTCACCGTTAAAAATAATCACTTTCACGTGCAGTGAGGAAAGGAGTATTCATGAAACAAACCGTTTATACCGCCAGTCCTGAAAGTCAGCAGATCCACGTCTGGCGTTTGAATGCAGAAGGTTCGCTCACGCTGGTTCAGGTTGTTGATGTTCCGGGGCAAGTACAGCCAATGGTCGTCAGCCCGGATAAACGTTTTCTCTATGTTGGCGTGCGCCCCGAGTTCCGCGTGCTGGCGTACCGTATCTCCCCCGATGATGGCGCACTGACCTACACCGCCGAAGCACCGCTGCCGGGTAGTCCTACCCATATCTCTACCGATCGCAAAGGGCGCTTCATCTTCAGCGGTTCCTATAATGCGGGCTGCGTCAGCGTGACCCGTCTTGAGGAGGGTATTCCGGTGGATACTGTCGAGGTGGTGGAAGGGCTGGAAGGCTGCCACTCGGCGAATATCTCCCCGGACAACCGTACGCTGTGGGTGCCTGCCCTGAAGCAGGATCGCATCTGCCTGTTTACCCTGAGCGATGACGGGCATCTGGTGGCACAAAACCCTGCCGAAGTGACGACAGTAGAAGGCGCGGGTCCGCGCCATATGGTCTTCCACCCGAATCAGCAATATGCGTATGTGGTTAACGAACTGAACAGCTCAGTAGACGTGTGGGAATTGAAAGATCCACACGGTCAGATTGAGTGCGTGCAAACGCTGGATATGATGCCGTCTGACTTCTCCGACACCCGCTGGGCGGCCGATATCCACATTACGCCGGATGGTCGTCATCTGTACGCGTGCGATCGTACCTCCAGTCTGATTACCGTCTTTAGCGTCTCTGAAGATGGCAGCGTGTTGGCGATTGAGGGCTTCCAGCCAACGGAAACCCAGCCGCGCGGGTTTAATATCGATCACAGCGGCAAATACCTGATTGCGGCGGGGCAGAAATCCCACCATATCGCGCTGTATGAAATCAAAGGCGAGCAGGGGCTGCTGGAAGAGAAAGGGCGTTATGCCGTCGGCCAGGGGCCAATGTGGGTAGTGGTAAACGCTCACTAAGCGGCTAAAAACAAAAAACCTCGCGAATGCGAGGTTTTTTTATGCCCGGTGGTAGCCGGGTGAGCACATCAAAACATAACCAACCTGATCATCATAATATTGGCTTAAGGCGATGTAAATTCATCGTCAACAAAGAAAAGAGAATACGGAATGATCAGAAATTAGTAATTATAGAATAATCATTTGCTTAGGTGATATTACTTTATAAATTCCTAAACTGATTTTATCTGTTTTTATGTACAGTGGTGATTTGATATCATTCTGTCCGTTGGTTTGATGTGCTGCAGTTCCGCAATTCAGGCTCCTTTTTAAGTCCTGGCTGTCGGGTGGTGCCGACGGTGCCTAAACTGCGGAGCACCTCAAAACATAACCAACACACCTCTGGTGACAGGCAGCGGAAAGGTAAATCAGAGGAGAAGTGCTCTATACCAAAGGAGTGGCGTATGAGCGGTGTGGAATGGGCAATTCTGTTCCTGCAACTCATGGTTGCGATTATGCAACTATTGGATGCGTATCTTAAGTTTGGTGCCTGACGCATTCAGTCGCAGTAAAAAGGGGGATTAAAACTCCCCCTTTTACTCTCATCTTACTGCTTCTGTTCAGCAACCACTTTGCTACCCACACCGCGGTTGTTGTATTCCCACATGCGGTTGAAGCTAGCGTCGTTCAGGTTGCGCTGCACGTTCCCTTTATCATCCACCGCACCGGTATTGCCGGAGAACGGACGTTTGGAGATCGCGGCATCAGCCCACGGCTTCGCCATATTGAAGCCTTCATTGATCACGCTGTCGCGGATCACGACCTGGCCGTTAGTGGCAGAGTCCACATCCAGAGAGCGGCCCAGCTGCGCCACGCCGTCACCGGCAGCATTAAAGCGGCTGTTCACGGCCAGGAAGCCGAAGAAGAGGTTCGACTGGGTTGCCGGCGCAAACACATAACCTTCCTGCTGCGTACGCGAGTTCACCACGCGGAAGTCGGTGTTATCAAACACCACTGCGCCACGACCAGAGACCAGATCCACGTCGCCTTCAACGTAGCTGTTGGTCACCAGGGTACGGGTCAGGCGGTTATTTTGCAGGGTGTTCTGCACACCGCTATTGGTCACGAAGAAGGTGTTCTGGCGACCCAGAATATTCACGTTATTAATCTGTACCTTGTCGCCATCGCTGCGCAGAGCAACGGCCTGATGATTACCCGCGTCAACGCTGTCACCCAGGGTATTTTGAATGGTCAGGTTCTGCAATTGCAGACCGTTATTCTGCGACCAGACCACCGCTGAGCACATCACGCCAATGGTGGCGGCGCGCTTGCTCTGGCAGTTATCAAACATATACCACGCAGGTTTACCCGGCATGTATTTACCGGCCGGGTTCACAAGGTGACGCCAGGTGGTGGTGTCGATTTCGGAATCAATCGCCAGGCCAATTTTCACGTCGAGCGCTTTTTCGCCCAGACCATAAATCGTAATGCTGCCCGGCGCCGCTGGTACGTAAACGGTACCTTCATATTCACCTGGCAGGATCGCAATGTACTGACGCGATGCGCTGTGTTTAGTGATAGCCGCGTCAACTGCCGCCTGGATAGAGGTATGGGTCACGCCCTGCGCCCCAGCCGGCCCTACAACGAAGTTTGGCTGTTTTGGCAGAGTAATAGAAGACGGCGTCCACGGTGCTGCATTGGGATCCATCGCCGTGAAGTAACGCGCCTGGGTGAAGTTTTTCGCTTCATCGGCGGACAGAATCGGACGAGATGAGGTCCCCGGCGCAACCTGCTCAGAAGGTCGCTGATCCGGCGGGGTTGAGCTGCAAGCGGATAAAGTCACGCCAAAGGCAAGTGCTAACGCCAGACGGGAAATCCTGGAAATGTTCAAGGTGAAGCTCCTGGGTATGCAAGTCTTAACGGGATAGACGAAATAGCCTGCTTTTTTATACTAAGTTGAGCGAAACGGGAAGATAAAAAGGGTAAAAGTTGCGTTTTTACCCTCAGGGGGCGGGGAAGTCATCACAAATAAATAACATTTTCCATGAATGCGGTTGACACCAGACAGCAGATGAAAATAAATGTCTATACAACCCATGACAAGTGGAATCCCCATGCAGCAGCTTCATCCCGACGATGTGATATGGCGAAATGCGCGGCTGGCAACAATGGTTGCTGGCGAGCCGGAACCTTATGGCCTGAAAGAACAACACGCTCTGGTGGTCAGGGGCCAAACCCTTCTGGCCGTTGTTCCAGAGTCTGAACTGCCTTCCGGACACCGTCACAGCGTCGATCTTCAGGGACGTCTGGTCACGCCAGGCCTGATTGACTGCCATACCCATCTGGTGTTTGGCGGCGACCGCGCGGCGGAGTGGGAGAAGCGTCTGAACGGTGTCTCTTACCAGGCCATCAGCGCGCAGGGAGGCGGGATTAACGCCACCGTGACGGCGACGCGCAGCAGCTCGCCGGAAACCCTGCTAGAACTGGCGCAACAGCGGCTCCAGCGTCTGATGAATGAAGGTGTGACGACGGTAGAAATCAAATCGGGATACGGGCTAAACGCCGAAGCCGAAGAGAAGATGCTGCAGGTCGCGCGCCAGCTGAGCCTCAATAATCCAATTGATATCAGCCCAACGCTGCTGGCGGCCCATGCGGTTCCGGCGGAATACCGGCAGGATCCGGATGCGTACCTCACACTGGTCTGCGAGCAGATCCTGCCCACGCTGTGGCAAAAAGAGTTATATGAAGCAGTCGATGTGTTTTGTGAAAACGTCGGCTTTACCCCGTCGCAAACCGAGCGCCTCTTCCAGGCTGCTACCGCGCTCGGTATCCCGGTGAAAGGGCACGTCGAGCAGCTGTCGAATCAGGGCGGCGCGGCGCTGGTCAGCCGATACAAGGGGCTTTCTGCCGATCACATTGAGTATCTCGATGACGCAGGCGTACAGGCGATGGCGGAAAGCGGCACGGTTGCCGTCCTGTTGCCGGGTGCGTTCTATTTCCTTCAGGAGCGTCAGCGTCCGCCGGTTGAAAAGCTCAGAAAACAGGGGGTCCCGATGGCTGTCGCCACAGACTACAACCCCGGCACCAGCCCGTTCGCCAGCCTGCACCTGGCGATGAACATGGCCTGCGTCCAGTTCGGCCTCACGCCGGAAGAGGCCTGGGCTGGCGTAACGCGACACGCGGCGCAGGCGCTGGGGCGCGGCGCCACGCACGGGCAATTAAAGGCCGGATACGTGGCGGATTTTATCGTCTGGGATGCAAAAAATCCGGTAGAAATGGTTTATGAACCGGGACGTAATCCTTTGTATCAACGCATCTTCCGGGGGAAAACACGATGACACTGTGGCGGTCCACATCACCGCAGATCTGGCAGGGGCGCGACGACAGCGCTGAAGCCACTCATGCAAAACGCATTTTCCAGACTATTCAGCAACGTGAAGCGTTTTCACCTGCCCCTTCAGGCATTGGCCTGATAGGTTTTGAATGTGATGAAGGGGTGAAGCGCAATCACGGCAGACCCGGCGCGGTGCAGGCACCCGATACACTTCGCCGGGCGCTCGCGAACATGACAAGCCATCAGGGACATGAGCGGCTTGTGGATATGGGCTCAATTTATCTCGAGGGCACAGATCTTGAAGCCGCGCAGCGGGCATTAAGCGATGCGGTGGTGCAATGCCAGCAGTCCGGGATGCGCACGCTGGTGTTCGGTGGCGGGCATGAAACCGCGTGGGCGCACGGCCGCGGCGTGCTGGACGCTTTCCCGGACGCGCGGGTTGCCATTATCAACCTTGATGCCCATCTCGATCTGCGCAAAGCCGATCAGGCCACGTCAGGCACGCCGTTTCGCCAGTTGGCGAATTACTGCGATGAGCGCGGGCGGGAATTTCAGTACGCCTGCTTTGGCGTGAGCCGGGCGGCGAACACGCTGGCGCTGTGGGATGAGGCGGAACGTCTTAACGTCACGCTGGTGGAGGATCTGCATTTCAGGCGTGATGCGCTCTCCATACTGGAAAAGGTGCTGGCGCAGGCCGATCGCGTTTATCTCACGATTGACCTGGACGTTCTCCCTGCTGGAGAAATGCCCGCCGTCTCAGCCCCTGCGGCACTGGGCATACCGGCGCTGGATCTTATGCCGGTCATCGAACGCATCTGCTGTAGTGGAAAACTGCAGGCCGCCGATCTGGTAGAATTTAACCCGCAGTACGACCGCGATGGGCAAGGCGCAAAACTTGCCGCCCGTCTGGCCTGGCAAATTGCTCACTGGTGGGCATAACACTATTCAAGGAGTCACGATGTTTTCACGCTCACCTCTGCCGCCGTCGAGCCCTCCCGCGCCTTTCTACGAAAAGGTGAAGCAGGCCATTAGCGAAAAAATTGCCACCGGCGTCTGGCGGCCGCACGACCGCATTCCCTCGGAGGCCAATCTGGTGGCGCAGTTTGGTTTTAGCCGCATGACCGTCAACCGGGCGCTGCGTGAACTGACCGACGAAGGGCTTCTGGTACGCCTTCAGGGCGTGGGGACGTTTGTGGCGGAACCAAAAGGGCAGTCAGCCCTGTTTGAGATCCGTAGTATTGCCGATGAGATAACCTCGCGAAATCACCAGCACCGCTGTGAGGTGCTGGTGCTCGAAGAGACTCAGGCCAGCGCCGAGCAGGCCGTAGAGCTGAATGTGAAAGAGGGAAGCCGCATTTTCCATTCGGTGATGGTGCATTTTGAGAACGACATTCCGGTGCAGATCGAAGATCGCTGCGTGAACGCTGAACGGATCCCGGACTATCTGAACCAGGATTACACCCACACCACGCCGCATGCGTATCTCTCGCTCGTCGCCCCGCTGACGGAAGGGGAGCACATTGTGGAGGCGGTTCGCGCCACGCCGCAGGAGTGTGAGTTGTTGCGCATCAAAGAGCACGATCCTTGCCTGCTTATTCGCCGCCGCACCTGGTCATCCTCGCAGATTGTGTCGCATGCCAGACTGCTGTTTCCCGGTAACCGTTACCGGCTGCAGGGCCACTTTATGTCATAAGTTTTATAAGCGTGATCGCTAACGCAATATAACAAAATTGTATCTTTTTTGTTAAATCCGACCTTGTGTGTGCTTGTCTATACAAGTATATCTTAATGCATCATCTGTCCCGTATGAGGAGCACACAATGTCGTCAGGTAAATACCGCCAGCAGGACGTTCGCGCGCCGCGCGGCACCACGCTTACCGCCAAAAGCTGGCTCACCGAAGCACCGCTGCGCATGTTAATGAACAACCTTGATCCTGAGGTGGCGGAAAATCCCCACGAGCTGGTGGTCTACGGCGGCATTGGCCGCGCCGCGCGCAACTGGGAGTGCTATGACGCCATTGTCGAGTCCCTCACCAACCTTGAAACTGACGAAACTCTGCTGGTGCAGTCCGGCAAGCCGGTTGGCGTATTCAAAACCCACAAAAACGCGCCGCGCGTGCTGATTGCCAACTCTAACCTGGTGCCGCACTGGGCCACCTGGGAACACTTCAACGAGCTTGATGCGAAAGGGCTGGCGATGTATGGCCAGATGACCGCCGGGAGCTGGATCTACATCGGCAGCCAGGGGATAGTGCAGGGCACATACGAAACCTTCGTGGAAGCCGGTCGCCAGCACTATAACGGCTCGCTGAAAGGCCGCTGGGTGCTAACCGCCGGTCTCGGCGGCATGGGCGGCGCACAGCCGCTGGCTGCCACGCTTGCCGGTGCGTGCTCACTGAACATTGAGTGCCAGCAGAGCCGCATTGATTTCCGTCTGCGTACCCGTTACGTCGATGAACAGGCAACCGATCTGGACGACGCGCTGGCACGCATCAAAAAATACACTTCCGAAGGCAAAGCGGTGTCGATTGCCCTGTGCGGCAACGCGGCGGATATTCTCCCGCAGCTCGTCGCCCGCGGCGTGCGCCCGGATCTGGTCACCGACCAGACCAGCGCCCATGACCCGCTGCACGGTTACCTGCCAAAAGACTGGACGTGGGAAGAATATCAGCAGAAAGCAGAAACCGACCCGGAAGGCACAGTACTTGCGGCTAAACGCGCCATGGCGGAACACGTTTCCGCGATGCTGGCCTTTAGCCAGATGGGCATTCCGACCTTTGATTACGGCAACAACATCCGCCAGATGGCGAAAGAGATGGGCGTAAGCAACGCCTTCGACTTCCCGGGATTCGTTCCGGCCTATATCCGCCCGCTGTTCTGCCGCGGCATCGGTCCGTTCCGCTGGGTTGCCCTGTCCGGCGACCCGGAGGACATCTACAAAACTGATGCCAAAGTGAAGGAGATCGTCGCCGACGACGAACACCTGCATCGCTGGCTGGACATGGCTCGCGAGCGCATTAACTTCCAGGGCCTGCCGGCGCGTATCTGCTGGGTAGGGCTAGAGTGGCGGCAAAAACTCGGCCTCGCCTTTAACGAAATGGTGCGCAGCGGTGAAGTCTCTGCGCCGATTGTCATTGGCCGCGACCATCTGGACTCCGGCTCCGTCGCCAGCCCGAACCGCGAAACCGAAGCCATGCGCGACGGTTCGGATGCGGTCTCCGACTGGCCATTGCTGAACGCCCTGCTGAATACCGCCAGCGGCGCGACCTGGGTGTCGCTGCACCACGGCGGCGGCGTTGGGATGGGCTTCTCCCAGCATTCCGGGATGGTCATAGTCTGTGACGGAACTGACGAAGCCGCCGCGCGTATCGCTCGCGTGCTGCACAACGACCCGGCCACCGGCGTGATGCGTCACGCGGATGCGGGTTATGAGATTGCCATTGACTGTGCCAAAGAGCAGGGGCTGAACCTGCCGATGATCCCTGCCACACAAGGAAAGCAATAATGAATGCATTAACACTCACTCCCGGATCGCTGACGCTCAAACAGCTGCGTAGCGTCTGGCGCCAGCCGGTTACGCTCTCGCTGGATGACAGCGCGCACGCGGCCATTAACGACAGCGTGGCCTGCGTGGAGGCGATTGTTGCCGAAGGGCGCACCGCCTACGGGATTAACACCGGCTTTGGGCTGCTGGCACAGACCCGTATCGCGACGCACGATCTGGAAAACTTACAGCGTTCGCTGGTGCTGTCGCATGCGGCGGGCGTGGGTCAGCCGCTGGACGATGAAATTGTCCGTCTGATGATGGTCCTCAAAATTAACAGCCTGGCGCGCGGTTTCTCCGGCATTCGCCTGAGCGTCATTCAGGCGCTGATGGCGCTGGTCAACGCGGAAGTCTATCCGTGGATCCCGGCGAAAGGTTCAGTTGGGGCATCTGGCGATCTCGCGCCGCTGGCGCACATGTCGCTGCTGTTGCTGGGTGAAGGCAAAGCGCGCTGGCAGGGCGAGTGGCTTCCTGCGAAAGAGGCGCTGAAAAAAGCCGGATTAACACCCATTACGCTGGCGGCGAAAGAGGGGCTGGCGCTGCTGAACGGCACCCAGGCATCGACCGCTTTCGCGCTGCGCGGCCTGTTTGAAGCGGAAGATCTGTTTGCCTCGGCGGTGGTGTGCGGTGCACTGACCACTGAAGCCGTGCTGGGCTCGCGTCGTCCGTTTGATGCCCGCATCCACGAGGTGCGCGGTCAGCGCGGGCAGATTGATGCCGCCGCGATGTACCGTCACGTGCTTACCGACACCAGCGAAATTGCCGATTCACACCATAACTGCGAAAAGGTGCAGGATCCGTATTCCCTGCGCTGCCAGCCGCAGGTGATGGGTGCGTGCCTGACGCAGCTGCGCCAGGCGGCAGAGGTGCTGCTGGTCGAAGCCAACGCGGTGTCCGATAACCCGCTGGTGTTCGCCGAGGAAAACGAGGTTATTTCCGGAGGCAACTTCCACGCCGAGCCGGTGGCGATGGCGGCGGATAATATCGCCCTTGCGATTGCCGAAGTCGGCGCGTTGTCTGAGCGCCGCATTGCGCTGATGATGGATAAACATATGTCCCAGCTGCCACCGTTCCTGGTGCGTAACGGCGGGGTCAACTCGGGCTTTATGATTGCCCAGGTGACGGCCGCAGCGCTGGCAAGCGAGAACAAAGCGCTGTCGCACCCGCACAGCGTGGACAGCCTGCCAACGTCAGCGAACCAGGAAGATCATGTCTCGATGGCACCGGCTGCCGGGCGTCGTCTCTGGGAAATGGCCTCCAACACCCGCGGCGTGCTGGCGGTGGAATGGCTGGCGGCAAGTCAGGGTATCGATCTGCGAGAAGGTCTAAAATCCAGCCCGCTGCTGGAGCAGGCGCGTCATGCGCTGCGCGAGCACGTTACGCATTACGATGACGACCGCTTCTTTGCGCCGGATATTGATAAGGCGATGCAGCTTCTGGAAGAGGGAAGGCTTGTAGGTCTGCTACCTTCGGTGCTGTGATTTTCCCCTCACCCTAACCCTCTCCCACAGGGAGAGGGAATAGTCAGGTTTTCTCCCTCTCCCTGTGGGAGAGGGCCGGGGTGAGGGCATCAGCTCGCACGATTATGAATACATCGCCGTAATCGACGCGCTCCCAAGCGAATGGAAATGCACGTTAAACCCTACCATCGCGCCGCTCGCGCCTTCATCGACCTCAATTTTCTCCACATCCAGCGCGTGCACCGTAAAGATATAGCGGTGAGTTTCCCCTTTTGGCGGCGCCGCACCGCCGTAGCCCGCTTTACCAAAATCGGTGCGCGTCTGAATGGCACCTTCAGGCAGGGCAACCAGGTCAGAGCCGGAACCCTGCGGCAGCACGCGCGTGTCGGCAGGCAGGTTCGCCACGATCCAGTGCCACCAGCCGGAGCCGGTCGGCGCGTCCGGGTCGTAGCAGGTCACGACAAAGCTTTTGGTTCCGGCCGGAACCTCGTCCCACGCCAGGTGCGGGGAGATATTGTCTCCCTGATACCCCATGCCGTTGAATACGTGGCGTTCCGGGAGCTTTTCGCCGTCGCGCAGATCTTTACTGATGATTTTCATACGATTTACCCTCGTTAATCACTCGTTCAGGAAGTGTAACGCATGGGGTCAAATCGTGAAATGCGCGGGAATGTTAACGGCTGTAACGACCGCGTCGGTTAATTTACGCAGCTGCTCTGGCGTGATGCTGTACGGCGGCATCAGATAGATAAGCTTGCCGAACGGACGCACCCAGACGCCCTGCTCAACGAAGAAGCGCTGCAGCGCCGCCATGTTTACCGGATGGGTGGTTTCAATCACCCCGATGGCACCCAGCACGCGAACGTCCGCCACAAAATTTGCACCTGAAGCCACGCTCAGCTCCTCTTTCAGCTGTGCTTCAATCGCCGCCACCTGCGTTTGCCACTCGCCGCTATCCAGAATGGCAAGGCTTTCACTCGCGACTGCGCAGGCCAGCGGGTTGCCCATAAACGTCGGGCCGTGCATAAAGCAGCCCGCCTCGCCGTCACTGATGGTATCAGCAACGTGACGGGTGGTTAGCGTGGCGGAGAGCGTCATGGTGCCGCCGGTCAGCGCTTTACCCAGGCACAGAATATCCGGGGCGATACCCGCATGCTCGCAGGCAAACAGCTTGCCGGTGCGGCCAAAACCGGTGGCGATTTCATCGGCAATCAGCAGAATGCCCTCGCGGTCGCACATCTTGCGAATACGCTTCAGCCACTCCGGATGGTACATCCGCATTCCGCCTGCGCCCTGCACAATCGGCTCAAGGATCACGGCGGCGATGTCATGGCGGTGCGCCGCCATCAGCCGCGCGAAGCCGACCATGTCCATCTCGTTCCACTCGCCGTCGAAGCGGCTCTGCGGGGCCGGGGCAAACAGGTTTTCCGGCAGATAGCCTTTCCACAGGCTGTGCATGGAGTTGTCCGGATCGCACACCGACATCGCCCCGAAGGTATCCCCGTGATAGCCGTTGCGGAAGGTGAGGAACCGCTGGCGCGTTTCGCCCAACGCATGCCAGTACTGCAGCGCCATTTTCATCGCCACTTCCACCGCCACGGAGCCGGAATCGGCCAGGAACACGCACTCCAGCGATTCAGGCGTCATCGCCACCAGGCGACGGCATAAATCCACCGCGGGCTGATGGGTGATTCCGCCAAACATCACGTGCGACATCTGGTCAATCTGCGCCTTCATCGCTGCATTCAGGCGCGGGTGATTGTACCCGTGAATGGCCGCCCACCAGGAAGACATGCCGTCAACGAGCCGCTCGCCGCTGGCGAGATGCAGCTCGCAGCCGTGGGCCGAGGCCACCGGATAGACGGGAAGGGGGCGGGTGGTGGAGGTGTAAGGGTGCCAGATATGCTGCTTGTCGAAGGCGAGATCGTCCTGGGTCATAATCGACTTGTAAACCATTTTGAAAAGTTTTAGGTTTACGAGTATAAACCGAACCGAAAATTAACAAAACCCTTTGGAGAAGCCCAATGGCTCACCACGCACGCTGGACGATGTCGCAAGTTACTGAATTATTCAACAAACCTTTCCTTGAGCTGATGTTCGAAGCGCAGCAGGTGCATCGTCAGCACTTCGATCCACGTCATGTTCAGGTCAGCACGCTGCTGTCGATCAAGACCGGTGCCTGTCCTGAAGACTGCAAATATTGCCCGCAGAGCGCGCGCTACAAAACTGGCCTGGAATCCGAACGGCTGATGGAAGTTGAGCAGGTGCTCGACTCGGCGCGCAAGGCGAAAAACGCCGGTTCAACCCGCTTCTGCATGGGCGCGGCGTGGAAGAATCCGCACGATCGCGACATGCCGTATCTGGAGCAGATGGTAAAGGGCGTGAAGGAGATGGGCCTCGAAGCCTGTATGACGCTCGGCACGCTGAACGACGAGCAGGCGCAGCGCCTCTCCGCGGCGGGGCTGGACTATTACAACCACAACCTCGACACCTCGCCGGAGTTTTACGGCAACGTCATCACCACCCGTACCTATCAGGAGCGTCTGGATACGCTGGATAAAGTCCGTGACGCGGGGATCAAGGTCTGCTCCGGCGGTATCGTGGGCTTAGGCGAAACGGTGAAAGACCGCGCGGGCCTGCTGCTGCAACTGGCGAACCTGCCGACGCCGCCGGAAAGCGTGCCGATCAACATGCTGGTGAAGGTTAAGGGCACGCCGATGGCGGACAACGACGACGTGGATGCGTTTGATTTTATCCGCACCATCGCGGTGGCGCGCATCATGATGCCGACCTCTTACGTTCGCCTCTCCGCCGGTCGCGAGCAGATGAGTGAGCAAACTCAGGCCATGTGCTTTATGGCCGGGGCCAATTCCATCTTCTACGGCTGCAAGCTGCTGACCACGCCGAACCCGGAAGAGGACAAAGACGTTCAGCTGTTCCGCAAGCTGGGGCTGAACCCGCACCAGACCGAGGTGCTGACGGGCGATAACGAGCAACAGCAGCAGCTGGAGCAGCAGATTTTCAACGCCGACACCGACCAGTTCTACAACGCGGCAGCCGTATGACCTGGCAGGCACGAATACATACCGCGCTGAACGAACGCCGGGCGGCAGAGGCGTTTCGCGTTCGCAGGGTGGTGGAAAACGGCGCGGGCCGTTTTCTTACCCGCGAGGGGCGGCAGTTTTGTAATTTCTCCAGCAACGACTATCTCGGGCTGAGCCAGCATCCGGCCATCATTCGCGCCTGGCAGCAGGGCGCAGAGCGGTTTGGCGTGGGCAGCGGCGGCTCGGGACACGTCAGCGGCTACACCACGGCGCATCAGGCGCTGGAAGAGACGCTTGCCGACTGGCTCGGCTACCCGCGCGCGCTGCTGTTTATCTCCGGCTTTGCCGCGAATCAGGCGGTTATTACCGCGCTGATGGAAAAAGAGGACCGCATTGTCGCTGACCGCCTGAGCCACGCCTCGCTGCTCGAGGCGGCAAATTTAAGCCCGGCACAGCTGCGCCGCTTTGCTCATAACGATGCGGGGCAGCTCGCCGCGCTGCTGGATAAACCCTGCGACGGACAGCAGTTGGCAGTGACGGAAGGGGTGTTCAGCATGGACGGCGACAGCGCGCCGCTTGCCGCGCTGCACGAGGCCGCAAAACGGCAAAACGCCTGGCTGCTGGTGGACGATGCCCACGGTATTGGCGTGATGGGCGACGAAGGGCGCGGCAGCGCGCATCAGCAAAACGTGAAGCCGGAACTGCTGATTGTCACCTTCGGCAAAGGCTTTGGCGTGAGCGGGGCCGCCGTGCTGTGCAGCGATTCGGTCGCTGACTATCTGCTGCAGTTTGCCCGACACCTGATCTACAGCACCAGCATGCCTCCGGCGCAGGCCGTGGCGCTGTCTGCGTCGCTGGCGGTGATCCGCAGCGCAGAAGGAGATGAACGTCGCCAGCGGCTGGCAGAGCATATCTCCCGCTTCCGCCAGGGGTTAGCGGCGCTGCCCTTCCACAGTCCCGATTCGCAGAGCGCTATCCAGCCGGTGATTGTCGGCGAAAACGGCCGCGCGCTGGCGCTGGCACAGGCGCTACGCGAGCGCGGCATGTGGGTGACCGCCATCCGCCCGCCAACGGTCCCGCCGGGCACCGCGCGGCTGCGCTTAACCCTGACGGCGGCACATGAGGCACGGGATATCCAGACGCTGCTGGAGGTGCTCCATGATGCAGGTGAATAAACAGGCCGTTGCGGCGGCATTTGGTCGGGCCGCGCAGAGCTATTCGCAGCACGATGAACTGCAGCGTCAGAGCGCGGAGGGGCTTCTGGCCGCGCTTGGCGAGAATCGTTTTCCGAAGGTGCTGGACGCGGGCTGTGGTCCCGGCAGCAACAGCCGCTACTGGCGCGGGACGGGAAGCCTGGTCACGGCTATCGACCTCTCAGACCAGATGCTCGACGAGGCGCGTCAGAGGCAGGCAGCGGATCGCTATTTGCTGGCCGATATCGAGGCTATCCCGCTGGCGGATGCGCAGTTCGATCTGGTCTGGAGTCATCTGGCGGTCCAGTGGTGCAGCAGCCTGCCACAGGCCTTACGCGAGCTTTATCGCATGGCGCGACCGGGCGGGAAGGTGGCCTTTACCACCTTGCTGGAAAGCTCGTTGCCTGAGCTGAACCAGGCGTGGAAAGCGGTGGATGAGCAGCCGCACGCTAACCGCTTTTTATCGCATGAACAGGTGACGCAGGCGCTGGCAGGCTGGCGCTATCGCAGCACGGTACAGACCATCACCCTCAATTTTAGTGATGCGTTCAGCGCCATGCGCTCGCTGAAGGGCATCGGGGCCACGCATCTGCATGCCGGGCGGGAGAGAAAACTGCTCACCCGCGGACAACTGCAGCGTCTGGAGCTGGCCTGGCCGCAGCAGCGGGGGCATTTCCCGCTCTCTTATCAACTTTTTCATGGGATTATCGAACGTGACTGAACGTTATTTTGTGACCGGCACGGACACGGAAGTGGGCAAAACGGTTGCCAGCTCGGCGCTGCTGCAGGCAGCGCAAAAGCTTGGGAAAAACACCGCCGGCTATAAGCCCGTTGCTTCCGGCAGCGAGATGACGGCGGAAGGGTTACGCAACACCGACGCGCTGGCGCTCCAGCGCAACAGCACGCTTGAGCTTGCCTATGCAGCGGTGAATCCGTACACCTTTGCCGAGCCGACCTCGCCGCACATAATCAGCGCCGATGAAGGCCGTCCGATTGATTTCGCCGTGCTGTCTGCCGGATTACGGGCGCTGGAAAGCCAGGCCGACTGGGTGCTGGTGGAGGGGGCTGGCGGCTGGTTTACGCCGCTTTGCGAAGAAAACACCTTTGCTGACTGGGTGCAGGCCGAGCAGCTTCCGGTCATTCTTGTCGTCGGCGTCAAGCTGGGCTGCATCAATCACGCCATGTTGACGGCGCAGGCCGTACAGCAGGCCGGGCTGCGTCTGGCGGGCTGGATAGCCAACGACGTGGTCGCGCCAGGGAAACGACACCAGGAGTATCTGGCGACCCTCAAACGCGTGCTCCCCGCGCCGTGCCTAGGGGAAATCCCCTGGCTTGCGGACGGCGCGGAAAATGCCGAAACCGGGTGTTATCTCGACCTCAGCGTCTTGCTTCCCGCGACATCCAGTGGGCGATAAGCTCGTCATCCAGTTCGTTAACGTGGCCCTGCGCCACGTTACGCCCGCGATAGAGCATGCAGAAACGCTCCGCAACCCGGCGGATAAACGACAGCTGTTGCTCCGCTAATAACACCGTCATACCCAGCTCCCGATTTAAGCGCACCAGCAGCTGCCCCAGCTTCTGGGCGAAGCTGTGTCCTGCGCCGTGCAGGGGTTCATCGAGGATCAGCAGGCGCGGGCGGTTCACCAGCGCGTTGGCCAGCGCCAGCTGATACTGGTCGTCCGGAGAGAGCGTGTTGGCGCGGGCCTGCCGCAGCGCATAGAGTGCCGGAAACAGGTCGTAAACGTCTCTTTTCGCCTCAGGATCGGGTTTCCCCACGGCCTGCATCGCAATATGCAAATTCTCATCGATGGTCAGCTGGGAAAAGATCCGTCTGTCCTGCGGGACATAGCCTATGCCCGGCATGGAACGGTGCTCTGACGCCTGGTTGAGCAAATCGCGCGGCGGCGCACCGGCTTCATGCCAGATAATGGTGCCGCTTTCGACGGGCACTTTTCCGGTAATGCAGTTCATCAGGGTCGTTTTGCCCATCCCCGGCAGGCCAACGACGCCTGTACACATGCCTTGCGGAAAATCTAAATCCAGGTTCCATAGCGTATGTTGGCTTCCGTAAAACTGATTCACAGCACGCAGACTCAACATCTTTCTCTCCTTAAAAATGTTTATTGATGACGCTCGTAGTGGACTGTGCAAAACGCCTGCCAGAAACCATAAAGTGATTAAAAAAGGGGCTTTTTTAGGAATAAGTCTCTGCGGATCGTCGTGCGGATCCTTAAATTGCACATCAACGGTGCCGGAAGCGGTGAATTATGGTGCAGGGCGCGAAATGGCGGTTTTGTGAGCGAGATCGCATGCGTTGGTTATGAATGACTCAACTGTTTATCATCAAAAAATAGCTATAAAAATTTTTTGTTACCGCCTCGTGGGAAAAACCGGGAATTTGCCGAGTGGCGGTCTGTACGGGCTGGACGCAGTTATCCACTATTCCTGTGGATAACCATGTGCATTAGAGTTAGAAAACACGCGATAAGCGAGAGAATACGCGGGTTACGCCCGAATTGATGCGAAACACGGCTTTAGAAAATATCGCTTAGTAATTAACTGGTTAGATAAAATCAATTGCCGTCATGAAACTGTCACCCGTTGCCACAAAACTATCATTACCTGGCTTGACAAATGTTAAAAAAGGAAAAGTTCTGGGGATAACCGAGTCAGGCTGGTGTTTTATTTTGTCACAGTCTACATTTCAACCGGGATCGCGCTCATTCCCCGGGCGCTACTCTAAATATCCTGCCACGCTACTGGTTTTTCATCCAGTGTTTTTTACTGGCATTCCTGGCAACAACGAGTAAAATTACTCACCTGCCGCTTATAACGTCATCAGGTTGTCGCCCATGAGTAAACCGTTCAAATTGAATTCTGCTTTCCGTCCTTCGGGGGATCAGCCCGAGGCCATCCGCCGTCTGGAAGAGGGGCTGGAAGATGGGCTGGCGCATCAGACGCTATTAGGTGTGACGGGGTCAGGTAAAACCTTCACCGTCGCCAACGTGATTGCGGATCTCCAGCGCCCCACGATGGTGCTGGCACCCAATAAAACCCTGGCGGCGCAGCTTTATGGTGAGATGAAAGAGTTCTTCCCGGACAACGCGGTGGAGTATTTCGTCTCCTACTACGATTACTACCAGCCAGAAGCCTATGTGCCGAGCTCTGACACCTTCATCGAGAAGGATGCCTCAGTGAACGAACACATTGAGCAGATGCGTCTGTCGGCCACTAAGGCGCTTCTGGAGCGTCGCGATGTTGTGGTTGTCGCATCGGTTTCCGCGATCTACGGCCTGGGCGATCCGGATCTCTATCTCAAGATGATGCTGCACCTGACGCAGGGGATGATCATCGACCAGCGCGCCATCGTCCGTCGTCTGGCGGAGCTGCAGTATGCCCGTAACGATCAGGCTTTCCAGCGCGGGACGTTCCGCGTACGCGGTGAGGTGATCGACATCTTCCCGGCGGAATCAGACGATATGGCGCTGCGCGTCGAGCTGTTTGACGAAGAGGTTGAACGCCTGTCGCTCTTCGATCCGCTGACCGGACACATTGAATCGGTGATCCAGCGCTTCACCATCTACCCGAAAACGCACTACGTGACGCCGCGCGAGCGTATTGTGCAGGCGATGGAAGAGATCAAAGTGGAGCTGGCCGAGCGCCGTAAGGTGCTGCTGGCCAACAACAAGCTGCTGGAAGAACAGCGCCTGAGCCAGCGTACCCAGTTTGACCTTGAGATGATGAACGAGCTGGGCTACTGCTCCGGTATTGAAAACTACTCGCGCTTCCTCTCCGGGCGCGGGCCGGGCGAGCCGCCACCGACGCTTTTTGACTACCTTCCGGCAGACGGTTTGCTGGTGATCGACGAATCTCACGTTACGATCCCGCAGATCGGCGGGATGTACCGCGGTGACCGCGCGCGTAAAGAGACGCTGGTGGAATACGGCTTCCGCCTGCCGTCGGCGCTGGATAACCGCCCGATGAAGTTTGAAGAGTTTGAGGCGCTCGCGCCGCAAACCATTTACGTCTCGGCCACGCCGGGCAACTACGAGCTGGAGAAATCCGGTGAAGACGTTGTCGATCAGGTTGTGCGTCCAACGGGTCTGCTCGACCCGATTATTGAAGTTCGTCCGGTGGCGACTCAGGTGGACGATCTGCTCTCGGAAATTCGCGCTCGTTCCGCCATCAACGAGCGCGTGCTGGTGACCACGCTCACCAAACGCATGGCGGAAGACCTGACCGAGTATCTGGAAGAGCACGGCGAGAAGGTGCGTTATCTGCACTCGGATATCGATACCGTGGAGCGCATGGAAATTATTCGCGATCTGCGTCTGGGCGAGTTTGACGTGCTGGTGGGGATCAACCTGCTGCGAGAAGGTCTGGATATGCCGGAAGTCTCACTGGTGGCGATTCTGGATGCGGATAAAGAGGGTTTCCTGCGTTCCGAGCGTTCGCTGATCCAGACCATTGGCCGCGCCGCGCGTAACGTTAACGGTAAAGCGATTCTGTACGGTGACAAAATCACCCCATCGATGGCGAAAGCTATTGGTGAAACGGAGCGCCGCCGCGAGAAACAGCAGCGCTACAACGAAGAGCACGGCATTACGCCGCAGGGTCTGAACAAGAAGGTGGTGGATATCCTGGCGCTGGGCCAGAACATTGCCAAAACCAAAGCGAAAGGTCGCGGCAAGGCGCGCTCAGTGGTGGAAGAAGATACCGTCGTGCTGACGCCGAAAGCGCTACAGCAGAAAATCCACGAGCTGGAAGGACAGATGATGCAGCACGCGCAGAACCTGGAGTTCGAAGAGGCAGCGCAGATCCGCGACCAGCTTCATCAGCTGCGGGATCTTTTCATTGCCGCATCCTAGTTAAAGCGGCGTGTTTTCTCCCTCTCCCTGTGGGAGAGGGCCGGGGTGAGGGCATCAGGCCGCACAAAACGAGCCTAACCCAGTGCCTGAATCGCCTTCTCCAGCGCCTCGCGCAGCAGGTGACGGTCATGGCGATATTTAATATCACTCGCCTCTAGCGGCTCCTGCACCACCACGCGGTCGCCAATACCCGATACGTCCACCTTCGGCCCCACCACGACACCGTCGATAATTTTTTTACCGACGTACTGCTCCATTAAATCAAGCTTGTCCGCCAGCGACAGGCTCGCCGCCGCCGGGCTCAGTTCACGTCCCAGGTTACCGATGTAGACCATCGGGGCGGGGGTGCGGCGCAGCGCCTGCGCTAGCTCTTTCACCAGCAGAATCGGCATCAGGCTGGTGTAAAAACTACCAGGGCCAATCAGGATCAGATCCGCTTCACCGATGGCTTCTACCGCTTCGCGCGTGGCGGGGACGCTTGGATAGGTCATTAGCTCCGTTGGCGGCAGGATAAGCTGATCAATATTCACCTCACCGTAAACTTCATGCCCTTCAGCGTCGATAGCCATTAAATCGACCGGTTGTTCAGACATGGGGATCAGAAATGCATCCACTTTAAGCAGATTACGGATCAGGTTGATGGCTTCGAGAGGCCGCACACTTAGGTGATCTAAGGCCTTTAACATCAGATTTCCGAGGTTATGCCCGGAAAGTTCGCCATTACCGCCAAAACGGTACTCAAACATCGCCGATGCGACGCTCGGTTCGGTAATTAACTGGTTCAGACAGTTGCGCATATCTCCCCAGGCAATCCCGCCTTCGGCACGTCGGATCCGCCCCGTTGAGCCGCCGTTATCGGTGGTGGTCACTATCCCTGTCAGCCTTGACCCGAGTGACGACAATGAGGACATGACGCGGCCCAGGCCGTGGCCTCCGCCAAGAGCGACCACTCGGTCAAGATCCGCAAAAGTGCGATTGCGCATAGGTATTCCTTATCACGTTCGATCGCGTAACAGTAACCTAACTACCCCTAAAAGACGATGCCTCAGCCGATGCAAAATGACGTATATCAATGTGAAAGTGCAGTTTTTGGGTATCCTGTAGCGAAAATGCACGATTAAGTCGCTATGTATATAATTATATAGCGAAATGCGAGAATGGCGAAGTGATGATTTCCGCGTTACTATCGCTATAACCACGTTTTCATTTTTGAAAACATACACTCTAGCCCTGGCGCCTGTGTCGAACGATATGGCGCCCTGGCCGTGGCAAATTAGCCACCAGGGTACAGAAAGAAATGACTGTGCCTCCCGATCTGGAAAGGTGTACATGGCTTCACAACTTACTGATGCTTTCGCGCGTAAGTTTTATTACTTACGTCTGTCGATTACCGATGTGTGTAACTTCCGTTGCACCTACTGCCTGCCCGATGGCTACAAGCCGGGTAAGGTCACCAATAACGGCTTTCTCTCCGTGGATGAAGTGCGCCGCGTTACGCGCGCCTTCTCTGAACTCGGCACGGAAAAGGTGCGTCTGACCGGTGGCGAACCCTCTTTACGTCGTGATTTCCCCGACATCATTGCCGCCGTGCGTGAAAACGAACGTATCCGCCAGATAGCGGTGACCACTAACGGTTACCGCATGGCGCGCGACGTGGCGAACTGGCGCGATGCGGGCCTGACGGCGATCAACGTCAGCGTAGATAGCCTCGATGCCCGTCAGTTCCACGCCATTACCGGACAGGACAAATTCCATCAGGTGATGGAAGGCATCGACGCCGCATTCACTGCGGGGTTCGACAAAGTCAAAGTGAATACCGTGCTGATGCGTGATGTAAACCATCATCAGCTGGACACCTTCCTGGCGTGGATCAAACCACGCCGCATTCAACTGCGTTTTATTGAGCTGATGGAAACCGGCGAGGGCAGCGAGCTGTTCCGTCGTCATCACATCTCTGGCATGGTGCTGCGCGACGCGCTGCTGAGACGCGGCTGGATCCACCAGATCCGCCAGCGCAGCGACGGCCCGGCGCAGGTCTTTTGTCATCCGGATTACGAAGGTGAGATAGGGCTTATCATGCCCTATGAGAAAGACTTCTGCGCCAGCTGCAACCGCCTGCGCGTCTCCTCCGTTGGCAAGCTTCATCTCTGCCTGTTTGGCGACGGCGGCGTAGATCTTCGCGATTTGCTGGAAGACGATGCGCAGCAGGACGCGCTTGAAGCACGCATTTCTGAAGCGCTGACGCATAAAAAACAGACCCACTTCCTGCATCAGGGCAATACCGGCATTACTCAGAACCTGTCTTACATCGGCGGGTAATCAGTCTTAAGAAGGAATCAGAAGATGAGTCAGGTAAGCGCAGAATTTATCCCGACACGCATTGCTATCCTTACCGTTTCCGACCGCCGTGGCGAAGAGGATGATACCTCCGGTCACTGGCTGCGTGATGAGGCGCATGACGCGGGGCATCACATCGTCGATAAAGCGATCGTAAAAGAGAACCGCTACGCCATTCGTGCTCAGGTCTCTCAGTGGATCGCCAGCGATGAGGTGCAGGTGGTGTTGATTACCGGCGGCACCGGCTTTACCGCAGGCGATCAGACTCCCGAAGCGCTGATCCCGCTGTTCGACCGCGAAGTGGAAGGCTTCGGCGAAGTGTTCCGCATGCTCTCCTTTGAAGAGATTGGTACCTCCACGCTCCAGTCACGCGCCGTGGCGGGCGTGGCGAACAACACGCTGATTTTCGCTATGCCGGGCTCGACCAAAGCCTGCCGTACCGCGTGGGAAAACATCATCGCCCCGCAGCTGGATGCCCGTACCCGTCCGTGTAATTTCCACCCCCATTTAAAGAAATAAGCTATGTCACAACTGACCCACATTAACGCCGCCGGTGAAGCGCATATGGTGGATGTTTCCGCCAAAGCGGAAACGGTGCGCGAGGCGCGCGCGGAAGCGTTCGTCACTATGCTGCCAGAAACCCTGGCGATGATTCTCGACGGCAGCCACCACAAAGGTGATGTCTTTGCGACCGCGCGCATCGCCGGTATTCAGGCCGCGAAACGCACCTGGGACTTAATTCCGCTGTGCCATCCGCTGATGCTGAGCAAGGTGGAAGTGAACCTGCAGGCGCAGCCTGAGCACAGCCGCGTACGCATTGAGTCACTCTGCCGCTTAACCGGGAAGACCGGCGTTGAGATGGAAGCGCTGACGGCGGCCTCCGTCGCCGCGCTGACCATCTACGATATGTGCAAAGCAGTGCAGAAAGATATGGTCATTGGCCCGGTGCGCCTGCTGGCGAAAAGCGGCGGCAAATCCGGTGATTTTAAGGTGGACAGCCATGATTAAGGTGCTCTTTTTTGCCCAGGTGCGCGAGCTGGTCAATACCGACAGCCTGACGCTGGATGCGTCCTTCGAAAACGTCGCTGCCCTGCGCACGCATCTGGCGGCACAAAGCGACCGCTGGGCGCTGGCGCTCGAGGAAGGCAAGCTGCTGGCCGCCGTGAATCAGACGCTGGTTGAATTCACCCATCCGCTGAAAGCGGGGGATGAGGTGGCCTTCTTCCCGCCGGTGACAGGGGGCTAAGATGGCTGAAACCCGAATTCTGGTCGGTCACGAGCGCTTTAATGTTGGTACAGAATATGACTGGTTGGCCGAGCGCGATGAAGATGGTGCGGTCGTCACCTTTACCGGTAAAGTGCGCAACCACAACCTCGGCGACAGCGTGAAGGCGCTGACGCTGGAGCACTATCCGGGGATGACCGAGAAATCGCTGGCGGCGATTGTCGACGAGGCGCGGGGCCGCTGGCCGCTTGGCCGCATCACGGTGATTCACCGCATCGGCGAGATGTGGCCTGGCGAGGAGATTGTCTTCGTCGGGGTGACCAGCGCGCACCGCGGCAGTGCGTTTGCGGCAGGGGAGTTCATTATGGACTATCTCAAAACCAAAGCCCCGTTCTGGAAGCGTGAAGCCACGCCGGAAGGTGACCGCTGGGTGGAATCGCGCGACAGCGATAAACAAGCCGCCAGCCGTTGGTAGTCGGTTTACGTGGATGTGTTAATCTTAACGTGTGTGTCTACTTAATCTTAATCAGGAGTGAATCATGGACCGATTTCCGCGTTCCGATTCAATAGTACAGCAGACCCGTAGCGGCCTGCAGACGTATATGGCTCAGGTGTACGGCTGGATGACGGTCGGCCTGCTGCTTACCGCGTTTATCGCGTGGTATGCGGCGAACACGCCTGAACTGATGATGTTTATCTTTTCCAGCAAAATCACCTTCTTTGGGCTGATTATCGCGCAGCTGGCGCTGGTGTTTGTGCTTTCTGGCCTGGTGCAAAAGCTGAGTGCCGGAATGGCGACCACGCTGTTTATGCTCTATTCAGCGCTAACCGGACTGACGCTTTCCAGTATTTTCATCGTTTACACCTACTCCTCCATCGCCAGCACCTTTGTGGTGACCGGCGGGATGTTCGGCGTGATGAGCCTGTATGGCTACACCACCAAACGTGACCTGAGTGGATTAGGCAACATGCTGTTTATGGGGCTGATTGGGATCGTGCTGGCGTCGCTGGTGAACCTGTGGCTGAAGAGTGACGCGCTGATGTGGGCTGTGACCTACATCGGGGTGGTGGTCTTCGTTGGCTTGACGGCCTACGACACCCAGAAGCTGAAAAACATCGGCGAGCAGATTGACGTGCGCGACAGTTCTAACCTGCGCAAATACTCGATTCTGGGGGCGTTGACGCTGTACCTGGACTTCATCAACCTGTTCCTGATGCTGCTGCGTATTTTCGGCAACCGTCGCTAGTTATTTCCCCCTCACCCTAACCCTCTCCCTCAGGGAGAGGGGATTACACGGTGCGGGCTTTTCTCCCTCTCCCAGTGGGAGAGGGCATCAGACCGCAGCGCTACCCGACACAACTCACTTCGCCAACATCCTCTCGTTCTTCGCTCGCAGCTTCTTCGCCCGACTCTCCAGCACCAGATAACAGACCGTTGCCAGCGCCAGCGGCAGGAAGTAATAGATCATGCGGTACGCCAGCAGGGCGGCGATAATCGTTCCCTGAGAGACATGCTCCCCCGCAAGCAACGCGATAAATACCGCCTCCAGCACGCCGATCCCCGCCGGGATATGCACAATGACGCCTGCAATACTGCTCACCAGCAGCACGCCCAGCACGAAGAAGTAATTTACGTCCTCGCCAATCAACAGCCAGATAATCGCCCCCATCGCCATCCAGTTGGCGCTGGAGACCACCATTTGCAGCACCGCGAACTTCCATGAGGGCAACACCAGCTTTTGCCCCTTGATGGTCATATGGCGGCGTTTAGCAAAGGCACAGGCCCACAGATATACGGCGATGATCAGCAGCAGCACGATGCCCAGAATGCGCAGCGTGGCCTCGTCGATATACCAGTGCGCGGGCAGCTGCACCACGCCGATGGTGAAGATCACCCCGCCGAGCAGAATATAGCCCAGCCAGTTCGTGGTGATGCTTAACGAGAAAATGCGCGTGATGGTCCCGCCCGGCAGGCCAAGGCGCGAGTAAAGGCGATAGCGCATGCCAATGCCGCCGACCCAGGTGCTCAGCGTCAGGTTAAAGGCGTAGCAGATAAACGACACCAGCATCACCTGGCGCTTTGCCAGCTTGTGTCCGCAGTAGGCGCGGCCCAGCAGGTCGTAGCAGCCGTATATCAGGTAGCTGACGATGACCAGCCCAACGGCGCTCAGGAGCACCATCCGGTTATAGTTTCGGATGACCTTCCACACCTCTTCCCAGTCGACTTTTTGCGCGTATACCACCAGCAGTACCGCGACGGCGATGAAGAACAGCCAGGTGAGGATTTTTTTTGCCAGCTTCCAGCGAGGATGCGATTTCGACATCAGGTTTTCCCTCCGTCTTCCGCTTCAATGCGGTCCTGAGTTTCCATTTCGGGTTGAACCGGCGGGTCCACCTGCGCAAGCTTTGGCGTATGCGCGGGCAGCCAGCCGACCATCGCCGGGAAATGACGCAGGAAGTGGAACACCACCACGCCAATGCCAAGGTTCCACCAGGTGCGTTTCGGCACCATCGACTCATCCACGCGCACGCAGTCATTGACGATCAGCCCCTGAAGGTTATCCCGCAGAGTTTGATTAAACTGCCGATCGTGAATGATCAGATTCGCTTCCAGATTCAGCGACAGGCTCAGCGGATCGAGATTGCTGGAGCCGACGGTTGCCCAGTGATCGTCCATCAGCGCCACTTTGCCGTGCAGCGGTCGGCGGCGATATTCGTAGATCTGCACACCGCCTTTCACCAGATAGTTATAGAGCAGGCGTGCGCCCACTTTGACAATCGGCATATCCGGCTCGCCCTGCACAATCAGCTTCACGCGCACGCCGCGTCGGGCCGCATTGCGCATGGCATGCAGAATACGGTAGCCGGGGAAGAAGTAAGCGTTGGCGATAATCACCTCGCGCTTCGCGTTCGCCAGCATCTTCAGGTAATGACGTTCAATGTCATCCCGGTGCTCGCCGTTGTCGCGCCAGACGAAAAGCGCCTGCGCTTCGCCGGGCTGTCGGTTTTCCTCCGGGCGATGGCGACGTCGCCACCAGTGGCGAACGGCCTCTTTACCCGGCAGGTTCTCCAGTTCAAACAGTAAAATATCCTGAACCACCGGGCCTTCAATGCGGATCGCGTAGTCCTGCTTGGCTTCCGGGCCATAGTCGGACATATGTTCAGCGGAGTAATTAATGCCGCCGACGAACGCCACCGTCTCATCCACCACCACAATTTTGCGGTGCATCCGACGAAAAAGGTTCGTGCGCATGCCGAACAGGCGGGGGCCGGGATCGTAGTAGCGGAAGACCACGCCTGCGGCGGTCAGTTCGTTGACGAACTCATCGCTCAGGTCCGGTGAGCCATAGCCGTCGAGCAGCGCTTCAATTTTGACCCCACGCCGGGCAGCACGCAGCAGCACGCTGTGCAGCTGCTTACCAACCTCATCTTCGAACCAGATAAAGGTTTCGAGGATCACTTTCTGCTGTGCGTTATCAATCGCTTTAAACACGGCCGGATAATATTGATCGCCATTCTCCAGCAGCGTAATGCGGTTTCCTTCCTGCCATGTACATTTCATAAGTGGATCTCCGCGCTGAGCGGGGCATGGTCTGATAAATGTCGCCAGTTGAGTAACGCCAGCGCGGTAGGGCTGCTGGCATGGGCGTTTTTGACGTAGATGCGGTCAAGGCGCAGCAGGGGGAAGCGCACCGGGAACGTGCGTGCGGGGCGTCCGTTGGCGCGGGTGAAAATTTCCTCCAGCCCGGCGTTCACCTTAAGCGGATGGTTGGCGCGCTGCCGCCAGTCGTTGAAATCACCGGCGATAACCACGGGCTCGCCTTCCGGCAGCGCATTGCTCCATTCGGCGAGCATCTGCAGCTGAGCCTGACGGTGGGCTTCACGCAGACCAAGATGCACGCAGCCTACGTGAACGGGAAATTCCAGATCGGGTGGCGTGATCCGACAGTAAAGCAGGCCGCGTTTTTCACTTTCGCCCACCGACACGTCGCGGTTTTCATAGTGCTCAATCGGAAAACGCGACAGCACCGCATTACCGTGGTGCCCTTCGGGGTAAACTGCGTTGCGTCCGTAGGCGTAATCGCTCCACATGGTATCGGCCAGAAACTCGTAGTGGGGGGCATCCGGCCAGTTTTCGACATGCATTGGATGCACTTCGTGCGCGCCCATCACTTCCTGCAGGCAAACAATGTCCGCGCTGACGGTGCGAACGGCGTCGCGCAGCTCCGGTAAAATGAAGCGGCGGTTAAATGCTGTGAAGCCCTTATGAATGTTTATCGTCAGCACCTTAAGCGAGAAATGCTGCGTTTTAATGGTCATAAACACCTTCCTGGGTGACTATCCCGATGAAAATAAAGTGTAGTCGGCGTCACAAAAAGATGCGGCGTTACGGAATTTTCCGTAAAGTGCGGTAGTCTGAACTAGCAGAGAAAAATCCTTCAGGAGAGAAGCCATGAAGTGGCAACAACGTGTTCGTGTCGCAACGGGTTTGAGTTGCTGGCAGATAATGTTGCATTTACTGGTCGTGGCCGTACTGGTGATGGGCTGGATGAGCGGCACGCTGGTGCATGTTGGTCTGGGGCTATGCGTGCTTTACGGCGTCACCGTGCTGTCTATGCTGTTTTTACAGCGTCACCACGAGGCGCGCTGGCGTGAAGTGGGTGATGTGCTCGAAGAGCTCACCACCACCTGGTATTTTGGTGCCGCGATGATTGTGCTCTGGCTGCTGTCGCGCGTGCTGCAAAACAACCTGCTGCTGGCCCTGGCGGGTCTGGCAATCCTCGCAGGGCCTGCGGTTGTCTCTTTACTCACCAAAGAGAAAAAGCTACGCAATGTTGCGTCTAAACATCGCGTACGCCACTGATCCCGTCGTGGCCGCGATGACCAGTAGCGGCCACAAACTTCCCCAGACAATGTCCAGACTCGCATCCTTCAGATAGATTTGCTTGGTGATATCCGTAAAGTGTCGAATCGGGTTTACCCACGTCAGATCCTGTAACCACACCGGCATATTCTCGACGGGTGAAACATAACCCGAGAGCAAAATTGCGGGCATCATAAAGACGAATACCCCGATAAACGCCTGCTGCTGCGTCGAGCAGAGCGCCGAGATCAGCAGTCCAAACCCCACCAGCGACAGCCCGTAAATCACCATCGTGAAGTAAAACAGCGCCAGCGAACCGGCGAACGGGATCTGGTAGGCCCAAATACCTACTCCCAGCACGATGGTGGCCTGGAAGGTCGCGACAATCAGCGCCGGAACCGCTTTGCCGACGAAAATCTGCCAGGTGGCGAGCGGGGAGACCAACAGCTGGTCCAGCGTGCCCTGTTCGCGCTCGCGGGCGACGGACAGGGAGGTCACGATCATCACCCCGATGGTCGTGATCATGGCGATCAGCGACGGCACCACGAACCACTTATAGTCCAGATTCGGGTTGTACCAGTTGCGTACCACCAGCTCGCTGTTATTGGGCTTCGGTTTGCCCTCCATCAGATCCTGCTGGTAATCCTTCACCACCTGCTGCAGATAGTTCGCTGCGATCTGGGCGCTGTTGGAGTTACGCCCGTCGAGGATCAGCTGCATCGGCGCGGTCTGGAAGGTATCCAGATTGCGGGAGAAATCCGCCGGGAACCGCACCAGCAGCAGCGCTTTTTGCGTGTCGATGGTGGGCTGGATTTCCTGCGGGCTTTTCAGCTGCAGGATGTGAGTAAAGGCCTTCGCGCGGGCAAAGCGCTGCGTTAGCTCAACGGAATGTTTGCCGTTATCTTCGTTGTAAATGGCAATGGTGGCGTTGGTCACCTCAAGGGTGGCGGCAAACGGGAACAGTAAAACCTGGATCAGCACCGGCAAAACCAGAATGGCGCGGGTTTGCGGCTCGCGCAGCAGGGATTGCAGTTCTTTGCGGATCAATGTCCATAAACGGTGAAACATGCGCGCTCCTTAATCTAACCGCCGTTTGGTTTTCATCCACGTCAACCCGATAAACATCACCGCCGACGCCATCAAAAACAGGGTGTTGATAATCAGCACCACTGGAATATTCCCCGCCAGGAACAGGCTTTGCAGCGTGCTCACAAAGTAGCGAGCCGGAATAACATAGGTCACGGCGCGGATCACCGCAGGCATACTGTCTATCTGAAAGATAAACCCGGACAGCATAATCGATGGTAAAAAGGCGGCGTTGAGGGCCACCTGCGCGGCGTTAAACTGGTTACGGGTGATGGTGGAGATGAGCAGCCCCATGCCCAGCGTGCTGAGTAAAAACAGGCTGGTGATAAAGAACAGCACGACAAGCGAGCCGCGATAGGGCACGCCGAGGATAAAGACGGCGACAAGCATACAGAGCAGCATCGCCAGCATGCCGAGGAAGTAGTAGGGGATGAGCTTGCACAGTAGCAACTCGACGCGCGTGACTTCGGTAGAGAGCAGCGCCTCCATGGTGCCGCGCTCCCACTCGCGGGCGATCACCAGCGAGGTCAGTATCGCGCCGATTACCGTCATGATGATGGTCACGGCGCCCGGAATAATAAAGTGCTGGCTGATGGCGGCGGGGTTAAACCAGTAGCGCGTCTGCACATCGATCAGCGGTTCAAACTCCTCACCCCGGTCTTCGGCGCGCTGCATCTGCCAGAGCTGCCAGATCCCCTCCGCGTAGCCCTGCACGAAGTTCGCGGTGTTCGGCTCGCTGCCGTCGGTGATCACCTGAATCGGCGCATCGGTTTCAGCGCGCGCCATATTGGCGGCGAAATCCACCGGAATGACGATCAGACCGCGAATTTTCCCGGCCTGCATTTTCTGGATCAATTCCTGCCGGTTGTCGCTGATGGTGGCGTCAATGTAGGGCGAACCGGTCATGGCGTGAGTGAAGTCCAGCGCCTCTTCGCTCTGCTGCTCCAGCAGAATCCCGACCCGCAGCTTGCTGGAGTCCAGGTTAATGCCGTAGCCAAAGATAAACAGCAGCAGCAGGGGGATCACCACCGCAATCAGCCAACTGCTGGGGTCACGCACGATCTGCCGCGTCTCTTTAATGCATAGCGCGCGCACCCTGCGCCACGAAATCGCATTACTGTGCATGGGCATTCTCCTTATCCCAGTCGTGGATGAGGGTGATAAACGCCTGCTCCATGGTCGGGTCTGGCTGTGCGTCGTCGGCGGCCTGGTTTTTCAGGTCGTCCGGCGTGCCGTGGGCAATCAGCTTGCCGCGATACACCAGCCCGATGCGGTCGCAGTACTCCGCCTCGTCCATGAAGTGGGTGGTCACCATCACGGTCACCCCTTTTTCCACCATGCTGTTGATGTGCAACCAGAACTCGCGGCGGGTAATGGGATCCACGCCGGATGTCGGTTCATCCAGAAACAGAATATCCGGCTCGTGCATCAGCGAGCAGGCCAGTGCCAGCCGCTGCTTAAAGCCGAGCGGCAGCTCGTCGGTGGCGTGGGACGCAATGTTGGTTAACGCGAAGGCGTCGCTCATACGGCGGATTTTTTCGTTCTGCGCCCGCCCGCGCAGGCCGTACACGCCGGAGAAAAAGCGCAGATTCTGCTCGACCGTCAGGTTGCCATACAGCGAAAACTTCTGCGCCATATACCCGAGATGCTGGCGCGCCTTGCCGGAGCTGACTTTCAGATCCATATCCAGCACCAGTGCCTTGCCGGATGTCGGCACCAGCAGGCCGCACATCATCTTAAAGGTTGTCGATTTTCCCGCGCCGTTTGGTCCAAGCAGGCCAAAAATCTCGCCGCGTTTAACCGCGAAATTGACGTTATCGGTGGCGGCGAAATCCCCGAACTTTTTGGTGAGCGATTTGGCTTCGATCACCGTTTCGCCCGGCGTGCCTTCCACCGTATGCAGAATGGCGGCAAGTGGCGACTCTGACGTACCCGCGCCGCCCAGTAGGTCGATAAACGCGTCCTCAAAGCGCGGCGCGGTCTCTTCTATCTCGATCTCAGGCATGCCTTGCGCCTGGCGAATGTCGTCGGCTGTGGCCTCTTTTTTGAGAATAATGCGCACCGAGCGGCCCTGGATCATACCGTCGCTCACCTGTGGCAGCCTGAGCACCCGCTGCAGCAGCCTGCGGTTGGACTCCTGCGGGCTATGCAGCAGGAAGCTGCGCCCGGCCATGCTCTGCGTCAGCGTCGTCGGCTCGCCCTGATAAAGCAGTTCGCCTTCGTTCATCAGCAGCACATCCCGGCACTGTTCCGCTTCGTCGAGATAGGAGGTGCTCCAGAGGATCAGCATCCCGTCGCCCGCCAGTTCGTGCACCATCTGCCACAATTCACGGCGAGAAATCGGGTCAACGCCCACGCCGGGCTCATCCAGCAGCAGCACCTTTGGCTCGCCGACCAACGTACAGGCCAGGCCCAGCTTCTGCTTCATCCCGCCGGAGAGCTTGCCAGCCAACCGGTCGGTGAACGGGCCTAGGGAGGTAAACTCCAGCAGGCGGGCGAAGGTTTTCTGCCGCGTTTCGCCGGTGACGCTGCGCAGATCGGCGTACAGGTTCAGGTTTTCCATCACCGTCAGGTCTTCATACAGGCCAAACTTCTGCGGCATATAGCCGAGCATGGCGTGGAGCGCTCCGTCGTCTTTTATCGGGTCAAGACCGAGTACGCTGGCCGTACCTTCATCCGGCTTGAGCAACCCCGCCAGCATCCGCATCAGCGTAGTTTTCCCCGCGCCGTCCGGACCGACCAGCCCGGTCACGTAGCCTTTCTGGATGGTGCAGTTCAGCGGCGCGACGGCCGGTTTGTCCATTCCCTTAAAGCGTTTGACCAGATTGTGGAGCTGGATAACCGCGTCATTCATGTCGTTCCCCGTCGCCGACTGTTACGGTTACGGGCATACCCTGACGCAGCGCGTCGTCCGCATCGGTGACGATGATGCGCAGGCGATACACCAGGTCGGTTCGCAGGTCCGGTGTTTCAACAGTTTTCGGGGTGAATTCGGCGGTAGGGGAGACAAAGCCCACTTTGCCGTGATACGGCTTGTCCGGGCGACCATCGGTATAGAGCAGCAATTCGCGGCCCGGCTGCATCTGCCCGAGGTTCGGCTCGTCAATGTAAGCGCGCACCCACACCGGGCGGGTCAGGGAGAGCGTTAAGACGGTGCTGCCCGCGCTGAGCATGCTGCCCGGCTCTACGGCGCGGGTCATCAGCGTGCCGTCGGACGGGGCGATTAACGTGGTGTCGCGCAGGTCCAGCTCCGCCTGGGCCAGCTGGGCCTGTGCCTGTTCAAGGCTGGCTTTCGCCTGGGCAATATCCTGTGCGCGGTTACCGGTGCGGTACTGACTTAATTTATCCTGTGCGGATTTCAGCGTCGCCTGCGCCTGGTCGCGGGACGAGCGCGCATTTTCCAGATCGTTAGCGGAAATGGTGCGGCTTTTCCACAGCCCCTGCTGGCGCGAGTAGAAGTTCTGCGCGTAGTCATAGGCGGCTTTCGCCTGCTTAACGGCGGCGGCAGCCTGGGCGATCTCTTCATCGCGATAGCCTGCCAGCATCAGGTCATACTGCGCCTGAGCCACGGATACGCCCGCTTTGGCCTGCATCAGCGCGTTCTCGTAGGGCGCTTTATCCAGCATCCCCAGCGTCTGTCCGCTTTTGATGGCATCGCCTTCGTCAACGCTCAGCGAGGCGAGACGTCCGCCGACGCGGAAGCTCATGTTCACCGTGCGAATATCCACGTTACCGTACAGCGTCAGACCTTTATCCTGCTGGCTCTGATACCACAGCCAGCCACCTATTCCAGCAGCAAGCAGCACAACAACCACCAGAACGATGGCGACAGGTTTTTTCATGACTTCAGGCTCCTTTGCGTTAAGCCTTGCAGGATCAGATCGACGTGACAGGCGATCACCTTGCTAATCTGCTCGGCTTTATCCTCATCAAATTGTGTCCAGCCCGTACGTAACAGGATGGTCTCCCGCCCCAGACGGAAGGCGAGCACTTCGCCCAACAGGGCATGGGTATGCAAAATCATTTCGGTGTCGAGTGCATCGCGTCCGGTATAGGCCGCGATAAGCCGGGTCAGGTGCGAGTGCATCGGCGCGATCACCCGATCGTGTACCCGCTGGTAGGCAGCCGTAGGGGAGAGCTGCTCGCGGGAAATAAACTTGCTCAGGTTCAGCGTATCGTCGTGCGTCAGCAGGCGGATCATATTATGACAGGCGTTGAGAATAAGCTGGCGAACGGCGGCGCGATCGGGCGACGGCTGGCCGAGCAGCACGGTGGCCTCTTCCACCTGCGGGTGAAACTGCGTGCCGATAAAATCGGCGATCCACTCGGCGCAGGCGAGATATAAATCCTCTTTTGAGCCAAAATAGTAGGTGATGGCCGCAATGTTCTGCCCGGCCTGCGCCGCGATATCCCGCGTGGTCGCGTGCAGCCCGTACTCACCAAACTGCGCCAGCGCGGCGGCGATAAGCTGGCTTTTGGCCTGTTCACCTTTGGTTGTTGTGGGTGTCGTATTCATGACGGCATTAAAAATTAATCAATCGATTGATTAAGATTATGTCTGATTCACTCTCCCGTCGAGGGAATGTTGAGGGATATTTTATGCGCCACGTCACAAAAGCTGCTACACTCCGCCCCTTCGCGACATTGTGGTTTTTGTCCTCCCCTATTCGTTATATCTCCCTGAAAACTACACCTGTGATGGTCGGGGCGGTTCGGAGTTTTTATGTCTTTTGATTCCCTTGGCCTGAACCCGGAAATTCTGCGCGCGATCGCAGAACAGGGCTACGTTGAGCCAACCCCAATCCAGCAGCAGGCGATCCCCGCCGTGCTTCAGGGTCGTGACCTGATGGCCAGCGCCCAGACCGGCACCGGTAAAACCGCGGGCTTTACCCTGCCGCTGCTGGAACTGCTGGTAAAAAACCAGCCGCACGCCAAAAGCCGTCGTCCGGTTCGTGCCCTGATCCTGACACCTACTCGTGAGCTGGCCGCGCAGATTGGTGAGAACGTGCGTGACTACAGCCGCTATCTCAACATTCGCTCGCTGGTGGTTTTCGGTGGCGTCAGCATCAACCCACAGATGATGAAGCTGCGCGGCGGCGTGGACGTGCTGGTGGCAACGCCGGGCCGCCTGCTGGATCTGGAACACCAGAACGCGGTTAAGCTGGATCAGGTTGAAATTCTGGTGCTGGACGAAGCCGACCGCATGCTCGACATGGGCTTCATCCACGATATTCGTCGCGTGCTGGCCAAGCTGCCTGCGCGCCGTCAGAACCTGCTCTTCTCCGCGACCTTCTCCGACGAGATCAAGGCGCTGGCGGAAAAGCTGCTGCATAACCCACTGGAAGTGGAAGTGGCGCGTCGCAACACCGCCTCTGAGCAGGTGACGCAGCACGTTCACTTTGTTGATAAAAAGCGCAAGCGGGAACTGCTCTCCCAGATGATCGGTCAGGGCAACTGGCAGCAGGTGCTGGTCTTTACCCGCACCAAGCACGGCGCTAACCACCTGGCGGAACAGCTGAATAAAGACGGTATCCGCAGCGCGGCGATCCACGGTAACAAGAGCCAGGGTGCGCGTACCCGTGCGCTGGCGGACTTCAAATCCGGCGACATCCGCGTGCTGGTGGCGACCGATATCGCCGCCCGTGGCCTGGATATCGAAGAGCTGCCGCACGTGGTGAACTACGAGCTGCCAAACGTGCCGGAAGACTACGTTCACCGTATCGGTCGTACCGGCCGCGCGGCGGCAACCGGTGAAGCGCTTTCTCTGGTCTGCGTGGATGAACACAAGCTGCTGCGCGACATCGAACGTCTGCTGAAGAAAGAGATCCCGCGCATCGAAACCCCGGGCTACGAAGTGGACCCGTCGATCAAAGCCGAGCCGATTCAGAACGGTCGTCAGGGCGGCGGTGGACGTGGTCAGGGTGGTGGCGGTCGCGGTCAGCAGCCGCGTCGTGCAGAAGGTGGCGCACCGAAATCCTCCGGCAAACCGCCGCGTCGTAACAACGACAGCAAACCGGCGGGTGAAAACCCGTGGCGCAGCGGCGAAGGGAAACCGGCAGGGGAAGGGCAGCGTCGACGCCGCCCGCGTAAACCTGCCAACCCGCAGTAATCTGGAAGCCCGGTCGTAAAGCCTAATGCCGTTCACTTAAGCCTCACGTGACTTAAAGCTGAACGGATATTTAGGCGGAACATAAAGCACCGAACGATCATATCTTCGGTGCTTTTTTTTCCGGCAAAATAAAGGATTTTACATTTTCCCTTATTCCTTTCAGATGCTTAGGTATATTTCCTGCTGCACCTTTACCGCCGATCCGCCCCCCCAGGCGCTGTCGTGCAGCAGTAAGCACGCTGGGGGCGAGGCTCTGATAGCGGGGTTAACGGGATCGCCGGCAAGCTCAACCAGGGGTTCCTAATCCCTGACCATTGACCGTGAATTTAAAGCACATCTAAGCGATTCTTTCTCGCCTTCAGCAGGGGGGATTAAAACTCATTCCCACAAGCTATAGACAGACCATGCTGCTCACTGGTAATTCGATCTCTCTATCGAGACCTAAACGGTCTCAAAGTTGCTTTAAAAACGTCCGCCCAAACTCGGAAATTGACGAACCGAGGATATAAAAAAGGGTATGTGTAACAAGGAGTAGTTGAGAATAATCTGCATACAACTACGGTTATATTGATAAATGGCGATTGTTCGTACACAATGAGGGTGTCAACTTACGAGTCTTTATGGCTTGCCCGCGCTGCTCCTAACAGCTCGGGGGAAGAAACCGCCTCCCTAAGGCGGTTTCTTTTTGTCTGATCCCCTCCAGTATTTTCTCTTCATTCCGACTGTATGTTCTGATCATCCGGAGTTCTCAATGCGAGTTATTAGCTATACCGAAGCCAGCCAAAACTTGTCGGCGACTATGCGGCAAACAATAGAGGATCATGCACCGGTTCTCATCGTTAACCAGAACAGCGTGTCATGCATACTGATGTCGCTGACAGAGTACAAATCGCTGGAGGAAACTGCATACCTGATGCGCTCCCCGGCGAACGCCAAACGCCTGTTGAGCTCTATCGAGAGCCTGAAAGCTGGTGGCTAAAGTCAGTTCTGACCCGATAGAGTACTCAACGCGGGCTATTTTCTGATTTTTTAGAAAGTGGTACCTATCCGTTATCCCTGGCAACAATAAGTGTTTAACCTTGCCCTTATTTGATTAAGGGATTATGCAATGGATACTGTAGAGGAACTTGGCGGGACGTATTTCTATCACGGGAATGCGAACGTAACCCCACAGGAGCTATTTTTGCTGATATTCGTGGAGGGTTTGGCGAACCATCTGGGCGTAACGGTAGAGACTGCTGCAACAATCCTGGCAGGGCAACCTATTCTACCCAAGCGTAAGGTGCTGGGTGCGTCTGGTTCGCGTACAAGTATCGCCTCCAAGTTAGCGCGGCGCATTTTAAAGGGAGTCCGCTTTCCTGAAGGCGTGAGGGTTGAGACCATTATCGGTATGGGAAAAAAACGATACACAAATAAGGTTGGAGCGGTAGTAGGAAGGGCCGTTCCCTATATTGGCTATGCTCAGGCAGTCATCATCTTTGCCCTTGTGGCCAGAGAGACAAGAAACAAATACAACCTCATAGCCCGGCCTAAAGATCGGATTGAATGGACTTACTTCTAATGCTGCTGCCTGATGAGCAAGAGTTTTTGGATTACATCACTGAGAACTACAGTGAGCGTAAGCGTCCCGCCAGAAAGGATTGGACCTTTCAGGAGCATTTCAACCTCGTTCCAGAAGATCTGGAAGACATGCTGCTCGACCTTTTCACTCGGTATGGAATAGAGCACAGTAACTTTGTCATGGACAACTACGTTGAGCCGGAGCTCTTTTGGTTTCAGTTCGGGCTTAGAAAGAAGTTTTGCGACCGTCAGTACAAGCCGCTAACGCTCGAAATGTTTATCGAGTCAGCCAAAGCTGGGCGCTGGTTGTATGATTAAGGGGCTGAGCGCCCCTCACGATTGTTACGCTGACTGGCGTTCGTTCCAGGCGTCGCTGAAGATAATGTTCCCATCGCTATGCTTCCAGGTAATCTTCTCGTAACGCAGCTCCACCGTTTCCATATGGTTTTCGTTGGGGTTATCCCCTGGTGCCATTGCTGGGGAGATAGAAACGATCCGTACACCTTCAAGCAGCATGTTGAAGTATTCTTCCTCCTGTCCAGAGTAGTTGATCCGGTACCATTTTATTTCTGCTGATACCAGACTTTGACCGGTGGCCACTGCCTTATAGAGGTATGGGCTTGAGCAGTCGAATTCTTTGATGATCAGCATAGGCGAGTGCATGCGGGTACCGGTTATTTTGCCGGTGGCGTTATCTGTTGGAATCATGAGGTTGTGGTGGAAGCCCTTAACCTCGATGCTGCACTCTCTTTGCTGAACATCAACCCCGCCTTTGATTAATGCATCGCCGTCGTCTTTAAGCCATAAGTAAGCTGGTATAGACATTTTTTATTTCCTTATTTTGCTGAACAATTTCATTGTTAAGAGATAAATCACCGTCGTAATGAGAAGAATGGCTATCAGTCCTATGTATGTATAAAGCTCGTATAAATTGTCCTGACCTCTCTCATCGTGCCCATACAATATTTCGCCAATACGGCTCGCCCAGGCATAGTTAAACCACCTTTCAGCGCGGCCCAGTGCTCGTCCTACAGGGAGGGATAACGCGATAAAGTAGACTGTCTTCATCGCTCTACGGACAAGTGCTGGTATTACCACCTCTAACCACCTCGGTCCAAACTCGGGCCACATTTACCAGCCTCGCATTTCACCGATAGATTGGATGTTCGGCATGGTCTGCATCCTCTCGACGGATTTCGAACATTCGTAAGAGATTACTGGCCTCATTGGCTGGTCATCGGCATTCAGCCACTCAGAGGTGAGAACGGCAGGCTGACCGTCATCGTACGTATACAGGTTGTATAAGCCATAAGTTCCGCCCATTTCGGGGTAGGCAACGAATCGAGTCTTGATAACGGGCGAGCCCATCATTTCTATACGTTCAATTTTTATGTGATCCATCTTTGACGGACCGCCCTTAGTCGGGATGTTATCGATAAAGATCTCCCCTTTTTTATCGAAGACAGTCACCTTCAACTTCTCGCACTTCAGCTCAATCGAGATCTTTCGCTGCGTTCCCTGCTACCGGCACCAGCAGCGCTAATACCATTACTGCGCTTGAAAACCTCATTCCTATTCCTTTCATCACTGTGTCAATTTGCTCCAGCGTATGCCCACAACTGGTATGGAAGTTCAAACAAGATCATGTTTACGACCTGTCGCTGTCACTTTCAGACAATGACCAGGCAATTTTTAACCAAATTAAGGAGTCAGCTCATGAAAGTTCCAGAAAAGTATCGTGTTAAATCCGGCCCTCTCAGCACCACTGTAGAAGATGGAAATAAGCCGGGCTTTTCTTTTTGCGGCAGCGAAGAGAAAGTGTCACAATAGTGGCTGTTTATACAGTGTTTCAGGTTTTCCAATGGCTTTAACCGCTGCGCTCAAGGCGCAAATTGGCGCATGGTATAAGGCGCTACAACAGCAGATCCCCGACTTTATCCCCCGAGCTCCGCAGCGGCAGATGATTGCTGACGTGGCCAAAACGCTCGCCGGGGACGACGGGCGACATCTGGCGATTGAAGCCCCAACCGGCGTCGGGAAAACCCTCTCGTATCTCATTCCCGGCATCGCGATTGCGCGGGAAGAGGACAAAACGCTGGTGGTCAGCACCGCCAACGTGGCGCTGCAGGATCAGATCTTCAGCAAAGATTTACCGCTACTGCGCAAAATCATCCCCGACCTGCGGTTTACGGCGGCCTTTGGGCGCGGGCGTTACGTGTGCCCGCGTAACCTGGCGGGGCTGGCCAGCAGCGAGGCGACGCAGCAGGATCTGCTGGCCTTCCTCGACGACGATCTCACGCCGAACAATAAAGCCGAGCAGGAACTCTGCGCCACGCTCAAGATCGATCTTGACGGCTATAAGTGGGATGGCCTGCGCGATCATACTGATAAGGCCATCAGCGACGATTTATGGCGCAGGCTCAGCACCGACAAAGCGAGCTGCCTGAACCGCAACTGCCACTACTACCGCGAGTGCCCGTTCTTCGTCGCCCGGCGTGAAATTCAGGAGGCGGAAGTGGTGGTGGCTAACCACGCGCTGGTGATGGCCGCGCTGGAGAGCGAAGCGGTGCTGCCGGAGCCCAAAAACCTGCTGCTGGTGCTCGATGAAGGCCACCATCTGCCGGATGTGGCGCGGGACGCGCTGGAGATGAGCGCCGAAATTACCGCCCCCTGGTTCCGTCTTCAGCTCGATCTCTTCTGCAAGCTGATTGCCACCTGCATGGAGCAATTTCGTCCGAAAACCACGCCGCCGCTGGCGGTGCCGGAGCGGCTGAGCGACCACTGTGAAGAGGTCTACAGCCTGATTGCCTCGCTCAACAACATTTTGAATCTTTATCTTCCGCAAACGCAGGAAGCCGAACACCGCTTTGCGATGGGTGAGCTACCTGAAGAGGTGATGGAGATTTGCCAGCAGTTGGCGAAGCATCTGGAAAAACTGCGCGGGCTGGCGGAGATGTTTCTGAACGATCTTAGCGAGAAAACCGGCACTCACGACGTGGTGCGGCTGCACCGCATTCTGCTGCAGATGAACCGTGCGCTGGGGATGTTTGAAGCGCAGAGCAAGCTCTGGCGGCTGGCCTCGATGGCGCAGGCGTCCGGCGCGCCGGTCACCAAATGGGCCACTCGCGAAGAGCGGGACGGGCAGGTGCATCTCTTTTTCCACTGCGTGGGCATCCGCGTGGCCGATCAGCTGGAAAAGCTGATCTGGCGCAGCGTGCCGCACGTAGTGGTCACCTCTGCCACGCTGCGCTCCCTGAACAGCTTTTCTCGTTTGCAGGAGATGAGCGGGCTAAAAGAGAAAGCGAGCGACCGTTTTGTGGCGCTGGACTCGCCGTTTAACCACTGCGAGCAGGGCAAGCTGGTGATCCCGCGGATGAAGTATGAGCCGCTGATGGAAAACGAAGAGCAGCACATTGCGGAAATGGCGGCCTACTTCCGCGAACAGGTCGAGAGCAGAAAATACCCCGGCATGCTGGTGCTGTTTGCCAGCGGGCGGGCGATGCAGCGCTTCCTGGAACACGTCACCGATCTGCGTTTACTCCTGCTGGTGCAGGGCGATCAGCCGCGCTACCGGCTGGTGGAAACGCACCGCAAGCGCATTGATAACGGCGAGCGCAGCGTGCTGGTGGGGTTGCAGTCGTTTGCCGAAGGTCTGGATCTGAAGGGCGACTACCTGACGCAGGTGCATATCCATAAAATCGCCTTTCCGCCCATCGACAGCCCTGTGGTGATCACCGAGGGCGAGTGGCTAAAGAGCCTCAACCGCTATCCGTTCGAGGTGCAAAGCCTGCCTGCGGCGTCGTTTAACCTGATCCAGCAGGTCGGGCGTCTGATCCGTAGCCACGGCTGCTGGGGCGAGATTGTGATTTATGACAAGCGTTTGCTGACGAAGAACTACGGTCAGCGGCTGCTGAATGCGTTACCGGTGTTCCCGATTGAACAGCCCGAGGTGCCGGAAGTGAAAAAACGCCCGGCAAAACTGACCGCCGGGCGTAAAAAAAGCATCCATGCTAAGGGGCGCGGTCCTACTGGTAAGTAAAGGTGGCCTGCACAACGCTGCTGAACGTGCCGGCCGTCACGGGGATGGCGGTAGCGTAATAGCGTGCGGCCATGGGGAAGTCCGCGGTGTGGGTGTTGGCATCAATTATCACGCTGAATCGGGCTTCAGGGGCAAGCACGATATAATCCAGGCGATCGGCCAGCTCCAGTGCCACCCCTTTAGCGGTGCCACTATTGGCAAATTTAAAGGGGTGTTCCGTATCGCGCGGGCCGTCAACGGAGATGGTGGTCACCGTCAGCGTGGGCGGACAGTTCGTGAGCTTTAAGTCGAAATTTTTCCACGGGCCGGTATCGCCGATATCCTTGAAATCACTGGCGACGGCCTGCCCCAGATCCACCACCATATTCTGGCTGGCGCTGTCTACCTGGCAGGTGGTGTCGTAAATATTCCCTTCGATATTGAGCGTAACGTCGGTCGCGCCCGCAGAGAGGCTCACCAGCGCGAGTAAAAAGGGTAACTTATTCATCATCGCTCCGTTACTGGTATTCCATATCGATGGTGGCAATCGTGTTGGCTTTGCCGGCCGTGACGATGTTGTCCGTCTGGTAATACCGTACGGCAAAATTAATCGCGTCAGGGACGTTAGGTTCGGTTGTTCCGCCGATAGGGATAGGGTAGTTGTATTTTAGATCGACGCCGTCAAGCAGCATCCCTACGCCGACGCCCGTGGCGCTGTCGCTGCCTGGCGTCAGGTTAAGAACATCATCAAACTGGCTGTTAACGCCATTGGCGCTGGTCACCGATGCCGTGAGGTTGACCGCTTCCGTACAGATGGCGGTGAGACTGAAATTCTTCCAGGCCGTATAGCTGCCCACGTGGGTAAATTGCGAAACCGGGAAATCGCCGAGTGTGACCGTCAGATTCAGCGGGTCAATGGAGCAGGTGGCTGTTCTTTCCGCAACCGTGGCGGAATAACGGCTGTTATTTCGATCGCCAGAAATACCGACAGACTGAAAAACACCAAATCCAAAGGGATCTTGCGCACTTGAAATAGTTCCGCTCCCGATGTGTGTCGCCGTTTTGATTAACCGTTCGGTATAGCTGAAAGAAAACGTCTGTCCGCCGTCGCTGCTGACTGTCCCCATGGGCGTCGCGGTGGTGTCGCATGAATAACCTTTTCCGCGAACGATCTGCCCGCTACTGTTCAGAAGTTGAATCCCTACGCCGTCCACATCAGTGGAGTAAACGCCCGGCATGCCTGAAACTTCCGTTCCCGTTCCGTAGTAACAGGAAATAATGGTGTGACTGGAAATCGTTCCGGAACAGCTTCCGTTGATGGTATGTGTCTTTGCCGAGCCTGGGATGACGCCGCCGATATCAAGGGTCGTGGGTACGGAAAGCGTGCCGGCATCAAGGGTATAGGGCAGATCGGTGCTATCACAGGTTGTCGCTGCATGAGCATGCGGTATCAGGCACGCGCTTGTAAGGAACACAATCAGCGCAAAGGCATATTTAAACATGTTCATTTTTTCCTCGGAAAGGGTCATACGCACTGCGCCGTGATGTTAAGCACTGCACCATCGTCTTTTGCTGGCAGGTGGTAGGCTGCGGTGCAGTGGCTGTCGGCGGTTTTCCCCCAGCTGACGTCAATCGTCCCTTTTTCGTGCATGCCGGTCAGATAAACCTGCCCACCGTCACCCACGATAAACTCGCCGTCCTGATGGGCCTGAGATGCCGTCGCACCAAACGGGATCGCACGTCCATCGGCGCGTTTCAGGGTCATTAATACCCGGCTGCCAACGTGCGTTTCGTAATGGGCGCGCACGATGGCGCCGCGCGTTGGCGTCACGGTTATGGCTGCCCGATCGACGTCCGCATTTCCCGGCAGCGTCTCCGTGTTGAGCGCAAGGGTGTTATGACGGTACGGCGACACGTAAGGCACAATGGCATAGCCGCGGAAGTCAGTATTCACGCCGGTCTGATTGCTGATGTTCGTGTCGTCCGCACCCGGCGCTTCGACCAGCGCGGCCGTCTCGCCCATCGGCTGACCCAGCGTGACGCCGTGGGCATGGGCGATCATGCTCCCCTGAAGGCCGACGTTGAGCTGCTGCTGCTGGTTATCCTGCGAATAGCCCGCGTTCACTTCACCGTAGGTACCTTTGTAATCGGCATTCAGGCTGGTGCTGTCGCCGCTGCTCTGACTGTGGCCCTGCTGAACGCCCCAGCTGAGGTTATTGCCAGCAAGCGCGGTGCCGTTCAGGCCCACGCTTTGGGTGGTATCGTGTTTCGTGCTGTTCAGGTTGTAGTTCACCCAGGTGTTGCTGAGCCAACGATCGAGCGGTACAGAGACGTTGAAGGCGATGGTCTGCTCGCTGGTTTTTTCGTTGTCGTCGTCGCTGCCGTCACGGGTGTTTTTATCCAGCCCGTAGCTCAGGCCGTAGCTGATGCCGTGCCACGAGTTGTTGTAACCCAGGTTCATTGAGGTCATTCCCTGGTTTGAGTTCCAGTAGTTCTCTTTGACCAGACTTAAGGTCAGCGAACCAAATGAACCACCCAGAGACTGATCGACAGTGGCCTCTTCGCGGCTGCGTCGGGTGTCCGGCGTTTGCCAGTCGTCATTGCGGGTATGGGAATCCAGGGTGTCCTGCAGGGTGTAAAATCCCTTGCTGTTATAGCGATAGCCAGCCATGGAAAAATGGGTGCCGGTGGTGGCAAAATCTTTGCTGTAGCGGATGCGCCAGGAGCGGCCGTGAGTCGGATCCTGGTCCTGCATCTCCGATTTCGCGTCGGTAAGGTCCACCGAAAACGCGCCGAAATCCCCGATGTTCTTACCGAACCCCAGCGCCAGGGCATCGTAGTACTGGCTGGCCTGCACGCCGCCGTAGGCCGTAAAGCCGTAAGGCAACCCGTAGATTGCCGTACCCTGCATGAAAGGCGTTTTTTCGACGTCGCTGTCGTAGCTGCGATAGCGACCTGCGGTGAGGCTGTATTTAAAGCGGCCTTCACGCTGCAATACCGGCACCGACGCGTAGGGCACCACGAAATGTTGTTCGCTGCCGTCCGTCTCTTTTACGGTGACGTTCAAATCGCCGCTGCCGCCGGTGGGGTAGAGATCGTTAATCTCAAACGCGCCGGGAGCAACATAGTTCTGATAAATGACGTAACCGTTCTGGCGGACGATGACCTGGGCGTTACTGTGCGCTGTTCCGCGGATCACCGGTGCAAAGCCTTTCATGCTGTCCGGGAGCATGTCGTCGTCCGACGCGATCTGCGCCCCGGTGTATGAGATGCTGTCGAATACATCGGAGGGGGACGAGCTTTGTCCGAGTTTGACGTTGCTGCCAAGGGCGATGATATCGCGCTGGGCATAGGTGTAGACCGACGAAAACTCACTTTCTGCATCACTGTCACCGCTGGTTTTGCTCCAGGTGGAGTAGTTACGCAAGCGCCACGCCCCAAGGTTAAGACCCGGGCGCAGGTTAAGAAACTCGCTGCGCTGGTCGGTACCGTTTTCGCCCTTACCGTGGTTGTCCCCGGCGGTGAAACTGTAATTCAGCAGCAGGGCATTTATCCCTTCGTCGTACTCCTGCGGGTCGACGTAATCGCGCGGCACCTGGGTGATGGCGGTCTGAGGAATGCTTAACAGCAACTGCTGCGGATTAACGTGAAACGTGGCGCTGGCGGAAGGGATAACGCCCAGGTCAATGCACTGGGCCTTTTCATCCTGCACGAATTTATCAATGTTAACGCCGAAGCTTTTTAGCTGGGCCGCGCTCAGGCACGGTTGCAGGATCGATTTTCCGCTGGCATCTTTTTTCAGCGTAAACGTAATTTCTTTGCTTGCCACTTTATTATTGTTCACGAAGACGTCGACGTGATATTTACCCGGCGCCTGGCCGGGGCCGATCTCATAAATACTGAGATCCGTCTTCTCCTGACTGGGGTTGTCGATATCCAACAGTGCCGGGTTGAAATAATCTTCGGCCAGAACTTTTTGCACGCAAACGCCCAGCAGGGTACATCCCAGTGCAATAAGCATTGAGCGTCCATGTTGTTTGGGCGGTTTGGTGGTGTATTCCCAGCTCATAATTATTTCCAGCTATCCCTGGATGATTATTTAATTTGCGCGGTATATGACTGGCTGATGCCGCCGTAGTCATTAATGATTTTCCAGCTTACCGAGTGCGCGGTGATATTTCCCGGCGTGGTGAAATGCGTTTCACTTTTAGGAGCGGCATAGGTGGCTTTGTCTACTTTTTTACCGTCCAGCTTTATTTCCTGGAAGTTCATATAAAACGGTGTGGGGTTTTCGACAATAAGCTGGTTACCCTGCGCGTGCCAGGATAATTGTGTGGTAACATCTTCCGGTTTCCCGGTAATACTCGTCGGGCGATAGATGAGCTTAATTCGGGTTTTAATCGCGATCTGCAGTGTGTTGGTGTTTTCATTGCGCGCGGAAGAGGGAATAGATTTAATATTCAACCAGAACAGGGATTCACGATCGCCAGGTAAATTCCCCCCGGTTCTGATGATGCGCAGAACGTTGTCCTGCTTCGCATCAAGGCGGAACAGAGGTGGTGTAATCAGGAACGGTGCTTTTTCGCGTGCTTTATCCTCCGTTTCGACCCATGACTGAACCAGATAATCGAGATTGTCCGGATTTTCGATCCCAATGGAGGATTCTTTTTTATTTTCCGGGTAAACCACGCGCGTGCCGCCGATGGTAATACCCGCATGAGCGACAGAAGCGATGAATAAAAAGGAGGAGGCCAGAAGATATTTTCGCATAGTGAAACCATAATAAAAATAACAGATATTAACTACCGGGGTAGCTAATATCTGTTTTATTAGTTGTAAACAATGGTGAAGGTTGATGCGGCATTCGCCAGTCCGGCAGAAATAGTCTGTCCGGTCTGAATATAGCGTGCACCAAACTGCAGATCGTTCGTTGTTGTCCCTGAAGTGAGGGTATATGCGGCGGAAGCCGTATATAAACTCAGTGGGTTTTCTGTTTTATCCAGCAACTGAATACCCACACCCGATGCAGCACCGGTACCGGACGTCACAGCAAGGATATCCTTATTGCCACTATCCGGCGTCCCACCGAACGTCACTGAAGCGCTGGTAACGGTTTCGGGACAATCTTTAAGCTGAATACTAAAACGGGTTGTCGACGTCGTCGAACCACTCCCGGTAAATGCAGATTTAGCCACCTTACCTAATGAAACATCAAGTGGGTTACTTAAACCATTTACGACCGTGCATGCAGAGTCAATAATTTCACCTGTGAAATTAATTTGCCCTTCACCACTGGATGCGAATGCAGAAACCGAAGCACACGCCATCCCGGCAGCGATGCCCGCAATAATAAATTTTTTCATTTTAATCCTCTGAATGAAAGTGTGACACTTCTGACATTAATCATCACGTGGCTGATTAATTCGGTGTGCACTATCGCTGAGAATTATTTTTCGCTCAATTTATCTTCAGACCACTTTTATCCTCAAAGCATTTTCGCAGGCTTGCGGGAGAGGAAAATGATTACCCAGCAGGCATTTATCAGGGCTATAGTAACTGCAAAGAGTCGCAAGGAGAGATGTTGTGGATTATCGCAAAATTATCAAAGAGGTAGGGCGAGGGAAAAATCACGCCCGTGACCTGGATCAGGAAACGGCCCGTGCCCTGTACACCCATATGCTCAACGGTGATGTTCCCGAGCTGGAGATGGGCGGTATCCTGATTGCCCTGCGTATTAAGGGCGAAGGCGAAGCCGAAATGCGCGGTTTCTATGATGCGATGCAGTCGCAAACGCTGCGCTTAACGCCGCCCGTCGCTAAACCGATGCCGATTGTTATTCCCAGCTATAACGGCGCGCGTAAGCAGGCTAACCTCACGCCGCTGCTGGCGATTTTGCTGCATAAGCTTGGATTCCCGGTCGTGGTGCACGGCGTGAGTGAAGATCCCACTCGGGTGCTGACGGAAACGATCTTTGAACTGCTGGGGATTGAGCCAACGCTGCACGCCGGGCAGGCACAGGCGAAGCTGGACGGGCATCAGCCAGTCTATATTCCGGTACGCGCGCTCTGCCCGCCGCTGGAAAAACAGCTTGAAATGCGCTGGCGTATGGGGGTGCGTAACAGTGCTCACACGCTGGCGAAACTGGCCACGCCGTTTAATGAAGACGCGGCCCTGCGTCTTTCCAGCGTGTCGCACCCGGAATACGTGACGCGTGTTGGCAAGTTCTTTGAGGACATTGGCGGACGGGCGTTATTGATGCACGGAACGGAAGGAGAGGTGTATGCCAACCCACTGCGCTGCCCGCAAATCATGTTGATTGATTCTGCTGGTTCGCGTGCAGTGCTTGAACGAGGGGAAGAGAACAGGGATGTGGCCCTGCCACAGGCAAAAGATCCGCACACCACCGCGCACTGGATCGTTGAGTGTCTGGCGGGCAATGCCCCCGTTCCGCACTCCATCAGGTTGCAAATGGCCTGCTGTTTACTGGCTACGGGCGAGGTAGAAACCGTCGAAGCCGGGCTGCAGCGCGTGGCGCAGTCGTTTTAAGCAAAAAAAAAGCCCGTCCAGTGGCGGACGGGCAAACAAAGGGTAACAACAGGGTCAATGAGGGTGGAGCATCTCACCGGAGGGTACGGTGAGGGTGGAGCATAATTCGTTCGATTATTTGTAGATAACCGCAGTGCCGCTCAGTTTGTTATTGCCGTTAGCGGAGGTGATGGTGTATCCGCTTGCGCCTGCAGCAGCAGCTTTCTCAGCCAGTTTGGCTTCAAGACCGTCCAGCGTGGTCGCGCCTTCAGCACTTACCACACCCACTTTATTCATGTTCTGTGCCTGAGTAGAAGACACTGGCTCTACAGCGAAAGCGCCGAAAGACAGAGCAGACAGGGCAACAGCAGCTACAGCATATTTGATGGTTTTCATAATTAATCTCTCGCAGGTTATTCTGATAAAGGGACGATGTTCCGTCGATGTGATAAGTATCACGGTTTTTCTTAAGAGATAAAATCGAAGAGAATTGACGTGGTCAATCAAAAAAATTGAATGACAAATAAGTTATTGAATATTAATAAATTCAGAAGGGCGCTTTACAGTTCTTATCGATGCGCTTTACAGAGAGAAGATGAAGGGCACATTTTGCTACGCGACGTACGAAAATTCGTGAGCGTAAACGTATTCGCTTGCTCCGTTGACTTAGGTAAAGGAAAGTCAACGTAACTGGCTATCTTTCGATCCTCTGCGATTATATCCCGAATGTGAAGTGTTTTTTGAATCTTTCTCCTGCTGGCAGGTGATGCATAACCTTACCCCAGGGATGGCTTTTTGCCGCGCCTCGGGAATGGGGTCGCCACACTCCTCACATTCCTGCAGGCTTTCACCGCGCGGTAATTCACCGCGAGCACGGGCTACAGCATCTTCAATCGTACTGTTGATCTGTTCGTTTACTGCGTCGTCATTTGCCCAACCGGAAGCCATGGCGTTCTCCTGTTTGGTTTTATAAAACACATAACGCTAATGTGGGGTTAAAAATCGTACGGTCAAGACGGGAATAAAGAAACTGCATCTGTTGGGGCAGATGCAGTCGGGAGGAAGGTCGAACGGTTATTTGTAGATGGTTGCTGTGCCATACATGTGGTTATCGCCGCCAGCGGAATTCACCACGAAACCTTTGGCACCTTCCTGACGTGCTTTTTCAGCCAGCTTATCCTGGAGATCGTCAAGGTTACTCGCGCGACTGACGGAGACGGTACCGGCAGCACGCAGCTGGCTGGTGTCTGTGCTTTCATTCAGTGACTGAACGGACCAGGCAGAGAAAGATGCGGCTGCCAGTGCGCCCGCGACAACAAGGGTCATATATCTTTTCATAATCACATCCTCAGGGGGAAACAACAGGTGATTCCCTTTAAGTTTAGAAGCCTGACGAGTGTGATTTAGCGCAAAAATTTGATGATGATCTGCTTATTTTTTGAACGATGTAAATTGACAATTTGCTGACAGATCATAGACATAAAGGTGACTGATTTCCGGTGTGTTTTTGCGTTGGGCAGACAGTTATTTACCGTTGGGTCCGCAAAGGGTATCTTACGCCGCTGTTGAAAGGAGAATGCCATGACTGCCCAAAAGCCGGGATTGCACCCGCGTAACCGCCATAACAGCCGCTATGACATGAAAGCGCTGTGCCTGAGCTGCCCTCAGTTGCAGGACTTTATTGTACAGACGCCAGCGGGTGAACCCTCGGTCAACTTTGCCGATCCTCTGGCGGTCAAAACGCTGAACAAAGCGCTGCTGGCCCATTTTTATGGCGTGACGCACTGGGATATTCCCGAAGGCTTTCTTTGCCCACCCGTGCCTGGCCGCGCAGATTACGTCCATCACCTCGCCGATCTTCTTGCGGAAGGGAATGATGGCGTCGTTCCACAGCAGGCGACAATCCTGGATATTGGCACCGGGGCAAACCTGATTTACCCGCTCATTGGCGCGCATGAATATCAATGGCGTTTTACCGGCAGTGAAATTGGCACTGAGGCATTCGCCAGTGCGCAGGCGATTATTAACGCGAATCCAGGTTTAACCCGGGCGATCCGTTTACGTCGTCAGAAAGATGACAAATCCATCTTCAACGGCATTATTCATAAGAACGAACAGTACGATGCCACGATGTGTAATCCGCCGTTCCATGATTCTGCTGCCACAGCACGCGCAGGCAGCGAGCGTAAGCGCCGTAACCTGGGGCAGGCGGAAGATGCCGCACTGAACTTTGGCGGCCAGCAGCAGGAGCTCTGGTGTGAAGGGGGTGAAGTTGCGTTTATCCTGCGCATGATTGCAGAAAGTAAACAGTTCGGCCGTCAGGTGAAGTGGTTTACCTCGCTGGTGTCGCGCGGCGATAACCTGCCGCCGCTCTACCGCGCCTTGACCGAAGCCGGTGCGGTGAAAGTGGTGAAGAAAGAGATGTCGCAAGGCCAGAAACAGAGCCGCTTTATTGCCTGGACGTTTATGGACAATAACAAACGTCGCAAATAGTACCCCGTCGTAGGCCGGGTAAGGCGAAGCCGCCACCCGGCTCGGTTACAGCGTCGGCTCCTGCGGTGGCAGCGGCGATGCGGTCGGCGGCAATACCTGATACGTCTGCACCGGCATCCGCACATCCGCCAGATCAAAGTGCTTTTTCACCATGCTGTCGAGCGCAAAACGCACCGTCCACTGCTTCAGCGGCTGGGTGGTGAACGACACGCGCAGGGTGAATGCGGTATTCGTCAGCCCGACAATCCCGGCAAACGACGGCTCACCGATCACCAGCCCGCGAATATCGTCCATCTGCATCAACTCTTCTACCGCATCCCGCAGCGCCTGCTTCGCTTTGTCCGCATCCTCGTGGCGATCCACATCGTAGTTCGCCACAACGGAACCAATCCCGCGCACGAAGTTAGCGAAGGTGGTAATCGATGACCACGGAATAATGTGATACGCACCGGTGTCCTGACGCACGCCGACGGAGCGGATGGACATTCGCTCAACGGTGCCGGTCAGCGGCCCGATGGTCACCAGGTCGCCCGTGTTCATCCCGTTCTCAAACTGAATAAAGATACCGGTAATAATATCCTTCACCAGCGTTTGTGAGCCGAAGGAGATCGCCAGCCCCAGCGCCCCGGCACCCGCCAGCAGTGGGGCGATATTCACGCCGATCTCCGAGAGCACAATCATGATGGTGATGGTGCTGATGATCACCGCGAGCGCGTTGCGGAACAACGTTAACAGCGTTCTTGCCCGCGCGCTGGGCAGGGGCCTACCGTGAATATCGGACACCAGACGGTTTTCGATAAGGCTCGCCAGCAGCGTCCAGCCGACGGCGGAGAAGAACAGAATCAACGCGATACGAATCAGAATATCGACCGTTTTTTCACCCGCGCCGTTGTGCAGCCAGTTCCAGAAATCAAACAGTCCCCAGGCGTTCAGCAGCAGCATAATCGCCACGCAGACGGTCAAAATCCGCGCCACCTTAAGTGATACCGACATCCAGCCGTTCACGCGCTTTTGCAGTTCAGGGTAGTTCCGCTGTACCTGCGGTGAGAGGGTGATGGTTTTCGAGATCCAGCGGGACAGCAGGCCAGATACAAAAGCCGCAACGCCGATAATCGCCAGGCTTTTGAACGTCGCCCCCATCATAAATTTCAGGCTATTTCCCGGGTCAAACAGCGAGAAGAAGCAGAGCACAATAAAGTAGGCGCTCGCCAGCCAGTGCCACACCAGCGCGAAGGCGCGGATAAACAGGCTGAAGAAGGAGAGGGAACGGTCGGCCAAATGCAGCAGGCTTTCGGTGATCGCCTTTTTATTGTGAAAGATAAGATACAGCGACCAGACGGTAATACAGAGCATAATCAGCACGTTTGCCAGTGCGCCAAACTGCACGTTGACCTGGTTGGAGATGATTGGCACGGCCACCAGCAGGCCGTAGCCAATCAGGCCGCTGAGCACGCTTAACCGCACGGCCCAGTATTTCGCGCTCTCATCCTTAATATTAAACGGGCGAAGTTCAGGCACGCGCGGGCAAAAGATGACGCGCAGCACCGCTTTAAAAAATTCGATGAGTGCAAATGCATTGAGGAAGAGCGCCTGCTGGAAGGCAATGGTTTTGTTGCCCGTATTGAGGCGATCGGCCAGGATCTGACCGACAAACAGCGTCAGTGCCAGCAGCAGTAAATCGATGATAAAGGCTCCGGCGACCATCGCCGGGAGGTGCAGCCAGCTGCTTTTTTGCTGGTTTTTTTTCCGCCCCCAGATGCCCATTTTGCGGTACAGCGGCCAGGCACACAGGCGCACCAGCCAGTAAAAAATAAACACGCCGGCGGCCAGCATTAAAAACTGCGTGACGGCAGTGGAAAAGGTCTGAGGATTAAAGGGCTTATGCGGAGAGCCAATCAGGTTACGGTAAAGCTGCGCAAAACGAGAGGAGAGGGCATCCCCATAGTGGCGGCTCACGTCGGTGACGTTTTCCAGCACTGTTTTTTGCTCCTCCACCTGGGGCGGAGTGATGGCTGGAACGGCCTCCTGGGATGGCGTGGCGGCGACTTTACGAAGCTCACCGATTAACTCTTGCCGGGCGGCGTCGTTTTCCAGCACGTCGGCAAGGGCGCCGTAGGCGGCTTTTTTCTTTTCGACATCGGGCTCCGGTGGCGGCGTACTCTCCTTCGTCGCGGTGGTTCCGGTGGTGACGCCGGGGATTGCGACGGCGAACGATGGCGCACTAAACAGGCTAATCAACAGCAACAGGATCCACGGCACGGCGCCCTCCGGTGAAAATGTCGAACAAAATGATAAGTATAGAAGTCGAGGCGCGGAGGGGAATTTTTGGGAACAATCTGGCGTAAAAAAGCCGGGCAGGGCCCGGCTCGGTGTGACGCGAGGGATCAGGAGACGTGCTGGAGGAACTCCTGCAAACGCTGCCCAGGCGGGTTAGCAATAAGCTCTTGCGGGTTACCGTCCTGAGCAATACGGCCTTTATCAATAAAGATCAGGCGGGACGCTACTTTCTCAGCAAAGCCGATTTCGTGGGTCACGATCACCATTGTCATCCCTTCTTCGGCCAGATCCTGCATGACTTTCAGCACCTCGTGGCGCAGCTCCGGGTCGAGCGCGGAAGTCGGCTCATCAAACAGCATCATCTTCGGTTTCACCGCCAGCGCGCGGGCAATCGCTACGCGCTGCTGCTGGCCGCCGGACAGCTCGGAAGGGTAGTGGTGCGCACGTTCGGCCAGGCCGACCTTGGCCAGCAGATCTTTTGCCTGCGCTTCCGCCGCCGCTTTGCTCGCCCCGCGCACGCGCAGCGGGCCAAACATCACGTTTTCCAGCGCCGTGAGGTGCGGGAACAGGTAGAACTGCTGGAACACCATGCCCGCTTCCTGACGAATCAGACGCTCATCCACTTTCGGGTCATTGACCTTCAGGCCGTCGACGATCAGATCGCCGCTGGTGATCTCTTCCAGCTTGTTGATGCAGCGCAGCAGGGTGGATTTACCGGAGCCGGATGGCCCGATAATCACCACCACTTCGCCCTGTTTGATGCTCAAATCGATATTGTGCAGCACCTGGGTTGGGCCAAAGTGCTTGGAAACGTTTTTAAATTCAATCACAGGATTTTCATCCTTCTTTCAAGACGACGCAGAACGAAGCTCAGAACCAGAGTGATGATCAGATAGACAACGGCTACCGCACTCCAGATTTCCAGCGCGCGGAAGTTGCCCGCAATGATCTCCTGCCCCTGACGGGTCAGTTCAGCCACGCCGATAACAATAAACAGCGACGTGTCTTTAATGCTGATAATCCACTGGTTACCCAGTGGCGGCAGCATACGGCGCAGCGCCAGCGGCAGAATCACGTGGCGGATCGTTTCGCGACGGGAAAGCCCCAGTGCCAGACCGGCTTCACTGAAACCTTTATGAATCGACAGCACCGCACCGCGGGTGATTTCTGCGATGTAAGCACCTGAGTTGATCATAATGGTCACGACGGCGGCGCTGAACGGGTCAATGCGCAGATCGTTGAAAGCCATTGGCAGGGCGAAGTAGATAAACATGACCTGCACGACAATCGGGGTGCCGCGGATCACTTCGATGAAAACCAGTGCGATGTGGTTTGCAATCCAGCCGCCGTAGGTGCGGGCGAAACCGGCGACAAGACCGATAATCAACCCGCCAACCAGACCCAGGACCGAAATCCACAGGGTCATTTTAGCGCCTTCAAGCAAGAGAGGAATGGCAGGCCAGATGGCGCTCCAGTCAAACTGCATGATGTATTCCTGTATACCGTGGTAAAAAACGAAAAACGTAGGCCCGGCAAGCGTGAGCGCCACCGGGCGTTACAAACCTGAATTCAGGTAAATTATTTAGGCTCGGTACCGAACCATTTTTTGTAGATTTCGTTATAGGTGCCGTTCTCTTTCAGGGTTTTCAGCGCGCCGTTAACTTTCGTGCGCAGGTCGTCGCTGCCTTTCGGGAACGCGATACCGTACTGCTGTGCTTCCAGAGAATCACCGACCGCTTTGAACTTGCCGTTGCCCGCGGTTTTGATGAAGTACAGGATGTTAGGCGTGTCGTGCAGAACGGCGTCAGCACGGTTGGTACCCAGTTCCATGTAGGCATTGTCGATGTTCGGGAACTGGCGCAGATCTTTGGTTTTGATATTCGCTTTCGCGTAATCAACGGAACCCGTACCGCTCTTCACTGCCACCACTTTACCGTCGAGATCTTTTACGCTTTTTACGTCGTTATTGTCGGCTTTCACCATCACCAGCAGGCCGCTTTTGTAGTAGCCGTCGGAGAAGTCGATCGCTTTTTTACGCTCTTCGGTAATCGTGATACCCGCCAGTGCCAGGTCAACGTTTTTGGTCTGCAGCGCAGGGATGATGCCGCTGAAGTCCATCGGTTTCAGGGTGTAGTCCAGTTTGAGTTCTTTTGCGACCGCAGCCCACAGATCCACGTCAAAACCAACGTATTTGTCACCCTGTTTGAATTCAAACGGAACGAACGCCGTGTCGGTCGCCACAACGAGTTTGTCGGCAGCCTGAGAGGACACTGCAAATGCCAGGGTAAGTGCAGCCAGTGAAACTTTTAATACAGACTTCATAGCATTTCCTTTTATAACCACGGGGCGATCCCCTGCGAGAACGACAGGCACCATGAAAAAATCGTGCCAACTTTACAAGCTGTTGTTTTACAAAGGGGATGATGTCACGCATTGCACAAAAAATGGAGCAATGATGTCGTGTTGCACCAGTGTGAGGCACCATTTTGGTGCGACTCATTTGGCGTATCTGACGAGGTGATATTTAGCGCAGATTCTGACGGAAAAACAATCTTCCGTTAACGGTTGTGTGAGGTGATTATTACATTTCGTTCACTTTTGCAGGTGTGCAGTGCAAAAGTGTGCACCATAAATGTGCAAAACCCCCGCCAGAGGCGAGGGGGTCATTGGTAATTCGTATGGCTTATTCGATGTTAGATTCGATAAACCACAGGAATTGATCCAGGTCGCGAGAGGCGGCGGTGAAGATATCAGCCGTGTCTTCGTCTTTCGCTTCGCCGATGGCTTTACGCACGTCGTTCGCGACGATGGCATAACGGTCCGCCAGCTCTTTCAGGTGATCCTGAACGGTATGGATATCCAGCGGATAGCTTTTCAGTGGCGTTTTGCTGTTAATCACCTGCGTGGTCCCCAGCGCCACACCGCCTAACTGAACGGCACGTTCGGCCATCGTATCAAGGTGGGTAACCAGTGCTGTGCGGAAGCCATCCAGCATTTCATGAACGGCAATAAAGTTTGCACCGCGCATATTCCAGTGGGCCTGTTTGGTGATCAGCGAAAGATCGATGAACTGGATCACCTGGCGATTCAGCAACTCAATAGTCGCCTTTTTGTCGCTATCCGATACATCGTTACGGGTATAAAGCAGATTAGACGCTTTCGTTTTCACCAGTTTAGCGGTACTCATAATCTCATATCCTCTTGATGTTTGTGTCCCAGGTAATTACGGAATTAAGTATAGCACCGGATTTTTTGCCTGCGGTTTGGCTCTGCCTATCGGTTTAATAGCAAGAAGGATGTTGAGTTTGTATCATTATGAAAATAATAGGTTTTTATGAAATTGATACAGATCAATCTTAATTCTGAACGTCCGGTTCGTAGCCCTGTGGATTATTTCGTGACGATGACAGTTTGTGTAACGAAATATGATAAGCGTGGAAGGCGCCTATATTCTGCATGGCGAGAAAGCCATGCAGAATATAGAGCATTAATTGATGTCAACTTTCTTCACTTTGGGTTCAGGGCGCATTGTCAGCGTTGATCCCATAGAGGCCGCGATAATAGAGCACAGTGCCAGCGTCTGGGTAAACGTCAGCGTTTCGCCGAGGAAGACCATCCCAGAGATAGCCGCCAGCGCAGGCTCCATGCTCATTAACGTACCGAAAATGCGTGTCGGCAAACGCGTCAGGGCTATCATCTCCAGAGAATAGGGGAGTGCCGTAGAAAGAATAGCGACCGCCAGCCCCACGGGCAGAATGGACCATTGCCAGATGGATTCGGTGGCCTGCGCCATACCGAGGGGGACAAAGATGATGGCGGCAATCAGCGAGCCCAGCGCAACCGTGGCCGGACCGTGCTCCTCCCCGGCGCGTTGGCCGGTGAGGATATAGACAGCCCAGCAGGCACCCGCGCCCAGTGCCAGCGCGGCACCCGTCAGATCAATCTGCGCGACGCTCTGACCCAGCGGCAGCAGGAACCAGAGCCCCAGAACGGCTAACACGACCCAGATGAAATCCACCGGACGACGTGAAGAGAAGAGGGCAACCGCCAGCGGCCCCGTAAATTCAAGCGCGACGGCAATCCCCAGTGGAATGGTCTGAATAGAGAGGTAGAACATGTAGTTCATCGCGCCCAGCGCCAGCCCGTATAAAAGAAGCGGCAGTCGCTGCTCTTTTTTGAAACGCAGACGCCAGGGTTTAAAGATAACCACGAGGATCAGAGTCCCTAATGCAATACGCAGGGCCGTAACGCCCGGCGCGCCCACCAGAGGAAAGAGTGATTTTGCAAGCGACGCGCCACTCTGAATCGACAACATGGCGATCAGTATTACAGCGACCGGCATCCAGACCGATGACGTGCGGGATAACCCTGGCATCCTTTCTCCTGTCAATTTATGTCAAATAGGGTAAAAGCCGCAGTGTAATGGAAATATGCGCTCACGGTTGAGCTACTGTTGAAAAAAAACCAGGGAAAATCCGTAAAATAGTTAAGCGTTGCTGGTTTTATCGCCTGTCAGATTAGGAATAATCTGGATGAATGTAACGGCGATGGCGCGCACTATGACTATTTTGCGGCGAAAATTTAACGTAATTTTAATGAGATAGCTGATTCTGGAAACGTTCTGTTACAGGAAAGACCTCGTTAGACATTACGAATCACAAAGAGTTTCGCAAAATTTTTTGATATATTTAAAACTTACGGACTTACTTGAACACATTTGAGGTGGTTATGAAAAAAATTGCATGTCTTTCAGCACTGGCCGCAGTTCTGGCTGTTTCCGCAGGTACTGCTGTAGCTGCTACTTCTACCGTTACCGGTGGTTACGCTCAGAGCGATATGCAGGGCGTGATGAACAAAACTAACGGTTTCAACCTGAAGTATCGTTACGAGCAAGACAACAACCCGCTGGGCGTGATCGGTTCTTTCACTTACACCGAGAAAGATCGCACTGAAAACGGCACCTATAACAAAGGTCAGTACTACGGTATCACCGCTGGTCCTGCTTACCGCCTGAACGACTGGGCTAGCATCTACGGTGTTGTAGGTGTTGGTTACGGTAAATTCCAGCAGACTGAAAACGAAGGTCTGAACCGTACTGCAAGCAACAGCGACTACGGCTTCTCCTATGGCGCGGGTCTGCAGTTTAACCCAATCGAAAACGTTGCTCTGGACTTCTCCTATGAGCAGAGCCGTATCCGCAACGTTGACGTTGGCACCTGGATCGCAGGCGTAGGTTACCGCTTCTAATCACTTCGGTGAGCCAGTAAAAAATCCGCCCATTGTGGCGGATTTTTTTTGGGAGTTTGTACCCTCTCCCTGTGGGAGAGGGCCAGGGTGAGGGCATCAGACCGCACGAGACGGTAGAGATCACTTACTCTTAATATCAAAAATGTCCGTACCCAGATGGTTATAGTCAACTTTCTGTAACTTGAAGTTGGTAACGTAAACTGGGGGGGCCTTCTTGTTTGAGACAAACGGGTAAGAAATTTTTATCTGCTCTGCAGCAATCCCCGTCCATTGTGAAAAGAAAGCCAGGAAATCATTCGCCGAACGACGCGCTTTGATGATGCGATGCTTTTTGTCGTCACTCGACAGCACCATAAAGGGCACCTGGAAGTTCTGCTGAAATGCATCGTCGTGCGCCAGGTACTGCACCTCTTTACCGCGCTCTTTAAACGCCAGCCCGTGATCGGAGAAATAGACCATCGAGAAACTGTCGCCCGTATTGCGCAGCTGGGCATAGAGCTTGCTGAGCAGGTCGTCGGTTTGCGTCATGGTGTAGAGATAACATGATGTCTCTTTGGACTGCACAAACTCTGTGTACTTTCCGTTTGTACGATCGCACGCCTGAGGATGTGACCCCATCAGGTGCAGAACAATCAGCTGTGGCTGGGTGCGCTGAGTGGCAAAGACCTGCGCGGTCATTTTCAGCAATGCTTCATCTTTCGTGTTTTTGTCGGCTTCAAAATCACCGCTTTTCAGGAACTGAACCTCATCGGCACGCTTCGCAATACTGGCGATGGCGGTATCGTATTCGCCAATTTGCCCCTGGTTGGAGAACCACCATGTCTGGAACCCCGCGCGGTTTGCCAGCGTGACAAAGTTATCCTGATACTGCGGTTTGCCGTCGACCACACGGTTCAGGGTCAGGCCGAGTGATTTCTGCGTCGAGCCGCTGGCCGCGACGTAATCGGTAAACAGGGCACCGTTAACCGAACTGGCAAACGGCGTGTTATCCCAGTGACCGCCAAAAGCACCGAGCGCATCGCGGCGCGCACTTTCGCCAATCACCACCACGTAGGTATGGTACTTAGGCTTCACGGCCAGCACGTTCCAGGTGTCTTTCATGGTGGAGAGTTCAGCCATACGCGCCTGCTCGTCGAGAACCTCTTTATTATTAACCACGACGTCTTTCACGAAGCGGAAAACCGGATAGCCGATATTGATGAGCCGTAGCTTACCGTCCCAGGGAATATTCTGGATGGGGGCGACAAACGCCACGGCAATGCTGAACACCAGACAGAGTATTTCTATCTTACCCCAGGATTTTTTCTCGCCTGACTGACGGCGGATGGCGATAACGCCCAAAGCGAAGATAAAGAGCCCGACAACGTAGCTGTACCACGGGAAGATCGTCAGGATCTCCGTCGACTCTTCCATATTGGTCGAATGCAGCGCCAGCAGGGTATTGAAGTTTGGCGCGCCGTAGGCCTGGCCAAACGGGAAATACATCGCAGCAACCAGCGAACAGACCCCGACCAATGCTTTCTGCACGCGCGGGGCACTCCGCCACAGCACGTGGAGCACGCAGGTAAATGCCACGGCGTAGAGCAGGCTAAACGGGTAGCCAAGCGCAAAGTTAATCAGCAGCGATTGCAGAAAGTAGAATCCCGTCCACGGGCTTAAGGCCCGGCTGCGGGTAACAAGTGTTTCTTTCAGGGTTAAGTTCATAGATCACTATCATGAAAACGCCATGTGCTCACCCTGGCGCCAAGGGTCAAAGCCTGCCTGACAGTGCGTGGAGAGGGAATGAGGGTCCGCTTCAGCGAGCCGCAAATGGTGCAGGGCTGCAAGAAGATAGTGCGAGCGTGAAATAAGGTCAACAGTTGCTAAACAGATGTTTTGCGAGGGAGACTGCAAATCCGTAAAAAAGATCGGGATTAAGGCGGCCAGAGGCCAGTTTACATGGGGTTTGTGACGGAAAAATGAAGCGGCGTACCGCGACGCCGCTTAGTGAGAAGATTTGTCATCCTGCTGCGGTTTGTTGTTAAACATATCGCACAGCATGTTCAACAGCATTAAGCGCACTTTAAAAGGAGAGTGGGTAAACACGTTCATACACCTCTTGAATTCATTCATGTGACCTCCTGATTTCTGATCCCTTCGATCCGTGAAGGGTGACTGCATTACATACAGATATAGCACAGGCTATATTGTATAGCTATGGCTAATTCGTTAAATTTTTGTGCTTGTAGAGCTATGGTTTACAATGTGCGCTCCGTTACAGGACGCTGGAAGCGTCACCCCCATTGAGGAAGCACAATGAACCGTCGCGCAGGTAAGCCAACTACAAAAAAAACGACGCAACTGGTGAATGTTGAAGAGCACGTAGAAGGGTTCCGTCAGGTGCGTGAAGCGCATCGCCGGGAGCTGATTGATGACTATGTGGAACTGATCTCCGATTTGATCCGTGAGGTTGGCGAAGCACGTCAGGTCGATATGGCCGCGCGGCTGGGCGTTTCCCAGCCAACGGTAGCCAAAATGTTAAAACGTCTGGCGTCAGTGGGTTTGATCGAGATGATCCCGTGGCGCGGTGTGTTTCTGACGGCAGAAGGCGAAAAGCTGGCGCAGGAGAGCCGCGAGCGTCATCAGATCGTGGAGAACTTTTTACTGGTACTGGGCGTCAGCCCGGAAATTGCCCGCCGGGATGCGGAAGGGATGGAGCACCACGTCAGTGAAGAAACGCTGGTGAAGTTCCGTGAATTTACACTCAAATATGGTTCTTCTGCTGAATGAACATCCCCGGCCTGCAAGCCCTGACGCGTGACCGTTTCTTTCATCTCTTACTGATTATTGGTGCAGGCTTAAGCCTCTTTGTTCCCTTTACCCCTCACGCCTGGCCTGCGGCTATTGACTGGCGCACGATTATTACCCTGAGCGGCTTAATGATGCTCACCAAAGGGGTTGAGCTAAGCGGCTACTTTGATGTTCTGGGACGCAAAATGGTGCGCCGTTTTGCCACCGAGCGCCGGCTGTCTCTGTTCATGGTCTTTTCCGCAGCGGTGCTGTCGACGTTTCTGACCAACGATGTCGCACTGTTTATCATCGTGCCGCTCACGCTCACGCTGCGTAAGCTCTGTGAAATTCCGGTCAGCCGTCTGATTATCTTTGAAGCACTGGCCGTGAACACTGGCTCGCTGTTAACGCCCATCGGGAATCCACAAAATATCCTGCTCTGGGGCCGTTCGGGCCTGTCGTTTGCCGCCTTTACCTGGCAGATGGCTCCGCTGGCGCTGGTGATGATGCTTTCCCTGCTGGCGGTCTGCTGGTTTGCCTTCCCGGATAAAAAACTGCAGTACCACAGCGGGACGACGGGCCCGCAGTGGCAGCCGCGGCTGGTCTGGAGCTGTCTGGCGTTGTATATCGTCTTTTTGGTCGCGCTGGAGATGAAGGTTGAGCTGGCGGGCGTGCTGCTGGTTGCCTCCGGGTTTTTAGTGCTGTCGCGGCGGGTGCTGGTGAGCGTTGACTGGACGCTGCTGCTGGTCTTCATGGCGATGTTTATCGATGTCTATCTGCTCATCCAGCTGCCTGCACTGCAAAATGTGCTTCACGGCGTCAGCGGTCTGTCGCAGCCGGGACTGTGGCTGACGGCGATTGGCCTGTCGCAGTTTATCAGCAACGTGCCGTCGACCATTCTGCTGCTCAACTATGTTCCGCCTGACACCCTTCTGGCCTGGGCGGTAAACATCGGCGGGTTTGGGCTATTGCCCGGTTCCCTTGCCAACCTGATTGCCCTGCGCATGGCCAACGACCGCCGCATCTGGTGGCGCTTCCATTTATGGTCGGTCCCGATGCTGATGTGGGCAGCCGCGATCGGTTTCGGACTATTCCTTCTCATATAGTGCGCTATTTGTCAGTTTATCCTGGCAAATGTATAGCAACGTCCTAGCTTTAGTGAACGGCATAGTGTGATGCCGCTCACTGACAGGACCGTTGCTGACCTATGGCTGAAGATCAAAACCCGCCTGCTGACGAGCAGGAAAACAACAATAATGCGCGCAAGCGCCCGGGCAAAAAACCGTTAATTATCCTCGGCGTTGTCGTGGTGGTAATGGTCGTCGTGGCGCTGGTCTGGTGGTTTTTAACCCGTAACGAAGAGACGACCGACGACGCCTTTACCGACGGTGACGTGGTGACCATTGCCCCCAAAACGGCGGGATACGTCACCGAGCTTCGCGTGCGTGATAACCAGCGCGTGAAGAAAGGGGATCTGCTGGTGGTTATCGATCCTCGCGATACTACGGCTCAGCGCGATCAGGCTCAGGCGCAGCTTGGGCTGGCGCTTGCTCAGCTCCACCAGGCTCAGGCACAGCTGGCGCTCTCGAAGGTGCAATATCCTGCCCAGCGTGACGAAGCCAAAGCGCAGGTGCTAAAAGCGCAGGCCGATATGGCGAACGCCCAGGCGGAGTACCGCCGTCAGCGCGGCGTTGACCCGCGTGCGACCACGCAGCAAAGTATCGATTCTGCGAATGCCCAATTGCGCAGTGCGCAGGCCGGACTGGCCAGCGCCCAGGCGCAGCTGGAAGTGGCGGAGCAGGTACAGCTACAAATTCGTCAGCAGGAAACCAACGTTGAAGCCCGCGAACGTCAGGTCGATCAGGCCAAAGCGCAGCTGGAAAACGCGAACCTGAATCTCTCTTACACCGAAGTCCGCGCCCCGTTCGACGGCTTCGTCACCAAACGCAACGTACAGCCCGGCACGCTGGTGCAGGCGGGTACGGCGCTGTTCTCGCTGGTTTCCCCGAACGTGTGGGTGGTGGCGAACTTCAAAGAGTCGCAGCTGGAGCGCATGAAGCCCGGTGACAAGGTCAGCGTCTCTGTGGATGCCTGGCCGGATATGGAACTTGAAGGCCACATTGACAGCATCCAGCAGGGCAGCGGTTCGCGCTTCTCCGCGTTCCCGTCGGAAAACGCCACCGGTAACTTTGTCAAAATCGTCCAGCGCGTGCCGGTGAAAATCGTGATTGATAAGGGGTTGGATCCGAACAGGCCGCTGCCGCTGGGGCTGTCGGTCGAACCGAAGGTGACGGTGGAATGACGGACCACAGCCACGATAGCTGGAAGCCCGCCAGCAACCCGTGGGCGGTGGCAATTGTTGTCACCCTCGCGGTGTTTATGGAAATTCTGGACACCACCATCGTCAATGTGGCGCTGCCGCACGTGGCCGGGTCGCTCTCGGCCAGCTATGACGAATCCACCTGGGTGCTGACCAGCTACCTGGTGGCGAACGGCATCGTGCTGCCCATCTCTGCCTTCCTCAGTCGCCTGTTTGGCCGCAAGCAGTTCTTCTTAATCTGCATCGTGATGTTCACCATCTGCTCGTTTCTGTGCGGCATCGCCACCGAGCTGTGGCAAATCATCCTGTTCCGCGTGATGCAGGGCTTCTTTGGCGGCGGGCTGCAGCCCACGCAGCAGTCGGTGCTGCTCGACTACTTCAAGCCGGAGGACAGGGGTAAGGCCTTTGGTCTGTCGTCCATTGCCATCATCGTTGCGCCGGTGCTTGGCCCGACGCTGGGCGGCTGGATCACCGATAACTACTCCTGGCGCTGGGTGTTCTTTATCAACATTCCGGTGGGGATTGTGACGGTACTGGCGATCTACCAGCTGCTGGAAGATCCACCGTGGGAGAGCAAGTCAAAAGAGAAGCTGACCGTCGACTGGACGGGGATCGGCCTGATCGCCCTCGGCCTGGGCTGCCTGCAGGTGATGCTCGACCGGGGTGAAGATGACGACTGGTTCTACTCGAACTTTATCCGCACCTTCGCGGTGCTGACGCTCATCGGCATTATCGGCGCGATTTACTGGCTGCTGTATGCCAAAAAACCGGTGGTGGATCTGCACTGCATGAAGGACCGTAACTTCGCCATTTCCAGCCTGTTAATGGCAGGGATGGCGATGATCCTGTACGGCAGCTCGGTGGTGATCCCGCAGCTGGCGCAGCAGGACCTGGGCTATACCGCCACCTGGTCAGGGCTGGTGCTGTCGCCCGGCGCGGTGTTGATTGTGTTAACCATCCCGCTGGTGCTGAAGCTGATGCCGGTGGTGCAGACGCGCTGGATCATCGCCTTTGGCTTTACCTGCCTCGCGGTGTCGTTCTTCTGGTCGCGCACGCTGACGCCGGATATCGACTTCGAAACGCTGGTGCTGTTCCGCAGCGCCCAGTCGATTGGGCTGGGGTTCCTGTTTGTGCCGCTGACCACCATTGCCTTTATCTCGATACCGAGGCGGCTCAACGCCGACGCGGCGGCGCTGTTTACCATGTTCCGCAACGTGGCCGGTTCGATTGGGATTTCGCTCTCGACGGCGGCGATAACCGAACGCGCGCAGGCGCACAGCGCCCATCTGGCATACCACGCTTCGCCGTTTAACGAACAGTTTCAGCTGGCGATTCGCGAAAGCGCCCAGGCGATTCAAAACTTCACCACCCAGGTGGGCGACCCTACGGGAATTGCCACCGGACGCATGTACCAGACCATGATCGAACAGTCGCGCTTCCTGGCCTACATCGACGTTTTCACCCTCCTGAGCGCGGTGGCCTTTTTACTGATCCCATTTTGTTTGTTGCTCTCGCCGGTTAAGAGCGAGGGGAGTGCAGGAGCACATTGATGATACACAGACGTTTACACCCCCTGATGATAATGATGCTGCTGGTGGGCTGTGCCGTCGGGCCGGACTACCAGCAGCCTGCGCCGCCCGCCGTTACGCACTGGAACGATAAGGACGACGGCGGGGTGAAATCGCAAACCACCTCCGCCGCGACCAACCCGCGCTGGTGGAAGACCTTCGGTTCGCCGCAGCTCGACAGCCTGGTTGAACGCGCCATCGCGGGAAACCTGACGCTGCAGCAAACGGTGCTGCGCATTGCCGGCGCGCGTGAACAGATTAACCAGGCGGGCGGCGCGTTTTATCCGTCGGTGAACGGTAATCTGCAGGCGACGCGCCAGCAGCTCGGGCTGGAAGGGGAGCTAAAATCCCACGGCGTGTACGACCAGCTGGATAACGTCGATCCTGAACTTAGAGGCTCGCTGGGTCCGCTGACGCAGCCGGTTAACCTCTACCAGGGCAGCTTCGACGCCCAGTGGGAAATCGACCTTTGGGGCAAGGTGCGCCGTCAGGTGGAGGCCGCCGAAGCGCAGCAGAAAGCGGCGATAGAGCAGCGTAACGACGCGCTGGTGTCGCTGGAGGCCGAAGTGGCCCGGGCGTGGCTCCAGCTGCGCGGGGCGCAGAGCATTATCGTCACGCTGAACACACAGATTGAGAGCGCCCGGCAGACGCTGGATCTGACCGAAAGCCGCCAGCGCGGCGGGCTGTCTCCGCAGATGGATGTGGAAAATGCCCGGGCGCAGCTGGGGAATCTTGAAGCGCAGCTGCCGCAGTATCAGGCGCAGGAGCGGCAGGCGATGAACGGCCTGGCGATCCTGCTCGGCAAGCCACCGGGCGCGCTGGATGCGGAATTGCAAAGCGTGCAGCCGATGCCTGCCCTGCCTGATATCGTGCAAACGGGCATTCCGTCGACGCTGGCGCGCCGTCGTCCGGACGTGCGCGAAGCGGAGGCGAACCTTCACGCCGCCACGGCGCAAATCGGCGTCTCGGTGGCCGAGCTGTTTCCGAGCTTTACGCTTTCCGGCCAGTTTGGCCTGCGCAACAGCGAAACTAACTGGCTGACCGACTGGAGCAGCCACTTCTACAGCTTCGGTCCGCAGGTCTCCATTCCCATCTTCCAGGGCGGACGGCTGGTTTCCAGCGTCAAGGTGGCGCGTGCGCAGCAGGGCGCAGCGGTGCTGGACTATCGCCAGACGGTGCTCACCGCGCTCGGGGATGTGGAAAATGCGCTGGTGAGCTATCGCACCGACCAGCAGCGTGAAGCGGGCCTCGCGAAGACCATCGACGCGCTGCAAAACGCGTTCGACCTGGCAAGCGACAGCTACCGACAGGGGATCGCCAGCTTTATCGACGTGCTGGACGCCCAGCGTCAGCTTGCGCAGGCCCAGCAGCAGCGCGCACAGGCGCAGGTGCAGAGCGCGCTCGATCTGGTGGCGCTCTACAAAGCTCTGGGTGGCGGCTGGGAGCCGTATCAGCAGGTGCAATTACCGGACTACAACGTCTTTGGCGACGCCCCGCGCGGATAAATTCAGAGGATTGGGCAAGAAACGGACAGGAACGCCACATTCGCGATGGTTGAGGGGCGGGTATAACTATCGGGTACCCAATCGACATGCGAGGAATCACTTATGCGTTATCAAAAACTGGGCAACACCGGACTGTTTGTTTCTGAACTGTGCCTCGGCACCATGACCTTCGGCGGTGAAGACGGCATGTGGGGCAAGATTGGCCAGCTTAAGCAAAACGAAGCCGAGCAGCTGGTGGGCCGCGCGCTGGACGCGGGCATCAACTTCATCGATACCGCCGACGTCTATTCGGAAGGGCGCTCGGAGACGATACTCGGGCAGGCGCTGAAAAACCTGAACGTCCCGCGCGAAAATGTGGTGGTGGCCACCAAGGTGTTTGGCGAAACGGGCACCGCCGGGGTGAACTCGCGCGGCAGCTCGCGCTATCACATCATCAGCAGCGTGAAGGAGAGCCTGCGCCGCCTGCAGCTCGATCATATCGATCTCTACCAGCTTCACGGCTTTGACCCCGCAACACCGATTGAAGAGACGCTCTACGCGCTGGATAACCTGGTGCAGCATGGCCACGTGCGCTACATCGGCGTTTCTAACTGGGCGGCGTGGCAGATAGCCAAAGCGTTGGGCATTTCGGCGCGTCTGGGGCTGGCGCGTTTTGCGTCATTACAGGCGTACTACACCATCGCCGGGCGCGATCTGGAGCGTGAGCTGGTGCCGATGATGCAGAGCGAAGGCGTTGGGCTGATGGTCTGGAGCCCGCTGGCGGGCGGCCTGCTGAGCGGAAAATATGGCCGCGACGGGACGAGCGAAACCGGTGGCCGCCGTCTGGAGTTCGATTTCCCGCCGGTGGATAAAGATCGCGCCTTCGACTGCGTGGACGTGATGCGCACTATCGCCGAAAGCAAGGGTGTCTCCGTCGCGCAAATCGCGCTGGCGTGGCTGCTGCACCAGAAAGCGGTAACCAGCGTGATTATTGGCGCGAAACGCGTCGATCAGCTGGACGACAACATTGCCGCAACAGGGATCCGCTTAAGCGAAGACGAGCTTAAGCAACTGAATGCGGTGAGCGCGCTGCCGCGCGAGTATCCGGGCTGGATGCTGGAGCGCCAGGGAGAATATCGCCGTAACCAGCTCGCACAACAGTAACCTTCCTTTTCCCCGGTGGCGCTTCGCTTGCCGGGGCTTTTTTTCCCGCACTGCTCACAAAAAACGATCCTCCTCTTTGATCCAAATTTAATCTTCGCCTATATGACTAGTCATGAAATTCTAAATGACTAGTCATATGGGGAGAGACCATGAACAATTCACTGCCAGCCAACTTTTTATGGGGCAACTCGGTGTCCAGCATGCAGACGGAAGGGGCCTGGAACGAGGGTGGGAAAGGGATGTCGGTGTATGACATTCGCGAAGCCGGGGAAAACATTTCCGACTGGAAAGTGGCGACAGACTCCTACCATCGCTATCGGGAAGATTTCGATCTGATGCAGGATCTGGGCATGAACTGCTACCGCTTTCAGATCTCGTGGAGCCGCGTCTGCCCGCAGGGCGACGGCGATTTTAACGACGAGGGCATCGCGTTTTACGACTGTTTTATCGACGATCTGATCGCACGCGGCATCGAGCCAATGGTTTGTCTCTACCACTTCGATATGCCGCTGGCGCTGGCGCAGGAGTACAACGGCTTCAATGACCGCCGCGTAATGGACGCCTTTATCCGCTACGGTAAAAAGATGATCGACTGCTATGGCGACCGCGTGAAGTACTGGCTGACCTTCAACGAGCAGAACATCTTCCATATGCCGGAAGCGTTTCGTATTTCGGGCTATATGAAAGGCGAGCAAACCCTGCGCGAGCTGTATGAGCTGCAGCACCATACGATGGTGGCACACATGGCGCTGACCGAGTATTTGCACCAGACCAAACCGGGCCAGTTGATGGGCGGCATGCTGGCACACCAGCTCATCTACCCGGCCACCTGCAAACCGCGCGATATCTTCTGCGCCCAGCAGTATGACGAATTCCTCAACCAGAACTTGCTGCGCGTCTTCGCCGGGCAGGGCTACAGTCCGGCGGTGATGGCGGTGGTAGAACAAGAGGGCTTTGGTGATATCTACCGCGCCGAGGATTTAGCGCTGCTGGCGCGCACCAGAAACGACTATATGGCCTTTAGTTACTACGCCAGCAAAACGCTGGACAGCGATGCGATCCCGGAAGGCACGCCGGTGAACTATTACCTGCTTCACGGCGAGAAAAATAACCCGTACCTGAAGGCCACCGAGTGGAACTGGCAGATCGATCCGCTGGGCTTTCGCACCATCATCACCCGCTACGCCAACGACTGGCGGATGCCGGTCTTCCCGATTGAGAACGGCATTGGGGTGATTGAATCCTGGGACGGCGTGAACCCGATTGATGACACCTACCGCATCGACTACCACCGGGCGCATATCGATGCCATGAAGGAGGCGATGTTCGAGGACGGGGCGGAGGTCATTGGCTACCTTGGCTGGGGCTTAATCGACATTCTGAGTTCCCAGGGCGACATGCGTAAACGCTATGGCGTGGTCTATGTCAACCGGGAAAACCACGACCTGAAAGACCTGAAGCGCGTGCCGAAGAAGAGCTATGCGTGGTTAAAACAGGTTATCCATACCAACGGACGCGAGATGTAAGCCGTACGCTGCCGGGCCGTTTTTGTGACTGATTGATGGGAACTATCCGCTATGTCTGAAACAAAAATAACACCGCACATGCAGTCCTTTGTCGATAAATTTGTTGAGTTCTCGGCGCGCCTGGCAAACCAGGTGCACCTGCGCTCCCTGCGCGACGCCTTCGCCACGGTGATGCCGATTTTCATCCTTGCCGGTCTGGCGGTACTGGTGAACAACGTGGTGTTTCCGTGGATTTTTCATGGTGACACGCTCGTGCAGTTTAAGGTGTGGGGCGAGGCGATTATCAACGGCACGCTGAACATCGCCGCGCTGCTGCTGGCCCCGATGATTGCCTGGTCGCTGGCGCGCAACAAAGATTTCGACAATCCGGTCTCGGCAGTGGTTATCGCCGTCAGCAGCTTCATCATCATGATGCCGATGCGCCTGCAGATTACGCCCATCGGCAGCGACGCCGCGGTGAACGTCACCCAGGTGCTGACGTTCGCCAATATTGGCTCAACCGGGATTTTCGCCGGGGTGCTGATCGGGCTGCTTTCAACAGAAGTGTTTATCGCCATCTCGCGGCTGAAGGCGCTGCACATTTCCCTCGGGGAAAACGTGCCGCCGGCGGTGAGCAAATCCTTTACCGCGCTGATCCCGACCATTCTCACGCTTTCGCTGTTCGCAGTGCTGGCGGCCATACTGGCAAACGTGCTGCACACGGACCTGATCCATCTTATTACGACCTTTATCCAGCAGCCCCTGCGGCTGATCAACACCAGCCTGCCGGGGACGATTTTCATCTACAGCTTTGGTAACTTTCTGTTCACGCTGGGTATTCACCAGTCGGTGGTGAACAGCGTGGTGCTGGAGCCGTTCCTGCTGATTAACACCAACGAGAACATGCTGGCCTTCGCCAACGGTCAGCCCATCCCGCATATCATCAATAACATCTTCGTGCCGACGTTCGGCATGGTGGGCGGCACGGGCAGCACGATATCGCTGCTGATCGCCATCTTTATCTTCTCCCGACAAAAATCGGCGAAGCAGGTGGCGCGTCTGTCGCTGGCGCCCGGCTTATTCAACATCAACGAGCCGGTGATCTTCGGCCTGCCGATTGTCTTTAACCTGCCGCTGATGATCCCGTTTGTGCTGCTGCCCGCCATCGGCATCTATTTCGCATGGCTCTGTACTACGCTGGGGCTAATGTCGCGCTGCGTGGTGATGATCCCGTGGACCACGCCGCCGATTCTGAGCGCCTGGCTGGCGACGGCGGGGGACTGGCGGGCGGTGGTGGTGCAGTTGGCAATCATTGTATTTGGTGTATTCTTCTACCTGCCTTTCCTCAAGATTGCCGAGCGAGTGGCGTTGAAAAACAGCGGGATAGAAAACTAACAGAAAGGAAGGACGATGGCGGCGAAGTACATCACCATAGCGCGGGAAATTAAGAAACGCATTATCAGCCAGCAGTACGCCGCCAATGAACCGCTGCCGGACCAGTTTGCGCTGGCGGCGGAGTTCAGCACCAGCCGGATGACCATTCAGCAGGCCATGCGCCAGCTGATTGTCGAAGGGCTGGTCTACACCCGTCAGGGGCAGGGAACGTTCATCCGTAAAAATTTCCTCCAACTCTCGCAGTGGGATCTCTCCGGCAGCGACTACTTTGGCGCCACCAAAACCTGGGAGCATCTTGGAACGGTGACCAGCCAGGTGGTGCATTTCGAACTGCGCTTCCCGAACGAGAAAGAGCAGGCGTCGCTGATGATTAACGCCGATGCGCCGATCTATGACTTTATTCGTCTGCGTTTGCTGAACGGTGAGCCGATGTCGCTGGATTCCACGGTGATGCCGCTGAATCTGGTGCCCGGCCTGAACAAAAGCCATCTTGAAAGCTCGGTGTTCCGTTACGTGCAGGAGACGCTGGGGCTGAAAATAATGGGCTCGTATCGCGTCGTGCGCGCGTTAAAACCAAATGCGCTGGATATGCAGCACTTAATTTGTGAACAGACGGACCCGGTGCTGGAGGTGGAGCAAGTGATCTATCTTGAAGATGGCACGCCGCTGGAGTATGCCCACTGTCACTATCGCTACGACCACGGCGGGATTGTGATCGTGAACAACGGATAAAAAAAAGCGGGCAACGAGGCCCGCTTTTTTATTCGCTTTGCTATCAGTTCAGACGTACTGGCATACCAGAACGGTTCTGGATCGCCTGGTCAACCACGGTCGTTTCCACGTCAGCCTGAGAGGTCACGGACTGCACCGCGCTGGTCAGGTTGATTGGCACGATTTCGTTGTTGTTGATCTGATCTTCGCTGGTGGACAGCGGGTTGTGCACTTCGATGTAACGGCTGCCGTCTGGCTCAGAGGTCGCTTTCACCGGTTCATTGATGAACTGCACGCGGGTACCGACCGGCACGTTTTCGAACAGGAACTTGATGTCGTCGTTACGCAGACGCACGCAGCCGTGGCTGACGCGCAGGCCGATACCGAAGTTGGCGTTAGTGCCGTGGATAGCGTACAGGCGGCCAATGTACAGCGCGTACAGACCCATTGGGTTATCCGGGCCTGCTGGCACAACGGCTGGCAGCGGTTCGCCCGCAGCAATGTATTCCGCGTGCATTTTCGCGGTTGGGGTCCAGGTTGGGCCCGCTTTCTTACGCTCAACTTTGGTGGTCCAGTTCAGCGGGGTATCTTTACCCAGCTGGCCGATACCGATTGGCAGCACGATAACGGTGTTGGTGCCTTTCGGGTAGTAATACAGACGCATTTCGGCGCTGTTGATTACGATACCTTCATGAACGGTATCCGGCAGGATCAGCTGCTGAGGGATGTTCAGCACGGTACCTGCTTTTGGCAGATACGGGTCAACGCCCGGGTTTGCTTCGAGCATGTTAGACAGACCGAGCTGGTATTCAGCGGCAAAATATTCCAGCGGCTGAGCGTTGCCTTCCGGCACAATCACCACCTGGTTTTGCCCAACCAGACGGCTACCGTCTGTCGGCAGTGGATACGTCACCGCAGAAGCGGTCTTGCAAAAACCTACTACGGCTAACGCTGCCGCAAAAAGCGTTGTCAATTTCATGTTCATGTTGTGCGAGGTATCTAAGCCATTCAGGCGATGAGTTGATAAGTCTGAATCTGTGATGGGAGCGCATTATATGTGCATTCCCGCTAACAGGGAATTCAGATGTGTACGAAATCACATTTTTTTCGATTTTGTTAAAGTTTAGTGGATTGCCGCAACACGGGATCTCAATTCGGAATTGTGGCATAATGCCGTGTTTATCACACTTTTCGCAGGAATCTCCCCGTGTTAGTTACCAGCAACGTCACTATGCAGTTTGGCAGTAAGCCGCTGTTCGAAAACATTTCCGTCAAATTTGGCGGCGGCAACCGTTACGGCCTGATTGGTGCCAACGGTAGCGGAAAATCCACCTTTATGAAAATCCTCGGCGGTGACTTAGAACCGACGCTCGGCAACGTGTCGCTTGACCCTAACGAGCGTATCGGTAAGCTGCGTCAGGATCAGTTCGCCTTCGAAGAGTTCACCGTGCTCGACACCGTGATCATGGGGCACGCGGAGCTGTGGGAAGTGAAGCAGGAGCGCGATCGCATTTACGCGCTGGCCGAAATGAGCGAAGAAGACGGCTATAAAGTGGCCGATCTGGAAACGCAGTACGGCGAGATGGACGGTTACTCTGCGGAAGCGCGCGCGGGCGAGCTGCTGCTGGGCGTAGGCATTCCCGTTGAACAGCATTACGGCCCGATGAGCGAAGTTGCGCCAGGCTGGAAGCTGCGTGTGCTGCTGGCACAGGCGCTGTTCTCTAACCCGGATATCCTGCTGCTCGACGAACCGACGAACAACCTGGACATCGATACCATCCGCTGGCTGGAGCAGACGCTGAACGACCGCGACAGCACCATGATCATCATCTCGCACGACCGTCACTTCCTGAACATGGTCTGTACGCACATGGCGGATCTGGACTATGGCGAGCTGCGCGTGTACCCGGGCAACTACGACGAATACATGACGGCGGCCACCCAGGCGCGTGAACGTCTGCTGGCGGATAACGCCAAGAAGAAAGCGCAGATTGCTGACCTGCAGTCCTTCGTCAGCCGCTTTAGCGCCAACGCCTCTAAGTCGCGTCAGGCGACCTCGCGTGCGCGTCAGATCGACAAAATCAAGCTGGACGAAGTCAAAGCCTCCAGCCGTCAGAACCCGTTCATCCGCTTCGAGCAGGACAAGAAGCTGTTCCGTAACGCGCTGGAAGTGGAAGCCCTGGCAAAAGGCTTTGAGAACGGCCCGCTGTTTAAAAAATTCAACCTGCTGCTGGAAGTGGGCGAAAAGATTGCCATTCTGGGCGCCAACGGCGTGGGTAAATCCACCATGCTGAAAACCCTGGTGGGTGAACTGCAGCCGGACAACGGCACCGTGAAGTGGTCTGAAAATGCGCAGATTGGCTACTACGCGCAGGACCATGAATACGAGTTCGAAAACGACCTCACCGTCTTTGACTGGATGAGCCAGTGGAAGCAGGAAGGCGACGACGAGCAGGCGGTGCGCAGCATCCTGGGCCGTCTGCTGTTCAGCCAGGACGACATCAAAAAGCCGGCTAAAGTACTTTCCGGTGGTGAAAAAGGCCGCATGCTGTTCGGCAAGTTGATGATGGAAAAACCAAACATCCTGGTGATGGACGAACCGACTAACCACCTGGATATGGAATCTATCGAATCGCTGAACATGGCGCTGGAGATGTATCAGGGTACCCTGATCTTCGTCTCTCACGACCGTGAGTTCGTCAGCTCGCTGGCGACCCGCGTGATTGAAATTACGCCAGAGCGCGTGGTGGACTTCACCGGAAACTACGAAGATTACCTGCGCAGTAAAGGTATCGAGAACTAAAAAAAAGCCGGGTGGCGGCTTCGCCTTACCCGGCCTACGTTCTATTCCCTCTCCCAGTGGGAGAGGGTTAGGGTGAGGGCATCAGGCCGCACTACATCACCCACTCACTCCCTTCAATCCCGTTCACCAGCAGCCTGCGTTTTTCCCCCGCCGGTAACGACACCTTCAGCGCTTTCCACGCCGGACGATAATCCCCGCGCGCGTTCACCTTCAGGTTAATGGTTGCGCCGTCGCACACCATTTCCCATTCAACCCACAGCGCATTGCCGTTCTGATATCCCCAGCTTTCGCCGTCGTCTTCAAATAGCATCCCGGTGGTTGTCCCGACGCCCTTCAGTGGGAACAGCTTCAGCTCGCGGGTGTCGTCTTTTTCTGCGGATACGTGGGTGATACGCTCGCTGAGCGGCAGGCCGGCACCGGCGCGCACCAGCAGCGGCAGTTTTTCCAGCGGCGCGTCAAGAACAATCGACTGGCCGCCCGCATACCACGCGTGGGTGTAAAAATCGTACCAGCCGGAGGCGTTATCCGGCAGCCAGACGCGGCGCTCGCGCTGCCCGGCTTCGACGACGCTGGCCACCAGCAGGTCGCGGCCCAGCAGGAAGTCATCGCACTCCTCAAACGTCTGCGCATCGTGCTCATGATCGAGGAAGGTCGGGCGCAGCATCGGTTCATCGTCGGCGTGCGCCTGCCAGAGCAGGGTGTAGAGGTACGGCAACAGGCGGTAGCGCAGCTCCACCGCGCCACGAATGGCTGGCGTGACGCCCGGGTACATCCACGGTTCGTTCACGGTGTGGTCATCGTTCCACGAGTGAATGGTAAAGCGCGGATGCATCACGCCGTTCTGCACCCAGCGAACGAACAGCTCGGCATCCGGTTTGTCGCCGGAGAAACCGCCGACGTCGTGACCGACGTTGAACAGCCCGGACAGGCTCATGCCCAGCCCCATGCGGATGTTATAGCGCAGGGTGTCCCAGCTGGTGCGGTTGTCGCCGCTCCAGGTCTGGACGTAGCGCTGCATCCCGGCGCAGCCGGAGCGGGAAATCAGGTACGGACGCTTTTCCGGCGCGAAACGCTGCTGCGCTTCCAGCGAGGCGCGCATCATCAGCAGCGGCATCACCGGGCGAATATGCTTGATGGCGATCTCCTTGCCAAAGCCGTAACAGCGGGCTTCCCCGTCCCACACTTCATATTCGTTGTTGTCGTTCCAGGTGGAGTCGATGCCCATCTCCAGCAGCTGCGTGGTGACGCCGTTCTGCCACCACTGCACCGTCTGAGGATTGGTAAAATCGAGGTGCGAGCCTTCGTCATCCCAGAAGCTGGAACGTTCCGGCGCATCGGTTTCTGAATCGCGAATGAACAGGCCGCTTTCCGCCACTTCGTTATAGCGCGGATGATCCTGCAGCAGGCACGGCTTGATGTTGGCCGCAAGCTTCAGCCCCGCGTCGTGGAATGCCTGGCTCATCACCTTCGGCTGCGGCACCTTGTCATGGTTCCAGTTGAAGACGTAGCGCTTGCCGTTGATGGAGGTATAACCGGAGGAGAGCTGGAACGAGTCGCACGGAATGGCGTGCTCTTCGCACAGGCGGATGAAGTTCATCAGCTGGTTTTGCGCGTCCGGCGCGTCGGTGTAGTGCATGGTCGAGCCGCTGTAGCCCAGGCTCCATTTTGGCCCGAACAGCGTTTTTCCGGTCAGGCGCACGAAGGCCTTGGTGACGTCCAGCACGCGCTTGCCGGTAAAGATGTAGTAATCGATATCGCCCGCTTCCGCCTGCCAGCGGCGGTAGGCGGTGTGGTAGTTGTCTATCTCGTTGCCCAGATCCAGCCAGCAGCTGCTCAGGTTGTCGTAGAACAGGCCGTAGCTGACGTCATCGCGACGGGTGAGGGTGAACGGAATGTGCTTGTAGAGTGGGTCGGTGCTGGCCGCGTTGTACCCCATCGCGTCGAGGTTGCGCATCTCATAGCGTTTGCCGTTGCGCTGCAGATCGCCTGCTTTCTCGCCCAGACCATAAAAGCGCTCGTCCTTACGACGGCTCAGGTAATGCGCAACGCCGTCGCCGTGGGCGTTCAGGAGGTAGGCGCTGGTTGGACGGTCGTTGACCAGCGGCAGCCACTCGCCCGCCTCATTGCGGTAGTGCCACTCCAGCCACAGCGGCTGGTGGACGGTCACGCGCAGCCGTTCGGTTGCCACGGTTAGCGTCTCACCCTGCTGCGTGAGCGTCCAGGCCGGGCAGGTGAAACCGCTTAAATCGTCACGGCGGCGACCTTCCCACGGCACGTCTTTTTCCGGCGCGATGCTCCAGGTGCGGTCCAGCGCCAGCTCGCCTTTGCGTTTGATCAGCACGCGGAACAGGTTCTCTTCCAGCACGTACAGACACAGGCGGTGCTGATTATCGACCAGCAGTTCCAGATGGTTTGCTGACTGCTTATCTACGGTCCAGTTTTTCAGGGTTTTCATATGCAATACATCCACTATCAGGCGCGCTTGGCGCGACGTTCAGCAATAAATGCTACCAGGAAGACAGCGCCAATCAGGTCAAAGAAGCCCATGGCAATAAAGAGCGGGTTAAAGCCGATTTTGTCGGCGGTCACACCGATTAACAGCGAGAACAGGAAGCTGGCGATCCACGCCGCCGAGCCGCGCATGCCGTTGACGGTCGCCATCTGGCCTTTGTCGAACGACTCCACGACCAGGGCGCTCAGCATGCAGGAGATGATCTGGTGCCCGAAGCCGCCGATGGAGATCAGCACGATGGTGATATACGGGTCTCGGGTGATGGCCACGATGCCCAGAGAGATCATCAGGAACGCGCCCGTCACGGAGCTGGCAACGACCGAGTTAACGCGGGAGCAGCCGAACAGACGGGTGTACAGACGCGTCAGGTAGCCACTCGCCACGCTGCCCAGATCGGCGGCGAGGAACGGCAGCCAGGCAAACATCGCAATCTGCTTCAGATCCATGCCGTGCTCTTTGGCGAGGTACAGCGGCACCCAGAAGCTCAGCACCGCCCAGGCCGGTTCCGCCATAAAGGCCGGGATGGCGATACCGTAGAAACGTTTGTTTTTCGAAACGGTTTTCAGCGCGGTCAGGAAGGGCAGTCTCACCGCAGGCGGTTCGTTATCCTGCTTGATAAACGCCAGCTCGTCCTTGCTCAGGTTCGGGTGCTGCTCCGGGTTGTGGTAGAACGCCCACCAGAGGATCACCCACAGCAGCGCCAGCACGCCGGTAAACATAAACGCGCCCTGCCAACCGAACGAGGCGTGAGCAAAGTAGATGATAGGCGGGGCCAGCATCGCGCCGATGGAGAAGCCCACGCCCGCCCAGCCGGCGGCAACGGGACGTTCTGATTTCGGGAACCATTCGCCGATGGTTTTGGCATTCGCTGGGGTAGCGGCGGCCTCAGAGGCACCCATAAAGAAGCGCAGAATCGCCAGGTGCAGCCAGCTTCCGGCGCCCGCATGGAAAATACACATCAACGCCCAGATCCCGGCGCAGACCATAAAGCCAATCTTCAGGCCGATAACGTCAATCAGCCAGCCGCACAGGGGCTGGAAAATGGTGTAGGCGATCTGGAACGCGCCGACGATCCAGGAGTATTGCTCGGTGGTGATGCCGAGGCTCTCTTTCAGTTCCGGGGCGAGGATCCCGAGCGAGTTTCGGGTGATGTAGTTAACGGTGACGCCAAGTAAGAACAGCACCAGCACGTACCAGCGCAGGTTCTTGATGACGCGACGGGTTTTGCTTGTCGCAACGGTGTTATTGATGTCCTGACTCATTTTACTCTCCACAAGACGGACGGTAAGGGGACGGAGGTTCAGGTGTCACACGGATTGTTATGGCTTTGATTTCTATCCGTTTAAAATGCTTAAGTTGGTATACAACTAGTATGGAAGTTGTGTGACAAGTTCACCTTAAGGGAGAAAATGAGCAGGCAATAGTGGATTTTGTGCAAAATTTCTCATAACTGACGAAATGCCTCTGGCATGATGGTGTTTATGTCAGTTATTGCCTGACCAATACGCTATGAAAAATTTTTCATTTCGCAAATGGAGCCAGATCACAAAATGGACAAAAGGCTAAAAATCACCGAAATCGCCGCCCGTACACAGCTCTCCATCAGCACCGTGTCGCGGGTGCTGGCGGGGAAAGCGAATACCAGTGAAAAGGCGCGCGCAAAGGTGCTGGCATGCGCCCGAGAGCTGGGCGTGATGGAAGGTATGGCGGCGGGGCGGTTGCTGCTCAATAGCCTGGTGGTTTTTGCCCCCCAACGCGCCTTCGACGAGCGGTCCGACATCTTTTACTACCGTGTGATCCAGAGCGTGAGTAAAGGCCTGGCGTCCCACGATGTGCGACTTCGCTACTGCGCGCTGGAAGAGAATGATAGCGACGCGCAGCTGTTTCTGGCGCGCATGAATGAAGCGGACACCCAGGCGGCGATTCTGCTCGGTATCGACGATCCGCACATTCACGATCTGGCGGTGGACGTGGGGAAACCCTGCATGCTGATTAACTGCCGCGACCGGCACATGCGTTTGCCTGCCGTTGCGCCGGATCATCGCGCCATTGGCGAGCGGGCGGCGGAGTACCTGTTCGAGATGGGGCACCGTGAGGTGATGAACGTGCTGTGCCTGCGTCGCTACACCATGGAGCTGCGCCTGTCGGGGATCCGCGATGCGTGGCAGAGCCATAACCTCAAGTTCAACGATAAACGCGATCTGCTGGTGGTGCCCAGCTTCAGCGCGCGTGAAACGGAACAGATGGTCAGCGAGTGGCTTAACCAGCAGAAGGGAAAAGACCTGCCGACGGCGTTTCTGGTCGGCGGCGACTTTATGGCGGCGGGCACCATTAGCGCATTACAAAACCACGGCCTGCGCGTGCCGCAGGACGTCTCGGTGATGAGTATTGACGGGTTTAACCTGGCGGCGATTCAGGATGTGCCATTAACGGCGGTGCACGTTCCCCGCGATGAGCTGGGAACCGAAGCGGTGCATATGCTCCAGCAGCGGCTGATGCGCCCGGACGCGCCGGTGGGGACGTTACTGCTTAACGGTACGATGACCGTTCGGGATTCGGTACGGCGGATACGTCAGGGGAAACGACGCACCGCCGTGGAGCGGGAAGGGCTGTACGACAGTTAGACCATGCCCAGCGCGCGCTTGCCGTGGATATTGAGATCGTTCACGGTAAAGCGGTCCTGCCAGCTCTTTTCATAATCCTCGCGCGGGAAATCTCCCGGCGACGCGCCGGTTTCCAGCGCTTCCTTGACCTTTTTCGCGTAGGCGAGATTTTTCTCGCACATCGGCGCGGCAGGGATGTACATCACGTTGCCCCAGCCCTGCTGATTTTCCACCGGCGCGACGGAGTGGATCACATCGCAGTGCCACCACACGGAATCGCCCGCTTCGAGTGCCGGAATGCTGGTCAGCGCCTCGATGAGCAGCGGGTGCCACTTCTCGGAAATCGGCAGCACGCGCCCCGGCGCCACGCCGCACAGCTCGTCTTCCGGCACGTCGTCCAGCAGCGGACGCAGCAGAATATAGGCCATCGCTTCCGGGATCGGCACCACATGCAGCAGCCCCTGTCCGGGGATCATGTCCGACAGCGCCGTCCAGCCCTGGAAGGTGCGGAACACCGAGCATTTGGTGGTGTTATCGACGGTGTACTCTTCCACTTCAGTACGGTGCGCGGCGTTCCACGGATCGTACTTATCGACGTTGCCGTCAAACACGCGGGCGAACACCTGTTGATAAGCCGGAAGCAGCCAGCGCTCCAGCGCGCCGGAATCGGTATGCGCGCCCAGTCCTTTCGAGGTGGTTCCCGGCGGACGGCGGCGGATACGGTCCGGGTAAATCACGCTCACGTCCGGGTCGAACCACTGCTTGCCGTTGCTCTCGAATGTCCATAAACGGTTCAGGAACGACTGCACCTGCGCCATCTCTTCGCTCTGGCGCGCCTGCATTTGCGCCTGAGACCAGTAAATCGGGTAAATCTCCGGACGAGAGGCCGTTAAGGTTCCGAAGAAGTTATCGCCTGGGCCTTTGTACACGTCGTCAAACGTGTTGAGATCGAGGTAGTCGAGCATCGACTGATCCCATGCCAGCGCCTGCTCGCGTGGGAAATGACCTTTAATCACCGCGCAGCCGCGGCGTTTAACGGCCTCGCGCTGAGCGTCGGTGAGGGTGCCGTTTTTCACATCCGCGAACGGGATCACCGGCCAGACGGTTTCGCCTTTGTTCTTAAGGGCGTTGATTTCCGCCACGCGGGTGGCAATTTTATCGCTGAGCTTATTAAACACCGCCTGCACGTCGCCGATCTGCGCGCGTAACTCACGTTTTAACTGACGGATTGCCGCTTTGTGATCCGCTGGCAAAGTTTCACTGGTAAAGGTCATAACTGCCTCGCATCTTTCATTCGAAAGTAAAAATATCTACAAGTGATACTTTAAGTTAAAATTAAGTTAATGCAAGTTTAAAAACTTGACGCAAGCCACAGGACGGAAAAAGAGTGAGAGGCCGGAGCAAGGCTCCGGCGAGGAGAGGATCAGACGTCGAACGGGGAATGGTTGTCGAGCACGGCCTGAATGACGTTCAGCGCGCCCTGGTGGTTGTTGTCGTTGGTGCTGTAGCGGCTGATTTCTTTGATGCTTTCTGCCGCGTTGCCCATCGCAAAGGAATATTTCACCAGCTTTAGCATCTCGGCATCGTTGCCGCTGTCGCCAATGCCCACGCACTCCTGCGGGGAAATTTTCCAGCGTTTCAGCAGGCGGCTGATGCCGTTGGCTTTGTGCAGGCCGGGGATAATTAAATCCACAAAGCCAAAGCCGCTGGTGACCGGCTTCATGATGCCGTCCAGGGAGACGTGGAGTTTATCCACCAGATTAGGAATATCGCTGTCCGGCAGGTTCAGGGAGAATTTAAACAGCACGTCGTCAATCTCGCGGTAATCGCTGATGCGCTTTAAGCGGTGATAGTGCTTTGACATCAGCGCCACGAACGCTTCAGGAGCCTGGTCGCTGACGTAGGCACTCTCCAGCCCGCAGGCCACGAAGTTCAACCCTTTGTCTTTCAACAGTTCGCCAATGACGATTTGTGATTCATGACGCGTCAGTTCGCCGTGGAAAATCTGTTCCCCGTGATCGAACACCAGCGCGCCGTTTTCCGCCACGAAGGAGATCTGCTCTTTCAGTTCCGGAAAGAAGGAGATGAGCTGGTAATACTGGTTGCCGCTGGCAACAACGAATTCAATGCCGCGGGCGTTAAGCTGTTCAAACTGTGCCTGAAAGCGGTCTCGATCGTACTGCTTGGCATCATCAAGGAAAGTTCCGTCCATATCGGTGACGATAACTTTTACGGTCATACATTGCGCTCCTGGGTCACTGCGTTTTGAAACATTCTAATAACAAGGTGACGGGGAGCACAAATTTAATTTCATTCGAAAGTAAAAGCAAAACGGCAACCGAAGTTGCCGCTTTAAGTCTTTTCTCCCTCTCCCGGTGGGAGAGGGCCGGGGTGAGGGCATCAGCGTGCGCATTTCCCCTTAGGGGATACACCGTTACAGCGTATGCTCAGTACGCGCAATAATATCGTCCTGCGCATCCGGCGACAGGGCGGTGAAGAACGCCGAGTAGCCCGCCACGCGCACCACCAGATCACGATACTGGTCAGGATGTTTCTTCGCTTCCAGCAGCGTATCGCGCGAGACGATGTTGTACTGAATATGCCAGCCTTTGTGCACCTCGAAGAAGGTGCGCAGCAGCACCATCAGCTTCTGGCGATCGCTGTCGTTTTCCAGCGTCGACGGGTTCAGCTTCTGGTTAAGCAGCACGCCGCCGAGAATCGCCTCGGTAGGCAGTTTACCGACTGAGCCAATCACCGCCGTCGGGCCGAGGTGGTCCGTACCGGAGGCCGGGCTTGCCCCTTCCGCCAGCGGGGTGTGCGCTTTGCGTCCGTCCGGCGTCGCCATCGTCGCTGCACCAAACGGCACGTTTGCGGAAATTGAGGAGGTGCCCGCGTAGTAGTTACCGCCAATCGGGCCACGACCGTAGCGCGGGTTGTGGTACTGCTTCAACTCTTCAATGTAGGTCTGATAGGCACGCGTCAGCAGCATATCCACGCTGTCGTCGTCGTTGCCGTACTTCGGCGCGCCGTTGATCAGACGCTGGCGCAGCTGCTCGTGAGTCAGCCCCTCGAAGTCATCCGCCAGCGCGGCCGCCAGCTGCTGTTGACCGATAGTGCCCTGCTCGAACACCAGCTTTTTCACCGCCGCCAGGCTATTGCCGAGGTTGGCGATGCCCACCTGCAGGCCGGAAACCCAGTCATACTTCGCGCCTCCCTGCTTGATGCTTTTCGCGCGCTCGATGCAGTCGTCCACCAGCGCCGAGCAGAGAATATCGTGGACGTTCTCCTCCAGCATGGTGTCCACCACGTACTCAATCTCGATGGATTTACGGGTGTAGTAGCGGATCTGGCTGTCCCACGCCGCCATCACCTCCTCGAAGTTGTCGAAGTTACCGGCAGAGAGGGCTTTCTCCTGCGGCAGGAACACCTTGCCGCTGGTGGCATCGCGCCCGCCTTCCATCGCCGCCAGCATCACGCGGGCGAAGTTGATAAAGCTCATGCCGGTGCAGCGGTAGCCCCATTTGCCGCCCACCGCGGTTTCGATGCAGCCGATGGCCGCGTAGTCGTAGGCGTCGTCTCGTTCAACGCCGAGCTTGATGAATTCCGGAATGACGATTTCATCGTTGTTAAAGGCCGGCATGCCGAAGCCGCAGCGGATCACCTGCACGCAGGCGTCGAGGAAGTCGTTGCTCATGCCCGCGTGATAACGCACGCTCAGGTTTGGCTGGGTGGAGCGCAGGCGACCGCAGGATTCCAGAATCGCGTAGGAGAGCGGGTTGACCGCGTCCATCGGCTCGCCGTTGACCAGCTTCTGGCCACCGATGGTGACGTTCTGGTACAGCGGGCTGCCGGCGGAGGCTTTAGAGTGCGAGCCGGAGCGGATCTTGTTCACTTCCAGCAGCTTCAGCCAGCAGCTGTGCAGCAGCTCAATGGCGTGCTCGCGGTCGAGGCTCTGGTCAAGCTCCACGTCGCGACGGTAGTACGGATAAAGATACTGGTCCATACGCGCGAAGGAGACCGAGTGGCCGTTGGACTCAATCTGCAGGATCAGCTGAATGAAGTAGCACAGCTGCAGCGCCTGCCAGAAGGTTTTTGGCGGCTCGTGGGCGATTACGTCACAGTTTTCCGCCATTGCCAGCAGCTCGTCGCGGCGGCTTGCGCGGGTTTCGGTCGCGGCCATTTCTCGCGCCAGGTCGGCAAAGCGTTTGATGTGCAGGCTCACCGCCTCCAGCACGATATCGATCGCCTTCAGGAACTGGTCGCCGTGCAGGTCTTCCAGCACTGTCAGGTTGATGCGCGAGCGGCGCTCGGCCACTTTGGCGCGCAGGCCGTCGAGACCTTTCTCCAGCACCAGTGGGAAGTTCACCGCCAGGTGCGCGTCGCCGGAGGTCATGTTGCCTTCGGCTTTGATAATGCCGGTTTCCAGCAGGCCTTTCTGCTCGTCGGTGAACATGCCGTAGCAGCGATCCTGCACCGTCTGGCCGCGCCACCACGGGCAGATGTCATGCAGGACGCGCTTGTTCTCTTCGCTCACCGCAAAGCCCGCGCCCGGGCGATCCGCCAGATCGTCGATTTCTTTCTCAATCCAGGAGACGGTGTATTCCGGGAAGATCGGCGCGGCGCGCACTTCGCTTGCCTGGTTACCGATGATCAGCTCGTCGTGTTTGATCCAGATGGTGCGTTCAGCCAGGTGATGCGCCAGCGCCAGGGCGCGACGCACCGGGATCGGCTTGTCCATGTGCTGCTGATACATTTCGGTGTAATGCTGCGCGCGCTCGGTACAGACCGGCGGCTTGACGATATGTACGAGGGCCGTTTTGTGCGCTTTAATGCGCTCGCTGAGGGTGTTGAGATTCAGGGTCGTCATAAGTTTATCCTCGTAAGGTCGCGGTTAACCCTTTCTGGCAGGCGTACTGCTGCGCGAAGTCCAGCAGGGCAGGGTTATCCAGCGGTTTGTCAGGGGCAGAGTAGGGTTGGCCGAGCAGGGTGTATTTGTTCATGCCCAGCGTGTGGTACGGCAGAAAATGAATATCCTCGACGCCGAGCTCGTCGGCAGCGAAATTGGTAATGGCGGTAACAGAGGTTTCATCGGCGTTAAAGCCCTGGATCAGCGGCACGCGGATGGTGATTTTTTTCCCGGCCGCGGCAAGGCGTTTCAGGTTGTCCAGGATCCGCTTAGCCGAACCGTCCGTCCACTGCTTGAACACCTCACCGTCGACGTGCTTCAGGTCGGCGAGGAACAGATCGACGTAGGGTAAAGAGGGCTCGATATAGTGCCACGGTACGTGAAGACAGGTTTCGACGGCGGTGTGGATACCCTGTTCGTGGCTGGCTTTAAACAGCGCGTACGCCAGCTCCGGGTTCATAAACGGCTCGCCGCCGGAGAGGGTAATTCCGCCGCCGCTGCGGTCGTAAAAAGGCTTATCGCGCAGTACGGTCGCCATGATCTCCTCGACCTGCTGTTCTTCACCACAGACGGTCAGCGCCTGCGTCGGGCAGCAGTCGGTGAGGGTGTTGAGCGTGGCGTCATCAAGCTTCTCACGGTGAATGACCATCCCGTTCAGCGCGCGTTCGATGCAGCCCGGAGCCGCTTGCTGGCACAGGTCGCAGCCGTCCAGGCACAGGCGCGCATCAAACAGCACGTCCCGGCTGCGGGATCGGCTTTCCGGGTTCTGGCACCAGCGACAGCCCAGCGAGCAGCCTTTCAGGAACACCACGGTTCGAATGCCGGGGCCATCGTGGGTAGAGTAACGCTGAATATTGAAGATCATGATTTCGCCTCTCATCTTGCATATGAAGATTAAATTACTTTCGAATGAAAGTTATCTTGATGCGGGTCAACTCTTGAGCAGGTTTTGTCGTGATAGGGTAAGTGCAGGCTAATTTTGAGGGTGACATCATGGAACTTTACCTCGACACATCTGACGTTGCGGCAGTCAAAAAGCTGGCGCGTATCTTCCCGCTGGCGGGCGTGACCACCAACCCAAGCATTGTGGCAACCGGTAAAACGCCGCTCGATGTGCTGCTGCCTGAACTGCACGACGCGCTAGGGGGTAAAGGCCGACTGTTCGCGCAGGTGATGGCGACTACCGCTGAAGGGATGGTGGAGGACGCGCGCAAGCTCCGCGCCATCATTAATGACCTGGTGGTGAAAGTGCCGGTGACCGCAGAAGGGCTGGCGGCTATCAAGATGCTGAAAGCCGAAGGGATCCCGACGCTGGGTACGGCGGTTTACGGCGCCGCGCAGGGAATGCTCTCCGCGCTGGCGGGAGCAGACTATGTCGCACCTTACGTTAACCGCGTGGACGCGCAGGGCGGGGACGGGATCCAGACCGTGGTTGAACTGCAACAGCTGCTGACGCTGCACGCACCGCAGTCAAAAGTGCTTGCCGCGAGCTTCAAAACGCCGCGTCAGGCGCTGGACTGCCTGCTGGCAGGCTGCGAGTCCATCACGCTGCCGCTGGACGTGGCGCAGCAGTTTATTACTTCTCCGGCCGTGGATGCGGCGATTGTGAAGTTTGAGCAGGACTGGCAGGGGGCGTTTGGAAGGACGTCTATCTGATACTGTTGCCGGGTGGCGCTCACGCTTACCCGGCCTACGTTCGAGCCGTTGTAGGTCGGGTAAGGCGAAGCCGCCACCCGACTTTTTTACTGGCTACAAACCTCACACCCCGGGTTACGCATCAGCTTCATCTCACGGAACTGGCAGGTCATCGCGTCATACATGACGATTTTCCCCGCGGCAGGCGTGCCGTAGTGCGCCAGCACTTTGATCGCTTCCATCGCCTGCAGTGAACCAATCACGCCGACGAGCGGCGCCATCACGCCCGCCTCAACGCAGGTCAGCGCGTTCTCGCCGAACAGGCGGCTCAGGCAGCGGTAGCAGGGATCACCTTCCGCGTACGTGAAGACGCTGATTTGCCCCTCCATGCGGATCGCCGCACCGGAGACCAGCGGAGTTTTGTGGGCAAAACAGCCTGCGTTTAACTGGTTACGGACGGCGACGTTGTCGGTGCAGTCCAGCACCAGGTCATGCTGTGCAATCTGCGCGGACAGCGCCTCGTCATCCAGCATCGCGTCAATGAGGGTGAACTGAACGTTGGGGTTGATACGGGCCAGCGCAGCCCCGGCGGATCCCACCTTCGGCTGGCCAATGGTCGCGTCGCTGTGCAGCGTCTGGCGCTGCAGGTTGGACACCGATACGGTATCGAAATCCAGCAGCGTCATTCTGCCCACGCCTGCCGCCGCGAGGTACTGCGCGGCCGCGCAGCCCAGACCGCCCAGGCCAACCACCAGCACATTGGCCGCCTTGAGCGCTTCCTGGCCCTCGAAATCAAACCCGCGCAGGATAATCTGGCGGTTATAGCGCAGCATCTCCGGGTCGCTCAGCTCCACCGTCATGTCAGCCTCCGAACAGGTGGTTAAAGCGCTCGATCTCAACCCATTCGCCTGCTTCCACATTGCCGCGCTCGCGCTCCAGCACGATAAAGCAGTTGCCCTGGCTGAAGGAGCTGAAAATGTGCGAGCCCTGGTGCCCGGTGGTGCTCACTTCGAGCTCACCGTCCGCGTTGCGCGCCAGAATGCCACGCTGGAAATCGAGACGGCCCGGTGATTTTTTCAGGCGCGTGGCGGCACGCACGCGCAGGCGTTCCGGTAGCGGGTTAGCCTTGTTGCCGGAAAGCTTCGCCAGCAGCGGGATCACCAGCTGGTAGAAGGTGAGTGCCGCAGAGACCGGGTTACCCGGCAGGCCGCAGAACCAGCTATGCGTGAGCTTGCCAAAGGCGAACGGTTTGCCCGGCTTGATAGCCAGCTTCCAGAAGGCGATTTCGCCCAGCTCTTCAAGGATGGTTTTGGTGTAATCCGCTTCACCCACAGAGACGCCGCCAGAGCTGATGACCACGTCGGCTGCGTTATCCGCCTCGATAAACGCGGCGCGCAGTTTTTCCGGATCGTCAGGAATGATGCCGAGGTTAATCACGTCGCAGCCCAGCTGCTCCAGCATCAGGTGTACCGCCAGGCGGTTGGTGTCGTAAATCTGGCCGTCCTGCAGCGGCTGGCCCGGAAGCTGCAGCTCGTCGCCGGTGGAGAAAACGGCAACGCGCACGTTACGGATAACGTCGATTTCAGCAACGCCGAGCGACGCCAGCACCGGCAGTTCACCTACCGTCAGCTTCTGCCCGGCAGAAAAGACCGTTGCGCCAAGGGGGATATCTTCGCCCGTGCGGCGAATGTTCTGGCCCGCTTTAACGTTCGCGGTAAAACGCACGCCGTCGTCGGTCTGTTCGGTCTCTTCCTGCATCACCACGGCGTCGCAGCCAGCCGGAATCGGCGCGCCGGTCATGATGCGCACGCAGGTACCCGCAGGCCATTCACCGCTAAACGGCTGACCCGCAAAGGCTTTACCCGCCACCGGCAGGGCGTTACCCGTCTGGAGATCCGCCAGGCGCACCGCGTAACCGTCCATCGCGGAGTTATCAAACCCCGGCACGTTAAGCGGAGAGACAATATCGCGCGCGGCAATACGGCCAAAACAGCGCACAAGCGGCAGCGTTTCAACCTCATGCAGTGGGGTAATGCGGCCAAGCATCTGCGTGAGTGCCGTCTCAAGCGGCATCAGTCCGGCGGTAAAATCCATGGTGGGCTCCTGCGGAGTAACAACGAAAACGCCCATTATGGCAGAAAAGTGCGGCTAACTGTATGACCCGATGGGTGTACGCTTTACATCACAGTTGCGTCTTTCTATATTCAAAAATCATCTGAAGTTTCATCGACGATAATGATATTTATAGAAAAAGCCGCAAATCAGGCTAACGGGTGATGCGAAATGGTTAATGCGGTAATCGCAATTCATGGTGGCGCCGGGGCAATCACCCGTGCACAGCTCAGTCCCGAGCAGGAAAAGCGCTATATTGACGCGCTATACGCCATTGTGGAAACAGGCCAGCGGATGCTGGAAGCGGGCGATAGCGCGCTGGATGTGGTCACCGAGGCGGTGCGCCTGCTGGAAGAGTGCCCGTTGTTTAACGCGGGGATCGGTTCGGTCTTTACCCGGGATGAAACGCACGAGCTGGATGCCTGCGTGATGGACGGTATTACCCTGAAAGCGGGCGCCGTGGCAGGCGTCAGTCGTCTGCGCAACCCGGTGCTGGCGGCACGTCTGGTGATGGAAGCGAGTCCGCACGTCCTGTTGACGGGCGAAGGGGCAGAGACGTTTGCCTTCGAACACGGAATGGAGTCGGTATCGCCCGATCTTTTTTCCACGGAGGAGCGCTATCAGCAGCTGCTGGACGCGCGTACGGCAGGCAAGACGCAGCTTGACCACGCCGCGCCGCTGGATGAAACCACCAAAATGGGCACGGTCGGCGCAGTCGCGCTCGATAAAGCCGGAAACCTCGCGGCGGCAACGTCAACGGGCGGGATGACCAACAAGCTGCCGGGGCGCGTCGGCGACAGCCCGCTGCCCGGCGCAGGGTGCTATGCCAACAACGCCACGGCCGCCGTGTCCTGTACCGGAACCGGCGAAGTGTTTATTCGTGCTCTCGCGGCCTATGACATCACCGCGCTGATGGATTATGGCGGATTAAGCCTGAGCGAGGCCTGCGAGCGCGTGGTAATGGAAAAACTCCCCGCGCTTGGCGGCGTCGGCGGGTTGATTGCGGTGGATCGTGAGGGCAACGTGGCCCTGCCGTTTAACAGCGAAGGGATGTACCGCGCCTGGGGCTACGCCGGTGATGAGCCCAGTACGGGGATCTATCGTGAATAAGGGGGCAAAACGTGCCGCACAGTGAAGAGCTGGACAACCGCCAGGTATTGGCTGTCCATCAGCTGAATATTGCGTTTCAGGAGGAGCGGCAGTTCATCCCCGCAGTACAGAATTTATCGTTTTCGCTGCATCGCGGCGAAACGCTGGCCATTGTCGGTGAGTCTGGTTCCGGTAAATCGGTTACCGCACTGGCATTGTTGCGCCTGCTGGAGCAAACGGGCGGGCAGATCGGCAGCGAGAAAATGCTCCTTCGCCGCCGTAATCGTCAGGTCATTGATTTAAATGAACTGAGTGGTTCGCAGATGCAGGGCGTGCGTGGGGCGGATATCGCCATGATTTTCCAGGAGCCGATGACCTCGCTGAACCCGGTTTTTCCGGTGGGCGAGCAGATTGCCGAGTCCATCCGCCTGCATCAGGGCTTAAGCGGCGATGAAGCGCTCCTCGAAGCGAAGCGGATGCTGGAGAGGGTGCGCATTCCTGAAGCGCAGGCCATTCTGGGGCGCTATCCGCATCAGCTTTCCGGGGGGATGCGCCAGCGCGTCATGATTGCGATGGCGCTCTCGTGCCGTCCGGCGGTGCTGATCGCCGACGAGCCGACAACGGCGCTGGACGTGACGATTCAGGCGCAGATCCTGCAGCTGATCAAAGTGCTGCAGCAGGAGATGGAGATGGGGGTGATTTTTATCACCCACGACATGGGCGTGGTGGCGGATATCGCCGACCGCGTACTGGTGATGCACCAGGGGCACGCCGTGGAGACGGGCACGGTTGAGCAAATTTTTCATGCGCCTGTTCATCCTTACACCAAAGCGCTGCTGGCGGCGGTGCCGCGTCTTGGGGCGATGAACGGCAGCGATTTACCGCGCCGTTTTCCGTTGATGGCTCAGGGCGAGGCGGGCATGCAGACGGCCGAAACCGAGCAAGATACGGTGGTGCCGGGCAGGCCCATTCTGGAAGTCCGCGATCTGGTCACGCGTTTTCCGCTGCGCAGCGGGGTGTTCAATCGCGTGAAGCGCGAAGTCCATGCGGTGGAAAACGTCAGTTTTGATCTCTGGCCGGGCGAAACGCTGGCGCTGGTGGGGGAGTCGGGCTGCGGTAAATCCACGACCGGACGCGCGTTGCTCCGGCTGGTGGAGACACAGGCCGGGACCATTACCTTTAACGGCGAGCGTATCGACACCCTGCCAGACAGCAAGCTGCAGGCCGTGCGCCGGGATATTCAGTTTATTTTCCAGGATCCGTATGCCTCCCTCGATCCGCGTCATACGGTGGGGTATTCGATCATGGAGCCGCTGCGGGTGCATAACCTGCTCGACGGCGAGGCGGCGCAGCGTCGCGTGGCCTGGCTGCTGGAGCGCGTCGGGCTGAAGCCTGAACATGCCTGGCGTTATCCCCACGAGTTTTCCGGCGGACAGCGGCAGCGCATTTGCATTGCGCGGGCGCTGGCGCTGAATCCAAAAGTGGTGATTGCGGATGAGTCCGTTTCGGCACTGGATGTCTCTATCCGCGCGCAAATCATCAATTTATTGCTCGATTTACAGCGGGATATGGGCATTGCCTTCCTGTTTATCTCGCATGATATGGCGGTGGTGGAGCGTATCAGCCACCGTGTTGCGGTGATGTACATGGGGCAAATTGTTGAGATTGGCCCGCGGCGGGCGGTATTTGAAAACCCGCAGCATCCTTACACCCGCAAGCTGATGGCCGCTGTGCCGGTTGCCGATCCTGCGCATCACCACGCCCAGCGCGTGCTGCTGCAGGATGAAATGCCGAGCAATATTCGTAAACGGGGCGAAACCCTGGAGCGCGTTACGCTTCGGGAAGTCGGTCCCGGTCATTTTGTCGCACCACCGCGTCAGGACAATGCATTCTCGCGGTTATAACGTACACCAGGCAGGAGAACACAATGGTTAAATTTGTTGCTCGTACATGGCTGTTAGCCGCGAGCGTGACGGCGGCGCTGGCCGTCGCCCCCGCGTTCGCTGCCAAAGACGTGGTCGTGGCGGTCGGCTCTAATTTTACGACGCTCGATCCGTATGATGCTAACGACACGCTGTCGCAGGCGGTGGCGAAATCGTTCTACCAGGGGCTGTTTGGCCTGGATAAAGAAATGAAGCTCAAAAACGTGCTGGCGGAGAGCTATACCGTTTCGGACGACGGGCTGGTGTATACCATCAAGCTGCGTTCCGGCGTGAAGTTCCAGGACGGCACGGATTTCAATGCTGAAGCGGTGAAGGTTAACCTCGACCGCGCCAGCAATCCGGAAAATAGCCTGAAGCGCTACAACCTGTATAAAAATATCGCCAGTACCGAGGCGGTCGACCCGGCAACCGTGAAGATCACCCTCAAAGAGCCATTCTCCGCGTTCATTAACATTCTGGCGCACCCGGCGACGGCAATGATTTCGCCAGCGGCGCTGAAGAAATACGGCAAAGAGATCGGCTTCCACCCGGTAGGCACCGGCCCGTACGAACTGCTTACCTGGAATCAAACCGATTTTGTGAAGGTGAAGAAATTCGCCGGATACTGGCAGCAGGGCTTGCCGAAGCTCGACACCATTACCTGGCGCCCGGTGGTGGATAACAACACCCGCGCGGCGATGCTGCAAACCGGTGAAGCGCAGTTTGCCTTCCCGATCCCGTACGAACAGGCAGCGCTGCTGGCGAAAAACAGCAAGCTGGAGCTGGTTGCCAGCCCGTCAATCATGCAGCGCTACATCAGCATGAACGTGACGCAAAAACCGTTCGATAACCCGAAGGTGCGTGAAGCCATCAACTACGCCATTAACCGTCAGGCGCTGGTGAAAGTGGCCTTTGCGGGCTATGCCACTCCGGCGACCGGCGTGGTGCCCCCGGCGATCGCCTATGCGCAAAGCTACCAGCCGTGGCCTTACGATCCGGCCAAAGCGCGCGAGCTGCTGAAAGAGGCGGGATTCCCGAACGGCTTCAGCACCACGCTGTGGTCGTCGCATAACCACAGTACCGCCCAGAAGGTGCTGCAGTTTACCCAGCAGCAGCTGGCGCAGGTCGGCATCAAGGCGCAGGTGACCGCAATGGATGCCGGACAGCGTGCGGCAGAGGTGGAGGGCAAAGGGCAGAAAGAGAGCGGCGTGAGGATGTTCTACACCGGCTGGTCGGCTTCCACCGGTGAAGCTGACTGGGCGCTGTCACCGCTGTTTGCCTCACAGAACTGGCCGCCAACGCTGTTCAATACCGCGTTCTACAGCAACCCGCAGGTGGATAAAGACCTGGCCGATGCCCTGAAAACCACCAAACCGGAAGAGAAAGCGCGGCTCTACAAAGACGCGCAAGATATTATCTGGAAAGAGTCGCCGTGGGTGCCGCTGGTGGTGGAAAAACTGGTCTCCGCCCATAACAAAGCGCTGACCGGGTTCTATATCATGCCGGATACGGGCTTTAGCTTTGACGACGCGGATTTAAAATAACACTCATGCTGAATTATGTTTGTAAACGCCTGCTGGGGCTTATCCCGACGCTGTTGATTGTGGCGGTGCTGGTGTTTCTGTTTGTCCATATGCTGCCGGGGGATCCGGCGCGGCTGATTGCCGGGCCCGAGGCGGATGCGACCGTTATTGAACTGGTGCGCAAGCAGTTGGGTCTCGACAGGCCGTTGTATATGCAGTTCCTGCACTATATAGGCAACGTGCTGCAGGGCGATTTTGGCACCTCGATGGTGTCGCGTCGCCCGGTGTCGGAAGAGATTGCCAGCCGCTTTATGCCGACCTTTTGGTTAACCCTTGCCAGCATGGGCTGGGCGGTGGTGTTTGGTCTCGGTGCGGGAATTGTCGCCGCCGTCTGGCGCAACCGCTGGCCGGATAAACTGGGTATGGCGCTGGCGGTGACCGGCATCTCCTTCCCGGCATTCGCCCTCGGGATGCTGCTGATGCAGATCTTCTCCGTGGAGCTGGGCTGGCTGCCGACCGTGGGCGCGGATACCTGGAAGCACTACATTCTCCCCTCGATGACCCTTGGCGCAGCCGTGGCGGCTGTGATGGCGCGCTTTACCCGCGCCTCGTTTGTCGACGTGCTGAGCGAAGACTACATCCGCACCGCGCGGGCGAAAGGGGTCAGCGAGAAGTGGGTCATCCTCAAGCACGGTTTTCGCAACGCGATGATCCCGGTAGTAACGATGATGGGGCTGCAGTTTGGCTTCCTGCTGGGCGGCTCTATTGTGGTGGAGAAGGTCTTCAACTGGCCGGGGCTGGGGCGTCTGCTGGTCGATTCAGTCGACATGCGCGATTATCCGGTGATTCAGGCGGAAGTCCTGCTGTTCTCGCTGGAGTTTATTCTTATTAACTTAGTGGTGGACGTGCTTTACGCCGCCATTAACCCGGCCATCAGGTACAAGTAAGATGCGATTGTTGAACTGGCGTCGTCAGGCCGTATTAAATGCTATGCCGGGGCTAAAGCCGGAGCACATCCGCACTCCGTGGTCTGAATTCTGGCGGCGTTTTCGCCGTCAGCCTGTCGCGATGACGGCGGGGCTGTTTGTTTTGCTGCTGATTGTGGTGGCGATCGTTGCGCCGTGGGTCGCGCCGTTTGATGCGGAAAACTATTTTGACTATGACCGTCTGAACGACGGGCCGTCGATGATGCACTGGTTCGGCGTGGATTCGCTCGGGCGGGATATCTTCAGCCGCGTGCTGGTGGGGGCGCAGATCTCGCTGGCCGCCGGGGTCTTTGCGGTGTTGATCGGCGCGGCGATAGGCACGGTTTTGGGTCTCGTCGCCGGGTATTACGAAGGCTGGTGGGACCGCATTATCATGCGCATCTGCGACGTGCTGTTTGCCTTCCCCGGCATTCTGCTGGCGATTGCCGTGGTGGCGATCATGGGCAGCGGCATGGCGAACGTCATCATTGCGGTCGCGGTCTTTTCGATACCGGCCTTCGCCCGCCTGGTGCGCGGCAACACGCTGGTGCTGAAACAGCAGACCTTTATCGAATCCGCCCGCAGTATGGGAGCCAGCAACGCCACGATCCTGTTCAGCCATATTCTGCCGGGTACGGTGTCGTCCATCGTGGTCTATTTCACCATGCGTATCGGCGTGTCGATTATCTCGGCGGCCAGCCTGTCGTTTCTGGGGTTAGGAGCGCAGCCTCCCACGCCAGAGTGGGGCGCGATGCTGAACGAGGCGAGGGCAGATATGGTGATTGCACCGCACGTGGCGATCTTCCCAAGTCTGGCGATTTTCCTGACGGTGCTGGCGTTTAACCTGCTGGGGGACGGACTGCGCGACGCGCTGGATCCACGGATTAAGGGGTAGGTTTTTGCAGGATCTTACCCCTCACCCTAACCCTCTCCCCTGAGGGGAGAGGGGACTGCTCGGTGCGGTCTGTTCCCCCTCGCCCCTTTGGGGAGAGGGCCGGGGTGAGGGGTTAATGTTTAAACCCGGCTACCCCACAGGTCATACTCGTCCGCGTTTTCAACCTTCACGCGAATAATATCACCCGGCTTAACGTTGGTTTCGCCGTTCAGGTAAACCGCACCGTCGATTTCCGGGGCGTCTGCCATGCTGCGGCCAATCGCGCCCTCTTCGTCCACTTCATCAACGATCACCATGATCTCGCGGCCCACTTTTTCCTGCAGACGCTCAGCAGAGATCTGCTGCTGCAGCTGCATGAAGCGGTTCCAGCGCTCTTCTTTCACCTCTTCTGGAACCTGGTCCGCCAGCTCGTTGGCGGTTGCGCCCTCTACCGGGCTGTACTTGAAGCACCCAACGCGGTCCAGACGGGCTTCTTTCAGGAAGTCGAGCAGCATCTGGAAATCTTCTTCGGTTTCACCCGGGAAGCCGACGATGAAGGTGGAGCGCAGGGTCAGATCCGGACAGATTTCACGCCACTGCTTGATGCGCGCCAGCTGGCGGTCAACGGAGCCAGGACGCTTCATCAGCTTCAGAATACGCGGACTGGCGTGCTGCAGCGGGATATCCAGGTACGGCAGAATTTTGCCTTCCGCCATCAGCGGGATCACATCGTCAACGTGCGGGTACGGGTAGACGTAGTGCAGACGCGTCCAGATACCGAGCTTCGCGAGCTGCTCGCACAAGCCGACCATGCTGGTTTTCACCGGCTCGCCGTTGTGGAAACCGGAGCGGTGTTTCACGTCCACGCCGTAGGCCGAGGTGTCCTGGGAGATGACCAGCAGCTCCTTCACGCCCGCGTCGGCCAGACGTTTGGCTTCCGCCAGCACTTCACCGATTGGACGGCTCACCAGATCGCCACGCATGGACGGGATGATGCAGAAGGTGCAGCGATGGTTGCAGCCCTCGGAAATTTTCAGGTACGCGTAGTGGCGCGGCGTCAGCTTCACGCCTTGTTCCGGCACCAGGCTCAGGAACGGGTTGTGCTTGGGTTTTGGCACGTAGTGATGAACATGTTGCAGCACCTGCTCGTAGCTGTGCGGGCCGGTGATCTCCAGCACCTTCGGATGCACTTCGCGGATCTGATCCACTTTCGCGCCCAGGCAGCCGGTGACAATGACTTTGCCGTTTTCGGTCAGGGCTTCACCGATGGCTTCCAGAGACTCCTGAACCGCACTGTCGATAAAGCCGCAGGTGTTGACGATCACCATGTCGGCATTGTCGTAGCTTGGCACCACGTCATAGCCTTCGGTACGAAGTTCGGTCAGGATGCGTTCGGAATCCACCAGGTTTTTCGGGCAGCCGAGGGAGACGAAGCCGATTTTCGGCTGGTGCGTAACATTGCTCATAGGTTAAAAATTCATCAATTATGGAGTTATCAGGGCGGGATTTTACAGCGTATCGCGGGGGATTTATACATTCTTTGCATGGCGGATGCGGTGAGGAAAGGTTGTAACATTGTAAAGAATGTTAATCAGTTAAGAATTATTGATCTCAGGCATTAAATTGTACAAAAAATGACCTTATTCTGAATGTGCAACATGGCTGACAGAGGAGGAAATAGCATGTCCGTTGACAGACTGAAACGCGATCTGCTTAACAAGCTGATCAACGCCCGAATCGACCTGGCCGCGTATCTGCAGCTCAGGAAGGCAAAAGGCTATATGTCAGTCAGCGAAAGCGAACATCTGCGTGATAACCTGTTTGAACTTTGCAATTTCATGCGTGAAAAAGCACCGACCCTGAAAGCGGAATACGATGAATGCGAGCTGATGGCGCTGCGTCGTGCCGCTGAGGTGCTCTCCATTGCAGGGGTATGTTTGATGAACGGACGCCACGACTGCCCGAATTTTATCGCTGTTAACGCGGAGAAGCTTGAAAACTGCCTGACAACGCTCTCTCTTTGCATCATGTGTCTGAACGAGCACGCGAAGCTTGCCCAGCACTGAGCCCGGGGGAGGCGACTCCCCCTTCTGATTAAGCTTTTGTAAAAGTGGTAACGCGGCCGAACGTTGTGGCTAATCTTTATGCCATATGCCGATAAAGGAGCGCGTTATGCATCGATCCTCGCTGATTTTACTGCCTGCGTTATTTTTCCCTTTTTCTCTCCTCGCTGCCCCTGACGCGGTAAAGGTCGAGGTGTTGCAGAACCGACTCGATCACCCCTGGTCACTGGCCTTTTTGCCTGACAATAAAGGCGTGCTCATCACGCTCAGAGGCGGCCAGCTGAAACACTGGCAGGCCGGAAAAGGGTTGTCTGACCCGATTGTCGGCGTGCCCAGGGTGTGGGCAAACGGCCAGGGCGGTTTGCTGGACGTGGTGCTGGCACCTGATTTTGAACAATCGCGACGCATCTGGCTGAGCTATGCCGAAGTGGGAAATGACGGGAATGCGGGCACGGCGGTGGGCTACGGTCGGCTGAGCGACGATCTGTCGCGCATTGAAGCCTTCGAGGTGGTGTTCCGCCAGATGCCGAAACTCTCCACCGGGAACCATTTTGGCGGTCGGCTGGTGTTCGACGGCAAAGGGTACCTGTTTATTGCTTTAGGGGAGAACAATGAGCGTTCAACGGCGCAAGATCTGGACAAGCTTCAGGGCAAAGTGGTGCGCCTGACGGAGGACGGGAAGGTGCCGCCGGATAACCCGTTTGTAAACACCGCCGGCGCGCGGCCTGAAATCTGGTCCTACGGCATTCGTAACCCGCAGGGGATGGCGATGAACCCGTGGAGCGACACGCTATGGCTTAACGAGCACGGCCCGCGCGGCGGGGATGAAATCAACATCCCGGAAAAAGGGAAGAATTACGGCTGGCCGCTGGCGACCCACGGCATTAACTATAGCGGCCTGAAAATTCCGGAAGCCAAAGGTGAGCACGCGGAGGGAACGGAAAAACCGCTGTTTGTCTGGAAGGTTTCCCCTGCGGTGAGCGGCATGGCCTTTTACAACAGCGACGTCTTCCCGCAGTGGAAAAACAAACTGTTTATCGGCGCGCTGAAGGAGAAAGACGTCATCGTGCTGAGCGTCGACGGCAATAAGGTGACGGAAGACGGGCGTATTCTGGGTGATAAAGATCGGCGTATTCGCGATGTGCGGGTTGGGCCGGACGGCTATTTATATGTCCTGACCGACGAGACGGACGGGCAGCTGTTGAAAGTCAGCCCGTCCGGCACGTAATCAGGTAACCGGGATCATCACCGCGTTACGGTACGCCGGGCGCTCGGTAAGCTGCTGAAGCCAGCGCTCGAGGTGAGGGCGTGGCGTCCATTTCAGACCCATATTGGTCAGATTCCAGACGAATGGTGCAACCGCAATATCGCCCACGCCGAACGCGTCGCCTGAGAACCATTTGTGCTTCGCCAGCTCGTCGTCCATCATCGCAAACAGGGTCTCACAGGTGTCCTGGGCTGCATGAATGGCGGGATAGTCACGTTCGGCTTCCGGCGTACGGATAAGCCCCATCAGGATCACGCGGTGAGTGGGAGAGAGCGTCTGGTTTGCCCAGTCCATCCACTTTTCACCCTGAGCACGCTGGGCTGGGCTTTCTACCCACAGACGGCCCTGACCGTACTGCGCGGCAAGGTAACGGACAATGGTGTTGGACTCCCACAGCGTGGCATCGGTCTCATCGTCGCGCAGCAGCGGCACCAGCCCGTTCGGGTTCATCGCCAGGTAGTCAGCCTCTTTGTTCACGCCGAACGACATGCCGGCCATGATTTGATTAAACGGTAAATCCAGTTCCTCCAGCGTCCAGAGCACTTTCTTCACGTTGGTTGAGTTGTTCCTGCCCCACAGCGTAATCATATTTACTCCCGATGAGATGTGAATCCGAGTCAGCTTTTCGCCATGGTGAGATAAACCTAACAATTACGCAACAGAAGACAAAAAAATCGCCTGAATCAAAGCGTAAATGAATGTTATTGCATAAACTTTAATAACTTTACCCTGGTTGGGTTTCTTTAACCGTTTTAGTGCGCTATTACTCATCGCTTCTTGCGACACGGTGATGTGACGTAATTTTTTGAATGGACACTCGGGTGGCATTTATGACGCGAAAACTGACTTCTCTGCGCAGCCTGGCGGCAGGCTCTGCGCTCCTCTTCCTTTTTGCCCCAACGCTCTACGCGGCGGAACAGGCGGCGCCCGAAGCGCCACCGGTGGATGCCCGCGCCTGGATCTTAATGGACTACGCCAGCGGTAAAGTGCTGGCAGAAGGGAATGCCGACGAGAAACTCGACCCGGCAAGCCTGACCAAAATCATGACCAGCTACGTGGTGGGTCAGGCGCTGAAAGCAGGCAAAATTAAGCTTGATGATATGGTCACCGTCGGGAAAGACGCCTGGGCGACCGGTAACCCGGCGCTGCGGGGCTCGTCGGTGATGTTTCTGAAGCCCGGGGATCAGGTCTCCGTTTCCGATCTGAATAAAGGTGTGATCATTCAGTCGGGAAATGATGCGTGTATCGCGCTGGCCGATTACGTCGCGGGCAGCCAGGATTCGTTCATTGGTTTGATGAATGGCTATGCGCAAAAACTGGGCCTGACCAACACCACCTTTAAAACGGTCCACGGTCTCGATGCGCCGGGGCAGTTCAGTACCGCGCGTGACATGGCGCTGTTGGGGAAAGCGCTGATCCACGACGTACCGGACGAATACGCGATCCACAAAGAGAAAGAGTTTACCTTCAATAAGATCCGTCAGCAGAACCGCAACCGTCTGTTGTGGAGCAGCAACGTCAACGTGGACGGGATGAAGACCGGCACCACGGCGGGCGCAGGTTATAACCTGGTCGCGTCCGCTACCCAGGGCGATATGCGCCTGATTTCGGTGGTGCTGGGCACCAAAACCGATCGAATTCGCTTTAATGAATCAGAAAAACTGCTGACCTGGGGCTTCCGCTTCTTTGAAACCGTGACGCCGATTAAGCCGGATGCCACGTTCGTCAGCCAGCGCGTCTGGTTTGGCGATAAGAGCGAGGTGAATCTGGGCGCGGGTGAGGCCGGTTCAGTGACCATTCCGCGCGGTCAGCTGAAAAACCTGAAAGCCAGCTTCACCCTGACCGACCCGCAGCTTACGGCTCCGCTGAAAAAAGGCCAGGTCGTCGGGACGATTGATTTCCAGCTTAACGGCAAGTCGATTGAACAGCGTCCGCTGATTGTGATGGAAGCGGTAGAAGAGGGCGGATTCTTCAGCCGGATGTGGGATTTCGTACTGATGAAATTCCACGGGTGGTTTGGCAGCTGGTTTAGCTAAACCTTATGGGTTTTCTCCCTCTCCCTGTGGGAGAGGGCCGGGGTGAGGGCATCAGGCCGCACCCCTCTCAATACATCAACTTCACCTGCTGCGCCTTCGCATGGGCCACAATCTCGTCGTCCGGGCGGCAATCGCTGACGATGGCATCAAACTGCGCCAGCTCGCCCATTCTTGCCGGACGCACCTTGCCAAACTTGCTGTGGTCCACCACCAGCACATGATACTGCGCGGCATTTAACGCCCAGTGCTTCACGGGTAACTCTTCCAGGTTAAAGCAGGTCGCGCCCTGACGCACGTTCACGCCCGCCGCAGAATAAAACGCGATATCCGGGCATAAGTTACTCAACGTGTCCTGCAGGTTCAGCGGCTTAAAGATGGCATTACTGGCGTGGAACTCACCGCCGCAGAGGATCACCCGGCATTCGGGTTTCTCCTGCAGCGCCAGAAAGGTGTTCAATGAGTAACAGACGGCGGTAAACGGGAGGCTGCTGTCAATGGCTTCGATGATCCACGGCGTGGTGGTCCCGCAGTCAAAAAACAGGGTTTGATGCGGCTGCACCAGGGAGGCCGCGAGCCGTGCCGCTTTGCGCTTCTCTTCCACCAGACGCGTTTTTTGATCGCTGATCAGATAGTGGCTGGCGCTACGCGGCTCGAGGACGATGTATCCGCCCAGCAGCACAACGGGGGCGCTGTCGCTGTTAAGATCCCGACGAATGGTCATCTCAGAGACGCCGAGCAGCGTAGCAGCTTCCTTGAGGTGCAGTTTATCACTACGCTTCAGCGCCTGGAGCAGCTGAGCAATGCGGTCATCGCGTCGTGTTTCCATAGATCCTCAGGATGAAAAAGTGAACCCCCGCAGGGCGGGGGCTCAAGTGTAACCTGTCGGAACGGGATTAGTCACGTATCCAGCCTTTGCGGATCGGGAGGGCAAACAGCACGCGATACAGCTGAGACAGCCCGCGGTAAAGCGCCGGGCCAAAGAGGCTCCACAGGATCGCCGCGCTCACGCAGCCGATCAGCCCCACCAGGAACCCGCCCACCATATCCAGCGGCCAGTGAACGCCAAGATAAACGCGGGACCAGGCGATGGCCAGCGCGATACCCATCAGCACCGCGCCAGACCACAGGCGATGCCAGAACAGGAACGCCAGGGCGAAGGTGAAAATCACGGTGCCATGATCGCTTGGGAAGGAGTCATCAGGCGCATGGTGCAGGAAATTATACCCAACGTGATCGACGAACGGACGGTCGTGGGGGAAGGCATGTCCCAGCAGATAGCTGGTCACTACGCTGACACCGATGGCCATCGCCACTTTGATCACCAGCTGGCGCTGTGCAGTGACCTCTTTACGTGGACCCCACAGCCAGAGAACAACGGCCAGTACAGGTACAATCGAGATCAAATCTCTGGCAACAAAGGTGGCGAAATCAATCATCCATTCCGGCGAGGCTGGCGTGGCGTTGATGAAATAAAACAGTCCGTAGTTCAGATTCTCTAACATAATGTCGTCACTCTTTCGCAAACCAGGCGGAAACAAGGCCATAGACCACCACCTGGGAAAACCAGACCCACCACCCAGCCCACAGGTTGTGAGAGAAAAAATGCGCCCCGCGCATGACCTGACCGTAACCCATTACCAGACCCAATACCGCACCCAGCACGACGAAACTCCAGGCCAGACGTGGACGTTCGCGCCAGAAGGCAAAAAACAGCCCCATCACCATAAAGCCGCTTGACGAGTGGCCGCCCGGGAAGCAACGGCCCGGTCCGCTGTCTGCCGGTACCGCGCTAAACAGGGGGTAAGAAACCGCCTTCCCGCCATACTCCACCAGATCCCACGGACAGCTATGGTGGCTAATGCTTTTCAGCACGCCGACAACCAGTGCACCCAGCCCCATCAGAAGCGCAGCCGTGAGGAGTCGGGCATTGCGCTTGACGACACCGTAAATCAGCGCAACCGCAGCCAGGGCGATAGAGACATACTTCGCCAGCCGATGGTTGAGCAGGTCCAGCATCGGGTTTTGCTGCAACGGAAAATGGCGCGTCGCTGCGTCATACCAGAAACCGGTGATCCATCTGTCGAGCGTTTCGTCACGTGAAAGCCAGGTAAACAGGACGGCGAGGACAATCAGCACGAAAAGCTGATAACCATAAAAGCGCAGGGGCAAACGGTAAAGGTCTTTTGTCTTATTTGTCGGCAAGTTAGACAATTCTGAAGGGCTGAAGGTGTAGGCCATAATTAGGGTCAGTGACGTGAAAATAGGGCTATCATAAAACTGTCAACTTAAGGAAACCTTAAACGACGACGATAAGTGCTTTATTTCTGTTTACTATCGATAATTTGCTATCTCGGGCTGCGGCAATTCATTACACTCATCGCGATTTTTTCATCATAAAGAGATTGCATGTTAAACCGTTCTTCTTCCGGTAATCGTCTGGGACGTCAGGCGTTACTTTTCCCTCTGTGTCTGGTGCTCTACGAATTCTCTACCTATATCGGCAACGATATGATCCAGCCCGGTATGCTGGCCGTGGTAGAACAGTACAACGCGGGTATCGAGTGGGTGCCGACCTCCATGACCGCCTATCTGGCGGGCGGCATGTTTTTACAGTGGCTGTTAGGGCCGCTGTCGGACCGTATTGGTCGTCGTCCGGTGATGCTGACCGGCGTGGTGTGGTTTATTGTCACCTGTCTTGCCACGCTGCTGGCGCAAAACATTGAACAATTTACCCTGCTGCGTTTCCTGCAGGGGGTGAGCCTGTGCTTCATCGGTGCCGTGGGGTATGCCGCTATTCAGGAGTCGTTTGAAGAGGCGGTGTGTATCAAAATCACCGCGCTGATGGCGAACGTGGCGCTGATTGCGCCGCTGCTGGGACCGCTGGTGGGCGCAGCCTGGGTGCACGTTGCGCCGTGGGAGGGGATGTTCATACTCTTCGCCGCCCTTGCTGCCATCTCCTTCTTTGGTCTGCACCGCGCGATGCCGGAAACGGCTACGCGTCTGGGTGAAAAACTCTCCCTGAAAGAGCTGGGACGCGACTACAAAGAGGTGTTGAAAAATGGCCGCTTTGTCGCGGGTGCGCTGGCGACGGGCTTTGTCAGCCTGCCGTTGCTGGCGTGGATTGCGCAGTCGCCCGTCATTATCATCAGCGGTGAGAAGCTCAGCAGTTACGAGTACGGTTTGCTGCAGGTGCCGATCTTTGGCGCGCTGATCGCCGGTAACCTCGTGCTGGCACGTCTGACGTCGCGCCGCACCGTTCGCTCGCTGATTATTATGGGCGGCTGGCCGATTGCGGCAGGGTTGATCATGGCTGCGGTCGCTACGGTGGCCTCTTCCCACGCCTACCTGTGGATGACCGCGGGTCTGAGCGTCTATGCCTTTGGTATTGGCGTGGCGAATGCCGGACTGGTGCGCCTGACGCTGTTTGCCAGCGAAATGAGTAAAGGCACGGTGTCCGCCGCGATGGGCATGCTGCAGATGTTGATTTTTACCGTCGGAATTGAGGTGAGCAAGCACGCTTACGCGTTTGGCGGCAACGGGCTGTTCAGCCTGTTCAACCTTGCCAACGGCGTGCTGTGGGTGGGATTAATGGTGGTGTTCCTGAAAGACAAACGCATCGGCAGCGCCCTGCAACCTTGATCTGTTTATTCCCTCTCCCCTTTTGGGAGAGGGCTAGGGTGAGGGCACCAGACCGCACGCGGTTAATTAAACGGAGCCTCCCCGTTCAACACCTTCTCAATCACGTTTAAAACGCCTTCATCGTTATTATGCTGCGCTTCAAACCGGGCGACCGCCTTAATATGCGGTTTGGCATTGGCCATCGCAAAGCTAAACCCTGACTGGCGCAACATTTCTACGTCGTTGCCGCTGTCGCCAAAGGCCACCACGTCGCTGTTCTCTATGCCCCATCGCGCCTGCAAAATGCGCAAGCCGTTAGCTTTGTGCACGCCGGGGATAATCAGGTCGATACTGCCGTGACCGGTGGTGACGGGCACCATAATATCGCCCAGCCTTTCATGCAGCAGCGCCTGAATACGCGGAATTTCATCATCGGAAACGTTAAGCCCAAACTTGAAGAAAATATCGTTCAGGTTATCGAAATCACTGACCCTTTCGAGGCGGTGATAATATTTTGAGGCCATATCGATGAAGGCATCGTCATAGGCTTTGAGGGTGTAGGCGCTGCCTTTGCCGCAGGCAATTATCTCAATGCCCGGAACGTCATTTAACACGTTCGCGACGGTCTCGAAATGGGCTTTCGACAGTTCACCATTAAAGACATCTTCACCTTCGCTCACGACCCAGCCGCCGTTTTCGGCAACAAACGCAATCTCATGCGCGATCTCCGGGAAAAAGGAGATCAGCTGGTAGTATTGGTTGCCGCTGGCGACCACGAAGCGAATGCCTTGCGCCTTCATGCGCGCGTACTGCGCCAGAAAACGCGTGCGGTTGTACGTCTTCGCATCACTCAGGAAGGTGCCATCCATGTCGACTGCAATCAGTTTAACGCTCATATCCCTTCTCCAGTGTCGTTTGTTCTGCTTCCGGCTTTGCCACCGCGCGCGCCACCAGCGCCGCGATAATGACTAACCCTAATACCACCAGCATGGCGCTGCGCAGGCCGTAGTGCTCCCCGAGGAAACCGAGCAGCGGTGGTCCCACCAGGAAGGCGAGGTAACCGGTGGTCGCCACTACGCTGACGCGCGTTGGCGCATCCGGGCCAGTGTCGCTGGCGGCGGAAATGGTCAGCGGGAAGCCAAGTGATGCTCCCAGTCCCCACAGGATCACGGAAATGCCTGCAATCCAGTCCACGTCCACAAAGATGATCATCGCGATGCCTAACCCGCCGAGAAGGGCACTGGCGCGCACCACCGCTACGCGACTGTAGCGGTCGATAAACCAGCCGCCGGTGAAGCGCCCGACGGTCATCCCCAGCGTAAACCCGGCGTAAATCAGCGAGCCGGAGGTCGGGCTGAAGCCGTGACCGTCCACCATCAGCAGCGGTAGCCAGTCGTTGGCGGAACCTTCCGCGAACGCCATTGCCAGCACCACCACGCCGATCAGCATCAGCTGGAAGTCGCGGTAGAAGGGCAGCCCTTTTTCGGCCGAGTGCTGTTCGCCAGCGGAGTTCTTACCGGTGCCGTCCGGGATCGCCCGGATGCCCGTCAGGATCGGAATAATGCACACCAGCGCCGCCAGTAAAATATGCAGATTGGCCGCCACGCCAAACGCCGTCAGCGCCATCCCCACTCCCGCACCCGCCAGCGTGCCGAGGCTGTAAAAGCCATGCATCATCGGCAGCACGGTTTTGTTCATCTCACGCTCGACAGATGCCCCTTCGACGTTAATCGCTACTTCCGCCGCGCCGAAGCTGCCGCCAAAGACCGTCAGCCCCAGAGCAAACAGGACCGGCGAGGCAAACCACAGCGCCACGCTCAGCACCATCATCCCGAACACCGCGCAGCACATGGTGGTGCGGATCACCGCCCGCGTGCCAAAGCGTTTAACCAGCCACGCGGAGCAGAGAATGCCGCTCATGGAGCCTATCGACAGGCCGAACAGCACGATGCCCATCTCGGCGGTAGAGACGGACAAAATATCGCGAATAGCCGGGGTGCGCGTGGCCCAGGAGGCCATCAGCAGCCCGGGAATAAAGAAGAACATAAACAGCGCCCACATGCGTAATTGCAGGGCCTTACGGGGAGAGTTCAGCGTCATTGGGGTAGCACCAGAAGTACAACAATAGCGACAACACTAGCAAGTTTGTGTACATTTGTACATAAACCGGATGAGGAATTTATGAGCAGACCACCCAACGATCCGCACCGCCGGGAAAAAATACTCCAGGCGACGCTGGACACCATCGCTGAGCACGGTATTCACGCCGTCACGCACCGTAAAATCGCCTCCTGCGCGGGCGTACCGCTGGGGTCGATGACCTACTATTTTGACGGTATGGAATCGCTGCTGGAAGAGGCCTTTACGTGGTTTACCCGGCAGATGTCGCAGCAGTACCGGGATTTCTTTGCGGGCGTCACAGGGCCGGAAATGGCGTGTGAGTCCATCACCACGCTGATCCACAGCTCGCAGGTGACCACGCCGCACAATATGGCGTTGATGTACCAACTGTACGCTTTTATGCACCGCAGCGCGGCCCTTAAAACGGTGATGCAGGACTGGATGAAGATGAGCCAGGACACGCTGGAGCAGTGGTTCGATCCGGTCACCACCCGCGCGCTGGATGCGTTTATTGAAGGGATGACGCTGCATTTTGTCACCGACCGTAAGCCCTTAAGCCGGGACGAGATCCGCGCGATGGTGGGCAGGATTGCGGGTGAGGGCGGTCGTTAGGCACCCCCTCGCTCCAGCCAGACCTACCTGCGGCCGATGGGTTTCCCGCTGGCGTCCACGACGGCTTCGCCATCCTCTTTCGTAAACGCCCCTTTTTGCGCGTCCGGCAGGATGTCGAGGACAACTTCAGACGGGCGGCACAGGCGGGTGCCGAGCGGCGTTACCACGATCGGACGGTTAATCAGGATCGGGTGCTGAAGCATTAAACCGATAAGCTGGTCGTCGGTGAAGTTATCTTCGGCCAGGCCGAGCTGTTCATAAGGCTCCACGTTTTTACGCAGCAGGTCCCGCACTGAAATGCCCATATCGGCAATCAGGGTGGTCAGTTCATCTTGCGACGGTGGGGTTTCCAGATAGAGGATAATCTCTGGCTCCGTGCCGCTGTTGCGGATCATCTCCAGCGTGTTGCGCGAGGTGCCGCAGGCGGGGTTGTGGTAGATAGTGATGTGGCTCATATCAGTGGCTCATTACAGTGTGAAGGAGAGACGTAGCGCCAGCGCGGCGAGCGTCACAAACAGGACCGGCAGCGTCATAACGATGCCCGTCCGGAAATAGTAGCCCCAGGTCATCGTCATGTTTTTCTGCGCCAGCACGTGAAGCCAGAGCAGGGTGGCGAGGCTACCGATAGGGGTGATTTTCGGCCCCAAATCGCAGCCAATCACGTTGGCATAAATCATCGCGTCCTTGAGCAGTCCCGTTGCCGTACTGCCTTCAATGGAGAGCGCGCCAATCAGCACCGTGGGCATATTGTTCATTATGGATGACAGGAACGCGGTGATGAACCCGGTTCCCAGCGTGGTGGCCCACAGCCCGTGTCCGGCCAGGCTATTCAGGACGCCTGTGAGAGAATCCGTCAGCCCGGCATTGCGCAGGCCATACACCACCAGATACATCCCCAGCGAAAAGATAACGATCTGCCACGGTGCGCCGCGCAGCACTTTCCCTGTGTTTATCGCATGTCCGCGCTTTGCGACAGCGAATAAAATCAGCGCGCCGACGGTCGCAATGGCGCTGACCGGAATGCCGAGAGGCTCAAGTACGAAGAAACCGACGAGAAGCAGCAGCAGGACGATCCAGCCCGTTCTGAACGTCGGGAGATCGTGAATGGCGCGTGCGGGCTCGCGGAGTTTTGACAGGTCATATTCCGGGGGAATTTCCTTGCGGAAGAAAAGATGCAGCATCACCAGCGTTGCGGCAATCGCGGCGATATCCACCGGGATCATCACCGAAGCGTACTCGCTGAACCCCAGCTTAAAGAAGTCTGCCGACACGATGTTGACCAGGTTGGACACAATCAGCGGCAGGCTGGCGGTATCGGCGATAAAACCTGCTGCCATCACAAACGCCAGCGTGGCCTGCTTGCTGAACCCCAGCGCCAGCAGCATGGCGATAACGATAGGGGTCAGTATCAGCGCTGCACCGTCATTGGCAAACAGCGCCGCCACGGCTGCGCCCAGCAGCACGATATACGTAAACAGCAATCGCCCGCGACCGTTTCCCCAGCGGGCAACATGGAGCGCCGCCCACTCGAAAAAGCCGGACTCATCCAGCAGCAGGCTGATGATGATGACGGCGATAAACGTTGCCGTAGCGTTCCAGACGATATTCCACACGACTGGTATATCGTTAATGTGAATCACGCCGCTGACCAGCGCCAGCACGGCGCCGATGGTGGCGCTCCAGCCGATACTGAGCCCTTTGGGCTGCCAAATGACCAGTACCAGCGTAAACAGAAAAATAGCCCCTGCCAGAAACATCGTTTACTCCATTATATCTGCTTTGGTGAATGTGTTGCGATCAGCATGCGCCCGGTAGTCGGTTTTTCAGCTTCATGCGCGTCTCTTCCCGCAGGCAGTTCCAGCTGTTGTCGATAACGGTTGCCGCCCACGCAGGCATGTTAGGAGAGAGACGGTAATGGACCCATTTCCCCTCGCGACGGTCGATCACCAGCCCGGACTCGCGCAACAAGGCCATGTGACGGGAGACTTTCGGCTGCGACTCGGTGGTCGCGGCGCAGAGATCGCAGACGCACAATTCACCTGCCTCACGGAGCAGCATGACGATGGCGAGCCGCGTTTCGTCGGAGAGGGTTTTGAAGAGCTGGAGCGGGTGGAGCATGGACGAACCCTATGGGTAGTTAATACATATTCGATAAATCATATATATTAAATGTAAGGGAGGGAAGAGAGGGATCATGGATCAGAGAATTTCAGGCAAAAAAACTATTTATAAAAAAGGGTTAGTTGAAGCAATAAATATAATCAACGACAGCTAAGCAGATTTGGTCCGCCAGAACTGGTGCGCTTACTGGCCGGCATGAACCTGTATGAAAACCACACCATGAAGTGCTCAGGCTTGGCGGAGATACTAGCGCACTTGAAGGTATTCACTTGAGTTATCTAAATGTTGGTGCTAGCCTGATCATGCCCTTAGTAGGAAAGCGCATATTGCATGTTGCTTTCTAGCGGTTGGTGTTTAGCCAACTCGAATGGATTGCTTGGTATCTCGACACAAGTTAGCCTTGTGTCATTTATAGACACCAGGCTAACTTGTGTCTCGGGAACTCTTGTATGGGCAATTAACATGTGGTTCAAACACCCAAGATATTTACGCGCAAAAGAAAATTTTATTTCAAGTTTTTTTCCCAGCAACTTGAACTCTTTTAATTATATTTTACCCAAAGTATTATTTATTTGTGGTGGAGATGAGGCTTTTTGCTCAAACAGAGGGGTGCTTGAAAAATATATCACTAAACATCATAAAGAGTTTGTCACTTTTCGCGCAGAATTGGCGTGGGAAGTTATTAGTAATCTTGGAACTCATCGTAATGTGAATGCATTATCGTTAGAAGAGTGGCTTGCCGATTTTTCCGATGTGGTAATTATTCTCGTAGAAAGTTACGGTACTGTAGCTGAATTGGGTGCATTTTCCTTAAGTCCGGTATTACGTAAAAAACTTCTTCCAATCTTGGATAAAAAATTTGAAAGTCATAAGTCATTCATTAATACAGGCCCAGTAACATGGGTTAATAGTGAGTCTAAATTTGGTCCTACAATCTACACTGAATTCGAGACGATTTTAACTTGCATGCCTAAAATCAATGAAAGGCTTAACAGGAAAACTCAATCAAGTATAGCGGAGTCGAATTTGATTGGTGATTATAAATACTCTCCAAAAATATTTCTATTTTTTGTATTAGTAGTTGTATCATCTTTGGGACCGATAACGATACCTGAAATAATCAATATCACTGGGCGAATGATAAATTATAAGAACAATAAAAACATTTCTTTTGTCGTGTCTATTGGGGTTGCTCTGGGGATTTTTAAGGAAAGTAAATTTGAAGGTGTAACTCATTATTCCTGTGTCGATTATGTTAAGTTGTTCAATCATGAAACGATGAAAGGTTTGGTTGAAAGTATTCAGCGCAGTAGAGCTAGATCATTATCCGATTTAATAATGATATCGAAATTCAAGACAGAGCTAGAAAGGATTATGTGATATGTTAATTGAATATCTAGCTAAAGTATTGCTATTAGAAGCTGATTTTATTTTTAAAGTTGCAAATGAAGCTAACTCCCATTATGGGAAATTTTCTGTTCCTAAAAAAAACGGCGGGACAAGAATAGTCTATCAACCCTCTAAAGAATTAAAAGTGTTACAGAGACTGCTTCATGATAATATATTGTCGAAATTGCCGGTTCATCCAAATGCTGTAGCTTATCAAAAAGGTTCGTCAGTTTATAAACATGCAAGTATTCACAAAGCTAAGCGTTTCATGCTCAAGTTGGACTTTGAAGCATTTTTTGATTCTATTACGAAAAATGATGTTAAAGAATACATAAATGACAATAAACAATATTTCGGTGACAAATGGTTAGAATCTGATACAGATTTGCTAGTAAAATTAGTATGCTTCAACGGAAGGTTGACTATGGGGGCGGTCAGTTCTCCTGTAATGAGTAATGCTATATGCTTTAAATTGGATCACTTATTGAATGAGTTTTGTCTTTCAAAAGGTGTGACATATTCGCGTTACGCGGATGATATGTATTTTTCAACTAATGAAGAAAATGTATTAAAGTTGATACCTCCCTTTTTACGATTGAACCTAAAAACTCTTAGATATCCATCAAAATTATGGATTAATAGAAAGAAAACTTTGCACATGTCAAAAAAAAATAAAATGATGGTCACTGGTGTAACTTTGACTACCGATGGAGGGGTTTCATTAGGAAGGGATAAAAAAAGAATGGTTAAAGCTCTTATTTTCAAATGGAAGGATCTTCCAGAGGAAAAACGCCTTTTTCTTAAAGGATATTTATCGTATTGTAAAAGTGTTGAACCGTTATTTATTAATAGACTGTGTGCAAAATATTCATCAGAGTTGATAGATGAAATACAGCGGTATCAACCTGTAGTATCAAAATGATAAACGTGTGCATGAAAATCTTTATGCGTCAAAACATTGTAAGCAAATTTGCTTACAGAACTAGAATCAATGGCGTAGAATTTTACTACGCCATAAGTCGCCTGTTCAGATCCCTTTCGTCAGCAATCTCCATCAATCTTGCCTCCGCAGCAGCCTGACTACGCATTCCTGAAAGCGTCATTTTAAAGGCATGAGCATTTCCCTGAATGTTTAGTGGTAAGGAAAGCGATGCAATCAGCATATCCTCAAGTTCCCAGGGCGCTTCGACAGGATGCCAGTGAACTTTTGCATTCTGTTCCATCCAGGCGTCAAGCCACTGCTCGCCAGGGTGAGTAAATGTCATTCTGGATCCAGAACCCACGCGGCGCAGGGGAAAGCCACTTAAACCACTCAATAACACACCCAGCGTGCGCCTAAGCGTCGAACCAGCTGCATTGCCGCTGTAATGCGTTTTTATTCGTTTCCTTAAATTTGAACGGCTATTAGGCTTCCCTCTCTGATCGGGCGAAATACCAACGTATAGCAGCGTATAGCCGTCTGAGGTGATGCAGCCCTCGGTCGGCACACCTGGAGGGATCTCCTTAAACCACCAGAAGTAGACGCCATTTACTGGCGGAACTGGCGATGGCTTGCTCATTACTTCCGTTCTGCTGTAGGTTTTCTCGGGATAAAAATCGAACATGCGGCTTTCCTTGCTGACGTTTTTTCTGATTTTATTCTTTTGCTGTCAGGGAGCGATAGTTTTCTGAAGCCAGGAAGGAAAAAAGTAAGGGGATAGGTTTTTTGTCTGGTGCTGAAGCCCAACATCAGAAAGCGTGGCTGTAAGCGATTGATTCTGTGAGCGAGGGGATTTCAGACAACAAAAAACCCATCAACCTTGAACCAAAACGGCGGGGTTGATGGGCTCCACAAATTGGGGACATCAAAGAAAAGCAGTGGCACTAGTTATGACTGCCCTCTGATAAAAAAGTTCTGCGCGTAACGAAAATAATTCTAACCACGCGCAAACTTGAGACTTATCCGAGTCCTGGCCAGATGATGATGATCAGCGTACCCGCCAGCGTGAGCAGCACGTTAGCGATAGCATAGGTGCCCGCATACCCCAGTGCCGGGATGTTGCTGCGCGCAGTATCGCTGATGATTTCCATGGCAGGCGCACAGGTACGTGCGCCCATCATTGCCCCGAAGAGCAGGGCGCGGTTCATGCGCAGCACGTAGGCGCCGAACAGGAAACAGATAACGACCGGTACCAGGCTGACGATAAGTCCGGAAACCAACATCTGCCAGCCGACGGCCCCCAGGCTGTGGCCGATGCCGCTCCCGGCGCTCAAGCCGACGCCTGCCATAAAGACCATCAGACCGAACTCTTTCACCATGTTCAGCGCGCCCTGTGGAATGTAGCCGAAGGTTGGGTGGTTGGCTCGCAGGAAGCCCAGCATGATCCCGGCAAACAGCAGCCCGGCGGCGTTACCGATGCCGAAGCTAAAGTTGCTGAACTGGAAGGTGATCATCCCGATCATCAGGCCGACAATGAAGAACGCGCAGAAGGCCAGCAGGTCGGTGACCTGGCTGTGGATGGAGATAAAGCCGATGCGGTCAGCAACGGTTTTCACGCGTCGTGCGTCGCCGCTCACCTGCAAAACGTCACCTTTGTTGAGCACGACGTTGTCGTCGATGGGCATCTCAATCTGGCTGCGGATCACGCGGTTGAGGAAGCAGCCGTGGTCGGTTAGCTTCAGCTGCGCCAGACGGCGGCCAACGGCGTTATGGTTTTTCACCACGATCTCTTCGGTGACGATACGCATGTCGAGCAGGTCGCGGTCGAACACCTCTTTACCGTTGCGGAAGCTCGGATCGAGACGGGCATGAGCGTCCGGGTAACCTACCAGCGCGATGTCGTCGCCCATCTGCAGCACCGCGTCGCCGTCCGGGTTTGCCAGAATGCCGTTGCGTCGAATACGTTCGATGTAACAGCCCGTCTGGCGGTAAATCCCCAGCTCGCGCAGGTTTTTGCCGTCGGTCCAGGCCACCAGCTCCGGCCCGACGCGATAGGCGCGGATCACAGGCAGATAGACTTTACGCTTGGTGTCCGTGTCCAGACCGCGCTCGCGAGCAATTGTCTGTGCGCTGGTCTGCAGATCCTGGTGCTGCAATTTTGGCAGGTAGCGCGCACCCACGATCAGGCTCACCAGACCAATAAGGTAAGTCAATGCATAGCCCAGACTCAGGTGGTCGAGCGCGGTAGAGAGCTGTGCGCCCTGCATGCCGGAATGACGCAGGGTATCACCCGCACCCACCAGCACCGGGGTGGATGTCATGGAGCCAGCCAGCATACCGGCCGTTAACCCGATATCCCAGCCAAACAGTTTGCCCAGTCCTAACGCAATCAGCAGCGCGCTGCCGACCATCACCAGCGCCAGCATCAGGTAATTTTTGCCGTCGCGGAAGAAAATTGAAAAAAAGTTCGGCCCCGCTTCCACGCCAACACAAAAAATAAACAGCATGAAGCCTAAATTGAGCGCATCCGTGTTAATACTGAAATGCTGCTGACCTAATAATAAAGAGACGACTAAAACGCCAATGGAATTACCCAGTTGAACTGAACCCAGGCGCAATTTACCCAGGCAAAGGCCCAACGCCAGTACCACAAATAATAACAGGATGTAATTCCCATTTAACAAGTCTGCGACGTTTATATTCACGGAGGCTAACTTCTTGTTTACCAGTAAGTTGTTGAATGAAAGGACTATTTGGGCTACTGTTTTCAGGGCCAGGGAAAGACTTCACGACTCCCTGCTTCCTAATAAATTCCCTAAAACATGCGCTGGCGGTTAGTTTAATCGTATTAGCTACCGACAGCCACCTATTATCGCATCAGCCTGTGCGTGCTTTGGCAAGGATTGCCGTACTGCTTTATCTGACTGGGCGTCCACTGGACGAAGTTGTATTTGATAGAGATAAGTCAGGAGGATAGTTTGAACATTAAACGAAACTGGGCGGGCGTGGTCAGCTGCTTTTTGCTGTTTACGGTCGTTTGCATGTCGCTCGCTTTTAATGTGAAGGGGGCATTCAGGGCGTCCGGTCATCCGGAACTGGGTTTGCTCTTTTTCATCCTGCCGGGCGCCGCAGCCAGTTTTCTCTCGCGTAAAGGAGAGGTAATCAAGCCTCTACTCGGGGCCATGCTGGCAGCACCGCTGTGCCTGCTGATGATGCGTCTGATGTATGTCCCGACAAGAAGTTTGTGGCAGGAGCTGGCGTGGTTACTGAGCGGGGTGTTCTGGTGTGCGCTGGGGGCGCTTTGCTATCTGTTTGTGCGCAGCTTGCTGCACCGGCGCAAACATCCGCAATAAAAACGCCCTCGCGGTGAGGGCGTCTTCGCATTACTGAGCGGCAAACAGGCCCAGGTTTTCTTTGGCGTAGGCTTCAAAGTCAGTGCAGCCGCCGATGTGTTTCTGATCGAGGAAGATCTGCGGTACGGTTTCAACCGGCTTGCCGACGGTTTTTTCCAGATCGGCTTTGGTGATGCCTTCCGCGTGGATGTCTACATAACGGAAGTTGAAGTCATCGCGCTCTTCGGTCAGTTTCTCAGCCAGCTCTTTTGCGCGAACACAGTAAGGGCACCCTGGACGACCAAAAATTACTGCAAACATTTCTCTCTCCTCAAAAAACAAGCCTGACGGCGAATGACATGTATAGTGCCCCATAACCCGCCGTCATTAAAGAAGGTTTCGCCTGTCGTTATAATACCTATGAGCTATGTTTCGCCAATTACACCGCGCACATCATTGCCTATACTGGCTGCCATAGGGTTTTAGCAAGATAAAGAGAGAGAAGATGACGCCAACCATAGACCTGCTTCAGTCCCACCGTTCCATTCGCCACTTCACCGATGAGCCGATTACCGAGGCGCAGCGTGCCGCGATTATTGACAGCGCCAGGGCGACCTCCAGCTCCAGCTTTCTGCAGTGCAGTTCGATTATCCGCATCACCGACCCGGCCATGCGCGAGCAGCTGGTCACGCTGACCGGCGGGCAGAAGCATGTGGCGCAGGCGGCAGAGTTCTGGGTGTTCTGCGCCGACTTTAACCGCCATCTGCAAATCTGCCCTGAAGCCGAACTGGGGCTGGCCGAACAGCTGCTGCTGGGCGTGGTGGATACTGCGTTGATGGCGCAAAACGCCTTTACGGCGGCGGAATCGCTGGGGTTAGGCGGCGTCTACATCGGCGGCCTGCGCAATAACATCGAAAGCGTGACTGAGCTGCTGAAGCTGCCAAAACATGTGCTGCCGCTGTTCGGCCTGTGCCTCGGTTGGCCTGCGGATAACCCGGATCTGAAACCGCGTATTCCTGCCGCCATGCTGGTGCATGAAAACCACTACCAGCCGGTCAATCAGGACGTCCTGAATCAATATGATGAAGAGCTGGCGAACTACTACATGACGCGCGGCAGCAATAACCGTCGCGATACCTGGACTGACCATATTCGTCGCACCATCATTAAAGAAAACCGTCCGTTTATTCTCGATTACCTTCATAAACAGGGATGGGCTACACGCTAAACCTTCTAATGCGGTGATGTTATCGCCGCCAATGAGCAAAATGTTCAAAATCGGGTATTACAGGGAAAACTAAAGTTTCAAGCTTCAGTTGATGGCTGTAGTTGACACTCAATACGTTTTCGCATATTTACTCTGCAATGGTTTGCGGAGCGAAGGCATACTTACTTTGCAAAAATGATAATAATTTGTTTTCATATAGTTAGGGGGAGAAGTGAGTATTGCTGATAGCAGTCAATTCATAAAATCAGTTAAGTCGCATCCAGAAAATTTTTTTATAATCCATTACTCATGCCAAAACCTTAACGATGATAACGAGGCATTGTCTCCGCGTATCACATCGATAGCTATAAACCATTACAGCACTGGTCAATCAGTAAGCTTTTCCACGCACTCTGTTTCCGAAGAACTACTGATTCCGCGAAATGATGTACTGCAAAGGTTTGATGAAGTCGAACTTGAGTTGTTGACTAAGTTCTACAAATTTATTCGAGATCGACGTGACAAATTCTGGGTACATTGGAATATGAGAAACCTTACCTTCGGATTTGAGCATTTAGAGCATCGTTATCGTGTATTGGGCGGCAAGGACGCTTGTGTCATCGATGTTGAGCGTAGGTTGAATTTGAATGACCTAATTTCTGACCGCTATGGTGCTGACTATGCTACGCATCCAAAAATGACGTCGCTAATGGATCTAAATGGTGGAAGGCATAGAGACCTTCTTAATGGGAAGGAAGAAGTTGAAGCTTTTGAGCGGAAAGAATTCATGCGTATGCACTCCTCTACGCTTTCAAAAGTTGGTTTCTTTAGTTCGACCATGAGGAAGCTTGTCAATGGCAAACTCAAAACCGCCTCAAAAGGATTTGGTGTAAGACTAGATAAACTTTTCGAAGGCAGGGGAGCAAAAGGTGTTGCTCTTTTCGCAACCTCGCTGACGATTGTTGTAGCAGTTTGGCAGTTATATCTCTGGGTAAGCCCTATTTGGGCTTAAATCATACCAATACCCCCATATAAAGTGGGGGGAGCTAATTAATAAAGAGCTTAAATGTTTCTCGTTCCATGCCAATCTGTTTAACATCGATGAAAATCTTGTGTTGTGCCATTGTATCTTTAACCAACGCACGGATCTTTTTCTTATCTTCATCAGAGGTTTTCAAACCCAAAATCACACGCTTTAACTGATGGCGGGGGAACGGGTAGATCCCTGAAACGTCGTTTTTTACACACCTCATTTCCTGTTCGTAACTCCACTGCGTAGACTTCGTGAAAATAGCTTTAAGACTCATATTCTGAGTTGAGCCTGATTTGTCATATGCAGGGGGGCGAGCATCGGAATAGATCACATCATGCGGAACTAAGAATTCTGTATCTCTGTAGAAAGGATGTGTGTACATCTTTATCGCCACAGCTTTAGCATCTTCATGCTTAAGTTCAAATTCAATCACACATCCTTTGTGGTTGTTCGCGTAATGCGCCCACATCGGTAAAATGGTTGCTGATTTACTAAAGCATGTTGCAGCAGAATGTTTAGAGGTCTCTTTCCTGAAATTGAGTGTGTTCGTAACAGTAAACATCTGTTCACGTTGCTTAAGAGTGAAACGCGGATCGTTGAATCCGTTCTCTTTTCTGATGCGTTCAACCATCTTTTCGTATCCTTCTCTGGGGAAATAAGGATACGTATCAAAAGGATCGTTGAACTTGTCAGGAGTAGTAAACTTCAAAGTTGAATCTTTGATGATACACAGTGCCGCGTCGATACTCATGTACTTAAAAAACTTGGTCTTATGCTTAGGGTTTTTGTTCATATGTTGTTCAACGTTTGACGGTTAGCATTTAATCGATGAGAGAAACATTATCACGTGTAAGGCAAAAATCGGGCAAGTGAATACAGACGGGTTTTTTTTTGATAAAAAGATACTTCCGAATGGATGGAAAATCGGTAAATTTCGAGCGTGCATTACGTTTACGCGTATATAAAACTTTGAATCTAGTTTTATTCATAGCCTGAACCTATCACCAGAATTAAAAACCATTTGTACTAATGTAACATTCAGTTTACATCTGCTTCGGTCGTTCAGTATTTCTACAAATATTTTTCTGATAAATACACGTACAAAGTTACGAACAAAGAGAGAAAAAATTACGTGGAATACTCAACTAAAAGCTAGGTTGTGAAGCGTTGCGGGTTCGATATCAAATCAGTAACTAACTGAACGAACGGGGCGCGGACGCTTGCTGGTGTCCGGACAAACGAAAATTTCGTGAACAAGAAATTACTGAATGGGTTATGAAGAACATCATTACCCATTAACCAGTTCTTTTTTGCGGATGATTGCGTTCGTAGTCATTGGTGAATCCCTTTAAGTTTCTGACTCTGCGTTGTTACGTCGTTTTGATGGGATTCATTATGCCTCGGCTGGCCTGCGGATAACCCGGATCTGAAACCGCGTATTCCTGCCGCCATGCTGGTGCATGAAAACCACTACCAGCCGGTCAATCAGGACGTCCTGAATCAATATGATGAAGAGCTGGCGAACTACTACATGACGCGCGGCAGCAATAACCGTCGCGATACCTGGACTGACCATATTCGTCGCACCATCATTAAAGAAAACCGTCCGTTTATTCTCGATTACCTTCATAAACAGGGATGGGCGACGCGGTAGTCCATTCCTTCTGCGCCTCGTGTATGATAGGCAGGCTTTATCCATGTCTTCAGAGAGGTGCAGGGTGAAAATTGCCATATTGTCCCGGGATGGAACGCTCTATTCATGTAAACGCCTGCGCGAGGCGGCGGCAAAACGCGGGCATCAGGTTGAGATCCTCGATCCGATGTCCTGCTATATGAACATCGACCCTGCTGCGTCGTCGATTCACTACAAAGGCCGCAAGCTGCCGCATTTCGATGCGGTGATCCCCCGCATCGGCTCCCAGATCACCTATTACGGCACCGCCGCGCTGCGCCAGTTCGAGATGCTGGGCAGCTATCCGCTCAATGAATCTGTCGCCATTTCCCGCGCCCGCGATAAACTGCGTTCGCTGCAGCTGCTCGCCCGTCAGGGAATCGATCTTCCCGTCACCGGGATTGCCCATTCACCGGACGACACCAGCGATCTGATCGACATGGTGGGCGGTGCGCCGCTGGTCATCAAACTGGTGGAAGGCACGCAGGGTATTGGCGTGGTGCTGGCAGAAACGCGGCAGGCAGCGGAAAGTGTGATTGACGCCTTTCGCGGTCTGAATGCGCATATTCTGGTGCAGGAGTATATCGAAGAGGCCAAAGGTCGCGATATTCGCTGCTTCGTGGTCGGAAACGAGGTGGTTGCCGCCATCGAACGTCAGGCGAAAGAGGGCGATTTCCGTTCAAATCTCCATCGCGGGGGCGTGGCGCGGGTTGCAGAGATCAGCGAGCGTGAAAGAGAGATTGCCGTAAAGGCGGCGCAAACGCTGGGGCTGGACGTGGCCGGAGTCGATCTTCTGCGGGCGACACGCGGGCCGCTGGTAATGGAGGTCAATGCCTCGCCGGGGCTGGAAGGCGTGGAAAAAACCACAGGTGTCGATATTGCGGGTAAAATGATCGCCTGGATCGAGCGTCATGCCACGCCGGGTTACTGTCTGAAAACGGGCGGTTAAATGGTATTGAGCACGCTTTTTGCGTAATCTATGCAAAGTTTTTATATAAGAGGCTGCACAGCGATGGATTTACAGGTCGTTCCAACACTGGATACGTTACGTCAATGGCTTGATGATGCCGGTATCACCTTCTTTGAATGTGATTCCTGCCAGGCGCTGCATCTGCCTCATATGCAGAATTTCGACGGCATTTTCGATGCTAAAGTCGATCTGATTAACGACGTGATCCTTTTCTCCGCGCTGGCCGAAGTGAAGCCGTCCGCGCTGCTGGCGCTGGCTTCCGATCTCTCGGCCATCAACGCCAGTTCCTTGACGGTGAAAGCATTTCTCGACATACAGGATGATAATCTGCCAAAACTGGTCGTTTGCCAGTCTTTATTCTCCGGTGCTGGCTTATCCTTTAAGCAGTTCGCCTGGTTTATGCGCTTGAGTGAAGAGCAAATTTCGATGGTCATGATGGAAGCCAATGCACATCATCTGCTGTATAGCGCGGAAGATGACGCAGAGAATAATGATGCATCTCCCAATTTTCTCCACTAAGCCTGTCTGACTTTTGCGCAGTCGCTGCCAGAGCGGCTGCATAACGCCATTTTTTCTGCTGCTTTTAACCTTTCCTTAAAGAATTTTTCACCTCCCTGAAGGCCCTTTCGGCTTATCACGTAGACATAACCTGCATAAAAAATTGATAAAAGGCGTTTTTTCGTCTGGGCTATAGCCGGAGACACGGGCTACAGTTATTCTTGCGATGCTTACAAAAAAGCGAGCGGAACCTGCCAGGAAAGGGGTTTATTTTTATTTCGGGCAGAACGACAAACTATGCATGATTTTTGCATATATCCAGATTGCACAGTTTTGGTTCGTTTGTTAACGAGCTTTCAGAAGGAATAACACTATGATCGCCTTGAATAAAAAATGGTTATCGGGTCTGGTTGCGGGTGCTCTGATGGCCGTCTCTGCCGGCACGCTCGCTGCGGAACAAAAAACGCTGCACGTTTATAACTGGTCTGACTATATCGCGCCGGATACGGTCGCTAATTTTGAAAAAGAGACCGGCATTAAAGTGGTCTATGACGTTTTCGATTCCAACGAAGTGCTGGAAGGAAAGCTGATGGCGGGCAGCACCGGTTTTGACCTGGTGGTGCCCTCTGCGAGCTTCCTTGAGCGTCAGCTGACCGCAGGCGTTTTCCAGCCGCTGGATAAGAGCAAATTATCGAACTGGAAAAACCTCGACCCGGAAGTGCTGAAGCTGGTGGCGAAGCACGACCCGGACAATAAATACGCGATGCCTTATCTGTGGGCGACCACCGGTATCGGCTACAACGTCGATAAAGTGAAAGCGGCGCTCGGCCCGGACGTCAAGCTGGACAGCTGGGATGTGGTGCTGAAGCCGGAAAACCTTGAGAAGCTGAAAAGCTGCGGCGTCTCCTTCCTCGATGCGCCGGAAGAGATTTTCGCGACCGTGCTGAATTACCTGGGTAAAGACCCGAACAGCAACAAAGCCAATGACTACACCGGCCCGGCGACCGATTTGCTGCTGAAGCTGCGTCCAAATATTCGCTACTTCCACTCTTCCCAGTACATCAACGACCTGGCAAACGGCGACATCTGCGTCGCAATCGGCTGGGCAGGTGACGTGTGGCAGGCGGCTAACCGCGCGAAAGAGGCGAAAAACGGCGTGAACGTCTCTTACTTCATTCCAAAAGAGGGGGCGCTGGCGTTCTTCGACGTCTTCGCGATGCCTGCTGATGCGAAGAACAAAGACGAAGCCTATCAGTTCCTCAACTATCTGATGCGTCCGGACGTGATTGCTCACATCAGCGACCACGTTTACTACGCGAACGGTAACAAGGCCTCGGTGCCGCTGGTAAGCGAAGAGATCCGCAATAACCCGGCGATTTATCCACCGGCAGACGTGTTTGCCAAGCTGTTCACCCTGAAAGTTCAGGATCCCAAAATTGACCGCGTGCGTACCCGCGCGTGGACTAAGGTGAAGAGCGGTAAATAAGTTACCGTGAGTCGTAGGCCGGGCAAGCGTTAGCGACCCCGGCAACAGGCGCACCGTTCTGGTGCGCCTGCACCAGTTTTGATCTCTACCGGAGAACACCCCGTGAATGACGCGATCCCCCGCCCGCAGGCGAAAGTCCGTAAAGCGCTGACCCCGCTGCTTGAAATTCGTAACCTCACCAAATCTTTCGACGGCCAGCATGCCGTGGACGACGTCAGCCTGACGATCTACAAAGGCGAAATCTTCGCGCTGCTGGGCGCATCCGGCTGTGGAAAATCGACCCTGCTGCGTATGCTGGCGGGTTTTGAACAGCCTACCGCCGGGCAAATCGTGCTGGACGGCGTAGACCTGTCCAGCGTGCCGCCGTATCAGCGTCCGATTAATATGATGTTTCAGTCCTACGCGCTGTTTCCGCACATGACGGTGGAGCAAAACATCGCCTTTGGCCTGAAGCAGGACAAACTGCCGAAGGCTGAAATTACCGCGCGCGTGGCCGAGATGCTGAGCCTGGTGCACATGCAGGAGTTCGCGAAGCGTAAACCGCACCAGCTCTCCGGCGGCCAGCGTCAGCGCGTGGCGCTGGCCCGCAGTCTGGCAAAACGTCCGAAATTATTGCTGCTCGACGAACCGATGGGTGCGCTGGATAAAAAGCTGCGCGACCGCATGCAGCTCGAAGTGGTGGACATTCTCGAGCGCGTGGGCGTGACCTGCGTGATGGTTACCCACGACCAGGAAGAGGCGATGACCATGGCCGGACGTATCGCGATCATGAACCGCGGTAAGTTCGTGCAGATCGGCGAGCCGGAAGAGATTTACGAGCATCCGACTACGCGCTACAGCGCGGAGTTTATCGGCTCGGTGAACGTCTTCGAAGGGCTGTTGAAAGATCGTCAGGAAGACGGGCTGGTCATCGAATCGCCGGGGCTGCAGCATCCGCTTAAGGTCGACTCTGATAACTCGGTGTTAGATAACGTGCCGGTCTACGTTGCCCTGCGTCCGGAGAAGATCATGCTCTGCGAGGATCCGCCTGCCGATGGCTATAACTTTGCCGTCGGGGAAGTGGTGCACATTGCCTATCTGGGCGACCTGTCTATTTACCATGTGCGACTGAAAAGCGGACAAATGCTCAGCGCCCAGTTGCAGAACGAACATCGCTATCGCAAGGGACAGCCGACCTGGGGCGACGAAGTGCGCCTGTGCTGGGACGCGGACAGCTGCGTCGTACTGACGGTATAAGGAGCGATCATGAGTACACTTGAACCTCCAGCCCGCGTCAAAAAACCGGGCGGCTTTGCCCACTGGCTGGCGCGAATGCAGATGAACCACGGCCGCAAGCTGGTGATCGCCATGCCGTATATCTGGCTGATCCTGCTGTTCCTGCTGCCGTTCCTGATTGTTTTCAAGATCAGCCTAGCGGAAATGGCGCGGGCGATCCCGCCGTATACCAACCTGCTGGACTGGGCCGACGGGCAGCTGACGCTGACCTTAAACCTGGGCAATTTCCTGCAGCTCACCGACGACCCGCTCTATTTCGAAGCCTATTTGCAGTCGCTGCAGGTGGCGGCGATCTCGACGATCTGCTGCCTTCTCATGGGCTATCCGCTGGCCTGGGCGGTCGCGCACAGCAAGCCATCGACGCGTAACATCCTGCTGCTGCTGGTAATTTTGCCGTCGTGGACCTCGTTCCTGATCCGCGTTTACGCGTGGATGGGGATCCTGAAAAACAACGGCATACTGAATAACTTTTTGATGTGGCTCGGGGTGATCGACCAGCCGTTGACCATCCTGCATACCAACCTTGCGGTCTATATCGGGATTGTTTACGCCTATCTACCGTTTATGGTGCTGCCGATTTACACGGCCCTGACGCGCATTGATTACTCGCTGGTGGAAGCATCGCTCGATCTCGGCGCGCGCCCGTTGAAAACGTTCTTCAGCGTCATTGTCCCGCTGACCAAAGGCGGCATTATCGCCGGGTCAATGCTGGTCTTTATCCCGGCGGTAGGGGAGTTTGTGATCCCTGAACTGCTCGGCGGCCCGGACAGCATCATGATTGGCCGCGTGCTGTGGCAGGAGTTCTTCAATAACCGCGACTGGCCGGTGGCCTCGGCGGTGGCAATCGTGATGCTGTTGCTGCTGATCGTGCCGATCATGTGGTTCCACAAGCATCAGCAGAAACAGATGGGAGACCACGGATGAACAACTTACCGGTAGTGCGCTCCCCGTGGCGAATTGCGATCCTGGTGATTGGCTTTACCTTCCTGTATGCGCCGATGCTGATGCTGGTGATCTACTCCTTCAACAGCTCTAAGCTGGTAACGGTCTGGGCGGGCTGGTCGACGCGCTGGTACAGCGAGCTGTTCCACGACGATGCGATGATGAGCGCGGTGGGGCTGAGCCTGACCATTGCCGCCCTGGCGGCCACGATGGCCTGTGTTCTGGGCACCATCGCCGCGCTGGTGATGGTGCGCTTCGGGCGTTTTCGCGGTTCGAACGGCTTTGCCTTTATGATCACCGCGCCGCTGGTGATGCCGGATGTGATCACCGGCCTGTCGCTGCTGCTGCTGTTCGTTGCCCTGGCGCACGCCATCGGCTGGCCGGCGGATCGCGGCATGCTCACCATCTGGCTGGCCCACGTCACCTTCTGTACCGCCTACGTGGCGGTGGTGATCTCGTCACGTATGCGCGAGCTGGATCGCTCTATTGAGGAGGCTGCGATGGATCTCGGCGCCACGCCGCTGAAGGTCTTCTTCATCATCACGCTGCCGATGATTATGCCTGCGGTGATCTCCGGCTGGCTGCTGGCGTTTACGCTCTCGCTCGACGATCTGGTTATCGCCAGTTTCGTTTCCGGGCCGGGCGCGACGACGCTGCCAATGCTGGTCTTCTCCAGCGTGCGTATGGGGGTGAATCCGGAGATCAACGCCCTGGCGTCAATTATCCTCGGCGTAGTCGGAATTGTCGGATTTATCGCCTGGTATTTGATGGCGCGCGCGGAAAAGCAGCGGGTGCGTGATATCCAGCGTGCAAGACGCGGCTGAAGCATTTAAAATTTCCAGTGAAGTGCCGCGCATGACGCGGCACTGTTTTTCAGGGAAGTAAAACATTGGGATTCTTTCAAAAAACACGTCATACGCATGCTCGTCCGAACGTTCCTGCGCTGGTGCAGGTGGCGGCGCTCGCCATTATTATGATCCGCTGTCTGGACGTGCTGATGATTCTGAACACCTTAGGCGCCCGCGGCATCGGTGAATTCATTCACCGCAGCGTACAGACGTGGAATCTGACGCTGGTTTTTTTGAGCAGCCTGGTGCTGGTGTTTATTGAAATCTACTGTGCATTCTCGCTGGTCAAAGGGCGCAACTGGGCGCGCTGGGTCTATCTGCTGACGCAAATCATTGCTGCGGGTTATTTGTGGGCGGCTTCGCTGGGCTACGGATATCCTGAACTGTTTAGCATTCCCGGCGGTTCCCGGCGGGAAATTTTCCAGTCGCTGGTGATGCAAAAGCTTCCGGACATGCTGGTGCTCTGCCTGCTTTATATCCCGGCTTCCAGTCGGAGATTCTTCCGCCTGCAATAATGTGTATACACGTCATCCTTCAAGCCGTCTCTGCGTTGGCCGCGTCTGTTCACCCCAGTCACTTACTTGAGTAAGCTCCTGGGGATTCTCAGACTTGCCGCCTTGATACAACTTGAATGATTTTGTGTATATAATCGCAGCCCTCGTGATTCTTAAGGTTTTCATATGCAGTGCGCACTCTTTGACGCCGGACGCTGCCGCTCCTGTCAGTGGATAGAACAGCCGGTCTCTCAACAACTCACCGCCAAAATGGCCGACCTGCAACAGCTGCTGGCAGCACACGCGGTGGGCGAGTGGTGCGCACCCGTCAGCGGCCCGGAGCAGGGCTTTCGCAACAAAGCCAAAATGGTGGTCAGCGGCAGCGTTGAAAAACCGCTGCTGGGAATGCTACACCGCGATGGCACGCCGGAAGACTTAACCGACTGTCCGCTGTATCCCGCCTCGTTTGAGCCCGTCTTTGCCGCACTGAAACCTTTTATCGCGCGTGCGGGTTTAACGCCTTACAACGTCGCCCGCAAGCGCGGCGAGCTGAAATACCTTCTGCTGACCGAAAGCCAGAAAGACGGCGGCATGATGGTGCGCTTCGTGCTGCGCTCCGAATCCAAGCTGGATCAACTGCGCGCGGCGATACCGTGGCTGCAGGAACAGCTTTCGCAGCTTAAGGTCATTACCGCAAATATTCAGCCGGTGCATATGGCGATCATGGAGGGGGAGAAAGAGATTTTCTTCACCGAACAGCACGCGCTGGCCGAGAATTTCAACGGTGTGCCACTGTGGATCCGCCCGCAAAGCTTCTTCCAGACTAACCCGGCCGTGGCAAGCAGTCTTTACGCCACCGCCCGCGACTGGGTGCGTGCGTTAAACATCCAGCATATGTGGGATCTGTTCTGCGGCGTGGGCGGCTTTGGCCTGCACTGCGCGACGCCAGAGATGCAGCTCACCGGAATTGAAATTTCCGCCGAAGCGATTGCCTGCGCGAAACAGTCCGCCGCCGAGCTGGGGTTAACGAATCTGCGCTTCCAGGCGCTGGACTCCACGCAGTTCGCCACCGGCCAGGGCAACGTGCCGGAACTGGTGCTGGTGAACCCGCCGCGTCGTGGCATCGGAAAAGCGCTGTGCGACTACCTGAGCCAGATGGCACCGGAATACATCGTCTACTCCAGCTGTAACGCGCAAACCATGGCGAAAGACATCGCTAACCTGCCGGGCTACCGCATTGAACGCGTGCAGCTTTTCGATATGTTCCCGCATACCGCGCATTATGAAGTGCTGACGTTGTTAATCCGTAGGCCGGGTAAGGCGTAGCCGCCACCCGGCATGAACCCCGCACAATGTTCAACAAAATGTGAACTCTTCATCCCTGCGAAATCAGGTAAGCTTACGTCATAAGAAATGATTGAAGGCTTACCCATGAAGCAGATTCTGCTGGTGGAAGACGACCACGATATCGCGGCGCTTCTGCGACTCAATTTAGAAGATGAAGGCTACGCCATCACCCACGAGCCCGACGGGGGCAACGCCCTGCAGCGTCTTGAAAAACAGCCGTGGGATGCGGTGATCCTCGACCTGATGCTGCCCAACGTTGACGGGCTCGAGATTTGCCGCCGCATCCGTCAGATGACGCGCTACCTGCCGGTGATCATCATCAGCGCCCGTAGCAGCGAAACCGACCGCATCACCGGGCTGGAAACCGGCGCCGATGATTATCTGGCTAAGCCGTTTTCGGTGCAGGAGCTGATTGCGCGCATCAAAGCACTGTTCCGCCGCCAGCAGGCGATGGGGCAGGCGCAAACCGACGGGCAAATTCAGGCACACGGGCTGACTATCGATCCGCTGGCGCGCAGCGTGCTGCTTCACGGCCAGGTGGTGGATCTCACGCCGCGTGAATTCGAGCTGCTGTACTTCTTTGCCCGTCATCCAGGCGAGGTGTTTTCCCGGTTAGCGCTGCTGGAGCAGGTCTGGGGCTATCAGCACGAAGGCTATGAGCACACCGTTAACACCCATATCAACCGCCTGCGCATCAAGATTGAGAAGGACGCCGCCGAGCCGGAGATTATTCGCACCGTCTGGGGCAAGGGCTATAAATTTGCGGAGCCAAATCATGATGCGCCGCTTTAGCCTGAGCCAGCGCCTGACGCTGCTGTTCATCCTGCTGATGATGCTCTGCGCCACCGTCGCCTGCGCAGTACAGCTCTACAGCAGCACGCAGTACGGTAATGCGATGGTGCAGCGGCTGTCGGGTGGGCTGGCGCAGCAGATCGTCCAGCGCGAACCGATTCTGGACGCGCAGGGGAGGGTCGACCGAACGTCACTCAAGCCGCTGTTTGACCGGCTGATGACCTTTAATCCGAGCGTTGAGCTGTACGTCGTCTCCCCGGATGGCGATATCCTGGCCGATGCCGCACCGCCGGGCCATATTCAGCGGCAAAAAATCGACCTGGCGCCGGTTCAGACCTTCCTGAGCGGTACCGCTATTCCGGTATTGGGCGACGATCCGCGAAGCCAGAATAAAAAAGTCTTTAGCGCCACGCCGCTGCGGCAGGACGGCGAGCTAAAAGGCTATCTGTACATTATTTTGCAGGGCGAGGAGTCGAACGCGCTGGCGGAGATGGCCTGGCATAAGGCGCTGTGGAGCACGGTGCTGTGGTCACTGCTGTGGGTCGCGCTGTTTGGCCTGCTGGCGGGCCTGCTGGTCTGGTACTGGGTCACGCGCCCGGTAAAACAGCTGACGGTCGACGTCGCCGGGCTGGATCGGGACAGCATGAGCGCAATCAGGCAGCTGGCGGTAGAAATGCCTGACGCGACGGCAAAGGATGAAGTGGCGCTCCTGCGCAACAGCTTTATCGAACTGGCACGCAAAATCACCCAACAGTGGGACCAGCTGGCCGACAGCGATCGCCAGCGCCGGGAGTTTATCGCCAACATTTCGCACGACCTTCGCACGCCGCTCACCTCGCTGCTGGGCTACCTGGAAACCCTGTCGCTAAAATCCGCGACCCTGACGCCGCAGGAGCACCAGCAGTATCTCGCTACCGCGCTGCGTCAGGGTCAAAAAGTCCGTCATCTGTCGCAGCAGCTGTTTGAGCTGGCGCGCCTTGAGCATGGCGGCATAAAGCCGCAGCGCGAGCGGTTCGCGATGGCGGAGCTGATTTCCGACGTGGCGCAGAAGTTTGAGCTCACCGCCCGCACGCGCGAGGTGAATCTGCATATTGACGTGCCGGGACCGCTGCCACAGGTGTTTGCCGATGTGTCGATGATCGAGCGCGTGGTGACCAACCTGCTCGATAACGCAATGCGCCATACGCCGACCGGCGGGGAAATTCGCCTGGCGGTCTGGCAGGAGAATCAACAGCTTCAGGTTGAAGTGGCAGACAGCGGAACGGGCGTCGATGCCGCGCTGCGAGACGATCTGTTCCAGCGGCCGTCGGCATTGACGACCCAGGCGTCGCGTGAGAATCGCGGCGGGTTAGGGCTGCTTATTGTGAAGCGAATGCTGGAGCTGCACGGGGGCGGGATCAGGTTGATGGAGTCGGTGAGCGGGGCGCGGTTCAGGTTCTTCGTGCCGTTGTGAGAGAGTGCCGGGTGGCGCTGCGCTTACCCGGCCTACAACTCCCCCCGTAGGCCGGGTAAGGCGCAGCCGTCACCCGGCAAAAACCATTACTGCGGGAACCACTGGTCGCTGATTTTCTGATACGTACCGTCCGCTTTAATCGCTTTCAGCGCACCGTTCAGTTTTTCCAGCAGGGCCTTGTTATCAGGACGTACCGCGATACCCAGGCCTGTACCAAAGTACTGCGGATCGGTCACTTTCTCGGTTGCCGTGCCCAGCTGCGGATTGGTTTTCAGCCATTCGTTCACCACGGCGGTGTCACCGAATACGCCGTCGATACGGCCATTTTTCAGGTCGATAATCGCGTTCTGGTAGCTGTCATAGGCCACGGTTTTCACTTCAGGATGTTTGTCCTGCAGGTATTTCTGGTGCGTGGTGCCGTTTTCCATTCCGATGCGTTTGCCTTTCAGTTCGTCGAAGGACTTGTAAGCCCCTTTCTTCGCAATCACCACTGCCGAGTTGGCGTAGTATGGGTCGGTGAACGCAACCTGCTTGCTGCGCTCAGGCGTGATGTCCATCCCGGAGATCACCGCATCGTATTTTTTGAATTTCAGCGACGGGATCAGGCTGTCGAAGGCATGGTTGGTAAAGGTGCAGTCGGCCTGCATCTGTTTGCACAGCGCTTTCGCCAGGTCGATGTCGAAACCGACGATCTGGTTGCTGGCATCCAGCGATTCAAACGGCGGATAGGTGGCGGAAACGCCAAAATTGATTTTATCCGCAGCGGATGCGCCAGCGGCGAAGGTTGCCAGTAATGCGGCCAGAACTAACTTTTTCATTGTAATGCTCCCGTCTGTCTATCTTGTCATTATGCGCCGTGTCTGCGGCATGGATGTACAATGCCAGTTAATGAATTTATATGCAATAAATATGATTAAGTATTGTATATCACACAAAAAAAAGCGGATAACCCATCAGGTTACCCGCCTTTGATATACAGATTTATGCATTTGGCAGGTTAATTTCTGCGCTCAAACGCCAGCGCTTTACGCTCGATCAGGCGCATCATCAGCGTCAACAGACCGTTGACCACCAGATACACCAGCCCCGCCGCCCCAAACACCATGACGTCGTAGGTGCGTCCGTACAGCAGCTGTCCGTGGCCCATCACTTCCATCAGCGTGATGGTGTAGGCCAGAGACGTACTCTTGAACACCAGCACCACTTCGTTGGAGTAGGAAGAGAGCGCGCGCTTGAAGGCGTACGGCAGCAGGATCGCCAGCGTGTCTTTCTTGCTCATGCCCAGCGCCCCGCACGACTGCCATTGTCCTTCCGGGATAGCGCGGATCGCCCCATAGAACAGCTGGGTGGTATAGGCCGCACTGTTCAATGAGAGCGCAATCAGGGCACACAGCCACGGCTCAGAGAGCAGATGCCAGATAACCGGATACTCCTGCAGCGACGGGAACTGGCCCGGGCCATAGTAAATCAGGAAGATCTGCACCAGCAGCGGCGTGCCGGTAAACAGGGTGATGTAGGCACGCACGATCCACACCAGCACCGGCGTTTTCAGCGTCAGGATGATGGTGAAGATCAGCGCCAGGATCAGCGCCACGACGATGGACGCCACGGTCAGCGTCAGGCTGGTGTGCAGCCCCTTCATCAGCTCGGGTAAGTAGTCAAGCATCAGCCCGGTCTCCGTTCAAAACGCGTTGCACGCAGGTCGATGCGTTTGAGGATGTACTGACTCAGCAACGTGATCACCAGGTAGATCGCCGCCGCCACGATGTACCAGGTAAACGGCTCCTGGGTACGGGTGGCGATACTTTTGGTCTGCAGCATTAAATCGTTCACGCTGATGAGGCTCACCAGCGCGGTATCTTTCAGCAACACCAGCCACTGGTTACCCAGTCCTGGCAGGGCATGACGCCACATCTGCGGCATCACCAGGCGGAAAAAGATCGCCGCTTTCGACATGCCGAGCGCCTGGCCGGATTCCCACTGTCCTTGCGGAACCGCCTTCAGCGCCCCGCGCAGCGTTTGTGACGCGTAGGCAGAGTAAAGCAGGGAGAGGGCAATCACGCCGCACAGGAACGGGCTGACGTCGAAGTTTTCAATCTGCATCTGCACTGGGATCTGCGCAAAGCCGAGATTGATCGTGAAGCCGTCCGACAGCGTCAGCAGCAGCTGTGAGGAACCGAAATAGATAAACAGGACCACCAGAATTTCCGGCAGCCCACGCAGCACGGTCACCAGTGCGGAACCTGTCCAGGCGACGGGGAACCATTTTGCTGATTCCCACACCGCAAAGAACATCGCCAGCACAAGGCCGATAATCAGTGCGCAAACGGCAAGGCCGACGGTCATCCCGGCGGCGCTTGCTAATGGAAGAATTTCATTCATCAGGAATTACTTCTGGAACCATTTTTGGTAGATGGTTTCGTAGGTGCCGTCTTTCTTCACTTTTTCCAGCGCAGCGTTGAATTTCTGCTGCAGCTCAGTGTTGCCCTGACGCACGGCGATGCCCAGACCGGTACCGAAATAGGCTTTATCGGTCACTTTGTCGCCCACTGGCGCCAGCTTGTCGTTGGCTTTCAGCCATTCAGTCACCACCGCGGTATCACCAAACACGCCGTCGATACGGCCGTTCTGCAGATCCAGCTTCGCGTTCTGGTAGCTGTCATACGGAACGGTGGTGATTTCCGGATGTTTATCCATGATGAATTTCTGATGCGTGGTGCCGTTCTGCACACCCACTTTCTTGCCTTTCAGCTGGTCGATGGACGTGAACTTGCCTTTCTGCCCGATGAACAGGGCGGAGTTATCGTAGTAAGGGGTAGAGAACAGCACCTGCTTTTCACGCTCAGGGGTGATGTCCATACCGGCCATTACGGCGTCGATGCGGCGGAACTTCAGGCTCGGGATCAGGCTGTCGAACGCCTGGTTGCTGAAGGTACAGGTCGCGTCGATCTCTTTACACAGGGCGTTAGCCAGGTCCACATCGAAGCCCACAATTTTGTTGTTCGCATCGATAGACTCAAACGGAGGATAAGACGCTTCGGTGGCGAAACGAATGGTCTGGGCTGCGGTAGCGGAAAGGGTAACGCCAGCAAGCAGCACGGCAAGTAATACTTTTTTCATTATATTTCCCCTGACACAATCAATGAGATAAATAGTTTTTGAAGGCTTCGGTTTGCGGGTTAGCGAAGCAACCCGCATCACCTTGCTCAACGATATACCCGTTTTCCATATACACCACGCGGCTGGCGGTTTTACGCGCCACTTCCACCTCGTGGGTCACGATGACCTGGGTAATATTGGTTTCCGCCAGCTCGCGAATAATGCTCACGATCTGGGCGGTGATTTCAGGGTCCAGCGCCGCGGTAGGTTCATCAAACAGCAGAACCGCAGGCTCCATCATCAGCGCGCGGGCAATCGCCACACGCTGCTGCTGACCGCCGGAGAGGTGCAGAGGATAGCGATCGCTGTACGGCTTAAGACGCAGACGTTCCAGCAGCTTTTCGGCACGTGCCATCGCCTGGTCCTTGCTTAAACCGAGCACGCGGCACGGGGCTTCAATCAGGTTTTGCTGAACGGTCAGGTGCGGCCAGAGATTGTATTGCTGAAAGACCATGCCCACGTTTTGACGCAGTTCACGAATCGCTTTATCAGACGGCGTTTTCGCAAAATCAAAATGGTTGCCGGCAATCGCCAGCGTACCCGAGCGGGGCATTTCAAGCAGATTGAGGACACGCAGAAGGGAACTTTTGCCGGCGCCGCTTGGGCCGAGCAAAACCAGCGTTTCGCCCTCCGGGCAGTTCAGCGTGATGTCGAACAGCGCCTGGTGTGCGCCGTAGAAGCAGTTAATGCCGTTTAGTTTAATACTCATCGGGGCAGTCTTTACTCATCCAGGCAATCTATAGCAATTGAGGCCGCAGATAGTACCGTTGACAGAATAGTTATGCAATATTTCTGCGTTAAAAGTTAAATATAACCCGTATTTCCTCTTAAACATAGCACAAAATAGCGAAGGGCAAGGGGGGCGAGTATAAATGTCGGCATTCCGCGAGAAATGCCGGACATTTTACGGGGTTAACAATTATTTAACTGATGAGTTAGCGGTTCTCAATCGACTGTCGCAGCGTGCCTGCCGGGGCATGAACGCTGCCGCCGATGTAGCGTACATCGTCGACGGCCCAGCACTGGCCTTCGCGGATCATCAGCACTTCATCCTGCCAGGACTGGGTGCCCTGGGTCAGCTTCACGCGCAGCGGGATATTGCGCGCATCGGTGTTTGGAATGGTGGAAGCACTCGCGACCTCGGCGCTGTCGGGCAGCGTTGCGCGGCTGGAGAACGGGTCCGACTGAAGCAGCGCGTTATGCTGCGGATCGCGGGTCGCATCGTTCAGCAGTTTGGCCAGACCGTCGCTCAAATACGGACGAAGGGCAGTAAGATCGTTACCGCGATGCTGAATACGATAATCATAGAACTGTTGCGCCACGGTATCCGGGCCACCGTCAATGCAGGGGCCGCTGCGGGTACCGATATCCTTAAAGGCTGGCGTGACCGGGGTGGTGCACGCGCTGAGCACCAGCGCGCAAGGCACTAAAAGCGTTAAAGCAGAGTAGCGCATGTTGATTTCCTTATTTATTAACTATCCTTTCAATCATAGCGTAACGAACCGATAATGCTGGTGGTAAGGCATTGAACGCTAAAGAAGGAGAGAAAGTATGCAGTTTTCAACCACCCCAACCCTGGAAGGGCAGCCGATTACCGAGTATTGCGGCGTCGTGACGGGCGAAGCGATTCTGGGCGCCAACATCTTCCGCGACTTTTTTGCCGGTATTCGCGACATCGTCGGCGGACGCTCGGGTGCTTACGAGAAAGAGCTGCGCAAGGCCCGCGAAATTGCCTTTAAAGAGCTGGGCGAACAGGCAAAAGCGCTGGGCGCCGATGCCGTTGTCGGCATTGATATTGACTACGAAACGGTCGGTAAAGACGCCAGTATGCTGATGGTGAGCGTAAGCGGCACGGCGGTGAAAACCCGTCGATGAAGCGTTCGCTTTCAACACTCCTGCTGGCGCTGCTGCTGGCAGGGTGCGCCACGGAAAAAGGCGTTATTGATAAAGGTGCCTACGAGCTGGATACCCGCCACCAGGCGCAGGCGGCCTATCCGCGTATCAAGGTGCTGGTTATCCACTATACCGCGGATGATTTTGACAGCTCGCTGGCGACCTTAACGGACAAAAATGTCAGCTCCCACTATCTCATTCCGGCAATCCCTCCTGCTCCTGATGGCAAACCGCGTATCTGGCAGCTGGTGCCTGAAAGCGAACTGGCGTGGCATGCCGGGATCAGCTTCTGGCGCGGCACCAACCGTATCAACGATACGTCGGTGGGGATTGAGCTGGAGAACCGTGGCTGGCAAAAAACGGCCGGGGTGAAGCATTTTACGCCGTTCGCCCCTGGGCAAATTGCGGCGCTGGTGCCGCTCGCCAAAGACATTATCGCCCGCTACAACATCAAACCTGAGAACGTGGTAGCCCATTCGGACATTGCCCCGCAGCGCAAAGACGATCCCGGCCCGCTCTTCCCGTGGCGGCAACTGGCACTGCAGGGCATTGGCGCCTGGCCCGAAGCCGGACGCGTCGCGTTCTATATGAACGGGCGACCGCCGTATCAGGCGGTGGACACCGCAGCGCTGTTGGATTTACTCGCGCGTTATGGTTACGAGGTGCCAGACAACAGCACGCCTGCCCAACAGAAGCGCATCATCATGGTGTTCCAGATGCACTTCAGGCCGCAGCTGTGGAACGGCGTCGCTGATGTGGAAACGATGGCCATCGCAGAAGCACTTTTAGAGAAATACGGGCAGGGGTAATTCTTCAGGAATACCATGAATAAATAGATTAGCTTTGAATGCTCTTCAGATTAATCTTAAGTACATTCTCAATTCATTTTAAGTTAATTGATTTAAAATCGCCCTCAATTAAGATGGACTCATCGATTCAAGACATGAATCAATTTTAAAAACCAGCGCTGGTTCGGTTTTTTTAATTTTAAAAGAATACAAAATTAACTTTACGGCAACATCAATATTTGCCGAAAGCTTTCTCCTTTAAACATCTTAATTAGGTATATCAATGTTAACTATTTTTGGTAAAAGCACGCGTCCCCATAATGAAATGGCAGCCATTATTGAAGCAACCTCAGGCTATGAGGAGAAAACATTAAGAAAATGGCAAAAAATATCAACGGAAAAATCAGATGATATTCATATCATTGTCAGTGGCGAAGTTGAGTTTCGCCGTTCCTCTGATGATTTATGTATTTTCACTCTACAGGGGCAGTGTATTTTTGGTCTCTCCGCCATTTTTTATAACTCTACACATATGCACGGTGTGGTTCGCAGTAATGCGGTTGTCCGTTCAATAAATAAAGAAGAATTCCACCGTTTAATGACCCAGCACGATCTGTGGCCAGATTTAACCAAAGTGCTGGCATGGTATATCTGTATGCTCAGCAAACGTGATGACGTTTTAGTTGCCCGCAGTGCCTATTCCGTAGTGCGTGAATTCCTGATTGAAATTAACGAGCTGATTGTACAGCATCAGCGAGATATTAATATTTATGATTACATTCAGGAATACACTAACCTGGCGCGTAGTACCATTATTAAAATCCTCTCAGACCTGAAAAAAGGTCAATATATTGTGGTGGAAAAAGGGCGACTTCTCAGCCTGTCTGCCTTACCTGAAAAATATTAATCCCCTCCGGCGTCTCCTTTTATGACAGAAGGAGACGCTTTCTGCGTTTCATCAACCGGTGGCGCGGGCATTTTTCCCTTCGACATATCTTCCTGCTGCTGTTTTAACGCCTGCATAAACAACTCTTTTAACGAGCTGTCGTCATCCGATTTCATTGCCTTTTCGTGCGCCTCGGTGCCGGGTAAGGTATCGCGCGAGGTGTCATGTGTTATCGGCGTATCCGGTAACGCGCCATCGGGGGCCTGCTGCCAGTCATTGTCGTCACTATTAAGGGGCATATTATCCATCGGCGGCACATTATCCTGCATGTTAACCGGCTGGGGTTTTGGATGCGGATGTGGGAACGGCTTCGTCACGTACACGTAATGCATATCAGACAGCGAGGTTTCCGGTTTCGCCACGCTCACCTTTTTTATCACGGGTGCCGGGTGGCGCAAATTCCAGTAAACGTGCGCATAAAGGCCGGCCGCGATCAGTGCACACAGCCCAAGACACCACAGCGCGATCACGCTGAGGATTTTACTGAACGACGGTAAACGCCATGAGAACCAGACCGGCTCCCCGGTGGTATAGCTGCGCTGGGCAGCAAGGCAGATGGTAGACATTATGCGTGTTTCTCTTGCGTAGCCGGGTTGGCCTGGGTTGTCTGGATCAATACGCTCGGCGTGGTATGGGTTTCGCGCATCAGCTGCATCAGCGTGTCTTCACCAGGAATACCGTCAACGCGAAGGTGCATTTTCTGCTGGAATTCGCGGGTGCGTTTCATCAGTTCCGCCGTCCAGTTTTTATCGTGCGTTTCGCTTTCGCCCAGCGCCACGCTCAGCTGCTGATCCAGCCATTCTAGATCTTTGCTACCGCTGGCGGCGGTGATTTCGTCTTTGCCTTCCGGCGTCAGGCGATGCAGGACGGTGTAATTCCCCGTCGCGTGCTGGTTATACCAGGTGCGGCTCACCTGCCAGGTGCGGTTATTCATCAGCAGGTCGAGGGACTCTTTCCCTGCTCGCGCCACCACGGCGTAGTTAATATGATCCCCCGTTTTCATTTCGCTGACCCACGGATAACCTTCATTCGCCAGCGAGTCCAGGGTGGCATTTCCCTGTTTACACATCAAATTCACTTTACCGGCATTCTGACACAGCGCGTCGTCGGCTGACGCGTCATACCCCCACATGGCGTAAAGCTGATGCATGGCATCAGGCTGGTTTACCACTTCATGTTCGATGACCGGCAATACCGGCGCGCCTGGCGTTTTAACCGGCTGTTTCCAGCTGGCCGGTACCGGCAGTGCTACCGGCAGTTTTGCCGTGATGGAAGAGGTCATCATCCAGCCGCAGGCGGCGAACAGCACGGAGGCAAACAGCCCGATGGAGGCCATCGCTTTACCGCGTTTCGGTGCCGGAAGCACTTCGCCACACGCCAGGCGCAAATGACGCGGCCCGACGTTTGGCGCGCGTTCGGTCCACGCGGCCAGCATGGAGAGGTGCGCCAGCTCGTTCAGCTTGCTGATGTTGCCTTTGGTCAGGGCGTGGATCTTTTTCACGCGAGCGGGCGTCAGCGGGGAGACGTCAGCGCCGTGCTCCTGGCACTGGGCGTCAACATAGCTCAGAAATTCGCGGCAGGTCAGGTTGCGCAGGGTGTGGCTGGTAAGAACAAATTCCTGCAGCGCGGAGTCTGTCAGCATCGTCTCCCGATCTTCACTGCCCATCAGGATGACCGACAAACGCACGTCCAGCTCCTTGGCACGCGTCAGCAGCATGGCCAGCACATCGTAGCTGTTATTCTTCATCGCCTCCGCGTGCGTGATGACCAGCACCTTTTGCGTTGCGCGGCTATCCCGCCACTGGCGCAGCACGGCATCCACGGCCTGCAGTTTATTTTTGCTCTCTTTCGCCGACGGGTTGAGCTTATACAGCAGGCTGCTGGCGCTCAGCTTTGGAAACGCGTTAATTGAGACGACGGCGCTGCTGCTCTTCAGCGCATCGCTGAACTGCCCCAGCAGTTCACTGTCGTGGTAAAAGAGCCCGGTGATCCCTGCCTGCTGGCTTTTCTCTTTCAGAAGATTGAACACATCCTGATGATAAGGCACCAGAAAATCGCCCGATTTACGGGTGACTGTTCTGAACGGAGGGGTACTGAATTTAAAATGACTCTGATACATAGCGACTGACCGTCTCTTCTCTTTAATAGCAATGGGCGAAAAGTACGGGATGCACCAGTCCTGGTCAATTTAACACCAGAGTAAAAATAACCTGCCGTCGGTCTCTAACATTCCCCTTTTTTCCGGTCAATAAATTTCTTCATGAAAGTTAATAGCAAAGCAGATGGTCGGCATTCAGGGTGCTGATTATTATTAACTCACTAAGTGATGCAGCACGTCGCTGCGAATGACTGCTTTGCTAAAAGGCCGGATAAATAATGAGGAACGCACTCCTTTCCCGTGTAATGACACCCTGCATTATGCTTGTCATGCTGATATTTTGCAGTCAGCAGGGTTACGTCGTTTATAAAGATTATAAGAAAGTTACGAATAAGTTAGCGAATGCGGATAAGCCGGCGCTAAAAAACCGTGACGCTGAAAAAAACTTTGGCCTTTTCACCGCAGCAGTGCGTCAAAGCGACGCGCCCGCTGCGGTAAAAGCGCCGTTATCCGCAGAAATCGAAGGCATTATTCGCAGCGATGAATCCTGGCTGTCGTTTGCCGTGATTAAGACGCCCGCCGGGCAGCAGAGCTACCGGGAAGGAGAGCCGCTTGTCGGCTTCGATGACGCCTATGTGGATGAAATTAATAAAGATAATGTCGTTGTGCAGTACGAGGGGGCGAAACAGACGCTGGCCCTCAAGAAACCGGCGTATTTTAAGGGCGGCGTTGACAGCGGCCCGGTCACCAAATCGAAAAAAGATGCAGGCGCCGACAGTCTGCATCTCGATGATTATCTGGTGTTAAAACCGTTAATCGATAAGGGCCAACTGGAAGGCTTTAATATTAATCCACGGAATGCGTCTCCTTTTTACAGCGATACAGGGCTGGTAAAAGGGGATGTGGTAGTGAAAGTCAACGACGTCGATATGACGAAAGAAGCGCAGGCGAAAAATATCATCGCCAACTGGTCGAAAATGAAAGAGGCGGACGTCGTCGTCAGGCGGCACGCTCACCTTGAAAATATTCGGGTTAATGTTTTAAACAATTAACAAGTGTACATCATGAAGAAATTTCCGTGGGCGTGCGTGGCGCTGACCGCATTGTCGTTATATTCCAGTTCGCTGCTTGCAGCCAACTTTAGCGCCAGCTTTAAAAATACCGATATTCGCGAATTTATCGATACGGTAAGTCGCAATCTGAATAAAACCATTCTCGTCGACCCGTCCGTTCAGGGCACCGTGTCGGTGAGAACCTATAACGTGCTGTCAGAAGATGAATATTATCAGTTCTTCCTGAGCGTGCTGGATCTTTATGGTCTGTCGGTAATCCCGATGGATAACGGCATGGTCAAAGTGGTGCGTTCAAGCGTGGCGCGTACCGCCGGTGTTCCGGTGGCCGACAGCAAAAACCCGGGCAAAGGGGATGAGATCATCACCCGCGTGGTGCGCATGGAAAACGTGCCGGTGCGCGAGCTGGCCCCGCTGCTGCGTCAGCTGAATGACGCCTCCGGTATCGGGAACGTGGTCCATTTTGAACCCTCGAACGTGCTGCTGTTAACCGGTAAAGCCTCGGTGGTGAACCGCCTGGTGGACCTGGTTGAGCGCGTGGATCGTTCCGGCATGCAGCGTCGTGAAATTGTGCCGCTGCGCTATGCGTCCGCCAAAGAGCTCTCCGATATGTTGAACAACCTCAACAACGAAGAGCAGAAAGGGCAGAACGCGCCGCAGCTGGCGACCAAAGTGGTGGCCGATGACGAAACCAACAGCCTGGTGATCAGCGGCACCGAAGATGCGCGTGCACGTACCCGCTCGCTGATTGGCCAGCTCGATCGCGAGCAGAATAACGAGGGCAACACCCGGGTCTTCTACCTGAAATATGCCAACGCCTCGAAAGTGGTGCCGGTGCTCACCGGCATTGGCGAGCAGCTGAAAGACAAAGCCGGTGCGGCGAAGAGCAAAACCACCTCAACGTCATCAACCGACCTGAATATCACGGCCGATGAGTCCACCAACTCACTGGTCATCACCGCTCAGCCAAACGTCATGAACTCGCTGGAAAAGGTGATCGACAAGCTGGACATTCGCCGTCCGCAGGTGCTGGTGGAAGCCATCATTGCTGAAGTGCAGGACGGTAACGGCATGGATCTCGGCGTGCAGTGGACCGGCAAGCACGGCGGCGTGCAGTTTGGTTCGACCGGCCTGCCGATCAGCCAGATCAAAAACGGCACGATCAAAGGCGCTTCCTTTACGGGCCTGGCGACCGGCTTCTTTAACGGCGACTTCGGTGCGCTGATGACCGCGCTGTCGACCACCGGCAAGAACGACATTCTTTCCACGCCAAGCGTGGTGACGCTGGATAACAAAGAAGCCTCGTTCAACGTGGGTCAGGATGTGCCGGTGCTGTCCGGCTCACAGACCACCAGCGGCGACAACGTGTTTAACTCGGTTGAGCGTAAAACCGTCGGTACCAAGCTGAAGATTGTTCCGCAGATCAATGACGGGGACATGATCCACCTGAAGATTGAGCAGGAAGTCTCCAGCGTTGACGCCAGCGCCACCGAAGACGCCAGCCTTGGCCCAACCTTTAACACCCGTACCATCAATAACGAAGTGATGGTCCACAGTGGCCAGACGGTCGTGCTGGGCGGGCTGATGGAGAACGTTAATAAGCAGAACGTCTCGAAAGTGCCGCTGCTGGGCGACCTGCCGCTGGTGGGCCAGCTGTTCCGCTACACCTCGCAGGACACCTCAAAACGTAACCTGATGGTGTTTATCCACACCACCGTGCTGCGCGATGACGACAACTACAGCGCGGCGACGAAAGAGAAATACGATCAGATCCGCGCGCGTCAGCAGCAGCGTATGGAAGAGCAAAAACTCGGCATTCTCGAAAACAGCGATAGCCCGGTTCTGCCGGCCTATCCGAAGCAGAGTCACGCGACGCCCGCAGGCGTAACCGCGACGTCAGCGTCCCGCAACCCGTTCAAAGAATAAGCGGAGGTGACGCGTGGATGAACTGACGAAACAGCTTTGCACCAGCAGCTTCGCGAAAGACAACGGCATCCTGTACTGGAACGACGCGGTCTACATTCGTGAAGACGTGCCCGCGTTCGCGCTGCTGGAGATGCGCCGGGTGCTGGGGCGCGCCTTTGTGCCCGAGACGCTGAGCGCCGACGCGTTCGATGAAATGCTGGCCAAAATCTGGCAGCAGAACAGCGGCGTTTCGCAGCAGCTGGTGGACGACATGGATGCAGATATCGATCTGATGGCGTTAACCGAGGAGATCCCGGACAACGAAGATCTGCTGGATAACGATGAAAACTCGCCGGTGATCCGCCTGATCAACGCCATTCTCGGCGAGGCGGTGAAGGACGGCGCATCGGATATCCATATCGAAACCTTTGAGCGCACGCTGAGCATCCGTTTTCGCGTTGACGGCGTGCTGCGCCCGGTGCTGCAGCCTGCGCGCAAGCTCGCGCCGCTGCTGGTGTCGCGTATTAAAGTCATGTCGAAGCTCGACATCGCCGAAAAGCGTCTGCCGCAGGATGGTCGTATCTCCCTGCGCATCGGCCGCAAGGCGATCGACGTGCGCGTGTCGACCATTCCGTCACAGTACGGCGAGCGCGTGGTCATGCGTCTGCTCGATAAGAGCAACCTGAAGCCGGACATCAACAAGCTCGGACTCATCGATGAAGAGCTGGAAAAACTGAAAGGGCTGATTGGTCGCCCCCACGGCATTATCCTGGTCACCGGGCCGACAGGCTCCGGCAAAAGTACCACCCTGTACGCCATTCTGTCGGCGCTGAACGGGCATGAACGCAACATTCTCACCGTCGAAGATCCGATTGAGTACGAGCTGGAAGGGGTGGGGCAGACGCAGGTCAACCCGCGCGTGGACATGACCTTTGCCCGCGGCCTGCGCGCCATTTTGCGTCAGGATCCGGACGTGGTGATGATCGGGGAAATTCGTGACGGCGAAACCGCGCAAATTGCGGTGCAGGCGTCGCTCACCGGTCACCTGGTCATGTCTACGCTGCACACCAACAGTGCGGCGGGGGCCATCACCCGCCTGCGGGATATGGGCCTCGAGTCCTTTTTGATCGGTTCGTCGCTACTCGGCGTCATTGCCCAGCGTCTGGTGCGTCGGCTGTGTCCGCACTGCCGTACCACCAGTCCGCTGGATGACAATGAAAAAGCGCTGTTTAGCTTTATGGATAAGCCGCCGAAGGCCATCTATCGCGCCGTCGGCTGCGAGCACTGCCGCCAGAGCGGGTATCAGGGACGCGCGGGCATTCATGAGTTTCTGGTGGTCGACAGCGCCATGCGCCGCGCCATTCATGAAGACAAAGATGAAATGTCCATTGAGACCGAGCTTTTCAAACAGGCCTACAGCCTGCGCGAGAACGGCCTGATGAAGGTCATCAGCGGCGTCACCTCGCTGGAAGAGGTGATGCGTGTGACCGCCGAGCGTGGAGGCGATGAATAATGGCGCTCTACGCGTGGACCGCCACCGATGCCGCCGGGAAAACCCAGCGTGGCACGTTGCAGGCGGAAGGGCCAAAGCAGGTACGTCAGTCGCTGCGCGAGCAGAAGCTGATGCCGCTCACCATCACCGAAACTCATGAAAACGCGGCCAGCGCAAAAGCCAAAACCGGGGCCAAACTCTCTGTGCCGGTGCTGTCGATGTTTACCCGTCAGCTGTCGACGCTGGTTAACGCGTCGCTGCCGCTGGAAAGCGCCCTGAAGGCCATTTCAAAGCAGACGGAAGACAAAAAGCTGGCGGCGATGGTGGTCGAAATCCGCGAAAAAGTGGTGGAAGGCCATACCCTCTTTGACGCCTTCAGCCAGTTCCCGCGCACATTCGACAAGCTCTACTGCACGCTGGTGATGGCCGGGGAAAAAACCGGCCACCTCGGCGACGTGCTGGAGAAGCTGGCGGAGTACAACGAGCAGCGTCAGAAGATGAAAAGCAAGCTGACGCAGGCGATGGTCTACCCGATTACCCTGACGGTGGTCGCTGTGGCGGTCATCAGCATCCTGCTGGTGGCGGTGGTGCCACAGGTGATCGAGCAGTTTGTGCATATGAAGCAGCAGCTGCCGATCACCACCCGCACGCTGATCGCGGTGAGCGATTTCCTGCAGGCGTACGGGATCTATATTGCCGGAGGCCTGTTCGGCGCGGCTGTCGGCTTTAAGGCGTGGGTGAAGAAAAAGGCGAACCGTTTTCTCTGGAACAGCTGGCTGGTGAATGGCTCGCCGATCAAAAAGCTAGTCTGCGCCATCAACAGCGCGCGCTATATCCGCACGCTCAGCATTCTGCAGGCCAGCAGCGTTCCGCTGCTGGAGGGGATGTATATCGCGATGGACGGGATCGAAAACCTCTATGCCCGGCAGGTGCTGGAGCAGGCGGCAGATACCGTGCGTCAGGGGGCGTCCCTGTACAACGCGCTGGACCAGGCGAAGCTCTTTCCGCCAACCATGCTGTACATGATTGCCTCCGGCGAAGAGAGCGGGGAATTAGGTTCATTAATGGATCGCGCCGCGGAAAACCAGGAATCGGCATTACAGCATCGCATTACGTTAACACTGTCGGTCTTTGAACCGGCACTGGTGGTGACAATGGCGACAGTGGTTTTATTTATCGTGCTGTCAATATTACAACCGCTTCTTCAGCTCAATAATATGGTGGGTTAAATATGTCATTAAAAAGAAATAGCCTGAAACGTCAGGCCGGGTTTACGTTGCTCGAATTAATGGTGGTCATCGTTATTCTTGGCGTCCTCGCCAGTATGGTGGTGCCCAATTTAATGGGAAATAAAGAAAAGGCTGATGCCCAGAAAGCCACCAGCGATATCGTGGCGCTGGAAGGGTCGCTGGATATGTACAAGCTGGATAATCACCGTTATCCCACAACAGAGCAGGGGTTGCAGGCGCTGGTGACCAAACCTGAAATCGCGCCGATCCCGAAAAACTACCGTGACGATGGTTATATTCGCCGCCTGCCGGAAGATCCGTGGGGCAATGATTATATTCTGGTCAGCCCGGGTGAACATGGCGCGGTAGATGTTTTCTCTGCGGGTCCGGATGCCGAAGCCAATACGGCTGATGATATTACCAACTGGTCTTTAGATAAAAAAGAGAAGTAATGAATAAGCAACGTGGGTTTACTTTGCTGGAAATTATTCTGGCGCTGGTGATATTTGCCAGCTGCGCCATGATGGTGGTGTCGACTATTCCCTCGCGCAGCGGTGCGGATATTTTCGGTCAGCAGTTAAAAGCCCTCGTTGAATATGGTTCAGACCGTGCGGTGATGGACGGCAATATCGTCGGGCTGGTGGTCACCACGTCTGAATATCAGCTGGTGACCTGGGCCAAAAAAGACGGCGAACGTCACTGGGAGCCGTTGACCGCCGGGCGCATCGTCACCCACGGCCAGTTCCCGGAAGAGATGCACGTCTCGCTGTCGCCTCAGCGCATTGCCGCCACGACTGACACCGCGCCGCAGATTGTCTTTTTGCCGGACGGCGAAATCAGTCGTTTCACGCTTTCACTGCAGAGTTTCGACAAAAAGCAGCGCTTTAGCGTGGTGTCGCAGGGGGCATCACCGGTATCGGTAGAGAACGATGACTAAACGTAAAGAACAGGGGATGACCCTGCTGGAAGTGATGGTCGCGCTGGTCATCTTCTCCACCGCCGCGCTGGCGCTGATGAACTCCGTCTCGCTGAACGTGCGCTTCACCCATGGCCTGGGCGATTCGCTGCAGGCGAGCTGGGTGGCGGAAAACCAGCTGGCGGAGGCAAAACTGAATAACGCGCCGTTCCCCGATGCCCTGCAGACGGGCACGGAGACGATGGGCGGACGAAACTGGACCTGGCGCAAGCAGCGGGTAAAAACCGCGGAAAATCGCTTTGCCGATGAGGTACAGGTGTACGCCGAGGGCGAGGAAGATAAGCCGGTGATGACCCTGCAGGTGATGGAACCCGGAGAGGTAAAATGAGTAAGCACGCTCAGCGTCAGCAGGGCTTTACGCTGCTGGAGATCATGATTGCGCTGACCATCTTTGCGGTCATCAGCCTGCTTGCCTGGCAAATCCTTGACGGGGCGATGCGTACGTCGAACGCCACCGACGTGGCGGCCACCCGCTTAAACCAGCTTCAGCGCGCCTATAACCTGCTGGAGCGGGATTTCTTCCAGCTTCAGGCGCGCGCCCCGCGCAACGAGCCTGACGTATTTGTCCAGAGCAAAGAAGGCCTGGCGCTGACCACGCTGAACGGCGTGAGCGGTCAGGTTCAGCTGGAGCGCGTGCGCTGGCGGTTAAAAGATAAAAAGCTGTGGCGGGATATCTGGCCGGTCATCGACGGCCCGGCTGATGCGGAGCCGGAAGAGGTGCCCATTCTCAGCGATGTTAAAGAGATGTCGTGGCGCTTCTGGAAAGCGAGCTGGCTGGACAAATGGACCGACACGGCGCACCAGCCGGACGGCGTAGAGCTGCTGCTGACCATGGAGAACGGCGATACCTGGCGCTGGGTGTTTACCACGCCGGGGGACCTGCCGATTGCTCCAGCGGCACCCGCAGAACAAACGCCAGCGGCGCCGACCGATGCGGCGACCCCTGCGCAACCGCAGCCGATACCTGCCCCGTCAGGAGAAAACAAATGAGCGGAAAATCGGTTCGGAAACAGCGCGGTGTCGCGCTGCTGGTGGTGCTAATTTTGCTGGTCATGATGTCGGCCCTGGCTGCCAAAATCAGCCAGCAGTTCTGCCGCAATCTGCAGAAAACACGGTATCAGGTGAGCCAGCAGCAGCTGCGCTGGTCCATTCAGAGCCAGCAAAAAACCATTGAAGGTCTACTCCAGACCTACGCCAGCGGCGAAAGCAAAGGCCTGTCGCCGAAGGGGGAATGGACAGAACCGGTGGAGACCGAGGGCGAACACTACACCGTGGTGAGCCAGGTGGAGGATGCCCAGACCTGCTTTAACGTCAATAACCTGCTGGCGGCGGATCAAACGCCTGCGGTACAGACTGCAGGCGCCCTGCCGGAAAAACCGGTGAAAGAACGCATCGTCGAGCAGCTTCTGACCGACAGCGGCATTTCTGCGGGGGACGCTGAAGAGATTTACCAGCAGCTGCTGGACTATCTCGACGGCGATACCACCACGGCAAAAGAGGGGCTGGAGACGGACGCCTGGGCGGGCGTGGAGCCCGCACGCCAGCCCGCGAATCAGATGATGCGCACCCCGGGCGAGCTCAAGCTGCTGCCCGCGTTTCCGGCGGCGGCATACGACAAGGTCAGCAACGTGCTGTGCGCCTTGCCCGACAGCGCCAGCAAGGTGGATGTGAATACGTTGACCGGGGAACAGGCGCCGCTACTGGCCGCGCTGTTTATCGGTTCGCTGAGTGAGGACGAGGCCGCCCGTCTGATCGCCTCCCGCCCCGAAGAGGGCTGGGAGTCGATGGAGGCGTTCCTGAAAGAGCTTGAGACACATTATCCGCAGACCAAAGACGCCCTCAAGCAGGTTCAGGCGTTGCTTGCGGTGAACAGTAATTATTTCCGGGTCAACAGTACCGGCAATACCGATGATTTAACGCTGCGCGTCGTCAGCCAGCTTCATGTTGATAATGAAGCCGGGAAGGTGATTACCTGGCAACGTCGCTACCGAATGGTTGAATAACACAAGACGAACTCTATGAAACAGGTGCTTTTTATTCGTCCCGACACGCACGAGGACGGGAACATAATGTGGTGCGAGTCCGGTAGCGACCAGGTTGGACAACGCCAGGGACTGGCGTCACTGGCGGAACTCGCCGGTCACACGTTAGCGGCCAGGGTCTGTCTGTTACTGCCCGCCAGCGAGACGATCTTCCGCCATTTCACGTTGCCAAAAAAAGGGAATGTCAAATTCTCGTGGCTGGCAGAAGAAACGCTGATTGGTGACGTGGACAACCTCCACTGGACGGTGCTGAACAAGAAAGGGCGGGACGTCGACGCCGTGGCGATCGATACCGACCGCCTCCGCTACTGGCTCAACCGCTGTACCGAGGCCGGGCTGACGGTGGTGCAGGTCTTACCGGATGCGATCCTTCTGCCGGTGGCCGAGGGCGGGAGCACGCTGGTTTCCACCGACAGCGGCTACTGGATGCGCTACTCGCCGTTTGGCGCCTGTGAAACCGACGCCGCGCTGCTGCCGCTGCTGCTGAGCCAGCAGCGCACGGGTGACATCGTCTGCTACGGCGATGCGCCAGCGGGCGTGCAGGTGGATGAGCAGCTGGCCTGGCAGCATCCGTTGGTGCTGATTCAGCCGCAGTGGAAGAGCTGCAAAGCCAATCTTCTGCACGGCGAATTTTCAGCCAAAGGCACGAGCGGTGGTTTGCGCTATGCGAAATCGGCCATCGCCGCCGTGACGGTGCTGAGCCTGGGGCTGCTGATTGGCCCCCGCGTCGGCATGGCCTGGATGCTGAGCAGCCAGGAAAATCTGGCCCAGCAGCAGATGGTTGAGCTGGCCCAGCACTACTTCCCGACGCTGCGCCAGACCACCAACCTGAAGTACCACTTCGGGCAGAACATCAAAAAAGAGAAGAAAGGATTCTTTCTTCAGCTGGAGGCGCTGGAGCAGATAAAGCAATCGCTCCCTTCCGTCGAGCTGAGCGAAGTGGCATACGACGACGCGCAGAATCAGCTCACGCTGAACATCAGCGCGATGGATCCTACCGCGCTGCAGGCGTTCGTCAATAAGGCGACTGACACCTTCGACTTTACGCTGCAGCCGGTCTCCAGTGAGGCGCCTTATACCGCTATCATCACAGGGAAATATAAATGAAAGAGAAAATTGGACAATTAAAATCTCGCTACCTGAGCTACAGCCCGCGCGAGCGTAATCTGTTTAAACTGTGCGGCGCGGCGCTCTGCTGCGCCATTATCTGGTACGGGGTCATGACGCCTCTGGATAATATTATTAAGAATGAGCAAAGCACGCTGCAGAAACAAAAACAGACCCTGAACTGGATGCGCACAGAAATTAATAAAAATCATCTTCAGGCCAAAGTAGTAAAAACCAGTAATCCACGAAGCGTGGTGGAAGAGAGTGCCAAAGAGATCCACGTTGCGCTGAGTAATATTCAGCAGGACGGTCAATCCATGTCGTTTAATATCGACCGGGTAAACGTCTATGAACTGAAGAGCTGGCTCAGAGAGGTGAATTTAACCTCCGGCGTGCGTCTTGAAAAAATGGATCTTACCCCGGTGGATCACCTCAGCGACGTGAAGGCGCAGATTAAACTCTCCTGGGCGAAAGCGGCATGAACCCGCTGACGCTGCTTCAGGGCAGCCAGATGCCCGCCCTGTGCCTGATGAGCGGTGCGCTGGGGGGCATTATCGGCAGTTTTTTAGGGGTGGTGGCAGAGCGCATTCCGCCGCTGGTAAAAGAAGAGGAGGGGGCGGGTAATTTGCTGTTTCCGGCTTCTCACTGTCCTGTCTGTTCTCATCGCCTCTCCTGGTGGGAGAACATTCCTGTTCTCAGCTGGTGCGCCCTGCGTGGCCGCTGCCGCTGCTGTAACGCAGCGATACCGGCGCGGCTGTTATTCCTTGAACTGTCGAGCGCGTTCTTTTTTGCTCTGACGGCGGCGTTTGCACCGTCGCTGGCGGGCTTGCTGGCGCTGTGGGTGCTGTGGTGCGGCCTGCTGCCGCTTGCCACTATCGATGCGAAACATATGCTCCTGCCGGACTGTCTGACCCAGCCGCTGCTCTGGGCGGGTCTGCTGTATCACGCGCTCAGTCATACCTTACCGCTGTCGGATGCCCTGTATGGTGCGGCGGCTGGGTACCTGTCGCTGTGGCTGATCTTCTGGGCGTTTCGCCTGACCACCGGCCGTGAGGGATTAGGCTACGGTGATTTCAAGCTGCTGGCTGCGCTGGGGGCGTGGTGCGGCTGGCAGGCATTACCATCTTTATTACTGGCCGCCGCATTAAGCGGCATCGCCTTGTATTTTCTTTTTTATAAAGCTGTTAAAGAAAATAGCGTTATTCCGTTTGGTCCGATGTTGTCACTGGCTGGATTGACTATTTTTATTCTCCAGACACTGCAATTCACATTCTGATTTGTACGGTCAAGTTTTTTTTGAAATGTTTTCGATAAGGGAATGGAAGGATTTATTTTAATTCCCGGCGTATTGTAAGAAACATAAGCTGTAAGGATTATCGCTCATGTCTTTTTAAGGAGGATATTTTAGCGTACTACATGTTTTGCACAGTTAAGTATTATCCGCAGTTTTATTGAACTGACTTATTCACGACTCGCCCATGTTATATGGAATACATGGTTATTTTAATTTTCACAAATAATGTTATCAGGAATTAATAATGAAATTTATGAAGCCTAAATATCTGGCCCTTTTTGTTGCGGCTGTCTCCGGCTCCGCATTCGCCGCAGCGCCAGGTACGCCTTCAATCAGCAGTGGTAATGATAAGTTTGCCCTCGTTGAAATCGACCAGGCCGCACAGGATTACGGTACGCTCGTCAAAGTGCACAACGATGGCGTGGACGTGAAAGTGGAGTGGAACGTCTGGAGCGGCGATGCGCCGACCACCGGTAAAGTGCTGTTCGACGGTCAGACCGTATGGTCTGGTGCAGCTGGCGCATCCGGATCCGCGACCTTCAAAGTGAAAAAAGGTGGCCGCTATCAGGAGCAGGTTGAACTCTGTAACGCCAGCGGATGCTCCAAAAGCGCAAGCAAGCTGGTTATCGTAGCGGATACCGACGGTAGCCACCTGCTGCCGCTGAATGTTCCTCTGCAGGAGAATAACAAAACCTTCGCGAAGCACACCGATAAAGTGGTGGGCGCGTACTTCCCTGAGTGGGGCGTGTACGGTCGTGAATTCCCGGTTGATAAAATCCCGGCCTCTAACCTGAACCATATTCTGTATGGCTTCATTCCAATCTGTGGCGGCGACGGTATTAACGACGGTCTGAAAACCGTTGAAAACGGCAACAGCTTTGCCGCGCTGCAGCGCGCCTGTGCGGGCCGCCAGGACTTCACCGTGGCCATCCACGACCCGTGGGCTGCACTGCAGAAGCCACAGTCTGGCGTGACTAACTGGGACGACCCGTACAAAGGTAACTTCGGCCAACTGATGGCGCTGAAAAAAGCCCATCCAGACCTGAAAGTGCTGCCATCCATCGGCGGCTGGACCATGTCCGATCCGTTCTACAAAATGAACGATACCGCGATCCGCGCGCGCTTTGTTGCCTCTGTTAAAGACTTCCTGAAAACCTGGAAATTCTTCGACGGCGTGGATATCGACTGGGAATTCCCGGGCGGCGGCGGCGTGAACGAAACGCTGGGTAACCCTCAGCAGGATAAAGCCACTTACACCGCAGTGATGCACGATCTGCGTACCATGCTGAACGAGCTGTCAGCAGAAACCGGTCGCACCTATGAGCTGACCACCGCGATTGGTTCCGGTAAAGATAAGATTGAAGACGTTGATTACAACACCGTTCAACAGTACCTCGACCATATCTTCCTGATGAGCTACGACTTCTACGGCGCGTGGAGTAACACCGAGCTGGGTCACCAGGCGGCACTGCATGCCCCGGCATGGCGTCCGGATACTAACTACACCACCTCTAACGGCGTTGACGCGCTGCTGGAGCAGGGCGTGCAGCCAGGCAAAATCGTGGTGGGTGCAGGCATGTACGGCCGCGGCTGGACGGGTGTACATGGCTATACCGGCGACAACCCGTTCACCGGTACCGCAACGGGCGCGGTGAAAGGCACCTGGGAACCGGGCGTGGTTGACTATCGTCAGATTGTGAACGAGTACAAAGGCAAGCCAGGCTGGGAATACGGTTATGACGCGGATGCGGAAGCGCCGTACGTCTTTAACAAATCCACCGGTGACCTGATCTCCTATGAAGATGCCCGTTCAACGACCGCGAAAGGTAAATACGTTCTGGCGAAAAACCTGGGTGGTCTGTTCTCCTGGTCTATCGACTCCGATAACGGCGACATCCTGAACGCGATGAACGAAAGCCTGATGGGCAGCTCAACGCCAGAGCCGGTAGTGACCAACCATGCGCCAGTGGCGGCTGCCGCGGATCAGTCCGTGACCGGTCCGGCAAGCGTTACCCTGGATGGTTCTGCGTCTACCGATCCTGATGGCGATGCAATCACCTACAAATGGACCCAGATCTCTGGTCCATCCGTCACGCTGACCAACAGCACCAAAGCGAAAGCGTCTTTCTCCGTTGGCGCGGTCACCAGCAATCAGACGCTGGCATTCCGTCTGACCGTAACCGATGCGAAAGGGCTGAGCAGCACGGCTGACGTGCAGGTTCTGAACAAAGCACCTAAGGCAAACCAGGCACCAGTGGCTAACCAGATGCAGGCGGTGACCCTGGAAGCAGGCCAGTCTTATAACCTGAACGTGCAGGCTGCGGATCCAGACGGGGATGCACTGACCTATACCTGGAGCATTCCATCCGATATGCACGCCACGGGTACCAATACCTCAAGCGTACAGATCACTGCACCAGACGTTGCTACTGATTCAACTTATACTCTGAGCGTCATGGTGAGCGACGGTAAAGCCAGCGTACAGTCTAACGTTGAAGTGACCGTAACGCCGAAAGCGACCCCGGTTTTGCCTGATGAAGACACCACTCCGGCTGACGAAGGGACTACCCCATCTGACGAAGGAACTACGCCATCAGATGAAGGCACCACCCCATCTGCAACCGGCAGCTGCGACAACCCGGTTGATGCCAATGCCAGCAAATATGCTGCGTGGGAATCCAGCAAAGTCTACAACAATGGCGATATGGTAAGCGCTGATAATCTGGTATGGAAAGCGAAGTACTGGACTCAGGGCAACAAACCAGGCTTTGGTGCAGATGCATGGGAACTGGTCAGCCAGGTGAAAATGAACTGGCGTGCTGACACCGTCTACAACGGCGGCGACAAGACGACCTACCAGGGCTTCGAGTACCGCGCGAAATGGTGGACTCAGGGCGACAAACCAGGTAACAGCGATGTATGGGTGAAAGAAGGCGCGTCTGCGGACTGCAAATAATCTTCTGAACCTTAAATTGTGGGTGTGATATCCGCCTACAATCACAGACCACACCCCGCTTCGGGTGTGGTCTGTAACCAAAAATATTTAACAGGACGTATTTGAGGAGAAATAAAACGTACCACCGCAGGTGAATAATGAAGCGTTTACTGTTGCTGTTATTGATATTAAGCCAAAGCGCATTGGCGAATTGCTGGGATAAAGCGGCGCATTATTATCATGTTGACCCTTATTTACTTTATGCCATTGCGAATGTGGAGTCAGGAATGAATCCCTACGCCGTCGGGACAAATCATGACGGGACGCATGACGTAGGATTAATGCAAATAAACAGCTCGCACTTTTCGGAGCTTGAACGACGCGGTATCAGCGAACGTAGACTGATGACTGAACCTTGTACCTCCATTATGGTGGGCGCATCGATTCTGTCAGGCATGATTAAAGTCTACGGATATAACTGGGAAGCCGTTGGCGCCTATAACGCCGGGATTAAAAAAGAAAATTATCCAAAGCGTATGGTGTATGCCCATAAAGTCTGGGCGAAGTATCAGCAATTAAAATCTGTTGCACGCGAAAGAAACGACTGGTGAGTTTTTTCTTTTTTGAAGCGTACCGTTAAGTATGCTTCAGAAAATGAAAAACAGCTGTCTGGAGTTTATTTATTAATGGATTAATAAATAAGCTGGGATTTTATTTTAAACCATCGAATTAACAGGAATAACCGAAATGAATAAAAGGACATTACTGAGCGTGTTGATTGCGGGTGCGTGCATTGCACCTGTAATGGCTCAGGCCACCATGTTGAAGGCAGAGAGCAGCGAGCCTTACACCATGAAAGCCAGCGATCTGGCGAAAAAGGAAAAAGAGCTGACTGATTTCCCCCTGATGCAGTCCGTGAAGGATACCATCCGCACGCTGGACAACGCTTCAGTTGAGCAGATTGAGCCAGGCCGCGCGTCCAACCCGGTTAACGTTAAACGCGTTGAAGGGATCCTGAAAGAGAGCGACTGGGAATACCTGTTCCCGCTGCGTGCGAAGGACTACAGCTACAGCAACTTCCTGAAAGCGGTGGGTAAATTCCCGGCGCTGTGCGACACCTACAAAGACGGCCGCGACAGCGATGCCATCTGCCGTAAAGAGCTGGCAACCATGTTTGCCCACTTTGCGCAGGAAACCGGCGGTCACGAAAGCTGGCGCCCGGAAGCCGAATGGCGTCAGGCGCTGGTCTACGTGCGCGAAATGGGCTGGAGCGAAGGCCAGAAGGGCGGCTATAACGGCGAATGTAATACCGACGTCTGGCAGGGTCAGACCTGGCCGTGCGGTAAAGACAAAGACGGCGATTTCCTGAGCTATTTCGGCCGCGGCGCGAAGCAGCTGTCCTACAACTATAACTACGGCCCGTTCTCCGAAGCGATGTACGGCGACGTTAAAGTTCTGCTGGAAAAACCAGAGCTGGTGGCGGACACCTGGCTGAACCTGGCGAGTGCGATCTTCTTCTTCGCCTATCCACAGCCGCCAAAACCAAGCATGCTGCAGGTTATCGACGGCACCTGGCAGCCGAACGATCACGACAAGGCCAACGGCCTGGTCCCTGGCTTCGGCGTAACCACCCAGATCATCAACGGCGGCGTCGAGTGCGGTGGCCCGACTGAAATTGCGCAGTCTCAGAACCGCATCAAGTACTACAAAGAGTTTGCTAACTACCTGAAAGTGCCTGTACCGGCTGACGAAGTGCTTGGCTGTGCGAACATGAAGCAGTTCGACGAAGGCGGCGCGGGCGCACTGAAGATCTACTGGGAGCAGGACTGGGGATGGAGCGCGGATACGCCTGATGGCAAAACCTACTCTTGCCAGCTGGTGGGCTACCAGACGCCATTCAGCGCGTTTAAAGACGGCGACTACACCAAGTGTGTTCAGAAGTTCTATAACGTGAACATCGTGAATGACGACGGTTCAGCGACCAAGCCGGATGAGACTCCAGTTACGCCGACGCCAGATGAAACCCCGGCAGCGGTAAACCATGCGCCAGTGGCGCAGATTGCGGGTCCAATCGGTGCCGTTGAAGCGGGTGCGCAGGTTTCCCTGAGCGCTGAAGGTTCTACCGACGAAGACGGTAACAAACTGACCTACACCTGGCGTTCCCAGGATGGTCAGACTGTCACCGGCGATGACAAAGCGGTGGTGACCTTTACTGCGCCAGAAGCGGCGACAGCGCAGCAGTACGAAGTGAGCCTGACCGTCAGCGATGGTGAGCTGAGCAACAGCACCACCTACCTGCTGAACGTAAAAGCCAAAGCAGCCACCCCGTCTCAGGATGAGGGTACTTCCGGCGATTACGCAGCATGGAGCGCGAACAGCAAGTACAAGGCAGGCGATATCGTGAACAACCACGGTAAACTGTTCCAGTGCAAACCGTTCCCGTACAGCGGCTGGTGTAACAACGCCCCGGCATACTATGAACCAGGCGCAGGTCTGGCATGGTCTGAAGCCTGGACAGCATTATAAACAGCAAACGGCAACCGAAAGGTTGCCGTTTTCGTGTTTGCACCCTCTCCCCGTGGGAGAGGGCCGGGGAGAGGGCATCAGACCGCAGAGTTCTGTTTTTTGCCGGGTGGCGCTGCGCTTACCTGTGCAATTTCCCATGATCTCGCAGCCACGCCGCCGTGCGCACAATCCCGTCATCCAGCGTCACAATCGGCTTATACCCCAGCTCATTCTCCGCGCGTGAAATATCCAGCGTGAAATCAAAATTAAGCTTTGATACCCCATAGTGCGTCAGTGCAGGCTCTTTGGCGGATTTACTGCCAAAACGCTCCATGCTGCGGGCGATCATATCCAGCATCGGATAAGGCACCGAACGGATACGGCAGTCGATCTGCAGTTCGTCGATCAGGCGCTGCACAATGCTGCGAAGCGTGCAGGGCTCGCCGTTAGTGATGTTGTAGGCGCGACCGGAGATCAGCTTATCGCAGTCCGGCTGGCTCGCCAGCCACATGGCGTGAACGGCATTTTCGTAATAGGTCATATCCACCAGCGCATCGCCGCCGCGCGGCAGCAGCACGCTGCCGTAGTGGTGCATCATCTGCGCCAGACGGGGGATAAATACTTTGTCGTGCGGCCCGAACAGGCTCTGCGGACGCAGTACCGTAAAGCGGGTATGCGGATTCGACTGCGCCAGCAGGTCAATCACCTCTTCGCTGGCCGCCTTGCTGCGGGCAAACTCACAGGCAAAACGGGCCGGACGGAAATCTTCCTGTACATCACGATGGTGGTGATAGTCGAAATAGAGTGACGGAGACGAGATATGAATAAAGTTACGCACGCCCCAGGCGACGGCCCATTCGCCCAGACGGCGGGTTGCCCGCACGTTGGCGAGATCAAAGGCTTCCTGGGTACCCCACGGGGAGGTGAAACTGGAGCAGTGCCACAGCGTATCGATACCGGCGAGCATCACTTTTGCCTGAGAGGAGACCAGCTCCGTCAGGTCGGCATGGACGAACTCTGCGCCCATTTTTTGCAGCAGTTTTCCCATCGCTTCGTTGCGACCGGTAGCCCTGACGCTGATGCCCTTGTTGCGCAGAAATTCGACCGCATTTCGGCCTAAGCCGCTGGTCGCCCCGGTAACCAGTACCTTCATATCAATCCACTGTGTTGAAAAGAATTTCGTGCGCATTCTTTCGTGAATTACGGCGTGTTGCAATGGGAAAGGTGAAAGAATAAGAGTTTTATTTACTTATTCTCCGCCTTTTGTTCTGCCAGCTGTGCGATACGTTTTGCCATGCCCCGAAAGATAAACAGGTGCGCAGGGATCATGAACAACCAGTAGAAGAGCCCCGGCATTCCGTGCGGATGCCACCAGGCGCGGACGTCCAGTTCCCGGTGTTCGCCTTTGTCCTTCAGCGTAAAGCAGAGTCGGCCCAGCCCTGGCGCTTTCATGCCAAACAGCAGCGCCAGCTGTTTTTCCGGTTCGACGATGATCACCTTCCAGCTGTCGACCGTATCGCCCACGTTCAGATACGGAGCGGCAGGGCGACCTTTTGCCAGCCTGTGCCCCACCAGTAGATCCATTGCCCCGCGCGTTTGCCAGAGAATATTGCCGAAAAAGTAGCGCTCTTTGCCGCCGATCTGGTTCACGGTCTCCCACAACGCCGCCAGGCTGGCCGAGGTTTTCACCGTGCAGCCCGCCTGTTTCGGGTAGTAGCCATACTCGGGCCGCCAGCGGGCGAAGGCCTGCGCGTCGTAGCCCCAGTCGCTGGAGTTCACCAGTTGCTCTTCCTCTTTCAGCGTATTGCGCACGGCATCGTCAAAGCGGATCAAATCCTGGGGAATGAGCGCCCGCAGCTCGCGATCGTCCGCCAGCAGATCGTGTTTTAGCCCCTGGATCAGCGCTTTTGCTGTGGTTGGCGGCACCGACGTAATGACGTTCAAAAACCACACCGAAATCCAGCGGGTTGGAAAGGGGATGGGTATCAGCCAGCGTCGGCGGCCGCTGACGCGCATAAAGTGCTCGAACTGCGCCTGATAGCTCAATACTTCAGGACCAGCGGCTTCCAGCACGCGGTGTTGCTCCGCCGGGTGATCCAGCAGGGCCACCAGATAATGCAGGAGATTCTCCAGCGCAATCGGCGTGGTGCGCGAACGGACCCAGCGCGGCGGCGTGAGTACCGGCAGGTTGTAGACCATATCGCGCATCACTTCGAAGGCGGCGGAGCCCGCACCGACGATAATCCCGGCCCGCAGTTCGGTGACGGGAATGCTCGCGCCGCGCAGGGTGTCCGCCGTCAGCTGGCGGGCGCGCAGGTGGTCGGACTGCTCGCTTTCGGGAGCCTGGAGAGAGCTTAAAAAAATCACCTGTTTCACCGGCGTTTGCAGCAGAGCATCGCGGACGTTCATCGCCACCTGACGCTCGTGGGCAATAAAGTCGCCGCCTTCGCCCATGCTGTGGACCAGATAGTAAAGCGTGTCGACCCCGTCCAGCAGCGCGGGAAGTTCCTTCGGCCAGTTGAGATCAACGCTGTGGCAGGTGACGCCGGGCAAGCTGAGCTTTTGCAGGCGCTCCGTGTTACGTGCCGCAGCCAGCACCTGGTGTCCCTGCTGGCTTAGCGCCGCGGTGAGATGCTGACCGATATACCCGCTGGCGCCGAGCACCAGAATGCGTTGCGGCACGTGATGCTCCTTATCGCTGTAAAAACGCCTGCCAGTGTTTCACCACGTCCGCCAGCTGTTCGCGGCTCACGTCAAGGTGCATGACCAGGCGCACGACAGATGAGGCGTTGATAAGCACGCCACGTGATTTCATAAATTCGCCCAGTGCGGCGGCGTGCTCATCTCCGACGCGCACGAACAGCATGTTGGTGTCGTGACGCATCACGTCGGCACCCATCTCGCGCAGCTGCGACGCCATCCACGCGGCGTTGTCGTGATCGTCTTTCAGACGCGTGACGTTATTCTTCAGGGCGTACAGACCCGCCGCCGCCAGAATGCCGGCCTGACGCATGCCGCCGCCGGTCATCTTACGCCAGCGGTTAGCGCGCTTGATGTAGTCTGCGTTACCAACCAGCAGAGAGCCCACCGGCGTGCCCAGACCTTTAGACAGGCAAATGGTGAACGAGTCGCAGTATTGCGTAATCTCTTTCAGCTCGCAGCCGTACGCGACCACGGCGTTAAAGATACGCGCGCCGTCCACGTGCAGCCCGAGCTTGCGCTCGCGGGTAAACTCCCAGGCCGCTTTCAGGTATTCGCGCGGCAGCACTTTGCCGTTGTGGGTGTTTTCGAGGCTGAGCAGCCTGGTGCGGGCGAAGTGAATATCGTCGGCTTTGATTTTCGCGGCGACCTTATCGAGCGGCAAAGAACCGTCCGGCGCGGCGTCAATCGGCTGCGGCTGAATGCTGCCGAGCACCGCCGCGCCGCCTGCTTCATACAGGTAGTTATGTGCACCCTGGCCGACAATGTACTCTTCACCGCGCTCGCAGTGGCTGAGCAGCGCGACCAGGTTAGCCTGCGTGCCGGTGGGCAGGAACAGGGCCGCTTCCTTGCCGCTCAGTTCAGCCGCGTAGCGCTGCAGCTCGTTGACCGTCGGGTCATCGCCGTAGACGTCGTCCCCGACCGGGGCGGCCATCATCTCTTCGAGCATGGCGCGACTCGGGCGGGTAACGGTATCACTACGTAAATCAATCATGTCATATCCTTATACGCTTCACCCTTCACGCCGCCTCGGCGTTGGCTTCGTCCTCAAACCCCAGTCACATAGTTATCTATGCTCCTGGGGATTTTCGGGCTTGCCGCCTTGATGCGACATGAATGGTTTTGCGTATGGCTTTAAAAGGATATTTTTACCTGAGCCAGTTGGTTTTTGCCAGTTCGATCACCTCGTCACCGCGCCCGCTGATGATGGCGCGCAGCATATACAGGCTAAAGCCTTTGGCCTGCTCAAGCTTGATCTGCGGCGGGATCGCCAGCTCTTCTTTGGCGACGACGACATCCACCAGCACCGGACCGTCGATGGAGAAGGCGCGCTGCAGGGCTTCATCCACCTCAGAGGCTTTCTCCACGCGAATACCGGTAATGCCGCAGGCCTCGGCGATGCGCGCGAAGTTAGTGTCGTGCAGCTCTGTGCCGTCCGTCAGGTAACCACCGGCCTTCATCTCCATCGCCACAAAGCCCAGCACGCTGTTGTTGAAGACCACGATTTTCAGCGGCAGCTTCATCTGCACCACCGACAGGAAATCCCCCATCAGCATGCTGAACCCGCCGTCGCCGCACATTGCCACCACCTGACGCTCTGGCGCTGTCGCTTTTGCGCCCAGCGCCTGCGGCATGGCGTTGGCCATCGAGCCGTGGTTGAACGAGCCGAGCAGGCGGCGTTTGCCGTTCATCTTGAGATAGCGGGCCGCCCAGACGGTTGGCGTGCCCACGTCGCAGGTAAAGATGGCGTCATCGTCAGCGAAATGGCTGATCTGCTGCGCCAGATACTGCGGGTGAATGGCTTTGTCGCTCGGTTTGGCGAGGTCGTCGAGCCCCTTACGGGCATCGCGATAGTCGCTCAGGGCTTTATCAAGGAACGTGCGGTCCGTTTTTTCTTCCAGCAGCGGCAGCAGGGCGGTCAGCGTGGATTTGATATCGCCCACCAGCGCCATATCGACCTTGCTGTGCGCGCCGATGCTGGCCGGGTTGATATCAATCTGAATGATTTTCGCATCCGCCGGGTAGAACGGGCGGTACGGGAACTGGGTACCGAGCAGGACCAGCGTGTCGGCGTTCATCATGGTGTGGAAACCGGACGAAAAACCGATCAGCCCTGTCATGCCCACGTCGTAAGGGTTGTCGTACTCGACGTGCTCTTTGCCGCGCAGGGCGTGGACAATCGGCGCTTTCAGCCTCCCGGCAAATTCGAGCAGCTCTTTATGCGCGCCCGCGCAGCCGCTGCCGCACATCAGGGCGATGTTGCTGGAGTAACGCAGCAGCTGGGCCAGCTTTTTCAGCTCCTCTTCAGCAGGCGTTACCACGGGCTGCGGGGCGTGATACCAGTGGGTGCTGGCCCCTTCTGGCGCAGCCTTGAGCGCTACATCGCCCGGGATGACGACCACCGATACGCCGCGGTTCAGCACGGCTTTACGCATGGCAATCGCCAGCACCTGCGGGATCTGCTCCGGGGATGAAACCAGCTCGCAATAGTGGCTGCATTCACGGAACAGCTCCTGCGGATGCGTTTCCTGAAAATAGCCGCTGCCGATTTCGGAAGAGGGGATATGGGCGGCAATCGCCAGCACCGGCACGTGGTTACGGTGGCAGTCGAACAGGCCGTTAATCAGATGCAGGTTGCCCGGCCCGCAGGATCCGGCGCAAACGGCCAGCTCGCCCGTAAGCTGCGCTTCAGCACCTGCGGCGAAGGCAGCAACCTCTTCATGGCGGGTGGGCATCCATTCGATGGTCTTCATCTTGTTGAGGCTGTCGCTGAGTCCGTTCAGGGAATCGCCGGTCACGCCCCAGATACGTTTCACGCCAGCCTGTTCGAGCGTTTTTGCTATATATGCAGCCACGGTTTGTTTCATGGTTGTCCGTCTCCTTTTTGTGATATCGCTTACAAGCTTAGAAGAAAGTCACTGTATTGCCTGCTCATTACCCCTTAATTAAAGGTGGTTTTCCTGTGCAATTATTCGGCATAATCTGGCTGTACATTGGGTGAAAACAGGAATCATTTCAAATGGTTAAATCATTGTTAATTGCTGTTAATGAAAAGCTGTCATGCGACGATCTTGGCAAACTCTTGTTACGACTTGCCGTTGGCGGGCTGATGCTGTTTCACGGGTTGCATAAGCTTTTTGGTGGCGTGGGGTTCATCAGCGGCATGCTGGTGGAAAAGGGGTTGCCGGGGTTTATCGCCTACGGCGTGTTGATTGGCGAAGTGGTGGCACCGATCCTGATTATTGTTGGGCTCTTCACGCGTCCGGCCGCGCTGGTGCTGGCGTTTACGATGATCGTGGCGTGGCTGATGGTGGGCACGGGCAAAACCTTAGCGCTGGATGCCGTAGGGGCCTGGGCTATTGAAAGTCTGGTGTACTTCTTTATCGGTTCGCTGGCGGTCGCGTTTTTAGGGGCGGGGCGGTACGCGGTGGGGAAAGCGCCCGCGTGGCGGTAGGGCAAAAAAAAAGCCCGGTGGCGCTAGCGCTTACCGGGCCTACGAAGAGCCAACATGTATAAAGTAGACCGGGTAAACGCAGTGCCACCCGGCAAATAATGGGGGCACTGCGCCAGATTATGCCAGCACCAGGTCCCCCTGCGGATGACATGAGCACGCCAGCACGTAACCCTCGGCAATTTCGGCGTCGGACAGCGTCATGGTGCTGGTGACGGTGTAGTCACCGGAGACCACTTTCGTCTTACAGCAACCGCAGACGCCTGCACGGCAGGCTGCCACCACCGGCACCTTGTTGCTTTCCAGCGCCTCCAGCAGCGTGGTGCCCACGCGGCCAAAGAAAGTTTGAGCCGGTTGCAGCTTGGTAAACTGGATCCCACTGGTTGCCGCTTCCGCCACCGGGGTGAAGAACTGCTCTTTGAAGAAGCGGGTCACGCCAAGCGCTTTCACCTCTTTCTCGACGATATCCATGTACGGCGCCGGGCCGCAGGTCATTACGGTGCGGTTCGCCATATCCGGCACGCTTTGCAGCAGCTCGCGGCTCAGGCGACCGGGCACAAAACCGTGGGTCGCGTTGTGCTCAGCCACCAGCGTCACCGGATAATCACGCCACTCCGCGGCAAAAATGACATCTTCCGGTGAACGCACGCTGAAGATCACCTGCACGTCAGCCTGCGGGCGATTTTTCGCCAGCCAGCGGCGCATCGACATGATTGGCGTTACGCCACAGCCCGCCGCCAGCAGCAGGAATTTATCGTCTGCTTTGTCGTCACAGGTGAAATCCCCCTGCGCGTCGGACAGCCAGATATAATCCCCGCGCTTCACGTCACGAGTCAGCCACTGGGAGCCTGCGCCGTCGTCAATGCGGCGGACGGTGAGCGTAATGTACTCGCTCACGCCCGGCGTTGAGGAGATCGTGTAGGCGCGCAGGGTGTCCGCCGAGTTGCGAACGCTAACCAGCGCATACTGGCCTGCACGGTAGGGATAGTAGTCATGGCACAGCAGCGACAGCGTCCACACATCCGGCGTCTCCTGATGGATGTGATGAACCTGCATCCGCCACGGACATTGTGAGGTTGGCATGGTCATGAGTTACTCCTTACGCGCTCAGCAGCTGCTTCATGTCATCTTCAACGTTGGTCACGGAACGCAGACCGAATTTCTCGTTCAGCACCGCCAGCAGGTCCGGCGTCAGGAAGCCTGGCGCGGTCGGGCCGGTCACGATGTTGGTTACGCCGAGAGAAAGCAGGGTCAGCAGGATGACAATCGCTTTCTGCTCGAACCATGAAAGCACCAGCGACAACGGCAGGTCGTTCACGCCGCAGCCCAGTTTCTCCGCCAGAGTGACCGCCAGAATGATGGCCGAGTAAGCATCGTTACACTGGCCCGCATCGATCAGGCGCGGCAGGCCTTCGATGTCGCCGAAGTCCAGCTTGTTGAAACGGTACTTGCCGCACGCCAGCGTCAGGATCAGGCAGTCTTCCGGCACGCGGGTGGCGAAATCGGTAAAGTAGTTACGCTCGCCGCGGGCGCCGTCGCAGCCGCCGACAAGGAAGATGTGGCGAAGCTTTTCACGGCTGACGAGATCGATCAGCGAATCAGCGGCGCCCAGCAGGGTTTCACGACCGAAGCCGACGGTGATCAGGTGCGGGATCTCGCTGTACGGGAAGCCCGCCATCTGCTGCGCCTGGGCGATAACGGGACCGAAATCGTCGCCTTCGAGGTGGCTCACGCCCGGCCAGCCGACGATGCTGCGCGTCCAGATGCGGTCGTCATACGCGCCCACGGTAGGGTCGATGATGCAGTTAGAGGTCATCACGATAGGGCCCGGGAAGCGGGCGAACTCCACCTGCTGGTTCTGCCAGCCGCTGCCGTAATTACCGATCAGATGCTTAAACTTGCGCAGCTCCGGGTAGCCGTGCGCGGGCAGCATTTCACCGTGGGTGTAGACGTTAACGCCGGTGCCTTCGGTCTGTTTCAGCAGGTTGTAGAGATCTTTCAGGTCGTGACCGGAAATCAGGATGCACTTGCCTTCGGTCGCCTTGACGTTGACCTGGGTTGGCGTTGGGTGGCCGTAGGTGCTGGTTTCACCGGCATCCAGAATGCTCATTACCTTGAAGTTCATCTGGCCGATTTCCATTGAGCACGCCAGCAGCGCGTTCATATCGGCAGGCCAGGTGCCCAGCCACGCCATGATTTTGTGGTATTGGGCGTAGATGTCGTTATCGTACTGGCCGAGCACGTGCGCGTGTTCCATATAGGCCGCAGCGCCCTTCAGGCCGTACAGGCACAGCAGACGCAGGCCGAGAATGTTCTCGCCAATCGCCGCTTTGTCTTTATTCGGGGTGAATTCTGCCGCCTGACGCTGCAGGTCGCCCAGATCGTCGCTCACCAGCTGCAGTTCGGACATCGGGTTTTCCACGCGGGCGCTGGCATCGGCCTTCAGACACTGCGCTTTCAGCGCTTCACGCAGGGCAATCGCTTCGCGGGCATAACCGACAATGCGCGGAGAATCGAAGTTAACGTTGGTCAGTGTGGAGAAAAATGCGCGAGGGGCGAAGTTGTCGACATAGTGGTCGACAATGCCGTATTCACGGGCTTTAAAGGCCCAGGCGGAAAGGCCTTGCAGGGCTGCAATCAGCAGATCCTGCAGGTCGGATGTTTCTGCGGTTTTGCCGCACATACCCTGTGCCCAGGAGCAGCCATTGCCTGCCGGGGTACGGATGGTTTGTTCACATTGCACACAAAACATAATCACACCTGTTAAAGTTATATTTGATATACATGTTTAAGGTTATGCCTGTGCCAGAACGGTGAAAAGGGCTTTCTGCTACAAAATAGAGGGAGATTGATTTAGCGCAATTTTGGCGGCAGGTTCGCTACCGCCAAAGAAGTATTAGGCCGAGAAGAAGGCCATCAGAACGGGAACCAGCAGGCTTAAAATAAAGCCGTGCACGATGGCGGCAGGGACCAGCTCCAGCCCCCCTGAGCGTTGTAAAACCGGCAGGGTAAAGTCCATCGAGGTCGCGCCACACAGCCCCAACGCGGTAGAGCGGCTGCGGCGTACCAGACCCGGGATCAGCATGATGGCAATCAATTCGCGCGCAAGGTCATTGAAGAAAGCTGCGCTGCCAATGACCGGACCGAACGATTCGGTCAGAAGAATACCGGAGAGGGAGTACCAGCCAAAACCCGACGCCATCGCCAGGCCGGTTTTCAGCGGCAGGTCGAGAATAACGGCATTAATCACGCCTGCGACCATTGAACTGGCGACGACGACAATGGCGACTATCATTCCCCGGCGGTTGAGGACAATCTGTTTCAGCGTCATGCCATTATTTCGCAGCTGAATACCAATCAGGAACAGCAGGAAGATCAGGGTATATTCGCTGGCCTCCGTGGCGTGCTGTAAAAATGACCATCCGGTAAGGCCAAGAAGGAAACCGAGCACCACGACGCCGCAGAGTTTTAATGATTCCAGCGCCATCGCAATACGGGAAGGGAGTTTTTCCTGCTGATGGTTATTTTTCCAGGGAATAGTGCGTTCCAGCCAGAACAGTGCGGCAATATTGCACAGCAAAATAACCACCACGGTGACGACGGAATAATGGAGGATGGAGAGTAAATTCGCTGACAGGTTATCCAGGAAGGCCAGGCTTATCCCCATAAAGAAAAGAATGACGTAAACAATCCAGCTGAGAAAACGGTTGATGAGCCGTAATGCGGATTCTCTGTGCAGCGGAATAAGGTAGCCCACAATCAGGGGCAGCAGAATAATGAGGAGTCCTGAAAACATGAACAGCCGGTCCTTTTGAGTATCTGTTAAGCGCCAGAGACACTACCCAATAAAGGCTGTCAGGTAAAGGAGCAATAAAAAAGCCGGGTGGCGGCTACGCCCTACCCGGCTTGTATATTTGGGGTGGTGCGGCCTGATGCCCTCACCCCAGCCCTCTCCCCGTGGGAGAGGGGGGAAAACCATTAATCGCGTTTTTCCAGCAGGGTGCGGTACAGCACGCCACCCAGAATACCCCCGATAATTGGCATCACCCAGAACAGCCACAGCTGCTCAAGCGCCCAACCGCCCTGGAAGATAGCAACCGCGGTGCTGCGCGCCGGGTTAACGGAGGTGTTGGTCACCGGGATTGAGATCAGGTGAATCAGCGTCAGCGCCAGACCAATGGCGATTGGCGCGAAGCCTGCAGGTGCGTATTTGTCCGTTGCGCCGTGAATAACCAGCAGGAAGCCTGCGGTCAGTACGATTTCAATCACGATGGCAGACAGCATTGAGTAGCCGCCCGGTGAGTGTTCACCGAAACCGTTAGAGGCGAAACCGCTGGCTGCGGCGTCAAAGCCTGCTTTGCCGCTGGCAATCACGTACAGGACTGCGGCTGCAATAATACCGCCGATGACCTGGGCAATAATATAGCCTAATACGTCTTTCACCGGGAAACGACCGCCCGCCCATAAACCCAGCGTCACAGCAGGGTTAAAATGACCGCCGGAAATATGCCCTACCGCGAATGCCATGGTTAAGACCGTTAAGCCGAATGCCAGTGCGACACCGACAAAACCAATTCCTAATTCCGGAAATGCCGCTGCCAGCACTGCACTACCGCAGCCGCCAAACACCAGCCAGAATGTACCAAAACATTCTGCCGCTAATTTTCTGAACATAACCACCTCAATAATAAATTTCCGCACACTATCCTGCGCACGGGTTATATCGCCATAAAGGGATGACGACTCAAAGAGCCTTTATTTTAGAAAGCAACAACACCCCTTCGCCACTTAAATAAATTCGGTTAATTTGATTTAAGGCAATGTGATGTCAATCCTTGTTCAAACTGGAGGTAAATAGAGCATAGTCCAATTTTCAAACGGGAGTATCTTGTTCTGGAAGCACCTTTTCAAATGAAACTTGATGGGTAAATTCTGAATTTTTCGTGCTTCATCGGAATAACGGAGGTGTCTGGCAGTGTCCAGTCGGCGCCGCTGCCGCTATACTGCTGATAACTTGAAGGAAAAAGTGGTTATTACGCGGGGGATTTATGCTTCTCGAACGTGTGGAAATTGTCGGGTTTCGCGGTATTAACCGCCTGTCGCTCCAGTTGGAGCAGAATAACGTCCTGATCGGTGAAAACGCCTGGGGTAAATCCAGCCTGCTGGATGCGCTGACCCTGCTGCTTTCCCCTGAAGATGACTTGTACCACTTCGTTCATGATGACTTCTGGTTTCCGCCGGGGGATGTCGCGGGGCGCGAGAAGCATCTGCATATCATCCTGACGTTCCGGGAGTCCGAGCCGGGGCGGCATCGCGTGCGTCGTTTCCGCCCGATGTCGCCATGCTGGGTGCCATGCGATGATGACTATCACCGTATTTTCTACCGTCTTGAAGGTGAAATGGCGGAAAATGACGGGGTGTTAACCCTGCGTGAGTTTCTTGATGAAAAAGGCAACCCCATCCCGCTGGAGAATATTGACGACCTGGCGCGCCACCTGATTCGTCTGTCGCCGGTGCTGCGCCTGCGCGATGCACGCTTTATGCGCCGGATCCGCAACGGTTCCGTACCCAATATGCCGGAGGTGGAAGTCACCGCCCGCGAGCTGGATTTCCTGGCGCGTGAGCTGGTCTCTCGCCCGCAGAACCTCACCGACGGTCAAATCCGCCAGGGGCTTTCGGCCATGGTGCAGCTGCTTGAGCACTATTTTTCCGAGCAGGGGACGTCACAGTCACGCCATCGCCTGATGCGTCGCCGTTCGCACGATGAACAACGCAGCTGGCGTTATCTTGATATCATTAACCGGATGATAGACCGGCCCGGTGGACGTACCCATCGGGTGATCCTGCTGGGGTTATTCTCGACGCTTTTGCAGGCGAAAGGCACCGTCCGGTTAGACCGGGACGCCCGCCCGCTGCTGCTGGTGGAAGACCCCGAGACGCGCCTGCATCCGATCATGCTCTCCGTTGCGTGGCATCTGTTGAACCTGCTGCCGCTGCAGCGCGTGACCACCACCAACTCCGGCGAGTTGCTCTCGCTAACCCCCGTGGAATACGTCTGCCGCCTGGTGCGTGAATCCTCACGCGTATCCGCATACCGGCTGGGGCCGGGCGGCCTGAATGCGGAAGACGGTCGCCGCATTGCATTTCATATTCGCTTTAATCGTGCTTCATCGCTGTTTGCCCGCTGCTGGCTGTTGGTTGAGGGTGAAACCGAGACCTGGGTTATCAACGAACTGGCACGTCAGTGCGGTCACCACTTCGATGCGGAAGGTATTAAGGTCATAGAGTTTGCCCAGTCGGGGTTAAAACCGCTGATCAAGTTTGCCCGCAGGATGGGGATTGAATGGCATGTTCTGGTCGATGGCGATGAAGCAGGTAAAAAGTATGCCGCAACCGTGCGCGGTTTGCTGAATAACGATCGCGAAGAAGAGCGTGACCATCTGACTATGCTGCCCGCGATGGACATGGAACACTTTATGTATCGACAGGGATTTGACGATGTTTTTCACCGCGTGGCGATGATCCCGGTGGATGTGCCGATGAACATGCGGCGGGTGATCGCCAAAGCGATTCATCGTTCGTCGAAGCCGGACCTGGCCATCGAAGTGGCGACGGAGGCGGGAAGGCGAGGCGTGGAGTCCGTGCCCACGCTGCTGCGTAAAATGTTCTCCCGCGTGCTTTGGCTGGCACGCGGGAGAGCGGATTAACGTTGGGTCGCCTGCGTCATTTGTTGGATCAGGCTATCCAGCAGTTCGTAGCGGCGGCGGTATTCAGCACGTTTCTTACTCGCGATCTCTTCCATCGGTTTGCGCGGCATGGTTAACGGCAGCGCGAAATGGCCGCTCTCCTGGCGTTCGCCACCCAGGGAGCGCCAGAAACTGTCATAATCCGCCAGCAGTTTCCCCTCTTTTTTCTTGCGGTAACGCCAGCTACGGTAAATGTGAGTAGCGTTGCTCACGGCGAGGATCTGTTCAACCGGGAACGCGGTGCCCAGCGTCATCACCGCTTCAACCAGCAGACGTTTCGGGAACAGGCCGTGGCACGCTTTGGTTGCGCCCTGAATCAACTCATGCGGAACGTGCGCTTTTGCGCCCTGTAACCCGCCGATGAACAGCGTGGATTTTCCCTCAAACGGGCACAGCGTAAAGGTCATTTCGGCCAGCACGGTGTTCTGATGGTTGCAGAAGGTAAGGGTCGCTTCACCCTCTTTATCCATAAAGGCATCGGCACACAGGCGAATCGTGAATTGCTGCTCGTCCTTTCCGGTTAGCGTCAGCAGCGTCATTCCCTGACTTGAAAGATAGCCCTTGAGCAGCGCGGCGGGGAGGTGTTGGCTCATCGTCTGATAGTGCCCGTTTAGCGCCTCCAGCGCGTTCCGGCGGTTCATACTGACCGTCAGCCACGGACGATGCAGTCGGCACGGCAACCCTGGCTGGACCTGCAAGATTTGCATCAGACGCGGTTGCTTTGCCAGGCTTGCCAGCAGGCGAGCGGTGCTGAAAGGGGAAGCCAGGGAACGTAACATAAATTTGCGTCGATATGAGGGGTTCTGCCACGCCAGCCCGGGCGTGATGGCACCGGTTGCCAGACTTTTAAAAAGCGCCCAGCCGGACGCAGGCTGCGGCAGATTGGGATAAGGTGTATCGACTATGGAAGACATGTTAGATCCTGCTTCTGGGGGAAGAACGCTATTTCAGCAGGCGTTTTGTCAACGTCATGTAAACAAATGCGGCCATTTCCAGAAAACAGGGGTTTCGTTGAGGAGTGGTTTAGATAGAATCAACGGTGATGTTAGCCAGAATAATTATTTGGAATATTTATGAACCTTAAGGGAAAACGCAGAAAACTGTTTCTGCTGCTGGCGGTCGTGCTGGTGGTCGGTGGATTCTGGCTTTGGCAGGTCCTCAATGCGCCTGTGCCACAGTATCAAACGCTGATCGTTCGCCCCGGCGAGCTGCAGCAAAACGTGCTGGCGACCGGCAAACTGGATGCCCTGCGTAAAGTCGATGTTGGCGCGCAGGTGAGCGGCCAGTTGAAAACGCTGTCCGTCGAGATTGGCGACAAGGTCAAAAAAGGCCAGCTGCTTGGCGTTATCGATCCTGAACAGGCCGAAAACCAGATCCGCGAAGTGGAAGCGACGCTGATGGAGCTGCGCGCGCAGCGTGCGCAGGCCCTGGCGGAGCGTAACCTTGCGCAGGTGACGCTAACGCGCCAGCAGGCGCTGGCGAAAACCCAGGCCATTTCGAAGCAGGATCTCGATACCGCCACCACGGAGCTGGCGGTAAAACAGGCGCAGATCGGCACCATCGACGCGCAGATTAAACGCAATCAGGCCTCGCTGGATACGGCGAAAACCAACCTCGATTACACCAAAATCGTCGCGCCGATGGCCGGAGAAGTGACGCAAATCACAACGCTGCAGGGACAGACGGTCATTGCCGCGCAGCAGGCGCCAAACATCCTGACGCTGGCGGACATGGGCACCATGCTGGTCAAAGCCCAGGTTTCCGAGGCGGATGTGATCCATCTTAAGCCGGGGCAGAACGCCTGGTTTACGGTGCTGGGCGACCCGCAGACCCGCTACGAAGGCGTGCTGAAAGACATTCTGCCGACGCCGGAAAAAGTGAACGACGCCATCTTCTACTATGCCCGCTTTGAGGTACCAAACCCGCAGGGCGTGCTGCGTCTGGACATGACCGCCCAGGTACATATCCAGCTGACCGGCGTGAAAAACGTGCTGACCGTTCCGCTCTCCGCGCTGGGTGAATCCGCCGGGGATAGCCGCTACAAGGTGAAGGTGCTGCGCAACGGCGAAACGCGCGAGCGCGAAGTGGTGATTGGCGCGCGCAACGACACCGACGTGGTGGTGGTGAAAGGGCTGGAAGAGGGGGAGGAGGTTGTCACCAGCGAAAGCCTGCCCGGAGCCGCTAAATGACCGCGCTGCTTGAGCTGAAGGATATCCGCCGCAGCTATCCGTCCGGCGACGGCCCGGTGGAGGTGCTGAAAGGGATCTCGCTGCGCGTGGAAGCGGGGGAGATGGTGGCGATTGTTGGCGCGTCCGGTTCGGGTAAATCGACGCTGATGAACATTCTCGGCTGTCTGGATAAACCCACCAGCGGTACGTACCGGGTGGACGGAACGGATGTCTCCACGCTCGACGGCGACGCGCTGGCGAAGCTGCGCCGGGAACACTTCGGCTTTATCTTCCAGCGTTACCACCTGCTTTCTCACCTGAGCGCGGCGCAGAACGTGGAGGTTCCCGCGGTTTATGCGGGCGTCGAGCGGAAGAAACGGCTTGAGCGCGCGAAGGCGCTGTTAACGCGTCTGGGGCTGGCGGAGCGCGTGGAGTATCAGCCGTCGCAGCTTTCCGGCGGTCAGCAGCAGCGCGTGAGTATCGCGCGCGCACTGATGAACGGCGGGCAGGTGATCCTCGCGGATGAACCGACGGGCGCGCTCGACAGCCACTCCGGCGAAGAGGTGATGGCAATCCTGCACCAGCTGCGCGATCAGGGGCATACGGTGATCATCGTCACCCACGACCCGCAGGTGGCGGCGCAGGCGGAACGCATTATTGAGATCCACGACGGCGAGCTGGTGAGCAACCCGCCGCCGCGCGAGTCCCGGGCGGCCGCACCGAAAGAGGCGTTGCCGGCCGCAACCGGCTGGGGGCAGTTCTCCAGCGGATTTCGTGAAGCGCTGACCATGGCCTGGCTGGCGATGGCGGCCAATAAAATGCGCACCCTGCTGACGATGCTCGGCATCATCATCGGTATTGCCTCGGTGGTGTCGATTGTGGTGGTGGGCGACGCGGCAAAACAGCTTGTGCTGGCGGATATCCGCGCTATCGGCACCAATACCATCGACGTTTATCCCGGCAAAGACTTCGGCGACGACGAGCCGCAGTATCAGCAGGCGCTGAAGTATGACGATCTGGCGGCTATTCAGAAGCAGCCGTGGGTCAATTCGGCTACGCCTGCGGTCTCGCAGAATCTGCGTCTGCGCTACGGCAACATCGACGTTGCGGCCAGCGCCAACGGCGTCAGCGGCGACTACTTCAACGTCTACGGCATGACCTTCAGCGAAGGGGCGACCTTCAACGCCGAGCAGCTGGCGGGCAGGGCGCAGGTGGTGGTGTTAGACGCCAACTCCCGCAGGCAGCTGTTCCCGAATAAAACCAATGTGGTGGGGGAAGTGATCCTGGTGGGCAATATGCCTGCCACGGTGATCGGCGTGGCGGAAGAGAAGCAGTCGATGTTCGGCAGCAGCAAAATCCTGCGCGTCTGGCTGCCGTACACCACGATTTCCGGGCGCATTATGGGCCAGTCCTGGCTCAACTCCATTACCGTTCGCGTGAAGGAGGGCTACGACAGCGCCATGGCCGAACAGCAGCTTGAGCGGCTGCTCACCCTGCGCCACGGGAAGAAAGATTTCTTCACCTGGAACATGGACGGTCTCTTGAAAACGGCGGAAAAGACCACACGTACTCTTCAGATGTTCCTGACGCTGGTGGCGGTGATTTCGCTGGTCGTCGGCGGTATCGGGGTGATGAATATCATGCTGGTGTCGGTCACGGAGCGCACTCGGGAGATTGGCATCCGCATGGCGGTCGGGGCCAGAGCCAGCGACGTGCTGCAGCAGTTTTTGATTGAAGCGGTGCTGGTGTGTCTGGTCGGCGGGGCGATGGGCATTGCGCTTTCGATGATGATCGCGTTTGCGCTCCAGCTCTTTTTACCGGGTTGGGAGATTGGCTTTTCCCCCGTGGCGATCCTCACGGCGTTCTTATGCTCGACCTTCACGGGTATTTTGTTTGGCTGGTTACCGGCACGCAACGCGGCGCGGCTGGATCCGGTGGACGCACTGGCGCGGGAATAACCCGAAAATAAAAATGCCAGCCGATCGGGCTGGCATTTTGCCTGCGGGGTGTACACAATGAATCAGGGAGCTATGCAACCGCTTCTGCTTCAACGGGGACGATCAGACTGGCGTGATTGCCTTTAGGCCCCTGGTGTACATCGAACCGAACGGACTGCCCGGCTTTGAGCGTCCTGTAACCATCCATCTGAATGGTGGAATAGTGAGCGAAGATATCCTCGCCGCCGCCTTCAGGGCAGATGAAACCAAACCCTTTGGCGTTGTTGAACCACTTAACAGTACCCATTTCCATGCTTCGACATCCTTCGTAAATCTTATAAATTAAGATGGAATGAACCGGTGGTGGAGTGGGGGCTGTTCAAAACCTCGCCATCTCACGCTTGTACAATTTAGATAAACGGAAGAAGCCGTCAAGCGTTTGGCGCTGGAGTTGGGACAATAATCAACCAAAATTTGAGGCAGTTAACGCTATTGCAACAGTTTGTGACAGACATCGCGGATGACAGTAATAGATGATTGTTATCTAACATCTGAGGTAGATTCAAAGTGGTTATGCATAATGGGTAAGACCAACGATTGGCTGGATTTTGACCAGCTGGCGGAAGATAAAGTGCGCGACGCGCTAAAACCGCCATCTATGTATAAAGTTATGTTAATGAACGATGATTACACGCCGATGGAATTTGTTATTGACGTGCTACAAAAGTTCTTTTCTTATGATGTAGAACGTGCAACGCAACTGATGCTTACCGTTCATTATCGAGGCAAAGCGATCTGCGGCATCTTTACTGCCGAAGTCGCGGAAACCAAAGTGGCGATGGTGAACGACTATGCGAGGGAGAACGAGCATCCGTTGCTGTGTACGCTGGAAAAGGCCTGATAAGGCATAAAATTGGGGGAGGTGCCTATGCTCAATCAAGAACTGGAACTCAGTTTAAACATGGCTTTCGCCAGAGCGCGTGAGCACCGACATGAGTTTATGACCGTCGAGCATTTACTGCTCGCACTGCTTAGCAACCCATCTGCCCGCGAAGCGCTGGAAGCCTGCTCCGTGGATCTGGTGGCGCTACGTCAGGAACTCGAAGCCTTCATCGAACAAACCACGCCGGTGCTGCCAGCCAGTGAAGAAGAGCGCGACACGCAACCGACGCTCAGCTTCCAGCGCGTGCTGCAGCGCGCGGTATTCCACGTCCAGTCTTCCGGACGTAGCGAAGTGACTGGCGCAAACGTCTTAGTCGCCATCTTCAGCGAGCAGGAGTCACAGGCTGCCTACCTGCTGCGCAAACACGAAGTCAGCCGCCTCGACGTGGTTAACTTTATTTCTCACGGAACGCGCAAAGACGAGCCTAACCAGGCATCGGATTCCAGCAATCAGGTCAATAACAATGAAGAGCAAGCAGGCGGGGAGGATCGTATGGAAAACTTCACCACCAATCTTAACCAGCTTGCTCGCGTTGGCGGTATCGACCCGCTGATTGGTCGCGATAAAGAGCTGGAGCGCGCGATCCAGGTGCTGTGCCGTCGCCGCAAGAACAACCCGCTGCTGGTGGGTGAGTCAGGCGTGGGTAAAACCGCGATTGCCGAAGGGCTTGCCTGGCGCATTGTGCAGGGCGACGTGCCGGAAGTGATTGCCGACTGCACCATCTACTCGCTGGATATCGGCTCGCTGCTGGCGGGCACGAAATACCGCGGTGATTTTGAAAAACGCTTCAAGGCGCTGTTAAAACAGCTGGAGCAGGACACCAACAGCATTCTGTTTATCGATGAGATCCACACCATCATCGGCGCAGGTGCGGCTTCCGGCGGCCAGGTGGATGCGGCTAACCTGATCAAACCGCTGCTCTCCAGCGGCAAGATCCGCGTGATGGGCTCCACGACGTACCAGGAGTTCAGCAACATCTTTGAGAAAGACCGCGCGCTGGCGCGTCGCTTCCAGAAAATCGACGTCACTGAACCGTCCGTCGAGGAAACGGTGCAGATCATCAACGGCCTGAAAACCAAGTACGAAGCGCACCACGACGTGCGTTATACCGCAAAAGCGGTACGTGCTGCGGTGGAACTGGCGGTGAAATACATCAACGATCGTCATCTGCCGGATAAGGCGATTGACGTGATTGATGAGGCAGGGGCGCGTGCGCGCCTGATGCCGGCCAGCAAGCGTAAGAAAACCGTTAACGTGGCGGATATTGAGTCCGTGGTGGCCCGCATCGCGCGTATCCCTGAGAAGAGCGTTTCTCAGAGCGACCGCGACACGCTGCGCACTCTCGGCAATCGCCTGAAAATGCTGGTCTTTGGTCAGGATAAAGCCATTGAGGCCTTAACCGAAGCGATCAAGATGGCCCGTGCCGGACTGGGGCATGACCACAAGCCTGTCGGTTCCTTCCTGTTCGCTGGTCCGACCGGCGTGGGGAAAACCGAGGTGACGGTGCAGCTCTCGAAAGCGCTGGGCATTGAGCTGCTGCGCTTTGATATGTCCGAGTATATGGAGCGTCACACCGTCAGCCGTTTGATTGGTGCGCCTCCGGGATATGTGGGCTTTGACCAGGGCGGCCTGCTCACCGACGCGGTGATCAAACATCCACACGCGGTACTGCTGCTCGATGAAATCGAGAAAGCGCACCCGGACGTGTTCAACATCCTGCTGCAGGTGATGGACAACGGGACGCTGACCGACAACAACGGGCGCAAGGCGGACTTCCGCAACGTGGTGCTGGTGATGACTACCAACGCCGGGGTACGTGAAACCGAGCGTAAATCTATCGGCCTGATCCACCAGGATAACAGCACCGATGCGATGGAGGAGATCAAGAAGATCTTCACGCCGGAGTTCCGTAACCGTCTGGACAACATTATCTGGTTCGATCACCTGTCTACCGAGGTGATCCATCAGGTGGTGGATAAGTTCATCGTCGAGCTGCAGGTTCAGCTGGATCAGAAAGGCGTGTCGCTGGAAGTGAGCCAGGAGGCCCGCAACTGGCTGGCCGAGAAAGGCTACGACCGTGCGATGGGTGCCCGTCCGATGGCGCGCGTGATTCAGGACAACCTGAAGAAACCGCTGGCGAACGAACTGCTGTTTGGCTCGCTGGTGGACGGCGGCCAGGTGACGGTGGCGCTGGATCAGGCGAAGAACGAACTGACGTACGATTTCCAGAGCGCGGCGAAGCACAAGCCGGAAGCGGCTCACTGAGTGAGTTGAACGTTAATGTTAAAAACCGGGCTTTTGCCCGGTTTTTTTATGCCTGCCAAGGTAAAAGCAAAACGACAACAGTGTTGTCGTTTTTAGTGTTTTCTCCCTCTCCCTGTGGGAGAGGGTTGGGGTGAGGGCATCAGGCCGCAGAAGAATTTTGCAAGGCGCTTTCCAGTTTCTTTCGAAGTCAGTTGCTGGATAAAAACACAGTAATAAAATGGCGGCGCACCTGCAAAATCAGGTGCCGGGATTGGCGTCCTGAAAGTGTGTGCACAGACAATCTTGCGTGCATAAAGGATCACATATGACTGATATTAATAGCTTCGCCCAACTCTATACCGAACTCTCCCTCAACCCCGATCTCCCAACCCTTGCCGAGCGCTGCAAACTGCTCACCGAAATCCTCCTCGACTGCAAATCACTCCCGCAAACCCAGCCCGTTTGCCGCTGTCTCGGGGCCTGGCTGGAAGAGGTGAAAACCGGCCTCACAGAGTCAATGCGTGATTTTCAGGTGGTGGAATTTGAGGACGAAGCGGAACAACCGCGACAAAAAGAGTGGTTGCTGGAAGATACAGAAACGAAATGCGACTACTGCCGTGCGTTAAACCACGTGCTGCTGGTGTCGCATTTTGACCGCGATATGTTGCCGCATCTCACGGGATTACTTCACGACATGGCTCATTCTATGGCAGGGGATTTAATCGCTACTGCACAACCGCGGATGACAATACATCTTCCGACGCAGCAACACTAAAGCCATAAATAAAAAAGGCCGGGGTTATCCCGACCTTTTAAATATTCATCTGCCATTACAGGCGAAAACAATTAGCGACTACGGAAGACAATGCGGCCTTTGCTCAGGTCGTACGGGGTCAGTTCAACAGTCACTTTGTCGCCCGTTAAAATGCGGATGTAGTTTTTGCGCATTTTACCGGAGATGTGCGCAGTTACCACGTGACCGTTTTCCAGCTCTACGCGAAACATGGTATTAGGCAACGTATCAAGTACGGTACCCTGCATTTCAATATTGTCTTCTTTGGCCATCTAATCCTCTGGGGTATCACTACCAAGTTTTGAACCGGCAAGATAATGCCGAAATTCATCAATTAAGTAAAGAATTGCGCGTTTAAAACGCAGCAAAACAGTTTCAGCGCATTGCCCAAGCGTCACGGTACAACCGAACGGAAAGCGCATTCGTAAAGGGGAAACGACAGGATAAACGTCAGGACGTTATCTGAAGCGAGGGTCCCAAACGGCGGCGGGGCAACAGGCAGAAGCTACTCTGCGGCATAATTATAACACCCTCATAAAAAATATGCGGAAAACATTTAGGCATTGGGCAGAAAGAGTGTACGCGGTACCCAGAAGTCGCGCGGGAGCTTCTCCAGACGACAATTATCAAGATGTTCAATGTAGTGGCGGCGGGAGATTTCGACAGCGCCAAGCGAGGCGGTGTGCTCGTTAAGCACCTGGCAATCCATCAGTCGTCCGCCACGCTGGGCAAATTCCTCGCAGAACACCAGCAGTGCCGTTTTTGAGGCATTAACCGCACGCGAGAACATCGACTCCCCACAAAACAGCGTTCCCTGAGCCACGCCGTACATGCCGCCCATCAGCTCACCCCCATCCCATACTTCAATAGAATGCGCGTAACCCAGCTCATGCAACTGGTGATAGGCGGTGATGATATCGCGAGTGATCCATGTACCTTCGTGCCGATCTTCAGCACAGCCTTCAATGACCTGACCAAAAGCGTGATTCAGGGTTACGCGATACGGCGACTTCGCGTGAAAGCGCTTCATGCTGCGGCTAATGTGAAACTGCGCTGGCCACAATACGGCTCGTGGATCGGGTGACCACCATAAAATCGGGTCGCCTGGAGAAAACCACGGAAAAATCCCGCGCTGATAAGCCATCAACAGACGAGCAGGGCTGAGATCGCCGCCCAGTGCCAGCAACCCGTTAGGTTCACGTAGCGCCCCCTCCGGTGAAGGGAACGCAATATTATGACGAGACAGCTGGACCAGGCGCATGACAGCAGAACTCCAATACGCGAGTGAGGATCGGTACAAATATAGTCTACAGACGTTGTTTAAACTGGTAGTAGCGACCCTGTTTTGCCAACAGTTCTGCGTGACTACCTTGCTCAATAATGTGTCCGTTGTCCATCACAATTATCCGATCGAAACTCGCCAGTCCGCGCAGGCGATGTGTCACCATCAGCACTGTTTTACCGGCCATAACATTCGCCAGTAAATCAAGGATTTGGCTTTCGGTGGTGGCGTCCAGCCCTTCGGTGGGCTCGTCGAGCAGCATCAGCGGCGCATCGTGCAGCAGCGCACGGGCAATCGCCAGACGACGCAGTTCGCCACCGGAGAGGAGACGACCCCCTTCACCCAGCCAGCTATTTAAACCTTCGTCCTCAAGCAGCTTATGCAGCCCGACCTGTTCGAGCGAGGTACGAAGTGCATCGTCAGATGCGTCCGGCGCTGCCAGCAGCAGGTTGTCGCGCAGCGTGGCGCTAAACAGATGCACGCGCTGTGGGACAACGCTGACGGTCTTGCGTAAGATCTGCTCGCTGAAATCAACCAGCGGCACTGCGTTAAAGAGAATCTGACCGTGCTGCGGATCCCAGGCGCGCGTCAACAGCTGCAGAAGCGTTGACTTACCGCATCCGGTCCGCCCAAGGATTGCAATGCGCTGGCCCGGGTTAACGGAGAGATTGATATCTTCAAGTGCATTCTGCGTCTGTGTGTTATAGGCGAAGGTGACGTTATTCAGCGTCAGCGCAACCTGCGCAGGAACCGCACTTTGTTCAGCAGTGAATTTCACCTCTGGCTCCTGCTCGGCAATTTCCGTGATGCGCAGGGCAGAGGCGATAACCTGTCCAAGATGCTGGAAGGCCCCCGTCACGGGTGCCAGCGCTTCGAAGGCTGCCAGTGCACAGAAAACAAAGAGTGCAATCAGCGGGCCTGGCTGCAGATTTCCACCCACGCCGCCGGAGGCCATCCACAGCATCGCGATAACAGCCACGCCGCCGATGAGCATCATCAGCGCCTGGGAGAAGGCCGTGAGTTCAGACTGTCGACGCTGGGCTTCATGCCAGTTCAACTCCGTACTTTCCATACGCGCGCGGTAACGCTTGCTGGCACCGAAAATGGTCAGTTCTGCCTGTCCCTGCAGCCAGGAGGTCAACTGCTGACGATATTCTCCCCGCAGGCGCGTCAGACTTTCGCCGGTGGATTTACCGGCGCGATAGAACAGCGGCGGCAGGATAATCAACGTCAGCAGCATAATGCCGCCGAGCGTCAGCGCGATAGGGACGTCCAGAACACACAGACCCAGCGTGACGACAACAATCACCACAAACGCGCCGACTATCGGTGAAATCACGCGCAGATAGAGGTGATCCAGTGTATCGACATCCGCAACCACGCGGTTGAGCAATTCGCCCTGACGAAAACGCGCCAGCCCGGCAGGGGAGAGCGGGAGCAGCTTGCTGAACGTGTAAATGCGCAGGTGCTGGAGCACGCGGAATGTGGCGTCATGGCTGACCAGACGCTCGAAGTAACGCCCGGCGGTACGGGTAATGGCGGTGCCACGTACGCCCGCTGCCGGGAGCATGTAGTTAAAGCTGTAGAGCCCGGCGAAACCTGCAACGGCAGAGGCAGACAGGAACCAGCCAGAAAGGGTGAGCAGGCCGATGCTGGCGAGCAGGGTAATAATCGCCAGCACGATCCCCAACGTCAGCATCCATTTGTGGCGCTTATACAGGGCAAGATAAGGGAGCAGGGCACGCATCAGATGTCCTCCTGGCGATTCGCGAGAAGGGCCGCAAAAGGCCCCTGAGCGGCAACGAGTGAGGCATAATCGCCTTGCTCAACGAGTTGACCATTTTCCATCACCCAAATCTGGTCCCAGTCGGCGATGCCTTCAAGCTGGTGGGTGACCATCAGCGTGGTTTGCTGCTGTGATGCGGCATTAAGCGCTTCCATCACGCGTTGTTCGCTGTGCGCGTCCAGGCTGGCGGCAGGCTCATCCAGCAACATCAGTTGGCAAGGATTCAACAACGCGCGGGCAACAGCCACACGCTGCGCTTGCCCTACGGACAGCCCGGCAGACTGGTCGCCAACGACCGTATCCACGCCCTGCGGGAGCAGCGGCAGAAACTCGCTAACCCAGGCGCGATCGAGGACCGATTGCAACTCGTCTTCCCGTGCGTCCGGGCGAGCCAGAAGCACGTTTTCGCGTAGCGTGGAAGCCGGAAGCTGCGGGTTTTGTCCTACCCAGCTCAGCTGTTTGCGCCAGGCATCAGGCTCCAAATCGCACAACTCAGTTTTATTAATGCACAGCGAACCGGTGTAAGCCATAAAGCCGGAGAGTGCATTTAACAGCGAGCTTTTCCCTGAGCCACTGGTTCCGACCAGCACCACGCGCTGCCCGGCAGGCAGGGTAAAGTTGAGCGGACCTGCCAGCACTTTGCCTTCAGGTGACAGAACAGAAAAATCCCTCGCCTCAATCGTCACGGGCTCTTTGGCGTTCAGAACGATGTCACCACGCTCGGGATGCGCCAGCGGTGTTTCAAGGAAGGTTTTCAGGCTGTCGGCCGCGCCAACCGCCTGTGCTTTGGCATGGTAAAAGGTGCCAAGATCTCGCAGCGGCTGGAAAAACTCCGGAGCCAGGATCAATGCCAGGAAACCTGCTGAAAGCGTTACGGCTGTGCCGTAGTGGCCGAAATCCAGCGCGCCGAGGTAAGAAAACCCGAAGTAGACCGCCACAAGGGCAATCGACAGCGAAGTGAAGAATTCAAGCACGCCAGAGGAGAGGAATGCGAGACGCAGCACCTCCATGGTGCGCTGACGGAAATCCTGAGACGCCAGGCGAATATTTTCCGTTTCCGCTTCACCCCGGCCAAAAATACGCAGGGTTTCCATTCCGCGCAGCCGGTCAAGGAAATGACCGCTCAGGCGGCCCAGTGCGAGGAAGTTACGACGGTTAGCATCCGCCGCACCCATCCCGACCATTGCCATAAACAGCGGGATAAGCGGGGCGGTACCCAGCAGGATCAGCGCCGCTACCCAGTTGGTCGGGAAAATCGCAATCAGTATCAGCAGCGGTACGCAAACGGCCAGCGCCATCTGCGGCAGGTAGCGGGCGTAGTAGTCGTGCATATCGTCGATCTGTTCAAGGATCAGCGTCGCCCAACTCCCCGCAGGTTTACCCTGGATCCAGGCAGGCCCGGCCTCCTGAAGACGATCCAGGACCTTACGGCGGATCTCGTAGCGGATATGCTGTCCGGCATGAAAACCAACGCGTTCACGCAGCCAGACTACCCACGCACGAAGGATAAAAACCAGAATCAGGACAATAAAGGGCAACAGGAGCGCTTCACGCGGAATGTTCTCCATGATCATATGATTAAGAATGCGGGCCAGCAGCCATGCCTGGGCAACAATCAACAAACCACTGACGAGTCCCAGAAGACGGGAAATCATGAGCCAGCGGCGGGAAAGAACGCTTTGCTGTTTAAGCCAGCGTGTTAACTCTTGTTGACGGGTTTTTTCCATTGCGTACTTTGCAGGTGACGTTATAAGAAATTAGACAACTGCATGTTACACGTGGGGAAAAATAAAGGCGACCTGTGGCCGCCTTTATTTACGTTTGTTACTGACTTGTAAAGATTATTTACCTTGTTCAGCCAGTCCGTCGAGGTAGCGTTCAGCGTCCAGCGCGGCCATACAGCCGGTGCCCGCAGAGGTAATCGCCTGACGATAAATATGGTCCATCACGTCGCCAGCCGCGAACACGCCCGGGATGCTGGTCTGGGTCGCGTTACCGTGAATGCCGGACTGCACTTTGATGTAGCCGTTTTCCAGTTCCAGCTGACCGTCGAAGATCGCGGTGTTCGGGCTGTGACCGATCGCCACAAACAGGCCCGCCACTTCCAGCGACTCGATGTTATCGGTGTTCTGGGTATCGCGCAGACGCAGACCGGCAACGCCCATCTGGTCGCCCGTGACCTCTTCCAGGGTACGGTGGGTGTGAAGCACGATGTTGCCGCTTGCCACTTTATCCATCAGGCGTTTGATCAGGATCTTCTCAGCGCGGAAGGTGTCGCGACGGTGGATCAGGTGCACTTCAGAGGCGATGTTTGCCAGGTAGAGCGCTTCTTCCACTGCGGTGTTACCGCCGCCGATCACGGCGACTTTCTGATTGCGATAGAAGAAACCGTCGCAGGTAGCGCAGGCAGATACGCCGCGGCCCTTGAACGCTTCTTCAGATGGCAGACCAAGGTAACGGGCAGAGGCGCCGGTGGCGATGATCAGCGCGTCACAAGTGTATTCGCCGCTGTCGCCGGTCAGGCGGAACGGACGGTTCTGCAGATCGACCTTATTGATGTGGTCGAACAGAATTTCAGTTTCGAATTTGGCGGCATGCTCGTGCATACGTTCCATCAGCAGCGGCCCGGTCAGGTCGTTCGGGTCCCCTGGCCAGTTTTCCACTTCGGTGGTGGTGGTCAGCTGACCGCCTTTTTCCATACCGGTGATGAGTACCGGGTGCAGGTTAGCGCGTGCAGCATAGACCGCTGCGGTATATCCCGCAGGTCCAGAACCAAGGATTAGCAGCTTACTGTGTTTGGCCGTGCCCATGAGATCCCCATTGTTGTTGGCAGACATATGGCTGGATTGTAGGGAATTTGTTGTCGTAAAAAAAGAGCGCAGCAATTTTGATATCAATCTGTGTAATAGCCATGGACGATGAATGAGGCGCTATAACATCACTATTTCGCCTGAAATCCGGTCGTTTATAAGGCAATAAAATGACGATTAATACCCTGCCGTAATGAATATCCGGCATGTTGTACTAAAAATCGATGTTTTGCTTTGACAATCACCTGCGCTTTTGCGAAAACATTCAAGGAAGAAAAAAAAACCGCGTTAACCGTGTGCCGCATAGGCATGCACGTAAATGCCATTTTTACCGTGTCAGTGAAATCTACGCATGGCGTGGACAGACGCCATACGTGATGTCGGTGACTGCCTTCGGGCAACGGTCTTCTTACCAACAGAACCCGAATCCGCATCGCGTCTAATACATAACCAGGCGATGTGATGACTAACGGGTACAGGCTCTGAACAGTGATGTGCACAGGGTCCAGGCAGGAGTAGGGAAGGAATACAGAGAGACAATAATAATGGTAGATAGCAAGAAGCGCCCTGGCAAAGATCTCGACCGTATCGATCGTAACATTCTTAATGAATTGCAAAAGGATGGGCGTATTTCCAACGTCGAGCTTTCAAAACGTGTGGGACTTTCCCCGACGCCGTGCCTTGAGCGTGTGCGCCGACTGGAAAGACAGGGTTTTATTCAGGGCTATACGGCTCTGCTTAACCCGCATTATCTGGATGCCTCACTTCTGGTATTTGTTGAGATTACTCTGAATCGTGGTGCGCCGGATGTGTTTGAACAATTCAACTCCGCTGTGCAAAAACTTGAAGAAATTCAAGAGTGTCATCTGGTTTCCGGTGATTTCGACTATCTGTTGAAAACCCGCGTGCCTGATATGTCCGCCTACCGTAAGCTGCTGGGTGAAACCTTGCTGCGTCTGCCGGGCGTGAACGACACCCGTACGTATGTGGTGATGGAAGAGGTTAAACAGAGCAATCGTCTGGTCATTAAGACGCGCTAACACGGAACAGGTGCAAAATCAGCGTAGTTTGATTACACTCCTGTTAATCCATACAGCAACAGTGCCGGGGAGTCCCCGGCGCTGTTGTCCGTTTTAGCAAACAGGCAGGATATGCCTGATACCTGGAGAGCCTTTCTTGAGCCAGGAATACACTGAAGACAAAGAAGTCACACTATCGAAGCTAAGCAGCGGACGTCGTCTCCTCGAGGCTTTGCTGTTGGTTATTGCCCTTTTCGCCGTCTGGCTGATGGCAGCCTTACTCAGTTTCAACCCCTCCGATCCCAGCTGGTCGCAAACCGCATGGCATGAGCCTATCCATAATTTAGGCGGTGTACCGGGTGCCTGGCTTGCGGACACGCTCTTTTTCATTTTCGGTGTGATGGCCTATACCATTCCCGTCATTATCATTGGCGGATGCTGGTTTGCCTGGCGTCATCGTCAGAATGACGACTACATCGATTACTTCGCGGTATCGCTGCGCCTGATTGGCGCGCTGGCATTGATCCTCACATCGTGCGGGCTGGCGGCAATAAACGCCGACGATATCTGGTACTTCGCATCCGGTGGCGTCATCGGCAGCCTGCTGAGTTCCGCCCTGCAGCCGATGCTTCACAGCAGCGGAGGTACCCTGACGCTGCTTTGCATCTGGGCCGCAGGGTTGACCCTGTTTACTGGCTGGTCGTGGGTGAGCATCGCCGAGAAGATCGGCAGCTTTATTCTCACTATCCTCACTTTCGCCAGTAACCGTACCCGTCGTGACGATACGTGGGTCGATGAAGACGAATATGAAGATGAGTACGAAGAGGAAGACGAGGCGCCGGTACAGCGTCGTGAATCTCGTCGGGCCCGTATTCTTCGTGGCGCGCTCGCGCGTCGTCAGCGCGTCGCTGAAAAATTTGCCAATCCGCTTGGGCGTAAAACAGATGCGGCGCTCTTCTCCGGCAAACGCATGGATGAAGACGAGCAGGTTGAGTACCGTGCGGCGGGCGCCGCCGTCGATCCTGATGATGTTCTGTTCTCCGGCAACCGTGCGATGCCGGGCGATTTTGATGAATACGATCCGCTGCTGAATGGTCATTCCGTGACAGAGCCGGTCGCAGCCGCTGCTGCCGCTACCACGGCAGCGCAGGCTTTCGCTGCGCCAGCGGAAGCCGTAATGCCCTCCGCGCCCGTTCCGGCACCGGAGTCGGTTATCCAGCAACCTCAGGTTGACTGGCAGACTGCGCCGGGTGTTCACACCCCGGAACCTGTTATTGCGCCTGAACCAGAAAGCTATGTTCCTGTGCAGCAGGAACAATGGCAGCAGCCTTATCAGCCGGAGCCTGTTTATGAACCACAGGGGTACCCGGAATATGAGCAGCCGGTCGCACAGCCGTATGTACCGGAACCGGTTGAACCTGCGCAGCCATACGCACAACCTGAGCCTGACGTGGCGGAAGAGGCGAAACCATCTCGTCCACCACTGTACTACTTTGAAGAAGTGGAAGAGCGCCGTGCCCGTGAGCGCGAGCAGCTGGCAGCCTGGTATCAACCTGTGCCGGAGCCGGTGCAAGAGCCTGTCACAAAAGCGCCTTCCGTTTCCGTACCGCCAGTAGATCCCACGCCTGTGGCAGAGAGCGTGAAGCAAGCCTCTGTCGCTGCCGCCGCTGCGGCACCAGTCTTTAGCCTGGCGACCGGCGGTGCGCCTCGTCCTCAGGTGAAAGAGGGCATTGGCCCGCAATTGCCTCGTCCTAATCGCGTACGTGTGCCCACGCGCCGCGAGCTGGCTTCCTACGGTATCAAGCTGCCTTCCCAGCGTATGGCTGAGGAAAAAGCGCGTGAATCGGACTATGAAGACGACGCCGATGAACTTCATCAGGATGAGCTGGCGCGTCAGTTCGCCGCGCAGCAAAATCAGCGTTACGGTGAAGAATATCAGCACGACGAGCAAATCCAGGAAGATGAAGACGATGCGGCAGAAGCGGAATTAGCCCGCCAGTTCGCCGCTACGCAGCAGCAACGTTATTCTGGTGAACAGCCTTCGGGCGCGAACCCGTTCTCGCTGACGGATTTTGAATTCTCACCGATGAAAGATCTGGTGGATGATGGCCCAAGCGAACCGTTGTTTACGCCGAGCGTAATGCCGGACGCTGAACCCGTGCGCCAGCAGCCTGCACCTCAGGCCTACACGCAGCAGCCACAGCAGCCTGCGCCACAGCCGCCGCAGTTCCAGCAGCCTGCGCCTCAGCCGCAGGAAAGCCTTATTCACCCGCTGCTGATGCGAAACGGCGATAGCCGTCCGCTGCAGCGTCCAAGCACGCCGCTGCCGTCGCTGGATCTGTTAACGCCGCCACCGTCAGAAGTGGAGCCGGTCGATACCTTTGCGCTCGAACAAATGGCGCGTCTGGTCGAAGCCCGTCTGGCTGATTTCCGCATCAAGGCGGATGTGGTGAACTACTCACCGGGTCCGGTAATCACACGATTCGAACTGAATCTGGCGCCAGGCGTAAAAGCAGCGCGTATTTCTAACCTGTCACGAGACCTGGCGCGTTCCCTGTCGACCGTTGCGGTACGTGTGGTGGAAGTGATCCCTGGCAAGCCGTACGTTGGCCTTGAGCTGCCGAACAAGAAACGTCAGACCGTTTACCTGCGAGAAGTGCTGGATAACACCAAGTTCCGCGATAACCCGTCCCCGCTGACCGTGGTGCTGGGTAAAGATATCGCAGGCGATCCGGTGGTGGCAGATCTCGCGAAAATGCCTCACCTGCTGGTTGCCGGTACCACCGGTTCCGGTAAGTCAGTCGGCGTGAACGCCATGATCCTCAGCATGCTGTACAAAGCGCAGCCGGAAGATGTGCGTTTCATCATGATTGACCCGAAAATGCTCGAACTGTCGGTCTACGAAGGTATTCCGCATCTGCTCACGGAAGTGGTGACGGACATGAAAGACGCCGCCAACGCCCTGCGCTGGAGCGTCAATGAGATGGAACGCCGCTACAAGCTGATGTCTGCGCTGGGCGTGCGTAACCTGGCCGGTTATAACGAGAAAATCGCCCAGGCTGTGCGCATGGGACGTCCTATTCCGGATCCTTACTGGAAGCCGGGTGATAGCATGGATGCCCAGCATCCGGTGCTGGAAAAACTGCCTTATATCGTCGTGCTGGTTGATGAGTTCGCTGACCTGATGATGACCGTCGGTAAGAAAGTGGAAGAGCTGATTGCTCGTCTGGCGCAGAAAGCGCGTGCGGCGGGTATTCACCTTGTGCTGGCGACGCAGCGTCCTTCCGTGGACGTTATTACTGGGCTTATCAAAGCGAACATTCCGACGCGTATTGCGTTTACCGTATCAAGTAAAATTGACTCCCGTACCATTCTTGACCAGGGCGGCGCTGAGTCGCTGCTGGGCATGGGGGATATGCTTTACTCAGGTCCGAACTCCACCTCGCCGGTGCGTGTCCACGGTGCATTTGTCCGCGATGAGGAAGTTCACGCTGTCGTGCAGGACTGGAAAGCGCGCGGTCGTCCACAATACGTGGACGGGATCACCTCTGACAGCGAGAGCGAAGGCGGCGGCGGTGGCTTTGACGGCGGTGAAGAGTTGGATCCGTTATTCGATCAGGCGGTTAACTTCGTGACCGAAAAACGCAAAGCGTCCATCTCTGGCGTGCAGCGTCAGTTCCGTATCGGCTACAACCGCGCGGCGCGTATCATCGAGCAGATGGAAGCGCAGGGGATTGTGAGCGAGCAGGGGCATAACGGTAACCGCGAGGTGCTGGCTCCGCCGCCGTTTGATTAACCTTCAGCGATTGCAAAGAAGGGTAAATCAGCCAAAATTAAGCCTTTTCTTCTGTCGCCTGCCTTCGGGCAGGGCCAGAATAGAAGACGGAAACCCCATATCGGGAAGACGTATTTTAAGGAATAACAATGAAAAAAATCGCTATCGCCTGTGCTTTACTCACCAGTTTTGTTGCCAGCAGCGTCTGGGCTGATGCAGCCAGCGACCTTAAAAGCCGACTGGATAAAGTAAGCAGCTTCCACGCCAGCTTCACGCAAAAAGTGACTGACGGCAGCGGCAACGCGGTGCAGGAAGGCCAGGGAGATTTGTGGGTAAAACGCCCAAATCTCTTCAACTGGCACATGACCCAGCCGGATGAGAGTATCCTGGTGTCTGACGGTAAAACCCTGTGGTTCTTCAACCCGTTTGTTGAACAAGCCACGGCGACCTGGCTGAAAGATGCGACCAGCAATACGCCGTTTATGCTGATTGCCCGCAACCAGTCCAGCGACTGGCAGCAGTACAACATCAAACAAAACGGTGATGAGTTTGTCCTGACGCCGAAAGGCAGCAACGGCAACCTGAAGCAGTTCACCATTAACGTGAGCAGCAACGGCACGATCAATCAGTTCGGTGCGGTTGAGCAAGATGACCAGCGCAGCAGCTACCAGCTGAAAACGCAGCAAAACGGCGCTGTTGATGCATCAAAATTCACCTTTACCCCGCCGCAGGGCGTAACGGTGGATGACCAACGTAATAAGTAAGAGGCATGAGTGGGCAATCTGTCGCTCGATTTTTCAGATAATGCGTTTCAACCTCTGGCCGCTCGTATGCGGCCAGAAAATTTAGCGCAGTACATCGGCCAACAGCATCTGCTGGCTGCCGGGAAACCGTTGCCACGCGCCATTGAGGCCGGGCATCTGCACTCGATGATCCTCTGGGGGCCACCAGGCACCGGTAAAACGACCCTCGCTGAAGTGATCGCCCGATATGCAAACGCGGACGTTGAGCGGATTTCTGCCGTGACCTCCGGCGTGAAGGAGATCCGCGAAGCGATCGAGCGTGCGCGGCAGAACCGCAATGCAGGACGCCGGACTATCCTCTTCGTGGACGAAGTTCACCGCTTCAACAAGAGCCAGCAGGATGCCTTCCTGCCACATATTGAAGACGGCACGATCTTCTTCATCGGTGCCACCACGGAAAACCCATCCTTTGAACTTAACTCAGCACTTCTTTCCCGTGCACGCGTTTACCTGCTCAAATCGCTGACTACAGACGATATCGAAAAGGTGCTCACCCAGGCGATGGATGACAAAGCGCGGGGCTACGGCGGACAAGACATCGTTCTACCGGATGAGACGCGCCTCGCGATTGCTCAGTTGGTTAACGGTGATGCGCGTCGGGCATTGAACACGCTGGAAATGATGGCCGATATGGCCGAAATGGATGATTCCGGCAAGCGGGTGCTGAAGCCTGAATTGCTCACTGAAATAGCCGGTGAACGCAGCGCGCGTTTTGATAATAAAGGCGATCGTTTTTACGACCTGATCTCGGCGCTGCATAAGTCTGTGCGCGGTAGTGCCCCCGATGCGGCGCTCTACTGGTACGCGCGCATTATTACCGCAGGTGGCGATCCGCTGTATGTCGCACGTCGCTGTCTGGCGATTGCATCAGAAGATGTCGGTAATGCGGACCCGCGCGCCATGCAGGTGGCTATCTCCGCCTGGGATTGTTTCACCCGCGTCGGCCCTGCGGAAGGCGAGCGTGCGATTGCGCAGGCGATTGTCTATCTGGCCTGCGCGCCGAAAAGTAATGCGGTTTATACCGCCTTCAAAGCAGCAATGTCTGATGCGCGCGAGCGGCCGGACTATGATGTGCCGGTTCATCTGCGTAACGCACCAACAAAGTTGATGAAAGAGATGGGGTACGGTCAGGAGTATCGTTACGCCCACGACGAACCCAATGCCTATGCCGCCGGAGAGGACTATTTCCCGCAGGAGATGGCACAAACCCGCTATTATCACCCCACAAACAGAGGTCTTGAGGGTAAGATTGGCGAAAAGCTCGCCTGGCTTGCCGGACAGGATCAAAATAGCCCTATAAAACGCTACCGTTAGCGCTATCGTTGCGGTAATGTTGGCGTTGTATCCCTGTGACCGCAGGCTGTGGTCACTTTTCCTATTTTAATTCGATAAGCACAGGATAAGCATGCTCGATCCCAATCTGCTGCGTAATGAGCCAGACGCAGTCGCTGAAAAACTGGCACGCCGGGGCTTTAAGCTGGATGTAGATAAGCTGCGCGCTCTTGAAGAGCGTCGTAAAGTTCTGCAGGTACAAACTGAAAATCTGCAGGCAGAGCGTAATTCTCGATCGAAATCCATCGGCCAGGCGAAAGCGCGCGGGGAAGATATTGAGCCATTACGCCTGGAAGTGAACAAACTGGGTGAAGAGCTGGATCAGGCGAAAGCTGAACTGGACGTTCTTCAGACCGAAATTCGTGATATCGCCCTGGCTATCCCGAACATTCCTGACGACAGCGTGCCTGTCGGCAAAGATGAAAACGACAACGTTGAAGTGAAACGCTGGGGCACGCCTCGCGAGTTCGACTTCGAGGTTCGCGATCATGTGACCTTGGGCGAAATGCACGCGGGCCTGGACTTTGCGGCGGCGGTTAAGCTGACCGGTTCTCGCTTCGTGGTCATGAAAGGCCAGATTGCTCATCTGCACCGTGCGCTGGCACAGTTTATGCTGGATCTGCACACCGAGCAGCACGGTTACAGCGAAACCTACGTACCGTATTTGGTTAACCACGATACGCTGTACGGTACGGGTCAGCTGCCGAAATTTGCCGGCGATCTGTTCCACACCCGTCCGCTGGACGAGGAAGCAGACAGCAGCAACTATGCGCTGATCCCAACCGCGGAAGTGCCGCTGACTAACCTCGTGCGTGATGAGATCATCGACGAAGACGACCTGCCAATCAAACTGACCGCACACTCTCCGTGCTTCCGTTCTGAAGCAGGATCTTACGGTCGCGACACGCGCGGTCTGATCCGTATGCACCAGTTCGACAAAGTTGAGATGGTGCAGATCGTCCGTCCGGAAGAGTCTATGGACGCGCTGGAAGAGATGACCGGCCACGCTGAGAAAGTGCTGGAGCTGCTGGGTCTGCCGTACCGCCGTATGGCGCTGTGCACCGGCGACATGGGCTTTGGTGCCTGCAAAACCTTCGACCTGGAAGTTTGGGTACCTGCGCAGAACACCTACCGTGAAATCTCCTCTTGCTCTAACGTCTGGGATTTCCAGGCGCGCCGCATGCAGGCTCGCTGCCGCAGCAAGTCCGACAAGAAAACCCGTCTGGTGCACACCCTGAACGGTTCTGGTCTGGCTGTGGGTCGTACGCTGGTTGCCGTGCTGGAAAACTATCAGCAGGCAGACGGACGTATTGAGATCCCGGAAGTGCTGCGTCCCTACATGAAGGGCCAGCAGTTCATCGGCTAATAATATGTCTTAAAACAAGAAAGCGCCTCAGGGCGCTTTTTTTATGCCTGCTAATTGATACGACTCAATAATCTCTCCCTCTAAAGTAGTAATACTCCTCCGAATGAAAGCCAGCATAAAAAGCTGATAACGAAGAAATTCGTTCTATATAAAACTATATAGCGGTCTGTGCCGCCTCTCTTTTCTTTGTGAGCAACCAAAGTGAGTCTTTATGAAAATCAAAGCGCCTGAAGCGTTAATGGCTGCCGAGGTCACTCGCCGTGGGTTGATGAAAACCACGGCAATTGGCGGCCTGGCTGTAGCCAGCAGCGCCTTCACGCTCCCTTTTACCCGACTAGCATCGGCGGCGGATGCATTATCCCCAGCCTCAGCGCCGGAAAAAGTGGTGTGGAGTGCATGTACCGTTAACTGCGGTAGCCGTTGTCCACTGCGCATGCATGTGGTGGATGGTGAAATTAAATATGTCGAAACCGATAACACCGGGGACGATAACTATGAAGGGTTGCATCAGGTTCGCGCCTGCCTGCGCGGGCGCTCCATGCGTCGCCGCGTCTATAACCCGGATCGTCTTAAATACCCGATGAAGCGTGTCGGTAAGCGTGGGGAAGGGAAGTTCGAGCGCATTAGCTGGAACGAAGCCTACGATATTATCGCGACCAACATGCAGCGTCTGATCAAAGAGTATGGCAACGAGTCCATCTACCTGAACTACGGCACCGGGACGCTCGGCGGCACGATGACGCGATCCTGGCCGCCGGGAAAAACGCTGGTAGCACGCTTGATGAACTGCTGCGGCGGTTATCTCAACCACTACGGCGACTACTCTTCCGCGCAGATTGCGGCAGGTCTCAACTACACCTACGGTGGCTGGGCCGACGGTAACAGCCCGTCTGATATCGAAAACAGTAAGCTGGTCGTACTCTTCGGTAACAACCCGGGTGAAACGCGCATGAGCGGCGGCGGGGTGACCTACTACCTCGAACAGGCCCGCGCCAAATCCAACGCCCGCATGATCATCATCGATCCGCGCTACACCGACACCGGTGCCGGACGTGAAGACGAGTGGATCCCAATCCGTCCGGGTACCGATGCGGCGCTGGTCTCAGCGCTGGCATGGGTGATGATCACCGAAAACCTCGTCGATCAGCCTTTCCTGGATAAATACTGCGTCGGCTATGACGAGAAAACGCTGCCCGCCAGCGCGCCTGCCAATGGCCACTATAAGGCGTATATTCTCGGTCAGGGCAGTGACGGCGTGGCGAAAACACCTGAGTGGGCGTCCACCATTACCGGGATACCGGTTGAGCGTATTGTTCAGCTTGCGCGTGAGATTGGCTCAGCCAAACCGGCTTACATCAGCCAGGGCTGGGGGCCGCAGCGTCACGCCAATGGCGAAATCGCGACCCGCGCAATCTCCATGCTCTCCATTTTGACCGGCAACGTCGGTGTTCACGGCGGGAATACCGGCGCCCGTGAAGGCTCGTATTCGCTGCCGTTTGAACGCATGCCGACGCTGGACAACCCCGTGCAGACCAGCATTTCCATGTTTATGTGGACGGATGCAATCGAACGTGGTCCTGAGATGACCGCGCTGCGCGACGGGGTGCGTGGCAAAGACAAGCTGGATGTGCCGATCAAGATGATCTGGAACTATGCCGGCAACTGTCTTATCAACCAGCACTCCGAAATCAACCGTACCCATGAAATCCTGCAGGATGACAAGAAGTGCGAAATGATTGTGGTGATTGACTGCCACATGACATCGTCGGCGAAATATGCCGATATCCTGCTGCCGGACTGTACCGCGTCAGAGCAGATGGATTTCGCCCTCGATGCCTCCTGCGGCAACATGTCCTACGTGATCTTTACCGACCAGGCGATTAAACCGCGCTTCGAGTGCAAAACCATCTATGAGATGACCTCTGAGCTGGCGAAGCGTCTTGGCGTAGAGCAGCAGTTTACCGAGGGGAGGACGCAGGAAGGTTGGATGCGCCATCTGCACGAGCTCTCTCGTAACGCTATCCCTGACCTGCCGGACTTCGACACCTTCCGCAAGCAGGGGATGTACAAACAGCGTGACCCTGAAGGGCATCACGTGGCGTACAAAGCCTTCCGCGAAGACCCGCAGGCTAACCCGCTGACCACACCGTCGGGCAAAATCGAAATTTACTCCGAAGAGCTGGCAAAAATTGCCTCCACCTGGGAGCTGCCGGAAGGGGATGTTATCGATCCACTGCCAATCTACACGCCGGGTTTCGAAAACTACAACGATCCACTTACCGCGAAATTCCCGCTGCAGCTGACCGGTTTCCATTACAAGGCCCGCGTCCACTCAACCTACGGCAACGTCGATGTACTGAAAGCCGCGTGCCGCCAGGAAATGTGGATCAACCCGATGGATGCCAAAGCACGTGGAATCAACAATGGTGACCGCGTACGCATTTTCAATGGTCGTGGTGAGGTACATATCGAAGCCAAAGTCACTCCGCGCATGATGCCTGGCGTTGTCGCGCTGGGGGAAGGGGCCTGGTATAACCCGGATGCAAACCGCATTGACCAGGCGGGCAGTATTAACGTACTGACCACACAGCGGCCGTCGCCACTGGCGAAGGGCAACCCGTCCCACACGAACCTTGTTCAGGTTGAAAAGGTGTAAGGAGTAACCGATGACAACCCAGTATGGATTTTTTATTGATTCCAGCCGCTGCACAGGGTGTAAAACCTGCGAGCTGGCCTGCAAAGATTACAAAGACCTGACGCCGGACGTGAGCTTCCGCCGTATTTACGAATACGCCGGTGGCGATTGGCAGGAAGATAACGGCGTCTGGCATCAGAACGTCTTTGCCTACTACCTGTCAATTGCATGCAACCACTGCGAAGATCCGGCTTGTACCAAAGTCTGTCCGAGCGGTGCGATGCACAAGCGTGAAGACGGCTTTGTGGTGGTGGACGAAGATGTCTGCATCGGCTGCCGCTATTGCCACATGGCGTGTCCGTACGGTGCGCCGCAGTACAACGAAGCAAAAGGCCATATGACCAAGTGCGACGGCTGCCACTCCCGCGTGGCCGACGGTAAAAAACCGATCTGCGTGGAATCCTGCCCGCTGCGCGCGCTGGACTTTGGCCCAATTGAAGAGCTGCGTAAAAAACATGGCCAGCTTGCTGCCGTTGCGCCGCTGCCGTCCGCGCACTTCACGAAGCCGAGCATTGTGATTAAACCTAACGCCAACAGCCGTCCTACAGGTGATACCACCGGCTATCTGGCAAACCCGAAGGAGGTGTGAGATGGGAAGTGGATGGCATGAATGGCCGCTGATGATCTTCACGGTCTTTGGGCAGTGCGTGGCGGGTGGCTTCATTGTGCTCGCGCTGGCGCTGTTGAAGGGTAATCTCAACGCTGAACAGCAGCAGCGTCTGGTGCTGAGCATGTTTGGCCTTTGGGTACTGATGGGGCTTGGCTTTATTGCTTCTACGCTGCACCTCGGTTCACCAATGCGCGCGTTCAACTCTCTGAACCGCGTGGGGGCATCATCTCTCAGTAACGAGATTGCCAGTGGGGCGATTTTCTTTGCTGTTGGCGGACTGGGCTGGCTGCTGGCCGCGCTGAATAAATTGCCTGCGGCTCTGCGTAGCCTGTGGCTGATTGTGACGATGGTGCTGGGCGTGGTGTTCGTGTGGATGATGGTGCGTGTCTATAACACCATTGATACTGTCCCAACCTGGTATAGCATCTGGACACCGATGAGCTTCTTCCTGACGATGTTTATTGGCGGGCCGCTGCTCGGCTACCTGCTGCTGCGCGTCGCGGGTGTGGATGGCTGGGCAATGCGTTTGCTGCCTGCCGTATCGCTGCTGGCTTTGGTCGTGAGCGCTGTGGTTGCTCTGATGCAAGGGGCGGAGCTGGCAACGATTCACAGTTCGATTCAGCAGGCATCTGCCCTGGTCCCGGATTACGGTTCGCTGATGGCCTGGCGCATCGTTCTGCTGGTCGCGGCGCTGGTATTCTGGATCGCCCCTCAGCTTAAAGGTTATCAGCCCGCGCTGCCGCTGCTGTCACTGGCCTTTGTGCTGGTACTGGCGGGTGAACTGATTGGCCGCGGAGTGTTCTACGGGTTGCATATGACCGTTGGTATGGCTATCGCCAGTTAGCGTTGTATTTAGTTCTATCAAGCCGGGCCCGAGCGCCCGGCTTCTCTTTTTTCAATCATGAAATTTTTCGACTGTCGTTTTGTTTTAATTTCGGGCATTAATAAATAAAAACAGAGACATAATTAATATCTATAGCAGGCGTGGCATTAGCAGGATAAGTTTTTTAAATCGACAGGGATCATATTGTGCGTGGCGCTTAAATCAGTGGATTGACTTTGTTTTTGCCAGTGGCATGATGCGCACGAAATCTGAACTTCCTCACGGTTTTTAATCCATGACCACCTATACCCGGCCAGTGCTTCTGTTGCTCTGTGGCCTGCTTCTGTTGACCCTGGCGATCGCAGTGTTAAATACGCTCGTCCCGCTGTGGCTCGCCCATGAAAACTTACCGACCTGGCAGGTGGGTATGGTCAGCTCGTCCTTTTTTACCGGGAATCTGCTGGGCACATTATTAACCGGTAGCCTGATTAAGCGTTTTGGCTTTAATCGCAGCTATTATCTGGCTTCGCTGATTTTTGCCGCCGGATGTGCCGGGCTGGGACTGATGGTTGGTTTCTGGAGCTGGATGGCATGGCGCTTTATCGCTGGCGTAGGCTGCGCGATGATTTGGGTGGTGGTTGAAAGTGCGCTGATGTGCAGCGGCACGTCACGTAACCGCGGACGCCTGCTTGCCGCCTATATGATGGTTTACTACGTCGGCACCGTGCTGGGGCAACTGATGGTGAGCAAGCTGCCAACCGACCTGATGAGCGTTCTGCCGTGGGTAACGGGCATGGTGCTGGCCGCAATCCTGCCTCTGCTGTTTACGCGCATTGTGAACCAGAACAGTGAGCATCAGGAAGCGACCCACATCTGGCCGATGCTGAGGCTGCGCCATGCGCGCCTGGGGATTAACGGCTGTATTATTTCCGGGATTGTGCTGGGTTCGCTCTATGGCCTGATGCCGCTCTACCTGAATCATCAGGGCGTGAGCGATTCCGGAATAGGGTTCTGGATGGCGGTGATGGTCAGCGCCGGGATTGTAGGGCAGTGGCCTGTCGGTCGTTTGGCTGACCGCTTTGGTCGCCTGCTGGTGCTGCGCGTTCAGGTCTTCGTGGTGATCATGGGATGCCTTGCGATGCTCAGCAATGCCGCCATGGCACCGGCCCTGTTTATACTTGGGGCTGCGGGCTTTACGCTCTATCCTGTTGCGATGGCCTGGGCCTGTGAGAAAGTTGAACATCACCAGCTGGTGGCGATGAATCAGGCGCTGTTACTGAGCTATACCATCGGCAGTTTATTAGGGCCGACGTTTACCGCGATGCTGATGCAGAATTATTCCGATAACCTGCTGTTTATCATGATCGCCAGCGTATCGTTTATTTATCTCTTAATGCTACTGCGCAAAGCGGGCGAGCACCCAACGCCAGTGGCACATGCCTGATTAAATAAAAGCCTGTCGATGACAGGCTTTTTTGTCCCCATCACAACTAAGAGTTTTACTTATTGTGTGTTTATCTCACCAGGCGATAATTCACAGGAGTCCTACCACAATAAGGCAGTCATCATGTCTATTCGTCGTTTTTCCACTACTGCGCTTGCCGTAGTGTTGTCTTTAACGTTTGCAACCGCTCCGGTCATGGCTAATCCTGGAAATGGGAATGGCGGTGGTCACGGAAACGGTGGTGGACAAGGTAATAGCGGCAATCATGGCAACGGGAATTCTGGTGACCATGGTAATAAGCAAAATAACGGTAAGGACAATCCGGGAAAATCGGATAAGAGCTTCAAAAACAGCAAAGATGTCAGTAATGATGTCGACGTTCGTGTGAGCTTCGATCATGCCCGCCATCTGGCACTGAATTACGGCTTAACGGGCTATGATTCTCTGCCTCCGGGGATCGCAAAAAACCTGGCGCGCGGTAAACCGCTGCCTCCGGGAATTGCGAAGAAAACTGTGCCAGCTTCTATGCTGGGCCAACTTCCTTCTTATCCGGGCTATGAATGGCGGGTGGTGGGGGATGACCTGGTCTTAATCGCATTGAGTACCGCGATTGTGACCTCCGTTATTAACGGCGTCTTCAAATAGAATATAGAAAAGGCCCGGTTTTCACCGGGCCTTTTCTTTAATACATCACCTTGTGGCCGTACTGTTCAAGAATACCTTTGACGCGTTCCATCGTCTCTTTTTTCGGCGGCTTCACGCCATCAAGCTTATATTCTTCACCCATAGCCACCCATTTGTGTTTACCGAGTTCGTGATAGGGCAGAAGCTCAATTTTCTCCACGTTGCCCATATCACGGGTAAATTCGCCCAGACGGTGCGCGGAATCATCATCATCTGACCAGCCCGGCACGACCACATAGCGGATCCAGGTTTTGATGCCTTTGTCGGCAATGTATTTGGCAAATTCCAGCGTGCGGTGGTTGGAGACGCCAACCAGGTTCTGGTGGATCTCATCATTCATCTGTTTGAGATCGAGCATGACCAGATCGGTCACTTCGAGCAGTTCATCAATAACCGGATCGTAGCGGCGTACAAAGCCATTGGTGTCGAGACAGGTATGGATACCTTCCTTGCGGCAGGCACGGAACCAGTCGCGGACAAATTCAGCCTGCAGGATGGCCTCGCCGCCGGACGCGGTGACACCGCCGCCGGACGCGTTCATAAAGTGGCGGTAGGTCACCACCTCTTTCATCAGATCTTCAACGGTTACTTCTTTACCGCCATGCGTATCCCAGGTGTCACGGTTATGGCAGTACAGGCAGCGCATCAGGCAGCCCTGGAAAAAGGTGATAAAGCGGATGCCCGGGCCATCGACGGTGCCACAGGATTCAAAGGAGTGAATGCGACCAATAATTGACATTGCGGTGATATCTCCAGCATCGGCCCGTCCGGGGCCTGTGTATGCACAGCTCAAAACCGGCTGTGTTACGAGCCAATCCCATTAGGCTATTTTACTTGCCATTTTGAACCTGGGCAGTGCTCACAATCCTCACGTACTATGTGTACGCTCCGGTTGCTGCGCGCTGTCCGTGTTCAAACTGGCTGCGACAATTACGCCTAATGGGAAAGGCTCTTAGTCTGTTTTGGCTGTTATCCATTAAGTATAGATAGCGGACAAAAGAGACTGAGATGGAGAGGGTGCTAAAAAGGCCCCACTGACGTGGAGCCTTTATTGTACGCTTTTTAACGCGTGATTTCAGTCAATTCCAGTTAGATGGACTGAGTGAAAGTACGGGTGATAACGTCCTGCTGCTGTTCTTTAGTCAGGGAGTTAAAACGTACTGCGTAGCCAGATACACGGATGGTCAGCTGAGGATATTTCTCAGGGTGTTCCATCGCGTCGAGCAGCATTTCACGGTTCATTACGTTCACGTTCAGGTGCTGACCACCTTCGATAGACGCTTCGTGGTGGAAGTAACCATCCATCAGACCCGCGAGGTTAGTTTTACGCACTTCGTCGTCTTTACCCAGCGCGTTTGGCACGATAGAGAAGGTATAAGAGATACCATCTTTCGCGTAAGCAAACGGCAGTTTAGCAACGGAGGTCAGAGAGGCAACTGCACCTTTCTGGTCACGACCATGCATTGGGTTAGCACCTGGGCCGAATGGCGCGCCAGCACGACGACCGTCTGGGGTGTTACCGGTTTTCTTACCATACACAACGTTAGAGGTGATGGTCAGAACAGACTGAGTCGGGATAGCGTTACGGTAAGTCGTCAGTTTCTGAATTTTCTTCATGAAACGTTCTACCAGGTCAACCGCCATGTCATCAACGCGAGAGTCGTTGTTACCAAACTGCGGGTATTCACCTTCGATTTCGAAGTCTACAGCCAGGCCGTCTTCGTCACGAATTGGTTTAACTTTCGCATACTTGATTGCAGACAGGGAGTCAGCGGCAACGGACAGACCCGCGATACCACATGCCATGGTGCGAACCACGTCACGGTCGTGCAGCGCCATCAGAGAGGCTTCGTAGCTGTACTTGTCGTGCATGTAGTGGATAACGTTCAGCGCTGTGACGTACTGTTTAGCCAGCCAGTCCATGAAGTGATCCATACGATCCATCACTTCGTCGAAGTTCAGAACGTCGCCTTTGATCGGCTCAGACTTAGGACCAACCTGCATTTTCAGTTTTTCATCAACGCCGCCGTTGATTGCGTACAGCATGGTTTTCGCCAGGTTTGCACGCGCACCGAAGAACTGCATTTGTTTACCAACAACCATTGGGCTTACGCAGCAAGCGATAGCGTAATCGTCGTTGTTGAAGTCCGGACGCATCAGGTCATCGTTCTCGTACTGCAGAGAAGAGGTATCGATAGACACTTTAGCGGCGAATTTCTTGAAGTTCAGAGGCAGTTTTTCTGACCACAGAACGGTGATGTTCGGCTCCGGAGAAGGACCCATGGTGTACAGGGTGTTCAGGAAGCGGAAGCTGTTTTTGGTTACCAGAGTACGGCCGTCAACGCCCATACCACCGATTGATTCTGTTGCCCAGATTGGGTCACCAGAGAACAGCTCATCGTATTCAGGGGTACGCAGGAAGCGAACCATACGCAGTTTCATGACCAGGTGGTCAATCATTTCCTGAGCGTCTTGCTCGGTGATTTTGCCTGCTTTGATATCACGTTCGATGTACGCATCCAGGAAGGTGGATACGCGACCGAAGGACATTGCTGCACCGTTCTGAGACTTAACCGCGGCCAGGTAGCCGAAGTAGGTCCACTGGATAGCTTCCTGAGCGTTGGTAGCAGGACCAGAGATATCGCAGCCATATTTAGCAGCCATCTCTTTGATCTGACCCAGTGCGCGGTGCTGTTCAGCGATTTCTTCACGCAGACGGATAGTCGCTTCCAGGTTTACGCCGTTTTCCAGGTCAGACTGCAGGGAAACGAACTGTGCGTATTTGTCTTTCAGCAGGAAGTCGATACCGTACAGCGCAACGCGACGGTAGTCACCGATGATACGGCCACGGCCATACGCATCTGGCAGACCGGTCAGAACGCCAGATTTACGGCAGTTCAGAATGTCTTTGGTGTAAACATCGAATACACCCTGGTTGTGGGTTTTGCGGTATTCGGTGAAGATTTTTTTCAGCATTGGGTCCAGCTCGCGATTATACGCTTTGCAAGAACCTTCAACCATTTTGATGCCACCGAACGGGATGATTGCGCGTTTCAGTGGTGCTTCAGTCTGCAGACCAACGATTTTCTCAAGGGCTTTGTTGATGTAGCCAGCATCGTGAGAAGTGATGGTGGATGCAACGGAGGTGTCAAAATCAACTGGCGCGTGAGTGCGGTTTTCCAGTTTAACGCCTTCCATTACGCTGTCCCACAGCTTGGTGGTCGCGTCAGTTGCGCCAGCCAGGAAGGATTCGTCACCTTCATACGGGGTATAGTTTTTCTGAATGAAGTCACGTACGTTTACTTCATTCTGCCAGTCACCTTTCGCAAAACCTTCCCAGGCTGTGGCTAACTTTTCATTAAGCTCGGACATGTAACACCTACCTTCTTAAGTGGATTTTTTATTTACTGCCTGAGACAACCATTAATGATGGTCGTCGCCACGCAGGTAAATGACCCAGTATGTCAACCCAACTAACAGACCCCCACCGATAATGTTCCCGATAGTGACAGGGATCAGGTTATCAGTAATGAAGTTCATGATAGTCAGGTGAGAGAAACTTTCCGGATTTGAACCAACTGCGGTCCAGAACTCCGGGCTCGCAAAGTTGCGGATAACAATCCCCATTGGGATCATAAACATATTCGCAATACTGTGCTCGAAGCCGCTCGCAACAAACATCGCAACCGGTAGAACCATAATCATGGCTTTGTCCATCAGGCTACGACCTGAGTAGCTCATCCAGACGGCCAGGCAGACCATCAGGTTTGCGAGGATGCCGAGGGCAACAGCTTCGATAAATGTATGGTGCATTTTGTGGTCAGCGGTTTGCAGGACGTTAAGCCCCCAGCCACCGTTGGCGGTCATGTACTCGCCAGAGAGCCACATCAACAGAACAAAGAGCAGACAGCCAATCAGGTTACCAACATAGACGTTTAGCCAGTTGCGTGCCAGTTGACCCCAGGTAATTCTTCCGCTGGCTTTCGCCACAACAATCAGCACCGTAGAGGTGAAGAGGTCGGCGCCGCAGATGACGCAAAGAATCAGACCCAGTGAGAAGCAAATGCCGCCAATCAGTTTGGCCATGCCGAAAGGCATCCCGGCAGTACCGGTGGTGGCAGTGATGTAGAAGACGAAAGCGATTGAGATGAACACACCGGCCGTGATCGCCAGATAGAACGTCTTCATCGGGTGTTTCGTTGCTTTATAGACACCCGCTTCTTCGGCAACTTTGGCCATTGCAGCTGGGAGTAAAAGATCAAAAGGGTTGTCAGCTTTCACACTAACTCTCTCTTTATTAAGTCGGCGACGAGATACTAACAAAGCATTATAGAAGAGAAATTGATATAGATCATATCTCGCCTGGCTTATAGGCCCGCAATGTGTATGGATTTACAGCGAATGCGGAGTAAGTATTTGATTATCCGTATAAAAATAAATTTTAAAAGTTATGAAAAGAGTTGAATTTTTTCGTTAGGCCTCCCGTAAAACAGTTAATTAAAATGGAGTATTTACCACAAAAAGTAACAGTCCAGCCCAGGTAAGTATTATTATATTTACCCGTAATTAACTTAATTATTACAATCAAACGTCATTACCGAAAAAATAAAAAAAGGGGCAATGAAATTGCCCCGTAATATAGCCCAGACGATTGGATACGCCTACATCTGGTAATGTTATGTGCGCTTATTTTGACCAGTAAGCGGCTTTTGCCTTCTGTAATTTTTCATACGCTTTCAGCAGCGACTGATGTGCCGGGAAGGCTTTCAGATCGCTATCAACAGCCTGCAGGCCATAGAACGGCTCTTCGCCGCTCAGCGCCGCGCTGGCTGCTTCGACGGCATCTGCACCGTACATACGAACAAAGGCATTCAAGTACTGCAGAGGTTCACGGTCCTCTTCCTGAGCGAGCAGCAACAGCGTCTGAAGACAGCGGTAGTAGTTGGTGCGCTCGGCTGAGAAGACGGACTGGTTGAATTCCATGGTCCACTCGGTCCAGGCCAGGGCCTGATCCAGATCGCCACCCGCAAGAGCCAGCATCGCTTTCAGCTCACCAATACGCAGGGTGTACCAGCCATTGTCTTTACCGGTCGCCAGACCCAGCAGTTCACGCACGCGGGTGAAGTCATCGTGGCCTTCTTCGTCCAGTTGGGCGATCAGGTTCAGATAATCTTCTTTCTCCCACTCGCTGCCCGGCAGGGCCAGCAGCGTTTCGCGCAGGTGCGCGCCCATGCTGTTATTCGCCAGCCACAGATCTTCAGCCGGGTAGATGTCGGACATGCCAGGAACGATAATGCGGCACGCGTAGACGCCAAGGTGTTCGTAGTCAGCAATATAGACGTCCTGGTCTTCCGCTTTGAAGATTGCCATCAGCGTGGCGAACTCTTCTTCCGTGGTACCGGCAAAACTCCAGTCCACGAACGGATAGTCTGCATCCTGCTTAAACATGTCCCAGGAGATCAAACCGCTGGAGTCGATGAAGTGGGTTTCGAGGTTGGTATGCTCGGCCACTTCTTCATCGTCAAAGGTTGGCGGGGTGAACACGTCGAGATCTTTCAGGCTACGGCCCTGCAGCAGCTCGGTCACGGTACGCTCCAGCGCCACGCCGAAGTCCGGGTGCGCGCCGAAGGAGGCGAAGCAGGTGCCGTTGGTCGGGTTAAACAGCACGACGCAGATAACGGGATATTTGCCGCCCAGCGAGCCGTCATAGGCAAAGATTGGGAAACCTTCTGCTTCCAGCTTAGCGATGGATTCCACCACGCCCGGATAGCGCGCCAGCACGTCTGCCGGAATTTCAGGCAGGCTAATGGATTCGGCGATGATGCGGTTTTTAATGTGGCGTTCGAAGACTTCAGACAGACCCTGCACGCGCGCTTCATTGCGGGTGTTACCAGCGGACATACCGTTAGATACATACAGGTTACCGACGATGTTCATCGGGATGTAAACGGTCTTTTCGTCAGACTGGCGGGTAAACGGCAGGGCGCAGATACCGCGATCCTCGTTACCGGACTGCAGATCGATCAGCATGCTGGCAGTCAGTTCGTTATCTGGATCGTAGAACGCACGCAGGCGCGCGTCGAGAATGCCTTCCGGCAGTTCGTCGTCTTCGGTCAGCGGGAACCATTTTTCGTTCGGATAGTGAACGAACAGGCCGTTAGCGATGGTTTCGCCCAACCAGAAGTCAGCGAAGAAATAGTTGGTGGACAGACGCTCAAAATACTCACCCAGCGCAGAGGCCAGTGCCGCTTTTTTTGTCGCGCCTTTACCGTTGGTAAAGCACAGGGCACAGTCTTTATCGCGAATATGCACGGACCAGACATGCGGCACCGGATTGAGCCAGGAGGCTTCTTCGATGTTAAAACCCAGGTCGGTCAGTTTCTGCTGGAAGCGAGCGATGGAATCTTCCAGAGCGGCGTCTTTGCCGGGGATAAACGTTTGAGTCATGGCGTTCACTTTTATCGTACGTAAAGCGCGCAATGATACGGGTTTTGCGTGACGGGTGCTATCTTCGGCGAAAATAAAAGGCTGGGCTATGCTTAGTGGCAGTAACTGACTGTTAAGGCATAGAAAAATGAAAGCATTTGATCTCCAGCGGATGGCGTTTGATAAAGTTCCTCCTGAGTTTCTGGGCGAAGTGGCGCTGCGCAGCCTGTATACCTTCGTACTCGTCTTCCTGTTTCTTAAAATCACTGGCCGTCGCGGCGTGCGGCAGATGTCGCTCTTTGAAGTGTTGATCATCCTGACGCTGGGGTCAGCGGCGGGGGACGTCGCCTTTTATGACGATGTGCCGATGGTGCCGGTGTTTATCGTTTTTGTCTCACTGGCGCTACTTTACCGTCTTGTCATGTGGCTGATGTCGAAAAGCGAAAAGCTGGAAGATCTGCTTGAAGGGAAGCCGGTCGTTATCGTCGAGGACGGACAGCTGGCCTGGGAAAACGTGCAAAGCGCCAATATGACCGAGTTTGAGTTCTTTATGGAGCTACGCCTGAACAGCGTTGAACAGCTCGGGCAGGTGCGGCTGGCGATCATGGAAACCAACGGGCAGATCAGCGTCTATTACTATTCTGACGACGAGGTGAAGCCGGGACTGTGTATCTTGCCGGATATGCTGATTGAGCGTTTCAGAACGGTACCTGAATCAGGTGAATATGCTTGCGTAAGATGTAGCCACGTTGTGGCGATGCAGCCGGGGGATCGTCAATTATGCCCCCGCTGTGCAAATCCGGAATGGACGAAGGTTAGCCGGGCCAAACGTATCACCTGACAGGCATTTTGTCGGTTTTGTCTTAGCGAGGCGGCAGATTGTTTTGTGTGACGCGGGGCACATTTCATGGGGCATAAGTTTTAGACATTGCGGCGCGTGTCACTGAATGATAAAACCGATATCCACAGTTATAACTTATGGCTTTTAGCGTGGTGAGGGGAAATGGCTCAAGTCTTTAATTTCAGTTCAGGTCCGGCAATGTTACCGGCAGACGTGCTTAAACAGGCTCAACAGGAGCTGTGTGACTGGAACGGTCTGGGTACGTCGGTGATGGAAGTTAGCCACCGTGGTAAAGAGTTTATTCAGGTGGCGGAAGAGGCAGAAAAGGATTTTCGCGATCTGCTGAACATTCCCTCGAACTACAAAGCATTGTTCTGCCACGGCGGTGGGCGAGGTCAGTTTGCCGGTATCCCGCTCAACCTGCTGGGAGACAAAACTACCGCTGATTATGTGGACGCGGGCTACTGGGCGGCCAGCGCTGTCAAAGAAGCGCATAAGTACTGCACACCGAATGTTATCGACGCCAAAGTGACCGTTGACGGCCTGCGCGGCGTTAAGCCGATGAGCGAGTGGCAAGTTTCTGATAACGCAGCCTATCTCCACTATTGTCCGAATGAAACCATTGACGGTATCGCCATCCATGAAGAGCCAAACTTTGGTGAAAACGTGGTTGTTACCGCGGACTTCTCTTCGACCATTCTTTCCACGCCGCTGGACGTTAGCCGTTACGGTGTGATCTACGCTGGCGCACAGAAAAATATCGGCCCCGCGGGGCTGACTATTGTGATTGTGCGTGAAGACCTGCTGGGCAAAGCACACAAATCCTGCCCGTCGATTCTCGATTACACCGTGTTGAACGATAACGATTCTATGTTCAACACGCCACCAACGTTTGCCTGGTACCTTTCCGGCCTGGTCTTCAAATGGCTGAAGCAAAACGGCGGCGTGGCGCAGATGGATAAGGTTAACCAGCAGAAGGCTGAACTGCTGTATGGCGTGATCGACAAGAGCGATTTCTACCGTAACGATGTGGCCATCGCTAACCGTTCCCGCATGAACGTGCCGTTCCAGCTGGCCGACAGCAACCTGGATAAAGCCTTCCTGGATGAATCCTTCGCTGCGGGTCTGCACGCGCTGAAAGGCCACCGTGTGGTGGGCGGCATGCGTGCCTCCATCTATAACGCTATGCCGCTTGAAGGCGTCAAAGCGCTGACCGATTTCATGATCGACTTCGAACGTCGTCACGGTTAATTTGCTGTTATTCACCCCCGCAGCATCCCTGCGGGGTTTTTATTATGTTGAGTTGAGAGTTTAGTTTTCATGGAATCCCTGACGTTACAACCTATCGCGCGGGTAGATGGCACCATCAATCTGCCTGGTTCAAAAAGTGTCTCGAACCGCGCTCTGCTGCTGGCAGCTCTGGCAAACGGCACCACCGTCCTCACAAACCTGCTGGACAGCGATGACGTGCGCCATATGCTCAATGCACTGAAAGCGTTGGGCGTTCATTACACTCTCTCTGACGATCGTACCCGGTGTGAAGTCACCGGCAACGGCGGCGCATTACGTTCCGCTGAAGAGCTTGAGCTGTTTCTGGGTAACGCGGGTACTGCGATGCGTCCGCTGGCGGCAGCCCTGTGTCTGGGCAGCAACAATATTGTGCTGACCGGCGAACCGCGTATGAAAGAGCGTCCGATTGGCCATCTGGTCGATGCCTTACGCCAGGGCGGCGCGCAGATTGACTATCTGGAGCAGGAAAACTATCCACCACTGCGTCTGCGCGGTGGTTTTACCGGCGGTAACGTTGAGGTGGACGGCAGCGTTTCCAGCCAGTTCCTGACGGCACTGCTGATGACCGCGCCGCTGGCACCGCAGGATACGGTGATCGCGATTAAAGGCGATCTGGTTTCTAAACCGTACATTGATATCACGCTGCACCTGATGAAAACCTTCGGCGTTGAGGTGGAAAACCAGTCTTATCAGCGCTTCGTGGTGCGCGGGGCACAGCAGTACCAGTCTCCGGGCAACTACCTGGTTGAAGGGGATGCGTCATCCGCGTCCTACTTCCTGGCCGCGGGTGCGATTAAAGGCGGCACGGTAAAAGTGACCGGTATTGGCCGTAACAGCGTACAGGGCGATATCCGTTTTGCGGACGTGCTGGAAAAAATGGGCGCGGTTGTTACCTGGGGCGATGACTTTATCTCCTGTACCCACGGCGAGCTGAATGCCATCGACATGGACATGAACCATATCCCGGATGCGGCGATGACCATCGCCACGGCGGCGCTGTTTGCCAAAGGCACTACCACGCTGCGTAATATCTACAACTGGCGCGTAAAAGAGACGGACCGCCTGTTCGCGATGGCGACCGAGCTGCGTAAGGTCGGCGCAGAGGTGGAAGAGGGCGAAGACTACATTCGCGTGACCCCGCCGGCAAAACTGCAGTTTGCGGAAATCGGCACCTATAACGATCACCGTATGGCGATGTGCTTCTCGCTGGTGGCGTTGTCAGACACGCCTGTGACCATTCTTGATCCGAAATGTACGGCGAAAACGTTTCCGGACTACTTCGAGCAGCTGGCGCGCATTAGTACGCTGGCCTGATACCCTCATGCCGCATCATCCGATGCGGCATTTCCTTACGCTTCCTGACGAACACTCTCGCTCATTTCTTCTACACTCTGCTTCTATCATTCTGTAATTTGCACGCAAAGGTAACAGTTGCGCACGTTGGCGCGTATAATGCGCGGCGTTCATGTAAACGGTATGCCTTATTTAAGGAGAAAAAGATGACGGCACTTGCCCCGGTAATCACCATTGATGGGCCTAGTGGCGCAGGGAAAGGTACTCTGTGCAAAGCGATGGCAGAAGCATTGCAATGGCATCTTTTAGATTCGGGAGCAATCTATCGCGTGCTGGCTCTGGCTGCGCTGCATCACCATGTGGATGTCGCCTCTGAAGAAGCGCTGGTACCGCTGGCTGCGCATCTGGATGTGCGTTTTGTTTCGACTGATGGCAACCTTGAAGTGATCCTGGAAGGAGAGGACGTCAGCGGGGAAATTCGTACTCAGGAAGTCGCTAACGCGGCCTCCCAGGTCGCGGCCTTCCCGCGCGTTCGCGAAGCCTTGCTGCGCCGCCAGCGTGGTTTCCGTGAAGCCCCAGGTCTGATCGCTGACGGACGCGATATGGGAACGGTGGTATTCCCTGATGCGCCAGTGAAAATTTTCCTCGACGCCTCTTCGGAAGAACGTGCGCAACGGCGCATGCTTCAGTTGCAGGAAAAGGGGTTTAGTGTTAACTTTGATCGCCTTTTATCCGAGATAAAAGAGCGCGATGACCGCGATCGTAACCGCGCCGTCGCCCCACTTGTTCCTGCAGAAGATGCATTAGTGCTGGATTCAACCAGTTTAACTATTGAGCAAGTGATTGAAAAAGCGCTACAATATGCGCGCCAGAAATTGGCACTCGCGTAATCGCGACCGATTTAGTAGTACCCCCGCTGCAATGGATTGACGGCGGGTATGTGAAACAACCCCATCCGGCATGGAGCCAGGTGGACGTTATCTTAACCTGAAGATTAAACATGACTGAATCTTTTGCTCAACTATTTGAAGAATCCTTAAAAACAATCGAAACCCGTCCGGGTTCCATCGTTCGTGGTGTTGTTGTTGCTATCGACAAAGACGTAGTACTGGTTGACGCCGGTCTGAAATCTGAGTCCGCCATTCCGGCAGAGCAGTTCAAAAACGCCCAGGGCGAGCTGGAAATCCAGGTTGGTGACGAAGTTGACGTTGCTCTGGATGCAGTGGAAGACGGCTTCGGTGAAACCCTGCTGTCCCGTGAGAAAGCTAAGCGTCACGAAGCTTGGATCACGCTGGAAAAAGCTTACGAAGAAGCTGAAACTGTGGTCGGTGTTATCAACGGCAAAGTTAAAGGCGGCTTCACTGTTGAGCTGAATGGTATTCGTGCGTTCCTGCCAGGTTCACTGGTAGACGTTCGTCCAGTCCGTGACACCCTGCACCTCGAAGGCAAAGAGCTTGAGTTCAAAGTAATCAAGCTGGACCAGAAGCGTAACAACGTTGTTGTATCCCGTCGTGCCGTTATCGAATCCGAAAACAGCGCAGAACGCGATCAGCTGCTGGAAAACCTGCAGGAAGGCATGGAAGTCAAAGGTATCGTTAAGAACCTCACTGACTACGGCGCATTCGTTGACCTGGGCGGCGTTGATGGTCTGCTGCACATCACCGACATGGCGTGGAAACGCGTTAAGCACCCAAGCGAAATCGTGAACGTTGGCGACGAAATCACTGTTAAAGTGCTGAAGTTTGACCGCGAACGTACTCGTGTATCCCTCGGCCTGAAACAGCTGGGCGAAGATCCATGGGTAGCTATCGCTAAGCGTTACCCAGAAGGTACTAAACTGACTGGTCGCGTTACCAACCTGACTGACTACGGCTGCTTCGTTGAAATCGAAGAAGGCGTTGAAGGCCTGGTGCACGTTTCCGAAATGGACTGGACCAACAAAAACATCCACCCATCCAAAGTTGTTAACGTTGGTGATGTAGTGGAAGTGATGGTTCTGGATATCGACGAAGAACGTCGTCGTATCTCCCTGGGCCTGAAACAGTGCAAAAACAACCCATGGCAGCAGTTCGCGGAAACCCACAACAAGGGCGACCGTGTTGAAGGTAAAATCAAGTCTATCACTGACTTCGGTATCTTCATCGGCCTGGACGGCGGCATCGATGGCCTGGTTCACCTGTCTGACATCTCCTGGAACGTTGCAGGCGAAGAAGCAGTACGTGAATACAAAAAAGGCGACGAAATCGCTGCAGTTGTTCTGCAGGTTGACGCAGAGCGTGAGCGTATCTCCCTGGGCGTTAAACAGCTCGCAGAAGATCCGTTCAACAACTGGGTTGCACTGAACAAGAAAGGCGCAATCGTAAACGGTAAAGTGACTGCAGTTGACGCTAAAGGCGCAACCGTAGAACTGGCTGACGGCGTTGAAGGTTACCTGCGCGCTTCCGAAGCTTCACGTGACCGCGTTGAAGATGCCACTCTGGTTCTGAGCGTTGGCGACGACGTTGAAGCTAAGTTCACCGGTGTTGACCGTAAGAACCGCGCAATCAGCCTGTCTGTTCGTGCTAAAGACGAAGCTGATGAGAAAGATGCAATCGCAACTGTTAACAAACAGGAAGATGCAAACTTCTCTAACAACGCAATGGCTGAAGCTTTCAAAGCAGCTAAAGGCGAGTAATATCAAGTTCTCACCATCATTTGAGCTGTAACGTATTTACAGCGAGAAGGATGAGGAGCAGACTTGACAGATTGCAGGATTCGTCCTGTAATCAATAACAAAGGGCGGCTACGGCCGCCCTTGTTTAATGAGCTGTCCAGCTAATTGGTTTGAAAGGAACCGGAGGAATCATGACCAAGTCAGAATTGATTGAAAGACTTGCCAGTCAGCAACCGCACATCCCTGCAAAGGCTGTGGAAGATGCTGTTAAAGAGATGCTGGAGCATATGGCCACCACTCTTGCCCAGGGCGAGCGCATTGAAATCCGCGGTTTCGGTAGTTTTTCTCTGCACTATCGTGCTCCACGTACCGGGCGTAACCCGAAGACTGGCGATAAAGTTGAGCTGGAAGGCAAGTACGTTCCGCACTTTAAGCCGGGTAAAGAACTGCGCGATCGCGCCAATATTTACGGCAACTGAGTTTTAGCCATAATGGCTAAACTGGGTTTAAAAGAAAGCACCTGCGGGTGCTTTTTTTGTGCCTCTCGTCTGCATTTCTGAATGCGTCACGCATTTCCATGCTGGCTTTTCTGCAAACCGCTAAAAACGTTGCAGCGCCCGCCGTAACGCCCCTTTTTCCTGTCTGACGACACGCTATTCTCACGGCATACTGCCCGAAACCGGGAGGTATAAATGGGGATCCACATTGTCAGTGCTTGCGCCATTCTGGCCATTATTCCGCTCTATTGGTTACCTGTTGTACCGGAGCCAGAGAGCGTCTGGATGATGATTGCCGCAGGTATCGCGTTAGCCGCGCAGCAAAGACGATGGCTAACGTTCTCAGGTATCGGGTTGCTCTTTTTTTGCTGGGGCGTATTAGCGGCGCAGGAGAGCATTTGGCCTTTGAATCATCTCACGACAGGGCCGCAGCAGGCGGAGGTGGTCATTACAGCAACCGACGGCGCAACAATGCATCAAGGAAACATTGTCAGCCTCAACGGAAAACGCTGGTGGGGCGTCACTGGGGTGACGCTGTATGGCAATTACCTGCCCCAAAAAGCGTGTGCTGGTCAACGCTGGGCCATGGTGCTGCGTCTTAGAGCGGTACATGGTGAATTAAACGATGGTGGCTACGATTCGCAGAAAAATGCTTTTGCCCGACATCAAACGCTGAGCGGGCGTTTTACGCATGCTGAGGTTGTTGACGCACGCTGTAGCCTGCGTTCACGGTACCTGGGCTCACTGCAAAACGTACTCACAGCATATCAGTGGGGGCCGGTGATCCTTGGGCTAGGGATGGGGGAGCGCCTGAATGTACCACGTGAGATAAAAAATCTCATGCGCGAGACAGGAACAATACACCTGATGGCGATTTCGGGTCTGCACATCGCGCTGGCTGCGTCCATCGTCTGGTTACTGGCAAGAGGGTTGCAATATTTCCTGCCGAGCCACGCTATCCATTGGCAATTTCCCATGCTTGCAGGTCTGTGCTTTGCGGCTTTTTATGCATGGTTAACGGGGATGCAGCCGCCCGCAATGCGCACGGTTGTCTCTCTCTCAGTGGTGGCTGTGCTGCGGATTAGCGGCCGTCAATGGTCTCCCTGGCAGATCTGGTTAGCCTGCGTGGCGGCAATTCTGATTTTTGACCCTGTGGTTGTTCTGTCGCAAAGCTTTGCGCTGTCGGCGTTTGCGGTTGCGGCATTAATTTTTTGGTACCAGTGGCTACCGCTTCCGAACGGGCTCTGGATCCGCCGAATAAAACCTCTGGCAAATCTCATACATCTGCAGACAGGGATGCTGTGCCTGCTGCTTCCGCTGCAGGTGCTGATATTTCATGGTTTCAGCCTGTCTTCATTTCTCGCGAATCTGTTTGCTGTTCCGATGGTCACGTTTATTTCCGTGCCGCTGATCCTTCTCGGTATGCTGCTCCATCTTTTTCCGCTGGCGTTACTGGAGAACGCTGTCTGGTATGCGGCCGATAAGTCTCTGGCAGGGTTATTCGGGTTGCTGACTCGTTTGCCGGACGGCTGGCGAGATGTTGATGAACGTTGGCAATACCTGACGCTGCTACCCTGGCTTGCCATTATCGGCTGGCGTTTTCGAAGCTGGAAGGTTCTACCGGCTGTATGTCTGACAGCAAGTATTATGCTCGCACTTCCTTTGTGGCGAACGGATAAAACTAACGGCTGGACGCTGCACATGCTGGATGTCGGGCAGGGGCTGGCAATGGTAATTGAACGTCAGGGGAGGGCTATTTTATACGATACCGGGCTGGCCTGGCCGGGGGGTGATAGCGGGCAGCAGTTGATCATTCCATGGTTACGCTGGCATCACCTGAAGCCAGAAGGGGTGATCCTGAGTCATGAGCATCTCGACCACGCGGGAGGACTGGCATCGCTGCAAAAAACCTGGCCCGAAATGTGGGTGAGGAGTCCGCTGCATCAGGATGGACATCTTCCTTGTTTTCGAGGGCAGCGATGGCAGTGGCAGGGACTAACGTTCAGCGTTCACTGGCCGCCTGAAGAAGAGCACGCCAAAGGTAACAACCGCTCCTGCGTGGTTAAGATCGATGACGGTGAGCAGAGCATCCTGCTGACCGGTGATATTGAAGCACAGGCTGAAATGGCAATGCTGAGCCACCGCTGGCGCAATCTTGCGTCTACACTCATTCAGGTACCTCACCACGGCAGCAACACCTCATCTTCTATGCCGTTGGTGCAGCGTGCAGAAGGGAAAATAGCGCTGGCCTCTGCAGCCCGCTATAACGCGTGGCATTTTCCATCCGCGAAAGTGGTGCGGCGCTACGGGAAAGAGGGATATACCTGGCTAGACACCCCTCATTCTGGACAAATATCGGTGACATTTTCGCAACATAACAGGCAGATCCGACGCCTGCGTGAGCACAATTTACCGCGTTGGTATCATCAGTGGTTTGGCGCGCCCGTAGATAACGGGTAGAATATGCGGCTATTTCAACAAATGCTGGTTTTTTGAATGCATAACGACAAAGATCTCTCCACGTGGCAAACGTTCCGCCGACTCTGGCCGATGATTGCCCCTTTCAAAGCAGGCTTGATCGTGGCGGGCGTAGCGTTAATCCTCAACGCAGCCAGCGATACTTTTATGCTATCGCTCCTCAAACCGTTACTGGATGACGGTTTTGGTAAAACGGATCGCTCAGTGCTGCTATGGATGCCGCTGGTGGTTATTGGGCTGATGATCTTACGCGGTATTTCCAGCTATATCTCCAGCTACTGTATCTCCTGGGTATCAGGAAAAGTGGTAATGTCCATGCGTCGCCGACTCTTCGGTCACATGATGGGCATGCCGGTCTCATTCTTTGATAAACAGTCTACGGGCACGCTGCTGTCACGTATTACCTACGATTCAGAGCAGGTGGCATCATCGTCCTCCAGCGCGCTGATTACCGTGGTCCGTGAAGGCGCATCGATCATCGGCCTGTTTATCATGATGTTCTATTACAGCTGGCAGCTGTCGCTCATCCTCATCGTGCTGGCACCGGTTGTCTCCATTGCTATCCGCGTCGTCTCAAAGCGTTTCCGCAATATCAGTAAGAATATGCAGAATACAATGGGGCAGGTCACGACCAGCGCTGAACAGATGCTGAAAGGCCACAAAGAAGTGTTGATCTTTGGTGGTCAGGAAGTCGAAACCAAGCGCTTTGATAAGGTCAGCAATAAAATGCGCCTGCAGGGAATGAAAATGGTGTCGGCCTCCTCTATCTCCGATCCTATCATTCAGCTGATTGCCTCACTGGCACTGGCATTTGTTCTGTATGCAGCGAGTTTCCCGAGCGTTATGGAGACCCTGACTGCAGGGACCATCACCGTAGTGTTCTCCTCCATGATTGCGCTGATGCGCCCGCTGAAATCCCTGACCAACGTGAACGCGCAGTTCCAGCGCGGGATGGCAGCATGCCAGACGTTGTTCAGCATTCTGGATTCCGAGCAGGAAAAAGATGAAGGTACGCGCGTGATTGAGCGTGCAAACGGAGACGTTGAATTCCGCAACGTGACCTTTACCTATCCAGGCCGCGAAGTGGCTGCACTGCGTAATATCAACCTGACGATTCCAGCAGGTAAAACCGTTGCGCTGGTGGGCCGTTCCGGCTCGGGTAAATCAACCATCGCCAGCCTGATTACGCGCTTCTACGACATTGATGAAGGCGAAATCCTGTTAGATGGCCATGACCTGCGGGAGTATACCCTGCAGTCGCTGCGTAACCAGGTTGCACTGGTTTCTCAGAACGTGCATCTGTTCAACGACACGGTTGCCAACAACATCGCCTATGCGCGTACCGAAGAGTACAGCCGCGAGCAGATCGAGAATGCCGCACGCATGGCGTATGCGATGGACTTCATCAACAAGATGGATAACGGTCTGGATACCATCATTGGTGAAAACGGCGTGCTCCTTTCCGGTGGTCAGCGTCAGCGTATCGCCATTGCGCGTGCGCTGCTGCGCGACAGCCCAATCCTGATTCTGGATGAAGCGACGTCCGCGCTGGATACTGAATCTGAACGCGCTATTCAGTCAGCGCTGGACGAACTGCAGAAGAACCGCACCTCTCTGGTGATTGCGCACCGTCTCTCGACCATCGAACAGGCTGATGAAATCGTGGTGGTAGAGGACGGCGTGATTGTCGAGCGGGGCAGCCATGCCGATCTGCTCGCCCACCGTGGCGTCTACGCTCAGCTTCATAAGATGCAGTTCGGTCAACAATGATTGCACGCATCTGGTCCGGTGAATCACCGCTGTGGCGACTGCTTCTGCCGCTCTCCTGGCTCTATGGCCTGGTGAGCGGTGCCATTCGTCTGATGTACCGCCTGGGGCTGAAGCGCGCCTGGCGCGCACCGGTTCCGGTTGTGGTGGTCGGTAACCTGACCGCTGGTGGGAACGGCAAAACGCCGGTGGTGATCTGGCTGGTGGAGCAGTTGCAAAAACGCGGTATTCGCCCAGGGGTTGTATCGCGCGGCTACGGTGGTAAAGCGACGCACTATCCGCTTCTGCTTACGGCTGATACAACAACGGCCGAAGCGGGTGATGAACCTGTCCTGATCTATCAGCGGACAGGTGTGCCGGTTGCGGTCTCACCCGTGCGCAGCGACGCCGTTCAGGCGCTTCTTGCCGGGCACGCTGTGGACATCATTATCACCGACGATGGCCTTCAGCATTACGCACTGGCGCGTGATAAAGAGATTGTGGTTATCGACGGCGTGCGCCGTTTTGGCAACGGCTGGTGGCTGCCTGCCGGCCCGATGCGTGAACGCGCGTCGCGTCTTCAGTCCGTTGATGCGGTCATTGTTAACGGTGGCCAGGCTAAGCCAGGGGAAATCCCTATGCATCTTCAGCCTGGCATGGCGGTTAACCTGTTAACGGGCGAGCGTAAGGCGGTTGAACAGCTGTCTGCACTGGTGGCGATGGCGGGTATTGGTCACCCTCCGCGCTTCTTCGCGACGCTGGAGCAGTGTGGTGCCCGGCCAGAAAAACGCGTTCCGCTGGCAGACCACCAGGCGCTGGTGGAAGGTCAGGTAGACGCCCTGACCGTACCCGGGCAGTCGCTGATCATGACCGAAAAAGATGCGGTGAAATGCCGCGCCTTTGCGAAAGAAAACTGGTGGTATCTGCCGGTTGACGCTGAATTCAGCGGCGAGCAGCCGGAACACTTGCTCAAGGAACTGATTGCGTTGGTGCGATAAACGCTTACGCGGTTCTGGTGGCGCTTTGACTGACAGGAAAACGCATGTCTTTACCGCAACTCTCGCTTTCAGCCGCACGTCATTTACACCTTGCTGCCCAGGGGCTGCTTAAAAAGCCTCGCCGTCGCGCACAACCCTCTGACATTCTCTCCACCGTACAGCGCATGTCGTTGCTGCAAATCGATACCATCAACATCGTGGCGCGAAGCCCTTACCTGGTGCTCTTCAGCCGCCTGGGAAATTATCAGCCGCATTGGCTGGACAATGCGCTTAGCCAGGGTGAGCTAATGGAATACTGGGCACATGAAGCCTGTTTCCTGCCCCGCAGTGATTTCGCGCTGATTCGTCACCGCATGCTCTCTCCGGATAAGATGGGCTGGAAATATCGTCAGGAGTGGATGCATGAACACGCCGCTGAAATTGAGCAGCTTATCGCGCATATTCAGGAAAAGGGTCCGGTGCGTTCGGCTGATTTTGAGCATCCGCGAAAAGGGGCGAGCGGATGGTGGGAGTGGAAGCCGCATAAACGTCATCTGGAGGGGCTGTTTACATCCGGTAAAGTGATGGTTGTGGAACGACGTAACTTTCAGCGCGTATACGACCTGACGCACCGCGTGATGCCGCACTGGGACGACGAGCGTGACCTGCTTACGCAGGAAGCGGCCGAAGCCATCATGCTGGAGAACAGCGCCCGCAGTCTGGGTATTTTTCGTCCGCAATGGCTGGCAGACTACTACCGACTCCGTCAGCCCGCGCTAAAACCGTTGCTGGAGATGTGGCAGCGCGAGCAGCGCGTCATACCTGTCGCTGTCGAAACGCTGGGCGAGATGTGGCTGCATGCCGATTTGCTCCCGCTTTTACCACAGGCGCTGGAAGGTAAGCTCCAGGCCACGCACAGCGCGGTACTGTCACCTTTCGACCCGGTCGTCTGGGACAGAAAACGGGCCGAGCAGCTGTTTAATTTCAGCTACCGGCTTGAGTGTTACACCCCCGCGCCAAAACGCCAGTACGGCTACTTCGTTTTGCCTATGCTGCATAAAGGGCAACTGGTGGGACGCATGGATGCCAAAATGCACCGCAAAACCGGGACGCTTGAAATCATCGCGCTGTATCTTGAAGACGGGGTTAAGGCGACGGCTACCCTGGAGAAAGGATTATCATCCGCCATTAGCGAATTTGCGCGCTGGCAAGGGGCGAGCAGCGTGACGCTGGGCCATATGCCGGACGGGCTGTTTACAACCTGCCGAAGTGGTTCGAAAACAGACACTCCCTGAAAAGGGAATGTGTTAAGCTTTAGCGATTACCCATACGGAGGAACTATGGATCACCGTTTACTTGAAATTATTGCCTGCCCGGTGTGCAACGGCAAACTCTACTACAGCCAGGATAAACAAGAGCTGATTTGCAAGCTGGACAGTCTGGCTTTCCCGTTGCGGGACGGTATTCCGGTCCTGCTTGAAAATGAAGCCCGTTCCCTGGTGGCAGAAGAGAGCAAGCCATGAGTTTCGTTGTCATTATTCCGGCGCGCTATGCATCAACGCGTCTGCCGGGTAAACCGTTGGTAGATATCAACGGTAAGCCAATGATTGTGCATGTTCTGGAGCGTGCGCGTGAATCGGGTGCAGACCGCGTCATCGTGGCAACCGATCACCCGGACGTGGCGCAAGCGGTTGAAGCGGCGGGGGGGGAAGTGTGCATGACTCGCGCCGATCACCAGTCCGGCACTGAGCGTCTGGCGGAAGTGGTTGAGAAATGCGGTTTCAGCGATGATACGGTCATCGTCAACGTGCAGGGCGACGAGCCGATGATCCCGGCGGTTATTATTCGCCAGGTAGCGGAAAATCTGGCGCAGCGACAGGTTGGCATGGCCACCCTCGCGGTACCCATTCATCATGCGGAAGAAGCATTCAACCCGAATGCGGTTAAAGTGGTTATGGATGCCGAGGGCTATGCGCTCTATTTCTCTCGCGCGACAATCCCCTGGGATCGCGATCGCTTTGCGGTATCGAAAGAGACCATCGGTGATTCATTCCTGCGCCACATTGGGATCTACGGCTATCGTGCGGGCTTCATTCGCCGCTATGTCAACTGGGCACCAAGCCCGCTGGAACATATTGAAATGCTTGAGCAGCTCCGCGTGCTCTGGTATGGCGAAAAAATCCACGTAGCCGTTGCCAAAGAAGTTCCCGGAACGGGCGTTGATACGCCGGAAGATCTTGAGCGCGTTCGCGCCGAACTGCATTAATTTTGCCTCCATCCCTCCTTTCGGGGGGATGTTCTCACCCCACAATTTTTCCTTTCTTACTCTTAATTGATCTCTTCCGGGTGACATCCGATGCTCACGCGCTCATTATAAAAGCAGTAGCCTTAATGGGGGTAATCTCATATGGAACAGCTGCGTGCCGAACTGAGCCATCTGCTTGGCGAGACGTTGAGCCGGGTCGAGTGTGTGAATGAAAAGGCGGATACCGCACTTTGGGCGCTGTATGACAGTCATGGAAACCCAATGCCTCTCATGGCCAGAAGCTTTACCTCACCCGGCGTCGCCAGACAGCTGGCATGGAAAATGTCGATGCTGGCAAGGGAAGGTACGGTGCGAATGCCGACGGTTTACGGTGTCATGACGCATGAGGAACACCCCGGCCCGGATATCCTGCTTATTGAGCGCCTGCGTGGCGTCTCTGTTGAAGCCCCGGCGCGCACGCCGGACCGCTGGGAACAGCTGAAAGATCAGATCGTCGAGGCGTTGCTGGCCTGGCACCGGCAGGATAGCCGCGGGCTCGTCGGCCCCGTCGACAGCACCCAGGAAAACCTGTGGCCGCTCTGGTATCGTCAGCGGGTGGAAGTGCTGTGGGGAACGCTTAACCAGTTCAACAACACCGGTTTAACCATGCAGGACAAACGCATTCTGTTTCGCACCCGCGAGTGCTTGCCTGCGCTGTTTGACGGCTTTAATGACAACTGCGTGCTGATACACGGCAATTTTACCCTGCGCAGTATGCTGAAAGATCCCCGCAGCGACCAGCTGTTGGCGATGGTTGGGCCGGGCATTATGCTCTGGGCACCGCGCGAGTACGAACTGTTCAGACTATGCGACAGCGCCTCTGCGGAAGGTTTGCTCTGGCATTATCTGCAACGGGCACCTGTCGCGGAGGCGTTTCTCTGGCGGCGCTGGCTCTATTTGCTCTGGGATGAAGTGGCGCAACTGGTGAATACCGGACGGTTCAATCGCGCCAACTTCGACCTGGCGACAAAATCACTCTTGCCCTGGCTCGCCTGACGCGCCTTTCAGCCATTGCCAGAGGCGTCCAAGCGTCTCGTAACCGACACGATCGCTGTGCATCAACCAGACCGGGGACGGGATTGCTCGTTCCCACGGGTTAAGCGGCGCGTTGATCGCTATCTGGTTGGCCGGTGCGGGTAGGGGGTGTAATCCCTGTTTCTCGAAGAAAATCATCGCTCTCGGTAAATGCGATGCCGATGTCACGAGCAGGAACGGCACGTCGCCGATGGCCTGCTTCACCGCGGCGGCTTCCTCTTCGGTGTCTTTTGGGCTGTCCAGGGTGACGATAGACGAACGTGGCACGCCCAGTGATTCAGCGACGCGTGCGCCAGCCTCCGCCGTACTCACCGGGTTTGTTTTGGCTGCGGCTCCGGTGAAGATCATTTTCGAACCCGGATTAGCAAGCCACAGGCGAATACCTTCGTTCAGGCGCGGCAGGCTGTTGTTGATCAGATTAGAGCTGGGTGCCCAGTTCGGATCCCAGGTATACCCGCCACCCAATACCACGATGTACTCCACTTTCTGATTACCCTGCCAGGTCGGGTACTTATTTTCGATGGGGCGTAACAGACCATCCGCGACCGGCTGCAGGCTCAGCAGCAGCATCATCAGCCAGCCGAGGGTGATAAGCGTTTTGCCACTTTTCTGAAAGCGGCTGAACCACACCAGTGCCAGCCCCAGCGCGATGAGAAGCAGCAGCAGGGGAAGGGGAAGCATCATGCCTCCGATGTATTTTTTTAGGGTAAAAAGCATCCTTTTTGGTTCCTTTTTTAACCATACAGCAGGCGATTACCCGTGATATTACACCAGAGTGGTTCATTCTCCGCGCGGGTGTGACAAAATAGCGGTTTTGCAGTTAGCGAGTGGAACCTTCCCAATGCGGGATCGCAATTTTGATGACATCGCGGAAAAGTTTTCGCGCAACATTTATGGCACCACCAAAGGTCAGCTTCGGCAGACGATCCTCTGGCAGGATCTGGACAAGCTGTTGGCGGAATTGGGTGACCGGCGGTTGCGCGTGCTCGATGCCGGTGGCGGGGAAGGTCAGACTGCAATTCTGATGGCGCAGCGGGGGCACCACGTCACGCTTTGCGATCTTTCTGCTGAGATGGTTACTCGCGCCGAACGCGCGGCAGAAGAGAAAGGTGTGAGCGACAACATGCATTTTATACATTGCGCCGCTCAGGACATTCCCCAGCATTTGGAAACGCAGGTTGATCTGATATTGTTTCATGCTGTGCTCGAATGGGTCGCCGAACCGCAAGCCATGTTAAAAACGCTGTGGTCGATGTTGCGTCCGGGCGGTGCGTTATCGCTGATGTTCTACAATGCAAACGGTCTGCTGATGCGAAACGTGCTGGTGGGCAATTTTGGCTACGTGCAGCAGGGTATGTATAAAAAGAAACGACGCACGCTATCGCCGGATTTCCCACGTGAACCGCAGCAGGTCTATGGCTGGCTGGAGGAGATAGGTTGGGAGATCACCGGTAAAACAGGCGTGAGGGTGTTTCATGATTATCTGCGTGATAAACAAAAACAGCATGACTGTTTAGACGCCTTAACAGAAATAGAAACGCGGTATTGCCGCCAGGAGCCTTATCTGAGCCTTGGCCGCTATATACACGTCACCGCGCGCAAGCCGCAGAAGCAAGGATAATCTATGAGTGAATTTTCCCAGACAGTCCCCGAACTGGTTGCCTGGGCCAGGAAAAACGATTTCTCCATCACGCTGCCGGTAGACAGACTCTCCTTCCTGCTGGCGGTTGCCACGCTGAACGGCGAACGGCTGGATGGTGAAATGAGCGAGGGTGAACTGGTGGATGCGTTCCGCCATGTCAGTGATGCGTTTGAGCAAACCAGCGAAACCATTAGCGTGCGTGCCAACAACGCAATCAACGATATGGTGCGTCAACGTCTGCTGAACCGCTTTACCAGCGAGCAGGCGGAAGGAAACGCCATTTATCGTCTGACGCCTCTGGGGATCGGCATTACCGATTACTACATTCGCCAGCGCGAGTTTTCGACGCTGCGTCTCTCCATGCAGCTCTCGATCGTGGCGGGCGAGCTTAAGCGCGCCGCCGACGCGGCAGATGAAAACGGTGACGAATTCCACTGGCACCGTAACGTCTACGCGCCGCTGAAGTACTCGGTGGCAGAGATTTTCGACAGCATTGATCTGACCCAGCGTCTGATGGATGAACAGCAGCAGCAGGTGAAAGACGATATCGCTCAATTGCTGAATAAAGACTGGCGTGCAGCCATCTCCAGCTGTGAACTTTTATTGTCAGAAACCTCCGGTACGCTGCGTGAACTGCAGGATACGCTGGAAGCCGCAGGCGACAAGCTGCAGGCCAATCTGCTCCGCATCCAGGATGCGACCATGGCGCACGACGACCTCCATTTTGTCGACCGTCTGGTCTTCGATCTGCAAAGCAAACTCGACCGTATTATTAGCTGGGGCCAGCAGTCGATCGACCTGTGGATCGGCTACGACCGACACGTGCATAAATTTATCCGTACCGCAATCGATATGGATAAAAACCGCGTCTTCGCTCAGCGTCTGCGCCAGTCGGTACAAACCTATTTCGATGCCCCATGGGCGCTGACCTACGCGAATGCCGACCGTCTGCTGGATATGCGCGACGAAGAGATGGCGCTGCGTGATGAAGAGGTGACCGGTGAATTGCCACCGGATCTGGAATACGAAGAATTTAACGAAATTCGCGAACAACTTGCGGCGATGATCGAAGAACAGCTCGCTGTCTACAAAACCAGACAAGCACCGCTGGATCTTGGTCTCGTGGTGCGCGACTATCTGGCGCAATATCCTCGCGCGCGGCACTTTGACGTTGCCCGCATCGTGGTAGATCAGGCGGTACGCCTGGGCGTCGCGCAAGCAGATTTCACCGGACTGCCGCCGAAGTGGCAGCCGATCAACGATTACGGAGCCAAGGTACAGGCGCATGTCATTGACAAATATTGAACAAGTGATGCCAGTAAAGCTGGCACAGGCGCTGGCGAATCCGTTATTTCCGGCGCTGGACAGCCAGCTGCGTGCCGGTCGTCACATTGGTCTTGACGAGCTGGATAATCACGCTTTTTTGATGGATTTCCAGGAATACCTGGAAGAGTTCTACGCGCGCTACAACGTGGAGCTGATTCGCGCGCCGGAAGGGTTTTTCTACCTGCGCCCGCGCTCAACCACGCTGATTCCGCGTTCCGTACTCTCCGAGCTGGATATGATGGTCGGCAAAATTCTCTGCTACCTCTACCTCAGCCCGGAACGTCTGGCGAACGAAGGGATTTTCACTCAGCAGGAACTCTACGACGAACTGCTGTCGCTGGCAGATGAAAGCAAACTGCTGAAGCTGGTGAACAACCGTTCGACAGGTTCCGATCTTGACCGTCAGAAATTACAGGAAAAAGTTCGCTCTTCCCTGAACCGTCTGCGTCGTTTGGGCATGGTCTGGTTTATGGGTCACGACAGCAGCAAATTCCGCATTACGGAATCTGTCTTCCGCTTCGGCGCCGACGTGCGCGCGGGTGATGACGCCCGTGAAGCGCAGCTGCGCATGATCCGCGACGGTGAAGCGATGCCGGTAGAAAACCATTTGCAGCTCAATGATGAGCATGAAGAGAATCTGCCGGATAGCGGGGAGGAAGAGTAATGATTGAACGCGGTAAATTTCGCTCACTAACGCTGATTAACTGGAACGGCTTCTTTGCCCGAACCTTCGATCTGGATGAGCTGGTTACGACGCTCTCCGGCGGTAACGGTGCGGGTAAATCCACCACCATGGCGGCATTTGTGACGGCGCTGATCCCCGATCTGACACTGCTGCACTTCCGTAACACCACCGAAGCGGGCGCGACAAGCGGCTCTCGTGATAAGGGTCTGCACGGTAAGCTGAAGGCCGGTGTCTGTTATTCGGTGCTGGACGTGATCAACTCTCGTCACCAGCGCGTGGTAGTGGGCGTGCGTCTGCAGCAGGTTGCCGGTCGCGACCGTAAAGTGGATATCAAACCGTTCGCCATCCAGGGGCTGCCAACATCCGTGCAGCCGACGGCGCTGCTGACGGAAACGCTGAACGAACGTCAGGCGCGCGTGCTGACGCTGCAGGAGCTGAAAGACAAACTCGAAACTATCGAAGGCGTGCAGTTCAAGCAGTTCAACTCCATTACCGACTACCACTCCCTGATGTTCGATCTGGGCGTGGTGGCGCGTCGTCTGCGCACGGCATCAGACCGTAGCAAATACTACCGTCTGATCGAAGCGTCCCTGTACGGCGGTATCTCCAGCGCCATTACCCGCTCCCTGCGCGACTACCTGCTGCCGGAAAACAGCGGCGTGCGTAAAGCCTTCCAGGATATGGAAGCCGCGCTGCGTGAGAACCGCATGACGCTGGAAGCCATTCGCGTGACCCAGTCTGACCGCGACCTGTTTAAACACCTTATCAGCGAAGCCACCAACTATGTGGCCGCAGACTATATGCGTCACGCCAACGAGCGCCGCATTCATCTCGATCAGGCATTAGAGTACCGCCGCGAGCTGTTTACCTCGCGTAAGCAGCTGGTGGCCGAGCAGTATAAGCACGTCGAAATGGCGCGCGAGCTGGGTGAGCACAACGGTGCCGAAGGTGACCTGGAAGCGGATTATCAGGCCGCCAGCGATCACCTCAACCTGGTGCAGACCGCGCTGCGTCAGCAGGAAAAAATCGAGCGTTATGAAGCGGACCTCGATGAGCTGCAAATTCGCCTCGAAGAGCAAAACGAAGTGGTGGCCGAAGCCGCCGACATGCAGGAAGAGAACGAAGCCCGCGCCGAAGCCGCCGAGCTGGAAGTGGATGAGCTGAAAAGCCAGCTCGCCGATTACCAGCAGGCGCTGGACGTGCAGCAGACGCGTGCTATTCAGTACACTCAGGCCCTGCAGGCGTTACAGCGTGCCAAAGAGCTGTGTCATCTGCCTGACTTAACGCCAGAAAGCGCCGACGAATGGCTGGATACCTTCCAGGCCAAAGAGCAGGAAGCCACTGAGAAACTCCTGTCACTCGATCAGAAAATGAGCGTCGCGCAAACGGCGCACAGCCAGTTTGAGCAGGCTTACCAGCTGGTCGTGGCGATTAACGGCCCGCTGGCGCGTAATGAAGCCTGGGACGTCGCCCGTGAACTGCTGCGTGACGGGGTGAACCAGCGCCATCTGGCCGAGCAGGTTCAGCCGCTGCGTATGCGTCTCAACGAGCTGGAACAGCGTCTGCGCGAGCAGCAGGAAGCCGAGCGTCTGCTGGCGGAATTCTGCAAGCGTCAGGGGAAAAATTACGATTTCGACGAGCTTGAGGCTCTGCATCAGGAGCTTGAAGCGCGTATTGCGGCACTTTCAGACAGTGTCTCTAACGCCAGCGAACAACGTATGACGCTGCGCCAGGAGATGGAGCAGCTTCAGTCCCGCTCGCAAAAACTGTTGCAGCGTGCGCCGGTCTGGCTGGCAGCTCAAAGCAGCCTGAGCCAGCTCAGCGAACAGTGCGGCGAGCAGTTTGAATCCAGTCAGGAAGTGACCGAATACCTGCAGCAGCTGCTGGAGCGCGAGCGCGAAGCGATTGTTGAGCGTGATGAAGTTGGCGCCCGCAAGCGTGAAGTCGACGACGAAATTGAGCGCTTAAGCCAGCCGGGCGGTGCGGAAGATCCGCGTCTCAATACGCTGGCAGAGCGGTTTGGCGGCGTACTGCTGTCCGAAATTTACGACGATGTTGGTCTGGACGATGCGCCGTATTTCTCCGCGCTGTACGGTCCGTCGCGTAATGCAATTGTCGTCCCGGATCTGTCGCTGATTTCTGAGCAGCTGGCAGGACTGGAAGATTGCCCGGAAGATCTCTACCTGATCGAAGGGGATCCGCAGTCGTTTGATGACAGCGTATTCAGCGTCGACGAGCTGGAAAAAGCGGTGGTGGTGAAAATCGCCGACCGGCAGTGGCGCTATTCCCGCTTCCCGGAACTGCCGCTGTTTGGCCGTGCCGCGCGTGAAAACCGTATTGAAAGCCTGCACGCCGAGCGTGAAACGCTCTCCGAACGCTTTGCGACGCTGTCGTTTGACGTTCAGAAAACCCAGCGTTTGCATCAGGCATTCAGCCGCTTTATCGGTAGCCATCTTGCCGTGGCCTTTGACGCGGATCCGGAAGCAGAGATTCGCAAGCTCAATACTCGCCGTGGTGAACTTGAGCGCGCGATTGCCAATCATGAAAGTGACAACCAGCAGAGCCGCGTCCAGTTTGAACAGGCGAAAGAGGGCGTCGCCGCCCTTAACCGCATCCTGCCGCGCCTGAATCTGCTGGCTGATGACACGCTGGCTGACCGCGTAGATGAAATCCAGGAACGCCTGGATGAAGCGCAGGAAGCCGCGCGTTTTGTGCAGCAGCACGGTAATCAGCTGGCGAAGCTGGAGCCGGTCATCTCCGTTCTTCAAAGCGACCCGGAGCAGTTCGAGCAGTTAAAAGAGGATTACGCCTGGTCACAGCAGGTGCAGCGCGAAGCGCGTCAGCAGGCGTTTGCCCTGACGGAAGTCGTACAGCGTCGCGCCCACTTCGGCTACTCCGATTCAGCAGAAATGCTGAGCGGAAACAGCGATCTGAATGAAAAGCTGCGTCAGCGCCTGGAGCAGGCTGAAGCCGAGCGTACCCGCGCTCGTGAAGCCATGCGTACGCATGCCGCACAGCTGAGCCAGTACAGTCAGGTCATGGCCTCGCTGAAAAGCTCCTTCGATACCAAGAAAGAGCTGTTGAACGATCTGCACAAAGAGCTGCAGGATATTGGCGTGCGTGCCGACAGCGGTGCGGAAGAGCGTGCGCGCATTCGTCGCGATGAACTGCACAGCCAGCTCAGCAACAACCGCGCGCGCCGCAACCAGCTGGAAAAAGCACTGACCTTCTGCGAAGCGGAGATGGACAACCTGACGCGTCGCCTGCGCAAGCTGGAGCGCGACTATCACGAAATGCGCGAGCAGGTCGTGACCGCGAAGGCGGGCTGGTGCGCGGTGATGCGCATGGTGAAAGACAATAACGTTGAGCGTCGTCTACACCGTCGCGAGCTGGCCTATCTTTCCGGGGACGAATTGCGTTCCATGTCGGATAAAGCGTTGGGTGCGCTGCGTCTGGCGGTGGCGGATAACGAACACCTGCGTGATGTGTTGCGCATGTCGGAAGATCCGAAGCGTCCAGAGCGCAAAATCCAGTTCTTCGTGGCCGTTTATCAGCACCTGCGCGAACGTATTCGTCAGGACATCATCCGTACCGACGATCCGGTCGAAGCCATCGAACAGATGGAAATCGAGCTGGGTCGCCTGACGGAAGAGTTGACCTCCCGCGAGCAGAAGCTGGCTATCAGCTCCCGCAGCGTGGCGAATATCATCCGTAAGACCATTCAGCGCGAGCAGAACCGTATCCGCCAGCTGAACCAGGGCCTGCAGAGCGTGTCGTTTGGCCAGGTTAACAGCGTACGTCTGAACGTGAACGTGCGTGAGGCTCACTCTACGCTGCTGGACGTGCTGTCTGAACAACATGAACAGCACCAGGATCTGTTCAATAGCAACCGTCTGACCTTCTCTGAAGCGCTGGCGAAGCTGTATCAGCGCCTGAACCCGCAGATCGATATGGGCCAGCGTACGCCGCAAACCATTGGTGAAGAACTGCTGGATTACCGTAACTATCTGGAGATGGAAGTTGAGGTTAACCGTGGCTCCGACGGCTGGCTGCGTGCGGAGTCTGGTGCGCTGTCGACGGGTGAGGCTATCGGTACCGGTATGTCGATTCTGGTGATGGTTGTCCAGAGTTGGGAAGATGAAGCGCGTCGCCTGCGCGGGAAAGACATCTCGCCATGTCGTCTGCTGTTCCTTGATGAAGCGGCGCGTCTTGATGCCCGTTCCATCGCCACGCTGTTTGAGCTTTGCGATCGCCTCGATATGCAGCTCATCATCGCGGCACCGGAGAACATCAGCCCGGAAAAAGGGACGACGTACAAACTGGTACGTAAAGTGTTCCAGAACAGCGAACACGTTCACGTTGTCGGGTTACGCGGTTTTGCACCGCAACCACCTGAGTCTTTACCGGGTACGGCAGACGCCTCCTGAGGTGTTTTGTTACAAAGCGCGGCGCAGTAGCGCCGCTTTTTTTTTACTCTTAGCTTGTGCTTACGGCTGCGTTATCTTTAAACTTCTTTACATAAGGTAAGCCAACAGCATGTGTGCCTACCTATAATGAAAGAAAGCCCCAATGTGATGGGCGTGTCGTGAAAACAGGGGGCAAGGGATGTTGCTAAAGAAAAATCGTGGTCGTCAGCTGTCAGCGCTGAGTTTGTGTCTGGCAGTGATGTTTGCTCCACTGTTCACCGCACAGGCTGATGAGCCTGAGGTTGTACCGACTGACAGCTCTGCAACGATGGGCGCTCAGCCGACATCGTTGTCGCAGCCGCTGGAGCAGTCGCCAGCAACGGCCATTATGGCCGGTATTACGCCGTTACCTGAAGGTATCGACACAGAGTCTGTTCGTCAGCAGCTGCAGTCCGGGCTGCCATCAGGATATACGCCTGCTTATCTCAATCAGCTCACGCTGCTCTATGCCGCGCGTGATATGAAACCGATGTGGGATAATCGTGATGCGGTGCGTGCTTTCCAGCAGCAGCTGGCAGAAGTGGCCATCGCGGGCATTCAGCCGCAGTTTACGACCTGGGTTGAGCTGTTGACCGATCCAGCCGTGACGGGGAAGGCGCGTGACGTGGTTCTCTCGGATGCCATGATGGGGTATCTCCAGTTTGTGGCGGGTATTCCGGTGAATGGCAATCGTTGGTTATACAGCGAAAAACCGTACAAACTGGCGACGCCAGCCCTGTCGGTCATAAACCAATGGCAACTGTCACTGGATAATGGCGACCTGCCGCGCTTTATCGCAAGCCTTGCGCCTGCACATCCGCAATACGCCACAATGCATCAGTCGCTGCTTGAACTGGTTACGGATTCGCGCCCGTGGCCGCAACTCCGAGCGGCGGCCACGCTGCGTCCGGGGCAGTGGAGCAGTGATGTTCCCGCACTGCGCGAAATTCTCAAACGTTCCGGCATTCTGGATAATGGGCCAAAAATTGCGCTTCCTGGCGATGACGGTCAAAGCGTGGCGGTGAGCCCGTCGGCACCGGTAAAAGAGACCAGCGCAGCTCCGCTAAGCTCGAAGCCAGCCGCGTATGATCGCGAGCTGGTTGCAGCAGTTAAGCAGTTCCAGGCTATTCAGGGGCTGGGTGCCGATGGCGTAATTGGTCCGTCAACGCGCGACTGGCTGAATGTTTCTCCGGCACAACGGGCGGGTGTACTGGCGCTGAATATCCAGCGTTTGCGCTTGCTGCCAGGCACGCTGTCTACCGGCATCATGGTAAATATACCGGCGTATTCGCTGGTCTATTACCAGAACGGGAGTGAAGTGCTGGCTTCGCGTGTGATTGTCGGGCGTCCCGATCGTAAAACGCCAATGATGAGCAGCGCGCTGAATAACGTGGTGGTTAACCCGCCGTGGAACGTCCCGCCGACGCTGGCTCGTAAGGATATCCTGCCTAAGGTCTGGAACGATCCAGGATATCTGGAGCGCCACGGGTATACCGTGATGCGCGGATGGAACAGTAAAGAGGCGATAGATCCCTGGATGGTTGACTGGTCAACGATAACGGCGTCGAATTTACCGTTCCGCTTCCAGCAGGCTCCGGGCGCCCATAACTCGCTGGGGCGCTATAAATTCAACATGCCAAGTTCAGATGCAATCTATCTGCATGATACGCCGAACCACAACCTGTTCCAGAAGGATACGCGCGCGCTCAGTTCGGGTTGCGTCCGTGTGAATAAGGCCTCCGAGCTGGCAAATATGCTGCTGCAGGATGCGGGCTGGAACGATACGCGGATTTCAGATGCGTTGAAACAAGGTGATACCCGTTACGTTAATATTCGACACAACATTCCGGTCAATCTTTACTATCTGACGGCGTTTGTCGGCGAGGACGGGCGCACCCAGTACCGTACAGATATTTACAATTATGATCTCACTGCGCGATCCGGCGCACAAATTTTGCCAAAAGCTGAACAATTAATCAGGTAAATGAAGTAGTTCGGGCAAATTGATTGTCGTAAGTTATGGTGAATACGGGGCGATCTGGCTGTAAGCCGCGTATTCACTGGGGTTGGGCGCCTTGACGTAAGCTGTTTTGACAGTTAAGGTGCCCTTCGTGCGCTAAGCATATTTACGATTTCATTGACCTGTAGACCTGATTATCATGGACAAATTTGACGCTAATCGCCGCAAATTGCTGGCGTTAGGTGGTGTTGCGCTCGGCGCTGCGGCCATCCTTCCGACGCCAGCATTTGCCACCCTCTCGACACCACGTCCGCGTATTTTAACGCTCAACAATCTTCATACCGGTGAGTCGCTTAAAGCGGAGTTTTTCGATGGCAGAGGCTATATTCAGGATGAATTAGCAAGACTTAACCATTTTTTCCGTGATTTCCGCGCGAATAAAATAAAAGCCATCGATCCAGGACTGTTTGATCAGATTTTCCGCCTTCAGGGCCTGCTGGGAACCAGCAAGCCGGTGCAGCTAATTTCAGGATACCGTTCACTCGATACCAACAATGAACTGCGCGCCCACAGCCGTGGGGTAGCGAAAAAAAGCTATCACACGAAAGGGCAGGCAATGGATTTCCACATTGAAGGCGTTTCGTTAGCCAATATTCGCAAAGCCGCGTTATCTATGCGCGCAGGTGGTGTAGGATACTACCCACGTAGCAACTTTGTGCATATTGATACCGGGCCGGTTCGGCACTGGTAATAACGAAACACAGGAGCAGTATGAACTATCGTATTATTCCGGTTACCGCGTTCTCCCAGAACTGTTCATTGATCTGGTGCGAGCAAACTAAACTGGCCGCGCTTGTCGATCCCGGCGGTGACGCTGAGAAAATCAAGCAGGAAGTCGCAGCAAGCGGCGTTACGCTGATGCAGATTTTGCTCACTCATGGTCATCTTGACCATGTGGGTGCTGCGGCTGAACTGGCTGAACACTACGGTGTGCCGGTGATCGGCCCGGAAAAAGAAGATGAGTTCTGGCTGCAGGGGTTACCCGCCCAAAGCCGCATGTTTGGCCTTGATGAGTGTCTGCCATTGACGCCCGATCGTTGGTTAAACGAAGGAGATCGCGTTACCGTAGGGAATGTGACTTTACAGGTGTTGCATTGTCCTGGGCATACGCCAGGCCATATCGTCTTCTTTGATGGCCAGTCACGTCTGCTGATTTCCGGCGATGTTATTTTCAAAGGTGGCGTAGGACGCAGCGATTTCCCGCGCGGCGATCACGGTCAGCTGATTCAGTCGATTAAACAAAAGTTATTGCCGCTGGGTGATGACGTCACGTTTATCGCAGGACACGGTCCGATGTCGACGCTGGGCTATGAACGGCTCCATAACCCGTTCCTTCAGGACGAAATGCCTGTCTGGTAACCCGAATAAAAAAAAGCCTGCATAATGCAGGCTTTTTTATGGGCGCAACTTACAGTACGGCGACAATCGCTTCGCACAGTGGCGCCATGTTGTCAGGCGTCATGCCTGCAACGTTCACGCGGCCAGACGCTACGGCGTACACGCCAAACTCTTCACGCAAACGCAGAACCTGCTCTTTGGTCAGGCCGCTGAAAGAGAACATGCCGTTCTGTTTGATGATAAAGCTGAAGTCGCGGTCAGCGCCTTTCTCAGCCAGCGTGTTCACGAACAGCAGGCGCATACGCTGAATGCGCTGGCGCATATCGTTCAGCTCTTGTTCCCAGATCGCACGCAGGGCATCGTTGCTCAGGATGGTGGCAACAACAGACGCACCGTGTGCCGGTGGGTTAGAGTAGTTGGCGCGGATCACGGACTTCATCTGGCTGAACGCACGATCGACGGTCTCTTCGTTTGCCGCGACCAGCGTACAGGCACCTACGCGCTCATTGTACAGGCCGAAGTTCTTGGAATAGGAACTCGCCACGATCAGTTCCTGATGCACGGCTGCGAACGCGCGCAGGCCTTCCGCATCTTCTTCCAGACCACGGGCAAAGCCCTGATAGGCGAAGTCAAACAGCGGCAGCCAGCCTTTCTCCACGGACAACTTAGCCAGGTGTTCCCACTGCTCAAGCGTCGGGTCGATACCGGTTGGGTTATGGCAGCAACCGTGGAACAGCACCACGTCACCTGCCTGCGCTTCGCTCAGGCTTGCCAGCAGGCCGTCAAAGTCGAGAGAGTGATTTGCCGCGTCGTAGTAAGCATATTCACGTACTTCCAGACCCGCAGAGTTAAAGACGCTCTTGTGGTTTGGCCAGCTTGGGTTGCTCACCCATACGCGCTTAACAGAGGTATTTTTCGCCAGGAAATCCGCCGCAACGCGCAGCGCGCCGGTACCGCCAGGGGTTTGTGCTGTGCGAGCGCGTTTGCTGCTCACAATTTCGCTGCCTTTACCGAACAGCAGCTCCTGGGTGCAGCGACCAAATTCAGGGATACCATCAATACCGAGGTAGTTTTTGGTGGTTTCGTTTTCCAGCAGATACTGTTCAGCTTTTTTAACGCTGGTCAGGACCGGGGTTTTGCCGGTTTCATCTTTATATACACCAATACCCAGGTTGATTTTGCCAGGGCGGTCGTCGGCACGAAACAGATCGGCCAGGCCCAGAATAGGGTCGGCAGGAGCGGCGGTAATGTTCTCAAACATGACGAAGTTCCATTGTGATTACAGAAGTGAAATCCGCTATCAGGTTAACGGTAGATTTACAAAATGCCAACCGTTTGCGACGAAAAGCGTGCGGCTTTTCAAAAGTCGCCATTATTTTCTGTCGGGCATAAAAAAACAGGGCCGAAGCCCTGTTCATTAAGCATATAACAACGTGGTGTACTGATTAGAACTGGTAAACCAGACCTACAGCAACGGTATCATCGTTATTGATGCCCAGTTTGTTGTCGTCTTTCAGCTGGTTGATCTGGTAGTCAACATAGGTGGACATGTTTTTGTTGAAGTAGTAAGTCGCACCGATGTCGATGTAGTTGATGTAATCTTCATCACCCACGCCTTCTACGTCTTTCGCTTTAGATTTGTAGTAAGCGATGGATGGACGCAGACCGAAATCGAACTGGTACTGTGCAACAACAGAGAAGTCCTGAGTTTTGTTAGCGAAGCCGTTGCTGCCCAGACGAGCCGCGTTACGCATTTCACCGTACAGCGCTGCCAGGTAGATGTTGTTCGCATCGTATTTCAGACCGGTTGCCCACTGCTCAGCTTTATCGCCTTTACCCCACTGCAGAGTCTGCTGGTTGTTGGTACGGTCAGCTGCGCCGTAAGCACCTACAACACCGAAGCCGTCGAAATCGTAGCTAACAGAAGTTGCCCAGCCGTCGCCGTTGGAACGTACTGCATCAGTACGCTCGTTTTTGCCCAGGTACTGAACGCCAAAGTTCAGACCGTCAACCAGGCCGAAGAAGCCGCTGTTACGGTAAGTCGCCAGGCCACCGGTACGGCCTGAGAAGAAGTTGTCGCTCACGCCGGTGTCGCCGCCGAATTCTGGCAGCATATCGGTGATGCCGATGGCGTCATAGACCAGACCGTAGTTACGACCGTAGTCGAAGGAGCCTGCGTCACCGAATTTCAGACCTGCGAATGCCAGACGGGTTTTGTTACCGGTCTGTGCATCGGAGCCTTCAGAGTTGTTACCCTGGAAGTTGTATTCCCACTGACCGTAACCGGCCAGCTGGTCGTTGATCTGGGTTTCGCCTTTGAAGCCCAGACGCGCGTATGTCATGTCGCCATCGTTGCCGTCATTATCAGAGAAGTAATGCAGACCAACAGCTTTCCCGTAAAGATCTAATTTGTTGCCGTCTTTGTTATAGATTTCTGCAGCGTTTGCTGCACCGGCTACCAGCAGGGCAGGGATAACCACTGCCAGGATATTGCGCTTCATCATTATTTATTACCCTCATTGGTTTTTTTATGACACTCGCCACTGCCGTCAATAAATTCTGTCAATAAATATTTCCGGAACTATTGATGAGAGTTAGGTGTCTTTATGTATCTGACAGGCATCTTTCCATTCATAGAACCGTTTCGCTAGCCTGAAAGTGCTACAATTCTCAAGATTGGGTAACAAAAAGAAATAATGTGTAACTAGATGTGTATTTTTGGGAACTTTGTGAACCATCTCAAATTTCAGAGAGACTTGGTTAATTAAGCGGCGGTTTCATTCCTATATATATGAATTGCTTATGTTTAATTTGGCTAAAGGCAATTCATATAAACAGCGGTTAAACGGCTCATCTTTTCTTATGACCGCGAAAGGCCTTCTGGATGGCTGTGGAATTGAATAAAAAATATGCTATTGCTTGAGAATTAAATAAGCACAATAAGAATGCGGGATATTTTTCATTCACAGATATTTCATGGAAACAAAACGTAACAGCTAGTGCTTTTGACGGGGTTGTCTTTTAAAGAGGCTGACTTTGCACTGACATAAACTGACATTGCAGAATAAAATAATGGCCAGCATGTGCTGGCCATTATCATTGAGGCGGGTTAGAAGCTTGCGTTACGCGGCGTACGTGGGAACGGAATCACATCACGGACGTTCTGAACACCGGTTACGTAGGCAATCAGACGCTCGAAGCCCAGGCCGAAGCCTGAATGCGGAACAGTACCGTAACGGCGCAGATCGCGATACCAGCTGTAGTCAGCCGGGTTGAGACCCATCTCTTCCATACGGGCATCCAGGACGTCCAGACGCTCTTCACGCTGAGAACCCCCGATGATTTCACCGATGCCAGGTGCCAGGACATCCATTGCGGCAACGGTTTTACCGTCTTCGTTAAGGCGCATATAGAAGGCCTTAATGTCTTTCGGGTAGTTTTTCACGACAACCGGTGCTTTGAAGTGTTTCTCTGCCAGATAGCGTTCGTGCTCAGAAGAGAGATCCACGCCCCAGTAAACCGGGTTCTCGAACTTCTCACCGCACTTCTCGAGGATGGCAACCGCATCGGTGTAATCCACCTGCGCGAAGTCAGCGGATACAAAGCGCTCCAGACGGGCAATCGCGTCGTTATCCACGCGCTCAGCGAAGAATTTCATGTCGTCGGCACGTTCTTCCAGAACGGCTTTAAACACGTATTTCAGCATGGCTTCCGCCAGGCCTGCCACATCATTGAGATCGGCAAAGGCCACTTCTGGCTCCAGCATCCAGAATTCCGCCAGGTGGCGGCTGGTGTTGGAGTTTTCTGCGCGGAAGGTTGGGCCAAACGTGTAGATCTTAGACAGCGCACAGGCATAGGTTTCACCGTTGAGCTGGCCGGATACCGTCAGGAAGGCTTCTTTACCAAAGAAGTCTTTGTCGTAATCCACTTTACCTTCCGGCGTACGCGGCAGGTTTTCCATATCCAGCGTGGAAACGCGGAACATCTCACCCGCACCTTCAGTGTCGGACGCGGTGATCAGCGGCGTGGATACCCAGAAGTAACCCTGCTCATCGAAGAAACGATGCAGCGCCTGCGCCAGCGTGTGACGCACGCGGGCCACCGCACCGATCAGGTTGGTGCGTGGACGCAGGTGTGCCACTTCGCGAAGATACTCAATGCTGTGGCGTTTTGCCGCCATCGGGTAGGTATCTGGATCTTCCACCCAACCGGTAACTTCAATCGCCGAAGCCTGAATTTCGAAGCTCTGGCCCTGACCAGGCGATGCGACAACCACGCCGGTAACAATGACGGAGCAACCTGTGGTCAGGTGCAGAACGTCATCATTGTAATTGGGCAGAGAATTATTAATGACGGCCTGTACAGGATCAAAGCAGGAACCGTCATAGACGGCGAGGAAGGAGATGCCAGCTTTAGAATCTCGGCGGGTACGCACCCATCCGCGCACGGTGACTTCTTGGTCAACGGCGACACGGCCCTGGAGTACGTCGGCTACAGGCACAACGCTCATAATATTCTCTCTGTTAATTGTCGGAAATGATAAACACTTGTCCGCCCTTATGGGGGGATATCTATGTTACCTGGCATCCGCCATCAGACAAGCAGATTTCGCAGTCTTAAGAGAAGAAATAAGAAATAAATAAGAAGTGGGGAGCCTTTACGGCTCCCGAATGCGGTTAACTGGCTTTTTTAACCTGCGGCAGATCGAAGGCTTTACGCAATGCGCGGACGAAAGCTTTGTCATGACAGATGGTTTTACCCGGACTATCAGAGAGTTTCGCCACCGGCTTGCCGTTACATTCCACCAGCTTTATGACGATGTTCAGAGGTTTTACCTGAGGAATATCGCAGGTCAAACGGGTGCCAATACCAAAGCTCAGATTCACTCTGGAGGAGAAGTGGCGGTAAAGATCCACCGCTTTGGCTAAATCAAGGTTATCAGAGAAGACCAGGACTTTCGTCATCGGATCAATGCCCAGCTTCTCGTAATGGGCAATGGCCTTTTCACCCCATTCCACCGGGTCTCCGGAGTCATGGCGTAAACCCTGATAACGCTCAGCAAATTCAGGACCGAAGTCGCGAAGGAAGGCATCCATTGTGATGCAGTCGGTGAGGGCGATCCCCAGTTGATTCGGATACTCATCAAGCCATGCGGCCAGAGCCGCGCGCTGGCTATTGGCCAGGTCAGGGCTGATCTGCTGATGCGCCTGGAACCACTCGTGCGCCTGGGTGCCCATTGGCGTCAGGTCCAGACGACGTGCAAGGTCGTAATTGCTGGTGCCCACAAACCACGGCTCTTGCTGAAGACGTTTAACGATAGCCTGCTGTACTTCGCGAGAGAAACGGCGGCGGGTGCCAAAGTCCATCAGGCGGAAGCGGGACATATCCAGCCCTTCGGTCAGGTGGGAAAATTCAACCAGCTTATTCTCCAGTGAGGCAACCGCCTGCTCAACGCCGGTTTCCGGCGAACGGTAGCGGTGGGCCAACTCGCTGATCACCGCCAGAAGCGGCACTTCCCACATGATCACTTCACGCCACGGACCGGCAAGGCGGATATTCAGCTTGCCATTATCGTTAGTCACCGTGACCTGCTCTGGCTTGTAGCGGAAGTCGCGCAGCCAGGTAAGGTAGTCAGCTTTAAAGAAGGGCAGGCCGGAAAGCCAGTGATATTCGTCGTCCTGCAGCGCCAGATGCTGCATGGCATCGACCTGTTCACGAATGGAATCCGCGTAGATACCCAGCAAGTCGTCGCCCCGGCAGCGAAACTCCGCCGCAACATGAACGTCATGGTAATGGTGGAAAACGGCTTGCTGCATATGCAGTTTATACGCGTCGGTATCCAGCAATGTATGCAGAACAGGAGAAGCGAATTGAGTCATAGGTGCGCAGTAGCATCCTCTCACGGGAGCGTTTAGTACAATAAACAACTCCGGAGTATACCTGTTTTAGTGATTTATTGAACCCCGATCACAACATAAGCGCTCTTTATGGTCGAGGGCATTTTGTGCCTCGTGTTATACAAATGTAGCGAAAAAGGTGTTTGTACCTGAAAAGATGAACATTCTGCATAGCGCGTTTTAGACAACAGGAATATATTGAAACGTTACTCGACAAACGATGCATAAGGTTTTCTATGACACAACAGCCACAAGCCAAATACCGCCACGACTACCGTGCGCCGGATTACCTGATTAGCGATATCGATCTGACTTTTGACCTGGATGCCACTAAAACCGTCGTGACAGCGGTGAGCCAGGTGACGCGCCAGAGCGCGACGGCTGTACCGCTGCGTCTTGATGGTGAAGACCTGACGCTGGTTTCCCTGCATATTAATGATGAAGCGTGGGCTGATTATAAAGAAGAAGGCAACCAACTGGTTATCGACAACCTGCCGGAACGCTTTACGCTGCGCATCGTCAACGAAATCAGCCCGGCCGCGAATACCGCGCTGGAAGGGCTCTACCAGTCAGGCGTGGCGCTGTGTACCCAGTGTGAAGCAGAAGGCTTCCGCCACATTACCTGGTATCTGGATCGCCCCGATGTACTGGCGCGCTTTACCACCAAAATCATTGCCGATAAAACCCTCTATCCGTTCCTGCTCTCGAACGGCAACCGCGTGGGCGAAGGCGAGCTGGAGAACGGTCGTCACTGGGTACAGTGGCAGGATCCGTTCCCGAAACCCTGCTATCTGTTTGCGCTGGTGGCGGGTGATTTCGATGTCCTGCGCGACACCTACAAAACCCGCTCTGGCCGCGACGTTGCGCTGGAACTGTTTGTTGACCGCGGCAACCTTGACCGCGCGCCGTGGGCGATGACCTCGCTCATCAACTCCATGAAGTGGGACGAAGAGCGCTTCGGCCTCGAATACGATCTCGACATTTATATGATCGTCGCCGTCGACTTCTTCAACATGGGCGCGATGGAGAACAAAGGTCTTAACGTCTTTAACTCCAAATACGTGCTGGCGCGTACCGATACCGCCACCGATAAAGACTATCTCGATATCGAACGCGTCATCGGGCACGAATATTTCCATAACTGGACCGGTAACCGCGTCACCTGCCGGGACTGGTTCCAGCTGAGCCTGAAAGAGGGCTTAACCGTCTTCCGCGACCAGGAGTTCAGCTCCGATCTGGGCTCCCGCGCCGTGAACCGCATCAACAACGTGCGCACCATGCGCGGCCTGCAGTTTGCGGAAGATGCCAGCCCAATGGCGCACCCGATTCGTCCGGATAAAGTCATCGAGATGAACAACTTCTACACCCTGACGGTGTACGAAAAGGGCGCTGAAATCATCCGCATGATCCACACCCTGCTGGGCGAAGAGAATTTCCAGAAAGGGATGCAGCTCTACTTCGAGCGTCACGACGGCAGCGCCGCCACCTGCGACGACTTCGTCCAGGCGATGGAAGACGCGTCCAACGTGGATCTGTCCCATTTCCGCCTCTGGTACAGCCAGGCCGGTACACCTGTCGTGACCGTTAAAGACGACTACAATCCGGAGACCGAGCAGTACACCCTGACCATCAGCCAGCGCACGCCGCCAACGGCCGAGCAGGCGGAGAAACAGCCGCTGCACATTCCGTTCAGCATTGAGCTGTACGATAACGAAGGCAAAGTGATCCCCCTGAAGAAGGGCGGTCACCCGGTACACAGCGTGCTAAATGTCACTCAGGCGGAGCAGACGTTTATTTTCGATAATGTTTACTTCCAGCCGGTACCTGCGCTGCTGTGCGAATTCTCTGCGCCGGTAAAACTGGAGTACAAGTGGAGCGATCAGCAGTTGACGTTCCTGATGCGTCACGCGCGCAATGACTTCTCTCGCTGGGATGCAGCGCAGAGTCTGCTGGCAACCTACATCAAGCTGAACGTGAACCGCTATCAGCAGGGCCAGCCGCTGACGCTGCCGGTTCATGTTGCGGATGCCTTCCGCGCGATCCTGCTGGACGAGAACATTGACCCGGCACTGGCGGCTGAAATTCTGACCTTACCGTCCGCGACTGAAATCGCCGAGCTGTTCGAGATTATCGACCCGATTGCGATTGTCGCAGTGCGTGAAGCGCTAACCCGCACGCTGGCTGCCGAACTGGCGGATGAGTTCCTGGCCATTTACAACGCCAACAAGCTGGATGCGTATCGTGTTGAGCATGCCGATATCGGCAAACGTTCCCTGCGCAATACCTGTCTGCGCTATCTGGCCTTTGGTGAGGTGGAACTGGCGAACACGCTGGTCAGCAAGCAGTATCACGAAGCCGATAACATGACCGACGCGCTGGCTGCACTCGCCGCAAGCGTTGCCGCCGAGCTGCCGTGTCGTGATGCGCTAATGCAGGAGTACGATGACAAATGGCATCAGGATGGTCTGGTGATGGACAAATGGTTCATTCTGCAGTCCACCAGCCCGTCCGCCGATGTGCTGAGCACCGTACGTCGTCTGCTGAAGCACCGCTCGTTCACCATGAGCAACCCGAACCGCGTTCGCTCGCTGATTGGCGCGTTTGCCAGCAGCAACCCGGCTGCCTTCCACGCGGAAGACGGCAGCGGCTATCAGTTTATGGTGGAAATGCTGACCGAGCTGAACAGCCGTAACCCGCAGGTGGCGTCGCGACTGATTGAGCCGCTGACCCGCCTGAAACGCTACGATGCGAAGCGTCAGGCGAAGATGCGCGCCGCGCTTGAGCAACTGAAAGGGCTGGAGAACCTGTCTGGCGATCTGTACGAGAAGATTGCTAAGGCGCTGGCCTGATAGAAAGCTTAACCCTCCCTCTCCCTGTGGGAGAGGGCCGGGGTGAGGGCATCAGGCATTAGCTTTAATCAACGCGCGCTCATTCACCCCGCGCTTCATCACCCGATCTAACACTTCCGCCTCCAGCTCCGCCAGTTTTGCCGAGCCCACGCGGCGAGGGCGCGGGATATCCACCGTCAAATCCAGACCAATCTTCCCGTCCTCTATCAGCAGCACCCGGTCCGCCATCGCGACGGCCTCGCTCACGTCATGCGTCACCAGCAGTACCGTAAAGCCATGCTCCTGCCACAGGGACTCAATCAAATCCTGCATTTCAATCCGCGTCAGCGCATCAAGCGCGCCGAGCGGTTCATCAAGCAACAGCAGGCCGGGACGGTGAATCAACGCGCGCGCCAGCGCCACGCGCTGTTTCTGCCCCCCTGACAGCGCAGCAGGCCACTCGCCTGCGCGGTTTTCCAGCCCGACGGCGGCCAGCGCCTGACGCGCGTTATCCCGCCAGTTGCCCTTCAGACCGAGACCGACGTTGTCGATAACCGTTTTCCACGGCAGCAGGCGCGCGTCCTGAAACATCATGCGCGTATCGTCCTGAATATTGGCCAGCGGCGTTGAGCCTGCCAGGATTTCACCGCCGTTGGGGGCTTCCAGCCCGGCCAGAAGGCGTAGTAGCGTACTCTTGCCACCGCCGCTGCGTCCGACAACGGCCACAAATTGTCCGGCGGGAATATGCAGATCCAGCCCGTTGAGAATAGTATTTTCGCCGTAGCGTTTGGTGACGCCGTTAAGCAGTAACGGCGTCCCCTGGTTCAGTCGTGCAGTATTCATGCTTTTGCCTCCTGAAGGGTATAGGCCGGGTTCCAGCGCAGCCAGCTGCGCTCCAGCCACTGGGCGCTGACGTCGGCGAGTTTGCCGAGCAGGGCGTAAAGAATGATGGCTACCACCACTACGTCGGTTTGCAGGAATTCACGGGCGTTCATCGCGAGATAGCCAATGCCGGAGTTAGCCGAAATGGTTTCCGCCACAATCAGCGTCAGCCACATCAGGCCGAGCGCAAAACGCACCCCAACCATAATCGAGGGCAGGGCGCCCGGCAGGATCACGTGTATAAAGAGAGAAAAACCGGACAAACCATAGCTCCGCGCCATTTCGACCAGACCGCGATCGATATTGCGGATGCCGTGCCAGGTGTTGATGTAAATCGGGAACAGCGTGCCCAGCGCCACGAGGAAGATCTTGGCGCTCTCATCAATGCCAAACCACAGGATAACCAGTGGGATCAGCGCCAGATGCGGCACGTTGCGCAGCATCTGTATAGACGTATCAAGCAGCCGCTCACCCCAGCGTGAAAGGCCGCTGATCAGACCCAGAACCAGACCGATACTGCCGCCAATGGAAAACCCAATCACGGCGCGCCATGAGCTGATCGCCAGATGCTGCCACAGCTCTCCGCTCACGCTCAGCGACCAGAACGCTTCAACAACGCCCTCCGGAGAGGGCAGAATGCGGCTCGACAGCCAGCCGGTGGACGACGCGAGCTGCCAGAGGGCCACAATGCCGACGGGTAAAAACCACGGCGCGGCGCGCAGCAGCCATTTTTGTGAGGTGGCAGACATGGTCACTCCTTAGCTCTGCGCGGCTTTTCGCGGAATAAATTCGTTCGCCACGGCTTCGCCCTGAAGCTGGAGTTGCTGCGGCTGCGGAATTTCCGGGATGGCGACATCCAGGTGCGGGAATAACAGTTCGCCTACCTTGTAGGCCTCTTCCAGATGCGGATAGCCGGAGAGGATAAAGCTGTCGATGCCCAGGTCTGCGTATTCATTAATCCGTGCGGCCACCGTTGGACCATCGCCGACCAGCGCCGTACCTGCGCCGCCGCGTACCAGACCGACACCCGCCCACAGGTTCGGGCTGATCTCCAGGTTCTCGCGCTTGCCGTTATGCAGGGACGCCATCCGGTGCTGCCCGACGGAGTCGGTTTTAGCAAACGCGGCCTGCGCCTTCGCGATGGTCTCATCGTCCAGATGCGAGATCAGCCGGTCGGCGGCCTGCCAGGCTTCTTCATTGGTTTCGCGCACAATCACATGAAGGCGAATACCGAAACGCACCTTGCGACCGTGGGCTGCTGCTTTGGCACGGACCTGGGCAATTTTCTCTTTCACCAGCTCAGGCGGTTCGCCCCAGGTCAGGTAGAGATCGACCTGCTCGGCGGCCAGATCCTGGGCCACATCCGACGATCCGCCAAAATAGAGGGGAGGGCGCGGCTGCTGCACCGGCGGGAAGTAGAGTTTCGCGTCGCGAACGTGAATATGTTTGCCTTCGAAGGTGACGGTTTCTCCTTCCAGCAGGCGTCGCCAGACGCGGGTGAATTCGGCGGAGGCCTCGTAGCGCTCCGTGTGATCGAGGAACACGCCATCGCCCGCCAGCTCCTGCGGATCGCTACCGGTGACAAGGTTAAACAGGGCGCGGCCGTTGGACAGTCTGTCCAGCGTTGCCGCCTGACGCGCCGCCACGGTGGGGGAAACCACGCTTGGACGTAACGCGACCAGGAACTTCAGACGCTGGGTGACCGGGATCATCGACGCGGCGACCAGCCAAGCATCCTCGCACGACCGTCCCGTCGGGATCAGCACGCCGGTGAAGCCGATTCGGTCCGCCGCCTGCGCAATCTGCTGCAGATAGCCATGGTCAACCGGGCGTGAACCCTCTTCTGTACCAAGATAGTGTCCATCACCGTGGGTGGGTAAAAACCAGAAAAGATTCAGACTCATGATTTAGCTCCTTCTTTGCCTGCGGGCTGCCAGATGCGTTCGCGAATATTGACCTGTTTTGGCACCAGGCGGTTTTGATAGAAGAGGTCGGCGGTTTGTTGCTGAAGGGCGGCGACCTGCGCATTAACAGGCGCAATGGTGGTCGGCGGACGGTGGCTGAGATAGCTCGCGATCACCGGTTCAGGTAAGCCCATGGTTTTTGCCAGCAGGGTAATGCTTTCCTGACGCTGGCTCTGGGTCAGGGCATCGGCCTGGGTAAAGGTATCCAGTACGCCCTGAATGAATGAGCCGTTTTTCTCCGCGTAAGGACGTGCAGCAAGATAGAACGAACCGGTTTGTTCCAGCGTGGTGCCATCTTTCAGCACCCGCACGCCACCCTGCAGTAAGGCTGCAGAGTAGTACGGATCCCAGATGGCCCAGGCATCCACGTTCTTCTGCTGGAATGCGGCGCGCGCGTCGGCAGGCGTCAGGTAAACGGGCTGAATGTCTGTGAACTTAAGCCCGGCCTCTTGCAGGGCGCGCAGCAGCAGGTTGTGTGAGCTGGAACCTTTCTGGAAAGCCACTTTATGGCCTTTAAGATCGGCAACGCTTTTAATCTCGCTATTTTCAGGGACCAGAATCACCTCGGCTTTCGGTTTAGCGGGTTCAACGCCCACATAGACCAGATCGGCTCCGGCAGCCTGAGCAAAGATAGGCGGTATATCGCCCGTGCTGCCCAAATCGATACTGCCGACGTTCAACGCCTCCAGCATCTGTGGGCCTGCAGGGAACTCCACCCAGGAGAATTTGGTGTCCGGGAAGCGTTTTTCCAGAAGCTGGTGGCTTTTCGCCAGCACCATGCTGACGCTGCCTTTCTGATAGCCGATGCGCAGGCTTTCCGGCGCGGTTTCCGCCGCATGAGCCAGCGACGACAGAGCCATCAGCCCTGCCAGCCCGATACGTGTCAGTGTTTTAAACATGAGCGACTCCTTGCGACGGATTAAAAGCGGGAACCTGGATATCCCGGCGATGCAGCGCATGCCAGAACGTTTCCAGCGCGGCATCAAGGCGGGTTTGCAGATTTGGCGTAAAGTGGGGTTTGTGTTGATAGTCGATGACCTGTGAATCATCTGCGAAAACGCCATGCAGGATTTCCTGTGCTTTCAGGGCGTTCAGCACCGGTTTCAGGGCGTAATCCACCGCCAGTAAATGGGCAACCGTACCGCCCGTAGCCAGCGGTAGCACCACTTTGCCGTCCAGCGCGCGCTCCGGAAGCAGGTCAAGCAGGGTTTTCAGTGCGCCAGAAAAAGAGGCTTTATAAATGGGCGTCGCCACAATTAAGCCATCTGCCCCCTTGAGCTGCTCGATCAGGGTTTTCAGCGCGGGGCTGTCGAAGCGGGCGTAGAGCAAATCTTCAGGTTCGAAGTTATGTAGATTCCAGTGGCACACTTCCACATCCAGAGCAGTGAGCTTTTCGCGGGCATATTCCAGCAGGGCGCTGGAACGCGAGGGGAACCGTGGACTACCGGCCAGGGTGATGACGCGCATGTTTGCTCCTTATAACTAATTGTTTGCTTTTATCTAACATTCATAACAATTTTAAGGAGTGTGACATCGCCGGGTTATTCCACTAAATGATTTATCTGCAATTTAAATGCGAAAAAGTGCATAAGAAACAGGCGCGCAGGTAAACGTTTGCGTTTTGCGCGATTTTTTTGCCGCAGGTCAATTCCCTTTCCGGGCGGGATCGCACATAATCCCCTCCCGGTTTGCACACCGGGAATCCAGGAGAGTTCATGTACTACCCCTTCGTTCGTAAAGCCCTTTTCCAGCTCGATCCTGAGCGCGCTCATGAATTTACATTCCAGCAATTACGTCGTATTACAGGCACGCCTCTGGCTGCGCTGGTGCGTCAAAATGTGCCGGAAAAACCTGTCCAATGCATGGGCCTGACCTTTAAGAATCCGCTGGGCCTGGCGGCCGGTCTGGATAAAAATGGCGAATGTATTGATGCCCTGGGCGCGATGGGGTTTGGCTCCATCGAAATCGGTACCGTTACGCCGCGTCCGCAGCCGGGTAACGACAAGCCGCGTCTGTTCCGCCTGGTCGAAGCTGAGGGGTTGATCAACCGCATGGGCTTCAACAACCTCGGTGTCGATCATCTGGTTGAGAACGTTAAAAAATCCCATTTTGATGGCGTATTAGGCATCAATATTGGTAAAAATAAAGACACGCCGGTGGAGCAGGGCAAAGATGACTATCTGATTTGTATGGAAAAAGTCTATGCCTATGCCGGTTATATTGCGGTGAATATTTCGTCACCCAATACCCCTGGCCTGCGCTCATTACAATATGGCGATGCGCTGGACGATCTTCTGAGTGCCATTAAAAATAAACAAAATGAGCTCCAGGCGATCCACCATAAATATGTTCCTGTCGCGGTTAAGATCGCGCCGGATCTTTCTATTGAAGAATTGATCCAGGTTGCCGACAGTTTAGTACGTCATAATATTGATGGTGTGATAGCAACCAATACAACGCTCGATCGTTCTCTCGTTCAGGGAATGAAAAACTGTGACGAAGCGGGTGGGTTAAGTGGCCGTCCGGTACAATTAAAAAGTACGGAAATTATTCGCGCACTCTCTGCTGAATTACAGGGACGTCTGCCCATTATTGGCGTGGGCGGTATCGACTCTGTTATTGCTGCCCGCGAGAAGATGGCTGCCGGGGCATCACTGGTGCAAATTTATTCCGGCTTTATTTTTAAAGGCCCGCCATTGATTAAAGAAATCGTTACTCATATCTAATCTTTTCTCCTAATCAGACAACCAGGGCTTTATTTCCGGCCCTGGTTGTTTTATATTCCGTCACTGTTGCTTATTTAGTCATTATAGTCTTTTATTAATGGTGTTATAAACGAGGCGGCAAACAGGACATTTTTAGTACAGGACGTTTGGGGACGGGAGAGACACATGCGAATTAAACCTGACGATAACTGGCGCTGGTATTTTTGCGACGAGCACGATCGAATGATGCTCGATTTAGCCAATGGCATGTTGTTTCGTTCACGTTTTCCGCGTCGAATGTTAACCCCGGATGCTTTCTCGCCGTCAGGCTTTTGTGTGGACGATGCTGCGCTTTATTTTTCCTTCGAAGAAAAATGCCGCGACCTGATGCTCTCCAAAGAACAGCGTGCTGAGCTGGTCCTGAATGCGCTGGTGGCTATCCGTTTCCTGAAACCGCAAATGCCAAAAAGCTGGCATTTTCTTGCACATGGCATGAGCTGGACCCCGGCAACGGGCGATGCGGCAAGCGTCAATCTGAGCGATACCGCAGAAGAGGTGAATTTACTGGTCGTTGAACCCGGTGAAAACGCCGCGCTCTGTTTGTTAGCGCAGCCCGGCGTGACCATTGCCGGGCGAGTTATGCAGTTAGGTGATGCGATTAAAGTCATGAATGACAGGCTGAAGCCACAGCTGCGCGTTGATTCGTTCAGCCTTGAACAGGCCGTTTAAGCTTCCAGCTGGACGGACGTTTTCGGCACACAGCTGCAGCATAAAATCGTACCGTCATCACCTACCGCCGATTTCTTCAGCGCAGTGACTTCACCCTCGACCAGTTTGATTCGACAGCATCCGCAAATACCTGCACGACAGGAGTAAGGTACGCGGATCCCTGCCTGTTCCAGTTGCTCAAGTAATACCTGCTGATTGTTGCCACGGATAACTTTACCCTGCCAGTGAATATCGACCCCTGACGAGGGCGCGGACTCGATATCAACAAACTCCTCTTCCTGGCTGGAACCATAAATCCTGGCGGGACCACGGGTGAGGATTTCTACTTCGTCACCGACGCGGATCACGCCGCTAGAGCGCGGGATGAGGTTCTGACCGAAATCCACATCACCGTTGTCCTGGGCGGTACGGAATGACTGCAACGTTTTCAACGGTTCACCGGAAGGATGTTTTTGGCCTTTTTCTGGGCTGACAGTGGTGAAAATGCAGCGACTACAGGGCTTCACCACGTCGAAAATCACGCTGCCGATGCGGATCACCTTCCAGGTATCTTCGTCCCAGGCGTCGACACCTGTGACCACCAGGTTAGGGCGGAACTGTTCCATCTGAACGCTGGCTTTGCAGCGGCGCTGTAAATCACGCAGCGAGGCTTCGTTGGTCAGCAGGAACGGGAAGCCATCGGCGAAGGAGAGGGGAACGGCGTCATGGCGCTTCACGCGACGCGTCAGTTCAGGACCAACCCAGCGCAGCTGCACGTCGCGGGAGAAGAACCCGCTCAGCCAGCGGTTAATTTCATCCGGGGCGATGCGCGCGGTAAAATGATTGCCCCACACTTCCGTTGGCGCGTCGACAGGCGCAAAATCAGCAAAGCGAATCACTACGCTGGAACCGTCCGGCGCGGTCAGGTGCAAACCGTCATGAAGTGGAGAAGGGGTAAAGCGAACCATCTGCGGGAACTGGCGTGCGGTAATGAACGTACCGTCAGGCTCGGTGACCATAAAAATGCGATCAAAGGCGAATCCGCTCATGTCGGCCAGTGCGTGAGAGACGCCGATGCCGCGCATGGATTTCACCGGATGAATAAAAAGCCTGGATAACGTCGCCACTGCACACTCCCACAAATGAAAATAAGCCTTCAACTTTATGACATACACGCCATATTAGCTATAATGCGCGACAATTTTCTAAGAGTAAAAGTGACGATATGAATTCTCTGTTTGCCAGTACGGCCCGTGGGCTGGAAGAGCTGTTAAAAACTGAACTGGAAAGCCTGGGCGCGCAAGAGTGCCAGGTGGTTCAGGGTGGTGTCCATTTTGAGGGCGACACGCGGCTTATTTACCAGAGCCTGATGTGGAGCCGTCTGGCGTCGCGCATCATGCTGCCGATGAAGGAGTGCAAGGTCTATAGCGACCTGGACCTCTATACCGGCGTACAGATGATCGACTGGACAGAGATCTTCACGCCAAATGCCACCTTTGCGGTGCATTTCAATGGCGTGAACGACGAGATTCGCAACAGCCAGTACGGTGCCCTGCGCGTAAAAGACGCCATTGTGGACTGCTTCACGCGTAAAAATAAGGAACGTCCAAACGTCGATCGCGAAAATCCGGATCTGCGTATTAACGTCTGGCTGAACGGCGACACGGCGAGTATCTCTCTCGATCTGAGCGGTGCGGGTCTGCACCTGCGCGGCTACCGCGATCGCACCGGTATGGCGCCGATCAAAGAAACGCTGGCCGCCGCCATCGTAATGCGCTCCGGCTGGCAGCCGGGCACGCCGCTGCTCGACCCAATGTGTGGTTCTGGTACGTTGCTGATAGAAGCAGCCATGCTGGCAACTGACCGTGCGCCGGGGCTGCATCGCGGCCACTGGGGCTTTAAAGGCTGGGCACAGCACGATGAAGCACTCTGGAAAGAGGTTAAAGACGATGCGCAGACCCGCGCGCGTAAAGGCCTGGCGGAGTACACCTCCCACTTCTACGGTTCGGACAGCGACCCGCGCGTCATTGAGCGCGCACGCAGCAACGCCCGTCGCGCCGGTATCGGCGAGCTGGTCACCTTCGACGTGAAAGACGTGGCGAACCTGACCAACCCGCTGCCAAAAGGCCCGTACGGCACCGTAATCAGTAACCCGCCATACGGCGAGCGTCTGGACAGCGAGCCGGCGCTGATTGCTCTGCACAGCCTGCTGGGCCGCAATATGAAAGATTACTTCGGTGGCTGGAATCTCTCCCTGTTTAGCGCCTCTCCGGAGCTGCTGAGCTGCCTGCAGCTGCGTGCCGATCGCCAGTTTAAGGCGAAAAACGGCCCGCTGGACTGCGTGCAGAAAAACTACCATCTGGCAGAGAAAGCGGCGGACAGCAAGCCGTCCGGCGTGGCGGAAGATTACGCCAACCGCCTGCGCAAGAACCTTAAGAAATATGAGAAATGGGCAAAGCAGGAAGGGATTGAATGCTACCGCCTGTACGACGCTGACCTGCCGGAGTACAACGTGGCGGTTGACCGCTACGCGGACTGGGTGGTGATTCAGGAATATGCGCCACCGAAAACCATCGATGCGCAAAAAGCGCGTCAGCGCATGCTGGATGTGATTGCGGCCACCATCGCCGTGCTCGGCATTACGCCGAACAAACTGGTGCTGAAAACCCGCGAGCGCCAGAAGGGCAAAAACCAGTATCAGAAGATGGGCGAGAAAGGCGACTTTATCGAAGTGGGCGAGTACAACGCGCGCCTGTGGGTAAACCTGACCGACTATCTGGATACCGGCCTGTTCCTTGACCACCGTATCGCGCGCCGCATGCTGGGCCAGATGAGCAAGGGTAAAGACTTCCTCAACCTGTTCTCCTATACCGGTAGCGCGAGCGTGCATGCAGGTTTGGGCGGGGCGCGCAGCACCACCACGGTGGATATGTCTCGCACCTATCTGGAGTGGGCGGAGCGTAACCTACGTCTGAACGGCCTGACCGGACGCCAGCATCGCCTGATGCAGGCCGACGTGCTGGGCTGGCTGCGTGATACCGACGAGCAGTTCGATCTGATCTTTATCGATCCGCCGACCTTCTCTAACTCCAAGCGTATGGAGGATAGCTTTGATGTTCAACGCGATCACCTGCGCCTGATGACCGACCTGAAACGCCTACTGCGTAAAGGCGGCACCATTATGTTCTCGAACAACAAACGCGGCTTCCGCATGGATCATGAAGGCTTAGCCACGCTGGGACTGAAAGCGCAAGAAATCAGCCAGAAAACGCTGTCTCAGGACTTTGCCCGTAACCGTCAGATCCATAACTGCTGGTTAATCTCAGCGGTCTGAAAGGAAATATAAATGTCACTAATTAGCATGCACGGCGCCTGGCTGTCTTTCAGCGATGCGCCCCTTCTCGACGATACTGAACTGCACATTGAAGATAACGAACGTGTTTGTCTGGTAGGCCGTAACGGCGCGGGTAAATCCACGCTGATGAAGATCCTTAATCGTGAGCAGGGTCTGGATGACGGCCGTATCGTTTACGAACAAGATCTGATTGTTTCTCGACTGCAGCAGGATCCACCGCGTAACGTGGCGGGCACCGTCTACGACTTCGTTGCGGAGGGGATCTCTGAACAAGCCGAATACCTGAAGGGCTATCATGAAATTTCGCATCTGGTGATGACCGACCCGAGCGAAAAAAATCTTAATGAAATGGCGCGCCTGCAGGAACTGCTGGATCATCACGGCCTGTGGCAGCTTGAAAGCCGTATCACTGAAGTGCTGGACCAGTTAGGTCTGGATGCGGATATGGAGCTGGCATCACTTTCCGGCGGCTGGCTGCGTAAAGCGGCACTGGGACGCGCGCTGGTCAGCGGCCCGAAAGTGCTGCTGCTTGACGAACCGACCAACCACCTGGACATTGAAGCCATCGACTGGCTGGAAGGGTTCCTGAAGACCTTCAACGGCACCATCATCTTCATTTCGCACGACCGTTCGTTTATCCGCAACATGGCGACCCGCATTGTCGATCTCGATCGCGGCAAACTGGTGACCTATCCTGGCGATTACGACACCTATCTGCTGGAAAAAGAAGAAAACCTGCGCGTAGAAGAGCTGCAAAACGCTGAGTTTGACCGCAAGCTGGCGCAAGAAGAGGTCTGGATCCGTCAGGGTATCAAAGCCCGCCGTACCCGTAACGAAGGCCGTGTGCGTGCGTTAAAAGCGATGCGTAACGAGCGTAGCGCCCGCCGTGAGGTGATGGGTAGCGCGAAGATGCAGGTGGAAGAGGCATCCCGCTCGGGCAAAATCGTCTTTGAGATGGAAAACGTGAATTACCAGGTTGAGGGGAAAATGTTGGTGAAAGACTTTTCCGCTCAGGTTCAGCGTGGCGACAAAATTGCCCTTATTGGCCCGAACGGCTGTGGTAAAACCACGCTGCTCAAGCTGATGTTAGGCCAGCTGCAGGCTGATAGCGGTCGCGTTCACTGTGGTACGAAGCTGGAAGTGGCCTATTTCGACCAGCACCGCGCTGAGCTTGACCCGGACAGAACGGTGATGGATAACCTCGCTGAAGGTAAGCAAGAAGTGATGGTCAACGGTAAGCCGCGCCACGTGCTGGGTTATTTGCAGGACTTCCTGTTCCATCCGAAACGTGCAATGACACCGGTACGCGCGCTGTCTGGCGGCGAGCGAAATCGTCTGCTGCTGGCACGTCTGTTCCTGAAGCCAAGTAACCTGTTGATTCTCGATGAACCAACCAACGATCTGGATGTCGAAACGCTGGAATTACTGGAGGAGTTAATCGACGGTTATCAGGGAACCGTGATGCTGGTGAGCCACGATCGTCAGTTCGTTGATAATACCGTGACCGAGTGCTGGATTTTTGAAGGTGAAGGCCGGATTGGTCAATACGTGGGCGGTTATCATGACGCGCGTGGACAACAAACCCAGTCGCTGCTGCAAAAACAGGCAAAATCCAAAAGTGCACCGGAACCGCTTATAGCAAAAGCAGAAACTGTCAAAAAATCTCCTGCTAAAATGAGCTATAACCTGCAGCGCGAACTGGAAGGCTTACCTCAGCGTCTTGAAGAACTGGAAGCTGCTCTTGAAACGCTGCAAATTCAGGTTGCTGATGCGTCATTCTTTACGCAGCCGCACGACTATACTCAGAAAATATTGGCTGAACTGTCCGCGGCTGAAAAAGCCCTGGAAGAAGCATTTGAGCGCTGGGAGTACCTCGAGTCTCTGAAAAACGGCGCATAAACAGGGATTAACTATGTGTGACCAGCACCACGCCGACAGGCATATATTATGCTCGCAATGCGATATGCTCGTGGCGTTGCCAGAGCTTGGTCACGGACATAAAGCCCTGTGTCCACGTTGCGGCGCAACGTTGACGACGGAGTGGGACGCGCCAAGGCAGCGTCCCACTGCTTATGCCCTTGCTGCATTGTTCATGCTGCTGCTTTCCAACCTCTTCCCTTTCATTTATATGAAAGTGGGCGGCATGACCAGCGAGGTCGATCTGCTTGAAATTCCTGGCGTGATGTTCTCGGAAGATTACGCCAGCCTCGGCACCTTTTTCCTCCTCTTTGTCCAAATCGTCCCGGCGTTCTGTCTGGTGGTGATCCTGTTGCTGGTAAACCGCGTCAGGATGCCCGCATCCCTTAAAATTAAACTCGCGCGTATCCTGTTCCAGCTGAAAAGTTGGGGGATGGCCGAGATCTTTCTGGCGGGGATTCTGGTCAGTTTCGTCAAGCTGATGGCCTATGGTGATGTGGGAATTGGCAGTAGCTTTATTCCCTGGTGCCTTTACTGTGTATTACAGCTGCGCGCTTTCCAGTGCGTAGACAGGCGATGGGCGTGGGATGACATCGCGCCAGCACCGACGCTTGCGCAGACGGTTAAGGTCGGTGTGCCGGGTATCCGTCAGGGGCTGCGCTCTTGCTCATGCTGTACCGCCATTCTGCCCGCGGATCTCGATGTGTGTCCTCGCTGCGAAACGAAAGGCCATGTACGTCGTAAAAATAGCCTGCAGTGGACGATGGCGTTGCTGGTCACGTCAATCATGCTCTATCTGCCAGCCAATATTCTGCCCATTATGATCACCGATTTACTCGGCGACAAAATGCCCTCAACCATCCTTGCTGGGGTCGTTTTGCTGTGGGGCGAAGGATCCTATCCGGTGGCTGGCGTGATCTTCATCGCCAGTATTATGGTGCCAACCTTAAAAATGATCGCCATTGCCTGGCTCTGCTGGGACGCGAAAGGTCACGGCAAACGCGACAGCGAACGCATGCACCTGATCTACGAAGTTGTTGAATTTGTTGGCCGCTGGTCAATGATTGATGTGTTTGTCATTGCCGTTCTCTCTGCGCTGGTGCGCATGGGAGGACTGATGAGTATTTATCCCGCAATGGGAGCGCTAATGTTTGCGTTGGTCGTCATTATGACCATGTTTGCGGCCATGACCTTCGACCCTCGTTTATCGTGGGATCGTGAGCCCGAGTCAAGCCATGAGGAAGAGTAAGAGCATGGAAAATAAGAGTGGAGAGGCGAAAGTGCAGAAGGTCAAGAACTGGTCTCCGGTGTGGATTTTCCCCATCGTAACCGCGCTGATCGGTGCATGGATCCTGTTTTATCATTACAGCCATCAGGGACCGGAAGTCACGCTTATCACCACCAATGCAGAAGGTATTGAGGGGGGCAAAACCACCATCAAAAGCCGCAGTGTGGATGTGGGCGTGGTTGAAAGTGCAACCCTGACGGATGATTTGACGCACGTTGAAATCAAGGCGCGTTTAAATTCCGGTATGGAAAAATTGCTGCATGGCGACTCGGTTTTCTGGGTGGTTAAACCGCAGGTAGGACGTGAGGGGATCAGCGGGTTGGGGACGCTGCTGTCCGGCGCCTATATTGAGCTGCAGCCAGGTAAGAAAGGGAGCCAGCCGGGACAATACGAGCTGCTGGACTCTCCGCCGCTTGCGCCACCGGATGCAAAAGGCATTCGCGTGATCCTGGACAGTAAAAAAGCGGGACAGCTCTCGCCTGGCGATCCCGTGCTGTTCCGCGGCTATCGCGTGGGTTCAGTTGAAACCAGTACGTTTGACGCGCAAAAACGCACCATTAGCTATCAGCTCTTCATCAATGCGCCAAACGATCGTCTGGTCACCAGCAACGTCCGCTTCTGGAAAGACAGTGGGATCGCGGTAGATCTGACCTCGGCGGGTATGCGTGTCGAAATGGGCTCCCTGACCACGCTGTTTGGCGGTGGCGTCAGTTTTGACGTGCCGGAAGGGCAGGATTTGGGCCAGCCGGTTGCAGAGAAAACGGCGTTCAGACTCTTTGACGATCAAAAAAGTATCCAGGATGCGCTCTATACCGATCACGTTGACTTCCTGATGTTCTTTAAGGACTCGGTCCGTGGCCTTCAGCCGGGTGCACCGGTCGAATTCCGCGGCATTCGACTCGGAACGGTTGGACAGGTTCCGTTCTTCGTGCCGGGTCTTCAGCAGATGCTGGATGACGATTACCGTATTCCGGTGCTGATCCGCATTGAGCCGGAGCGTCTGCTTAACCAGATTGGCGAAAATCAGGATATTGCCACCCATATCAGCCAGCTGATGGAGCGCGGTCTGCGCGGCTCGCTGAAAACCGGAAACCTGGTCACCGGTGCGCTGTACGTGGATATGGACTTCTATCCTAAAGCGCCAGCGATTACCGGTATTCGTGAATTCGGGGGCTATAAAATTATCCCAACGGTCAGCAGCGGTCTGGCGCAAATCCAGCAGCGTCTGATGGATACGCTCGATAAGATTAACAATCTGCCGCTTAATCCGATGCTGGAAGCCGCGACCGGTTCGTTACATCAAAGTCAGGCGACGATGCAACGTCTGCAAACGACGCTGGATAATATTAATAAGATCACGGCAAGCCAGTCCATGCAGCAGCTGCCGCAGGATATGCAGAAAACGTTGCGTGAACTCAACCGTAGCATGCAGGGCTTCCAGCCGGGATCAGCGGCGTACAACAAGATGGTGGCCGATATGCAACGTCTTGATCAGGTCTTACGTGAACTGCAGCCTGTGCTGAAAACGCTCAATGAGAAGAGCAACGCACTGGTGTTCGAAGCGAAAGATAAAAAGGATCCTGAGCCGAAGAGGGCTAAACAATGAAAAAATGGCTAGCGATTGCAGGAGCGATGGTATTAACGGCCTGTAGCTCGGGTAGTGATAACAAAAGCTACTATCAGTTACCGCTGACGACCCAGGCGGGCGCACAAAGCACCGCCTCGCAGGGCAACCGTCTGTTATGGGTGGAGCAGGTTGCGGTGCCGGATTATCTGGCTGGCAATGGCGTGGTGTATCAAACCAGCGATGTTCAGTACGTTATTGCCAACAATAACCTTTGGGCCAGCCCGTTGGACCAGCAGTTGCGCAATACGCTGGTGGCGAATCTCAGCAGCCAGCTTCCTGGCTGGGTTGTTGCGTCACAGCCGCTGGGAAGCGACCAGGACACGCTTAACGTCACCGTGACGGGCTTCCACGGCCGCTATGATGGCGTCGTTGTGGTGAGTGGAGAATGGCTGCTGAATCATCAGGGGCAGCTGATTAAGCGTCCTTTCCATCTGGAAATGAAGCAGCAAAAAGATGGATATGATGAGATGGTGAAAGTGCTGGCCCAGGGTTGGGCGCAGGAGTCTGCGAGTATCGCCAGAGAGATTTCCAGACTGCCATAAGTAAAATTCATCGACAAAAGCCGCTATCAGAATTTCGCTGATTGCGGCTTTTTTTTCGTTTTGGCTTCAGGTTGTTACTTGTGCTGCATCACATTTTTTGTACAAATGATCTTCTGCTTAGCTCACAAATATGACACCCGTATGAATTTTGAACGTTGACGCTGAGGCTAATTCGGGTTATTCGTTATCTGTGCTTGCACACTTTGCAATCACTGTTTTCTTTCCACCAGACAAAAGAATGAGGGAAACGAGGCATGAAGAGACAGAAACGAGATCGCCTGGAAAGGGCTCATCAACGTGGTTATCAGGCTGGCATCGCCGGACGTTCTAAAGAAATGTGTCCCTATCAGACTTTGAACCAAAGGTCTCAATGGTTAGGGGGCTGGCGAGAAGCCATCGGAGACAGGGCAGTACTTGCTTGATAGCGTCTCTTTAAAAAAGAAACCTCCGCAGAGCGGAGGTTTCGCCTTTCTGAAGCAGCTAAACGCCGGGCTTAGAAAGCAGAGGTATCCTGGAACAGACCCACTTTCAGATCGTTCGCGGTATAAATCAGACGACCATCTACCAGCACTTCACCATCCGCCAGGCCCATGATCAGACGACGGTTAACGATGCGCTTGAAGTGGATACGGTAGGTGACTTTCTTCGCGGTAGGCAGTACCTGACCGGTGAATTTCACTTCACCCACGCCCAGCGCGCGGCCTTTGCCTTCGCCACCGAGCCAGCCCAGATAGAAGCCAACCAGCTGCCACATCGCATCGAGGCCCAGGCAGCCAGGCATTACCGGATCGCCAATAAAGTGGCAACCGAAGAACCACAGGTCCGGGTTGATATCGAGTTCTGCTTCTACGTAACCCTTATCGAAGTTACCGCCGGTTTCGGTCATTTTCACGACACGGTCCATCATCAGCATGCTTGGGGCCGGTAACTGTGGGCCTTTAGCGCCAAACAGTTCACCACGACCAGAGGCAAGAAGGTCTTCTTTTGTATAGGATTCGCGTTTATCTACCATGTTCTCAGTAAGCCTTATTTTAGTGAAGGACGCAGGATAGCTAACACGTGTACGCTGAACAAGTCCGATCAGTTTGAACTAAACCAACTTAACCAACGTAACGGCCAGGGATAACGATGACGAGCATCCGGCTGTGTTGCCTGAGCAATGCGCTCCTGAATGGTCTGCATCAGCGTGGTTTGACCCTCGCCATCCCATACCAGGTTTGTCAGTAAGGGTAGTGCATCCTCAATGCCTTCGATGGCCCACAGGGTGAATTGTTCCTGTTCCACCGCATCAAGCAGTTCCTGGCTCAGGCTCAAATGGCGCGCGTTTGGCGCAGGGATAATAACGCCCTGTTTGCCGTTTAACCCACGCTGCTGACAAATGGAGAAGAAGCCTTCGATTTTCTCATTCAGACCACCGACCGGCTGGGCGCGGCCAAACTGATCCACGGAACCCGTAATGGCGATGTTCTGATTAATCGGGACTTCTGCCAGGGCGCTGATCAAGGCACACAGCTCGGCCATTGAGGCGCTATCGCCATCGACTTCACTGTAGGACTGCTCAAACGTCAGGGACGCAGAGAAGGGGATCTGCTGCTCAAGCTGCAGTTCGGACATCAGGAAAGCTTGCATGATCATCATGCCTTTAGCATGAATGTTTCCACCCAGCTCCGCTTTTCGCTCAATATCCGTAAATTCACCGTCGCCAATGTGAACGACACAGCTGATACGGGAAGGCTCGCCGAACGCACGAGGGTGGCCGGGGAACTCAATTACGGACAAAGCGTTAATCTGACCGATTCGTTCGCCTTCGGTCTCGACCAGAATCTGTTCCAGCAGGATTTCATCCTGCATGCGGTCCGCAAGATAGCCTTCGCGCCACTCACGCTGGGCAAGCATCTGGGTCAATTGTTCGCCTGTGAAAGCACCTTCGCCGCTGATCACACCCACTTCACGCAGCTGTTTACCGATCCAGAGTGGGCAAAGCGGCAGAGTTTCCTGGTCGCCGGTGTAGCGTACCGCTTCGCGGATTAAGCCCGGCCATGCGTCAGCCGCAGGGGTTGGCAGCGCAAAACGTTCAGCAACGGCCATCACCCACTGGCACCACTGCGCCATATCATCCGCATCGGCAATTTGAATGTTGTCTTCGTATTCGCTGTAAACCGCCTGATCCGCCAGCTCTGGCTCCATTTCCTGGAAGTCGGCCAGAGACTCACGATCCCCCGTCAGCACGACGGTTAGAGAGAGCGGCATTGACGGGACGGATACAGGCAGGGGGCGAGACTCGTCATAGCCTACCCAGTCGAAGCGCTGCTGGCTCACGATCGTTTTCAGACGCATCCACAGCAGCGGTTGCGACATCAGGGTGCGCAGGGAAATAATAAGTACGCCGCCGTTTGCGCGATGCACCAGCCCTGGCTGCAGGGAGAGCTCACCGTTAAACTGACGAAGACAACCAAAGAGTTGTTCAGCTTCGACCCAGTTAGCGGTAACGACTTCGCCCTGCGCTGCAAAACGGTCATCAGCCTGCGTAGCGGGGGCAAAAGTGACATTATGCCCTGTGATACGATACTCGCCGCCGAAAACAGCATTCGCTTCCGGTTTCAGCTCGCGCATGGCAGCACCCAGAAGCGTCAAATACTCGGCTTCTTCCGGGGCTTTGAGCAGCATGAAGGGAGATGTTGCCCATGGGCTTAACACCTGCTCCAGCGCGTAATGCAAACGCGGTTGTGTATCGCTAAGTATGAATTCGTGTTCTTGTGCGAGGTCTGGCTGTGCAAACAGTTCCTGATAGCTCTCGGTATCCGGAACCAGGTCACGCCATGCTAGTTTCGTAATGGTCAAAGTTGATGTTTTTTAGTCAGATGTAAAACCGTGGAGTATACCGTAAGCGGGGGGCTCTTCCCAAGCAGGATTGGGGATTTCAATGAGTGAATCTCAAGCGATGTTTCACAGGATATGATTTCTTTTCAGCAGATTGCCAAAAAACTGATATTCTGAACAGAGTTACGTGGTAACACTGAGATCGCAATGAAATATCAACAACTGGAAAATCTCGAAAGCGGCTGGAAATGGAAGTACCTGGTCAAAAAGCACCGTGAAGGGGAGCTGATCACCTGCTACATCGAAGCCAGCGCTGCGCAAGAGGCCGTGGATATTTTGCTGACCCTCGAAAATGAACCGGTACAGGTGAATAGCTGGATTGAGAAGCATATTAATCCCGCCCTGTTAAACCGGATGAAGCAAACTATCCGTGCGCGGCGAAAACGGCATTTTAATGCCGAGCATCAGCACACCCGTAAAAAATCAATCGACCTGGAGTTTATGGTCTGGCAGCGTCTGGCGGGGCTAGCGCAACGTCGAGGAAAAACGCTGTCAGAGACCGTAGTACAACTGATTGAAGATGCCGAGCACAAAGAGAAGTATGCCAGCCAGATGTCGACGCTGAAGAACGATCTTCAGGCTCTGCTGGGTAAAAAGTAGTTTCTTACTTTTCTTCAGACAATAAAAAACCCCGCATGGCGGGGTTTTTTTATAAGACGATAACTTATGCCGCAGGCTGAGTTACAACGTCTTTGATACCTTTAACTTCGATCTCAACGCGACGATCTGGTGCCAGGCAGTCGATCAGTGCAGCGCGAGCTTTCACGTTGTCACAGGTAGAACCGGTCACTGGGTTAGATTCGCCCATACCACGTGGGGAGATCTTGTTAGCTGGGATACCTTTAGATACCAGGTAATCAACTACAGACTGAGCACGTTTCTCAGACAGTTTCTGGTTGTAAGCATCAGAACCGATACGGTCGGTGAAGCCCAGAACCACTACAGAACCATCTTTAGGATCCAGGTTGCTCAGCTGGGTGTACAGCTGATCCAGTGCCTGCTGACCTTCTGGTTTCAGGGTAGCTTTGTTGAAGTTGAACAGAACGTCAGACTTCAGAGTGAAGTGCTTGGTCTGTACTTCTGGAGCTGGAGCCGGAGCTGGAGCTACGATTGGTGCAGCATCTTCCTGCTGACCGAAACGGTAAGAAACACCAACGCTCAGCATGCCGTTGTCTGGACGAACGCCAACGGTAGCACCGTCACCAATGTTGTTAACCCACTGGTATTCCAGACGGGTAGCGATGTCACGGGTCATAGCCCACTCAACGCCACCAGCGAATACTGGGGAAACACCGGTGTCATGGTCGTCGCCAGCGATGCTGTTGCTGGAGTCTGCACGCCATACCATGCCGCCCAGACGGGTGTACACGTCCAGATCGTCAGTTACTGGGTAACCCAGTTTAGCGGTCAGCTGAACGCCTTGAGCTTTGAAAGCGCCATTGACGTTGTCGCCTTTGTATGGCATACGACCTAACCAGTCGTAACCCATTTCAAAACCAACATACGGGTTAACCTGATAGCCACCGAACGCGCCTGCACCCAGCTGGCTCTCGTGAGTCGGGCCATCGTTGTTCAGGCTGCTGTTGTACCAGCCGGTGTCATGGAACTGAGACCAGCCCAGTTTACCACCTGCATACCAGGTATTATCTTTCGGAGCGGCCTGCGCTACGGTAGCGAAGCCAGCCAGTGCCACTGCAATCGCGATAGCTGTCTTTTTCATTTTTTGCGCCTCGTTATCATCCAAAATTTGCCATGAAGATCTCTGCAGAGAAATCACGGTTAAATCCTTCACCGGGGGGCGTGGTCAAATATAAATCTACCGATATCTTCGGCTTAGGCCGAGCACCCCTGGCGATGTAAAGTCTACAACGTAGATGAAAACTTACAAGTGTGAAGTCTGTCAGGCATATGAAAAAAAAAGTTCCGTATACCTAATATTTAACATTTCTTGAACGAAAATTGTGCAGCAAAATTAACGAGAACCGCTCCAGACAAGCCTTGCCGAAGATTTGACGCGTTGAACTATTTCTGCATCTTATGGTCGAAAAAAATTCCAGGAAAACTCCTAATTTCACTCAATGATACAAATTTGAGTGAATTTTTAACCCGGAATGTTGTCCTCTGCGATAAGAATCTGCACGAACTGGTCGCATAATAAACCCCATCGCGTGACCTTCTTCCGCTGCTTCCGTCAGTCTCAGGTGTTCCTCTTCCGACAGTTCATCAGGCAGCCATCCGATCACCACACTGTAATTCCCTGTGCGTAAGGCCCGAATCATTGAATCTACCGTATCGCAGGGTGAGAGCTGGTTAATCTGCATCACTTTCGCCAACGGCAGGCCCGCAGATAAAACCCACTCGCGGCTCAATTTTTGCTGTGGCGTTAGCCAAAGCTGCCAGCGTGATTGCTGACCAAGCTGTTGCAACAGCGGCAGTAATAAGAGTTGCGTTAACAGAGGCTGGTCTTCACGGTAAACCACTTCACTGATAAGCCCTGTAGAATCACGCCCGACGGATTTCTGCGCGACATTGCCAGCGGTAGAAGAGAGAGATGTTGAGCGATTTGCATAGCCTGAAGTGTACATATTCATTCCAGCCCTGTAGTTACTGTATGGATATACAGTAACCCCTGTATGCATAAAGATCAACCTCATTTTCGGAAAGAGACTCGCAAATTTCACCCATTCTTGGTGCGCCATAAAAAATCATCTTGCCCTCCAGCAATAAGTTGCCTATTTTCCTGCTAACGGATCCGTTAGTGAGAAATATCGTTGTTAATAATTGATTTTAAATGGAATTATCATGAAAAAGATATCTTATGAGCGGATTTATAAATCGCAGGAATACCTCTCACCGTTAGGCGAAATTCATCATCGGGCGCTATTCGGTGGGTACACCCTGGCGGTGGATAATGCGGTGTTCGCGATGGTGTCGGAGGGGGAACTCTACCTCCGGGCCTGTGAAGAAAGTGCCAGGTATTGTGTCAAAAACGCCTCTTCGTTTCTGACGCTGATGAAACGGGGCCGTCCCGTCCTGCTTAATTACTATCGGGTGGACGACGGGCTGTGGCAGGACAGGGACAAATTGCTCCAGCTTTCCTCCTTTGCTCTCGACGCGGCAAGAAAGGAGCGCTGCCAGCGCCATCAGCGCAACCGGCTAAAAGATCTTCCAAACCTGACCTTTCAACTTGAGGTACTGCTTTTAGAAGCAGGCATCACTAATGAGGAAACCTTACGGGAACTGGGCGCCAGGAAATGCTGGTTAAAGATGAGGTCCAAAAACAAGGCCTTAAGTATTAAGGTGCTGTTCGCGCTGGAAGGTGCCATTGAAGGGCTACATGAAGCGGCGCTCCCGGCCGACATTCGCCGGGAGCTGACAGAGTGGTTTAATGCGCTGCCCGAGAGTCAGGAGCATCATTCCTCAAGGTAGCGATCTGCTGCTGCAGCCGGCAGATTTCCGGCAGCAGGGCAATCAGCAGGCCGATTTGCTGCAGGACCAGCGGTGCTTTGTTGTCGGCGCCCGGGTCAAGGTGGGCAATACGTTGGGCCAGTTCATCCAGCGATTGTTGAACGCGCGGCTCATCGGCTGGCCGATGATGAAGTGCATCATCGACGTAGCAGACAGCATCATCCAGTAAGGCGAGAATGCCCGGGTTGGTCAGTTTCTCACGGTGTGCGCCCAACGTAGAAATATAGCTAGTGAACGTATGATTCAGACACAGCAGACGAAAAGCGGTTTCCCGAATTTCCGCTGTGGCGCGCGGTTCCGTGGACATGTTCGAGACCACCGACGCCAGTTCCGCATCGCTGTTATGCGCATCACGTCGGGCAATGCGATAAGCAAGGCGGTTATCGCGCCCCTGGTGGTATTGCTCAAGGATCGCATCAAGGTACCGGCAGTTTGCATTCATCGCCCTGTCTAACACACGCGGCAAATTACGAAAACGCCAGTCGGGCCAGATGAAACTCACCGCCGCCCAGGCGATCGCGCAGCCAATGAGTGTGTCGATCACACGGGGCAGGGCAACTTCAAACCCTTCTCCCAGCAGGTTAAAGCACAGTAAAACCAGCAGCGTGATGAACATCGTCGCGTGGGCGTATTGCACATTACGGAAGGCGAAGAACAGTACGCCAGTAATGACGATCAGCACCAGTTGGCCTTCGATAGACGGCACGAAATAGAGCACCGGCAGGCCAATGGCGACGCCTACCAGCGTTCCAATAATACGTAACGCCAGGCGGTGGCGGGTGGCGTTATAGTTGGGCTGGCAGACAAACAGGCTGGTGAGCAGGATCCAGTAGCCGTGGTGTAAACCGGTTATTTGAATAAACGCGTAACCCACGCACAGCACTAGTGACATTCTCACCGCGTGACGAAATAGGGCAGATTCCGGCGTAAAATTGCGGCTCAGCCGCAGCCACATGTCGCTAACGCTATGCACGCTGTCATCAGCAAGCTGATTATCGGCATCATTGCCCGGCATGGCCATCGCCTGCTCGGATTCAATCGTCGCGAGCTGAGCATCGATTGCCCGCAGGTTATTAAGCAAAAACCCCAGCGCTTTTATATGTTCCGGTGCGGTTCCACTGGCCTGCACGCGGTCGATTGCCGCATCAAGATGGCTAAACGCGCGCTCAAACCGCGGGTCATGCTGATAGGGCGTTCGCAGTAAAATTGAACGCGCTAGCTGCTGGCACGCCTGAGACTGCATGGAAAGTAACCGCTGGAAGCGGAACATCACGTCGCTGTAGCGGAACGTTTCACGCAGGGCTGCATACTGAACGTGCGAAGAGCTGGCGCGCTCATGGATGTCCTGAGCGGCAAAGTAGTAGTGAAGTGTTCTTCGCGTCCCGCGTTGGCCGCGGTCTCCGCGCAGTCGGGTCAGCAGGGAGGCTTTGGTCTGGTTCAGCGTGGCGACCAGCTGGCCGTTTGCCAGCGCCAGATCGTAAAGAGGGGCCTGACTTTCCTCTTCGATATCCGGGTCAAACAGCCGGGATTTCAGCTCCAGATAATGAGCCAGCTGCTCATAGCTGCGAGCAAGATTATCCTGCAGAGGGCGCACCGGGAAGATGAGGTGCCCTGTTAACGTCAGTAGGTTATACCAGATGGCCCCCAGCAATAGCAGCACGGGTTGCTGGTACCACTGATCGTACAGCGACACGCCCAGCATGGTGTAAATAGCAATCAGCAGCGCGCCAAATGCGATGGTGGCATAACGCTGTCCAAGCCCGCCGAGCAGAATAAAGCCGCTGGTGGAGAGCGTAAGGCCTAAGGCAAACAGCCAGGGCCACGGGAAGAGCAGCTCGACAGACGCGGACGCAATAAAGAAACAGACAAGAGTGATAACCAGGTTGCGCAGACGCCCTGCCAGACGGTCATCGAGGTCCGCAAGCGCCCCCGCAACCACCCCTAACGTGAGCGGAATCGTGAGCTTAACGTCATTCAGCCACCACGGCAGGGCAACGGTGCCACAAAGCGCGATAAAAATTCTGACGTTATAAAGCCAGATGCTGTTCCAGGTATAACGGCGAAGCAGTGGGCTTAGCATGAGCGCGGCCAGTCCTTATTACTGAAAACGACGGCGAGCATTGGCCTCACGCGCGGCTTGCGCCACCTCAACCGGGACGACCCTACGTCCAACCGGCCACAGGGCAATGACGGCAATTTTAAAGTTCGCGATCCCAACAGGAATACCAATAATCGTCACGCACTGGGCGATACCGGCAAAAATGTGCATCAGGCACAGCCACCAGCCAAAGAAAATCAGCCACAGAATATTCAGTACGGTGCCGCCGGTATTCATCAGCGCGTTTTTACCTTCCGGGTTCAGCTCATCAATGTGGACAGCCTCATTACCGTAGGGAATAAAGGAGAGTTTGGTGATTTCCCAGCAGGAGCGCGTCAGCGGCAGGGTAAAGATAAGCACTATGCTGACCAGAGTGGCAAAAAGCCAGGAAAGGGTGGTGGCAAAACCGCCCAGCACAAAATTCAACACATTCAGAACGGTACGCATAAACCCTCACTTCCTTTCGATAAAATTAACGCCCACTGATTGTAACGTTTTTTTAGGCTGGAGCACCTTAAAACTGGCAGTTAAACTATCAGGCAAATTATCTCTTCGTGGATCCGGCTGGATATGGAACTGAAAGCAACGTCAATGGGCAAACGCCTGGCTCAACACCCTTACGACAAGGTTGTGCTCCTTAACGCGGGAGTGAAAGTCTCCGGGGAACGCCACGAATATCTCATTCCCTTCAATCAAATGTTGGCGATCCACTGTAAACGTGGGCTGGTGTGGGGCGAGCTGGAGTTCGTTTTGCCTGCCGATAAAGTGGTGCGCCTTCACGGCACCGAGTGGGGGGAAACCCAGCGTTTTCATTACCATCTGAACACGCTCTGGCAGCAGTGGAGCCAGGATATGAGCGTGATTGCCGCCCAGGTTTTGCAACAGGTACTGGATGAAATCGCGCAGAGCGATGCCCAACACAAATGGCTCACGCGCCAGCAAACTGCGGGACTGCAGCAAAAAATAAAACAGGCGCTGACTGCGTTGCCGTTCCCCGTAGCGCGTCTCAATGAGTTTGAAAATTGCCGCGATGCATGGCGGAAGTGCCAGGCATGGCTGAGCGATATTGATAAAAGTCGCCTGGCGCATAACCAGGCCTGGACCGATGCCATGCTCACCCAATATGCTGATTTCTTCAGCACAGTCGAGTCATCGCCGCTTAACCCTGCGCAGGCGCGTGCGGTGGTCAACGGTGAACAGTCGCTGCTGGTACTTGCGGGAGCCGGGAGCGGTAAAACCTCGGTGCTGGTGGCTCGCGCAGGCTGGCTTCTGACCACTGGCGAGGCCGTTGCAGACCAGATTCTGCTGCTGGCATTTGGTCGCAAAGCCGCACAGGAGATGGACGAACGTATCCAGGCGAGACTGCATACCCAGGATATCTCGGCCAGAACGTTTCATGCGCTTGCGCTGCATATCATTCAGCAGGGCAGCAAGAAAGTCCCGTCCATCAGTAAGCTGGAAAACGACACGCAGGCGCGCCAGGCGCTGTTCATTAAAACGTGGCGGCAACAGTGCAGTGAGAAAAAAGCACAGGCAAAAGGCTGGCGTCAGTGGCTGGAGGAAGAGCTGAACTGGGCGGTGCCGGAAGGCAGTTTCTGGCAGGATGACAAGCTGGCACGTCGGCTCGGCTCGCGTCTCGATCGTTGGGTCAGCCTGATGCGCATGCACGGCGGTTCGCAGGCCGAGATGATTGAAAGTGCCCCGGAGGCGATCCGTGCGGTGTTTTCAAAGCGCGTGAAGCTGATGGTTCCGATGCTAAAAGCCTGGAAAACGGCACTGAAAGAGGAGAACGCCGTCGATTTCTCCGGGCTTATCCATCAGGCCATTATCATTTTAGAGAAGGGGCGTTTCGTCAGCCCGTGGAAGCACATACTGGTGGATGAGTTTCAGGATATCTCTCCGCAGCGTGCCGCTCTGCTCTCGGCGCTGCGGGCGCAGAACAAACATACGTCGCTGTTTGCGGTGGGGGATGACTGGCAGGCCATCTATCGCTTTAGCGGGGCGCAGCTTTCACTGACGACAGCGTTTCACCACTATTTTGGCGAAGGCGATCGCAGCGATCTGGACACCACCTACCGCTTCAATGCGCGCATAGGCGAAATAGCCAACCGCTTTATTCAGCAGAACCCGCACCAGCTGACCAAACCGCTCAACAGCCTGACGCCGGGGGATAAAAAAGCGGTCACCCTGTTAGCAGAAGATCAGCTTGAGCCGCTACTGGATAAACTGAGCGGCTACGCGAAACCCGACGAACGCATTCTGGTGCTGGCGCGCTATCATCACCTCAAACCGGCCGCGCTGGAAAAGGCCGCTACACGCTGGCCGAAACTGCAGCTTGAATTTATGACAATTCACGCCAGCAAAGGGCAGCAGGCTGATTATGTCATTGTGGTGGGGCTTAAAGAGGGCAGCGACGGTTTCCCGGCCCCGGCCCGCGAGTCGGTGATGGAAGAGGCCCTGCTGCCGGTGCCGGAAGATTTCCCGGATGCAGAAGAGCGACGTCTGCTGTATGTGGCGATAACCCGCGCGCGTCATCGCGTATGGCTGTTGTTCAATAAAGAGGAGCCATCCGTGTTTGTCGATATTCTGAAGAGTATTGATGTGCCGGTGGCGCGTAAACCATAGCGATGCCAGGCAAGATTTTGTAGGCCGGGTAAGGCGCAGTCGCCACCCGGCAAAAAAGCTACTTCAGTCTCTCGGAAAGATAGCGCTGATAGTCCGGAATAAGGATATCCACCGGCGAGTTAAACTGCGGCGATTCAATGATGAAATCCGCCGTCGACAGGTTCGTTGCCACCGGAATATTCCACACCGTCGCCAGGCGCAGCAGCGCTTTCACGTCCGGATCGTGCGGAACCGCATTCAGCGGATCCCAGAAGAAAATCAGCACATCAATTTTCCCTTCCGAAATCTGTGCGCCTACCTGCTGATCGCCGCCCATCGGGCCGCTCAGCATGGCGTTCACTTCGAGACCCGTTTCGCGCTGGATCAGATTGCCGGTTGTACCGGTCGCTGAGAGGGCGTGCTTTTCCAGCAATGACTGATGGCGGCGAACCCAGTTAAGCAGCATTTGTTTACAGTGATCGTGCGCAACCAGAGCAATGTGTTTGCGTTCCGGGAGCGTGCGTGTTGTCAGTTCCATAATCATATCCATCAGGTTAACTGACTACACGATGACGGGAACCGCCTGATGCTGCAAGAGAAAGGCGTAAAAAATGTGGCTTACGACGAAGGTTGTTGTTTTGCCCACTGCAAAAAGCGGGCGCGCGTATCGGGATCGGCCTGCTGGAACCAGAATTTCAGGCGTTGTTCCGTCAGCGTCTGGGACTGAGGCGGTATAACATCCAGCTCTGAAACACCGGATAACAGCGTACTGTCGTCGGCCATCATGGTGGCAAACTGCGGAAGAGAGGCGCGTTTACCCGCTTTGTTATAAGACTCGGTTGCGGCCTCGTAGTCCGTGCCTTTTGGCGAGGTGGTTAGCGCCAGAATATCAAGCTTCACCGGGATCGGCATCGAATCCCCATCCAGCAGCTCAACGCGCGGCGCGGTGTCGAAAGCGACAGACTCTTTTTCGCTCTCAAGCCGCGGCAGAGTAATGTTTACCTGACTGACCCGCTGGGTATTAAAGCTGACAATCAGTGGGGGAGAGATGTACATCCGTTGTTCATGATTCGCAAGACCGATCGTTTTTTCTACCCGAAACACCAGCTGATGCGGCCCGTTATCCAGTTCGATGCTCTCTGCGCCGCGCAATAATGAACTGGAGACTTTTTTTCCGTCCAGCACCAGCAGGTCAATATCAGTCGAGAGCCGAAGCGTGGTTGCAAAAACGCAAACCGGCATCACTAACGCAATCACAGCAGAGACAATGCCGGTTTTCATAGGTGACTCCAGTTGAAAATTATACCCGCAAGAATGTATCAAAATTTTTCGATAATCACGTTTACTAACATATAGACATAAATCACCGTTTTGCCCTCATACATCTGTATGGGATGAATGGTTGAGATGTGCGCTTTGGCGTACACTTTGAAAAAAGCCAGGAGAAAAAGCATGAGAGAGAATGATATTGCCGAGATTTTGACATCCACGCGCACTATTGCGCTGGTGGGTGCCAGCGATAAACCGGATCGTCCAAGTTATCGCGTGATGAAATACCTTCTCGATCAGGGCTATCACGTGATCCCCGTTTCGCCGAAAGTGGCGGGAAAGACGTTATTAGGCCAGCAGGGCTACGCCACGCTTAACGATGTGCCGGAAAAAGTGGACATGGTAGATGTGTTCCGTAATTCCGAGGCGGCATGGGGTGTCGCGCAGGAAGCGATTGCCATTGGGGCGAAAACGCTGTGGATGCAGTTGGGCGTCATCAACGAACAGGCTGCCGTACTGGCGCGCGAGGCGGGTTTACAGGTGGTTATGGACAGATGCCCTGCGATTGAAATCCCCCGGCTGGGGTTGGCTAAGTAAAAAAAGGCCCGATTATCGGGCTTTTTTTACACGCTCAGTTGCGCAGGCGCGGCGCCTGCAACTGCTTGCGGATAGTCTGCGCTAATTCATCCATCGTGGGTTGCTCCGGATGTTCATCCTGCAGCTCACTGCTTAACTGCGCCTCAGCGAGGTAGGTGTGAACGGGTTGCCCGTCGTCACCTTCCATCACCACGTGGTACCAGGGCGCGGCACGAAGCTCTGCATCAACCGCCAGCTCGTCGGCTGACGGTTCGTCAAGGGAATACTCCGGGTCGATATCCACGACCACACCCAAATACCCAAGCAAGGTGTGGCGGACCTGCTGGCCGATACCGAATTTGCTGGCAATCATAGTCACCTCCCGGGAAACATTACTTACACAGGATGTGAGGGCAATATTTCTCTTTTCAAGTTACATGACGCGACAGGCAAACCCTTTCAGATACAGCCCTTCCGGGTAGGTAGCGATCACCGGATGATCGGCCGCCTGACGGAACTGCTCTATAAATTGTACATCACGACCAGCATCTATTGCGGCATCGGCGATGATTTTCTGAAATAAATCTGTGGTCATCAGGCCGGAGCAGGAGAACGTGAGCAGAACCCCGCCCGGGTTCAGCAGCTGGATAGCCAGCATGTTGATATCTTTATACCCGCGGCATGCACCCATCAGCTGGCTTTTGTTTTCCACAAACTTAGGCGGATCCATGACGATAACGTCGAACTTCTCGCCCTGGTCGCGATATTTACGCAGCAGCTTGAAGACGTCATCACGCACAAACTCCGCTTTGCTCAGGTCCAGTTTGTTTAGCTCAACGTTCTGTTTCGCCACGTCCAGCGCTTCCTGTGACGTATCCACGCTAACGACCTGGGCACAGCCGCCCATCAGCGCAGACACCGCAAAACCGCCCGTGTAGGAGAAACAGTTCAGCACGCGCTTGTTCGCCACGTACTGACGGGTTGCCAGACGGCTGTCACGCTGGTCGAGGTAGTAACCTGTTTTGTGGCCGCCCTGAATATCCACCAGCAGCTTCATGCCGTGTTCTTCGATAGGCAGCAGGGCAGGCGGTAATTCACCGGTAACAGGCCCTTGCGTCAGCTCCATGCCCTCTTTTTTACGCACCGCCACATCGCTGCGGTCATAAATGGCGCATTCAGGGAACAGAGACTGAAGGGCACTGATCAGGGCAGCACGCTGATATTCCGCTCCTGCGCTTAACAGCTGCAGCACCATAAAGTTGCCGAAGCGATCGATGGTCACGCCCGGCAGACCGTCGGACTCACCGGCGATCAGCCGATAGCTGTCCAGCCCGTCACGTTTTGCCAGCCACTCACGCCACTGCTGAGCCTGCTGCAGGCGGCGGACGAAGAAATCGATATCGATGGTTTCATCTTTATCGAACGTCCAGACGCGAGCGCGGATCTGCGATGCTGGCGAGTATGCGCCGCGCGCTAACCATTTCCCCTGATGGTCAACGATATCGATGGTTTCACCGAGGTTGGCTTTACCTTCCATACGCGCAACCGCGCCGGAAAAGACCCAGGGATGGCGGCGCAGCAATGACTTCTCGCGCCCTTTGGCTAACACTAAACGTACACTCATGATTTCTATTCTGTCGATTGCATGGAAATGGCGCGTAGAGTAGCACAGAAGGCCAGTGGCAATCATCTGCGGACACTCTGCGCGCCCTTAACTAAAAATCTTCCGGGAAATAGGCAAAGTAGTCAAAATCGGCCGGGATATGTTCGCCCGTGAAATCCTGACAGCACATCCCGACAAAGGCACCGGTGAAGCGCTCTATGCCACGTTCCTTAAAATATTCATCGGACAGTTTGCTGTATTCAACATAACCCCCAATCGGGATCCATTTTTTTTCATCGAGTGAGTAGTAAAAAAGAGCGCCATCATCTTTGACGCAGACTCTTAGGTAAACCAGACCTTCTGCGGCAATTTTTACCCCTTCTCCTGTCGGTAAGGAGAATCGGTTCAGGTCATTAACCATCAAATTGACTGTCCGTTCTCCCGCGTCGTTACAGGATATGTTCAGATAAACGTAGTTGGTGGTGTCGTAAAAGCAGACCAGCCCGGCCATCTGCTGGAAAGAGTGAGGCTTAAAATCTACGCATGTCTGAGCGGTAAATATAAAATCGGTTTGTCTTCTTGCCAGCAGGCTTTGATAGTGCTGTGAACTCAGGGATTCATAACCCCGCAACCGTAACCATCCGCGCCTTTCCGTAAGCGTGCACATTTCCTCGCTTAAGGGGATGCGTAGCGACTGGTAGTGAAGGGGTAGCTCCGGCGTATCGAACTCATCCCGGGCTGGCGGCGTTGGCCACGGACGTTCTTTCAGGCGCGTCTGCACCGTTAATTCTGGCGTAATGCTGTTATTTGTTAAGCGCAGCCAGCCATCCTCCGTCCAGTAAACCTGCTGGATAGCGGTTTCTCGACCCATCGGGCTGCGTCCTTTTGAGGGCAACGGTCGCCCGCATAAATGCACAATAAACCATTCGCCCAGACCGTTATCAAAAAGATCCGCATGGCCGACGCGCTGTAAAGGTAAACGACAATCAAAGCGGGATGTCATCATTTGCCCGATGGGATCGGTTTCGTAGGGGCCAAACAGATGTCGGGAGCGCGCCAGCGTGACGCCATGGTTATAAAATGTTCCGCCTTCGGCCACTAACAAATAGAACCAGCCATTCAACTCATAAATATGTGGCCCTTCGGTGATGCCCAAATCGGTACCTGCGTAAATTTTATGGCACTCGCCGGTTAAACGATTATTCTGCTCATCGTATTGCTGGATGATTATGCCATTCCATTTCGGGAATCCTGCCTCCCCGCCGTCCCTGTAGCTCATCTCCATGCTCACAAGCCATTTCGTACCGTCACTGTGGTGGAACAGCGAGGGATCAATCCCTCTGCTATTGAGATACGTTGGCTCAGACCATTCACCTTTGATATCGTCCGTGGTCACGATAAAGTTATTCGGGTCCCAGAAACGTCCGGTCACGTTTTTGACATCGGTATAAATGAGATAAAATTTTCCGGCATCGTAGCTGAGGCATGGCGCATAGATTCCGCCGGAATTCGGATTCCCGCGCATGTTCAACTGACTTTTTCGCTTCAGGGGATGAGAAATCAGCCGCCAGTTTTTGAGATCGTATGATTTATACAAACAAATCCCAGGAAACCATTCAAATGTCGATGTTGCTAAGTAATACGCCTCACCCACTCTTATAATAGAGGGGTCCGGATTAAAGCCTGGGATAATGGGGTTGGTTATTATGGTCATCTTTGATTCCTGTTATGAAAATAGCGTTGGTAACGTCAGGCTTGTAAATCATTGTGGGTCCGGTATTGCCTCATGATGAGATACATCATGAGGACAAAAGCAGCGGGAATAAGCGTAAAGATAAGCCGCACAATCATAATGGCGAGGTCGGTTTGGATCGCAGCACTGCCCACATAGCCACCAACGGTGAGCAGCCAGCCAATGATGGCACCGCCAACCGCAATGCCAATTTTTATAGCGAAAAGGTTGGTTGAGAAAACTAAGCCACTCAGCGAAATGTTTGACCGTTTTTCAACGTTATCAATGATGTCGCTGAGCAGGCTCCATTGCAGGGGGGCAGAACTGGCGTCGATGAAATGAATCAGACAGATCACCAGGCAAACCGGCAGGACGTATTCTGCAGGAATGGCGAAAAGAATAATTAAGATAATGGCTTGTATAATTAACGAAACTTTATATGACAATACCCGGTCATAATTTTTATATAATAGCGTTGTCGACAATGCGCCCACAAATCGGGTGCAGAGAATAATAATGAGCACAAGCCCCACTAAATCGGGTCTTTTCAGATAGTAGCTAACGAAGTAAATGGCTCCGCCCGTTTTGAGGATGCCAGCGATAAGGCTTGCAATATTGAGGCTGAAAATACAGCGCCAGTTATGATCTTTCACCACGACAGTCAGATCATCATAGATACCACGAAAGTTACGTTTTTTATCCACCGCTTTCGTGTAATGTTCCCTGGTCATGGCAAAGCAGCAGAAAAACATGATAGTGCTTATCGCCCCCATAATCACCATCGCCAGAAAATAGCCTTTCTGTAGATCGCCTTCACCCAAAATTTTGGTTAACGGTAGCGCCACGACGGAAACAATAATCCCTCCTAAAGCAGCGAAGGCAAAACGATAAGACTGCATTGAAACCCGTTCTTTTGCATCACTGGAAATGTTATTAATCAGCGCGCAGTAGGGAACGTTAACGAGGGAATAAAAAAGCGAGAGGGCAGTATAAGACACATAAGCATAGACAATTTTGGCCGTCTCGCCAAAATCGGGCGTATAAAACGTCAGGGCACCAAAAATACCGAAGGGCAGCGAGAACCAGAGGAGATAAGGTCTGAACTGACCGTACCGGGTCTGAGTATGGTCGGCCAGATAGCCAATGTACACGTCGGCAATGGCATCAAACGCTCTGACGACCAGGAACATGGTCCCCATATGAAAAGCGCTTAGTCCGTAGATATCTGTATAAAAGTAGGCCATGAAAAGCATTATCGTTTGCCAGATAATATTGGACGCACCATCACCTAACCCATAACCAATCTTTTCTTTGAATCCTATTTTTCTCATAATAAATACCTTTTAATCAGGATGAGTACGAATCCGAAATGAGTGGCCAGTCTCAGGTTAAAAGATAAATATTAAGAGCATAAAAAAATGTATGAGAAAGGTGCTTTTATATAATTTTTTTGCGCAGGTAGATTTGTGCCGATCACAGTTTTATCAACGACGCGGTTTTACGCTTAAAGCTGCACGTTATGACCGGTTTTTAACTGTTCTGATGTCAGATTGCTGTTCCTGAATTTTTTAGGTGTAACGCCAATAACCCTTCTGAACTGGAAGCAATAGTACGCAGCATCTGTAAACTCACATTTGTAAGCAATGTCGGTGATGCTAAGTTCTGTATTACGCAACAGCTGTATTGACAGGGCGATTTTCTTTCGCAGAAGATATTCCTTAAAACTCACCTGCATAATTTTTTTAAACGTTCTGGAAAAATGACTAGGTGAGAGTCCGACCGATTCAGCGGCTTCGTTCAAACTCATCGTAAATGAGGTTTGCGTTTCCAGGTTGATCACAAAAGAGATAATAACCGCAAAGATGGATTGATGATCCGTCTCTGTGGCGATTTTGGTTGCGTTTTCGGCATGCTGCAGAACGGTGCTGAGTAACAAAATCATTAACGGCTTAATTTCTTTTTCAGAATAGGCCGTCTCATTGACTTCTGAGAACCATTTGAAAATAAATTGTAATCTTTCTGCATCTTTTTTCTCCAGGCAGGAAACGACACCTGTATGTGATTCCAGGGCGGGTACTGGATATTTCAGATTGCTGAGCGCAGTATGATCATATTGTAAGATAAAACGTTCATGGTCTGCCGTAAAATCCAGTTCCATATCATGCAGCGTGAGGGGGCTAACATAGACAAGAGTATTATTCTGAAGGGCGAATTTTTCACGGCCAATACTATAGCTGCCTCTGGCTTTGTAAAACCACATTATTTCATGTTCGAGATGCATATGGGGCTTGATGTACATTCCACCTTCAGGCACTTTTTCCTGTGCGCGTAATATGTAATTTAACCCGGCTTTCGTTTCCAGTTTTTCGAAGAAATAATCTGATGGTGGCATAGGTTTTTCCTAAAATTCATCTGTTTATCCTGTTATTTTGATACCATATTCTGAGACGATTTAAAAACCGGCATAATTTGCTATTCTTTGAATTCGAGTAGAAAGAGGGGCGGGCAGCGCTCCGGACGGATAAGGAGAATAGCGATGTCAAACGTGTGCACCATCGCCTGGGTTCACGGCGTCGTTCAGGGGGTCGGCTTCCGCTACAGTACCCAGCGCGAAGCCGTACAGCTAGGGTTAACGGGATATGCACGTAACATGGACGACGGCAGCGTAGAGGTACTGGCCTGTGGTGAAGAAGAACAGGTTGAGAAGCTGCTGGCGTGGCTGAAAGCGGGCGGGCCGCGAAGTGCGCGGGTTGATAAGGTCTTAACGGAACCGCATCAACCCGGTCGGGAGTACGTTAACTTCGGTATTCGCTATTAAATGCACTTCACCGGCTTAGGCAGGCCGGCAATCTTTGTTGCCTGTTTTGCCGGGCCCTTTGGAAACAGGCGATACAGATAACGGCTGTTACCTTTCTCTTCGCCGAATTTATTGGCCATGGCTTTGACCAGCATACGAATAGCCGGAGAGGTGTTGAATTCGAGATAGAACTCGCGCACGAAACGCACCACTTCCCAGTGTTCGGGGGAAAGGACGATACCCTCTTTCTCCGCAATCACCGCTGCCAGCGCTTCGCTCCACTGGCCACTCTCTTTGAGATAACCGTCGTTATCGGTCTCGATCTCTTTGCCTTCAAAACTCAACATAATCATTCACGCATCAGTCAAAAACCGCAGCAGTGTATCAAAAAACAAAGCCCCGCATAAGCGGGGCCAGGTTTACATAGCTCTGTGGCTTTAATCGCGGCTGGCGAAGCCCAGGATGCTCAACAGACTGACGAAGATATTGTACAGCGACACATACAGGCTCACGGTAGCGCGGATATAGTTCGTCTCACCGCCGCGAATGATGTTGCTGGTTTCAAACAGGATGGCACCTGAAGAAATCAGAATAAACACGGCGCTAATTGCCAGGTGCAGGGCAGGCAGCTGCAGGAAGATGTTTGCCACCATACCCACCAGCACGACCACGACGCCTGCCATCAGCATACCGCCGAGGAAGGACATGTCCTTACGGGTAGTCAGCACGTAGGCCGAGCAGCAGAAGAACACCAGCGCGGTACCGCCCAGCGCCATACCGATAAGGTCGCCCATCCCGGCAGACAGATACGCATTCAGCATCGGCCCCAGGATGTAGCCCAGGAAGCCAGTGAAGGCAAACGCAGACAGAATACCAACCGGTTTGTCAGCAGTTTTGTAGGTCAGGAACATCAGGCCATACATCCCCACCAGCGTCAGGATCAGCCCCGGAGACGGCAGCATCAGCACGGTGCTGGCGGTGGCAGTTATCGCCGAAAATGCCAGCGTCAGGCTAAGCATGAAATAGGTATTGCGCAGCACCTTGTGGGTACTGAGTAGCGATGTGCGGTCGCGTGAAGATGTAATTATACGATCCATGAGTCACTCTCTTATGACAGATGTAATTAACGGCAAGAATAGGAAACGGCGCGCCAGTCTCAAAGTGGTTTTACCCATCTTTACTCAGCACGTTAGCGCTGATGCTGGTTATTTCTTCTGCGAAAATCATTTCCCACAGGATGAACAGCGGATTACGAATTTTATTCAGATCAACCTCTTATAGGTTACTGAAAAATATTGCCTTATTTCAATGCGGGCGCTAAGAGTTATTCCCGGATCGTCATAAAACAGACAATAAGGCGAAGGACATGAAACCACAAACACGCACTAACTTTACACTCTCTTTGTTAACCGCGGCCATACTGTGCACCAGCACGGCAAGCTGGGCGGCTAACGTGCCGGCAGGAACGCAACTGGCAGAGAAGCAGGAACTGGTCAGGAACAACGGCAGTGAACCCTCATCGCTTGACCCGCATAAAGTCGAAAGCGATGTCGAATTCAATATTATCAGCGATTTATTCGAAGGGCTGGTCAGCGTTTCTCCGAACGGTGATATCCAGCCGCGGCTGGCGGAGAAATGGGAGAACAAAGACAACACCGTCTGGACGTTCCATCTGCGTCCTGGCATCACCTGGAGCGACGGCACCCCCATTACTGCAGAAGATGTGGTCTGGAGCTGGCAGCGTCTGGTCGACCCTAAAACCGCTTCGCCGTACGCCAGCTATCCGGGCAACATGCACATCATCAACGCCGCAGAGATTGCGCAGGGTAAACAAGCGCCCGATAAACTGGGCGTGAAAGCCATCAACGACACTACGCTTGAAGTCACGCTCACCCAGCCAAATGCCGCTTTCCTGGCGATGCTGGCGCACCCTTCGCTGGTGCCGGTGGATAAAGTGCTGATTGGGCGTTTCGGTGATAAATGGACCAAACCCGAGCATTTCGTCAGCAGCGGTGCTTATAAACTGTCGCAGTGGGTGGTCAACGAGCGCATTGTGGCCGAACGCAACCCGCGCTACTGGGATAACCCGCATACCGTTATCAATAAGGTGACGTACCTGCCCATCACCTCTGAAGCCTCGGATGTGAACCGCTATAAGGCCGGTGAAATCGACATCGTTTATACGGTGCCGATCAATCAGTTTGCGCAGCTCAAGAAAACGCTGGGCAGCGAACTGGATGTTTCTCCACAGCTTGCCACGTACTGGTATGAGTTCAATACCACCCGTCCGCCGTTTAATGATGCCCGCGTGCGTAGGGCGCTGAACATGGCGCTGGATAAAGACATCATCGCGGAGAAAGTGTTAGGGCAGGGGCAGCGCCCGGCGTGGCTCGTCAGCCAGCCGGATATCGGCGGTATCACGCTAAAAAACCCGGATTACGCCAGCTGGCCGATGGAAAAACGCATTGCCGAAGCCAAAAAACTGCTGGACGAAGCCGGTTTTAACGCCAGCCACCCGCTGCGCTTTAGTCTGCTCTACAACACGTCTGAATCGCACCAGCGCATTGCCATCGCGGCCAGTTCAATGTGGAAGAAAAATCTCGGCGTGGAGGCGAAGCTGCAAAATCAGGAGTGGAAAACCATGCTGGATACCATGCACACCCACAACTTTGACGTGGTGCGCTACGCCTGGATTGCGGATTACGATGATGCGGCGACGTTCCTCAACAACTACCGTACCGGAGACAGTGAAAACACCAGCCAGTACAGCAACCCGGAGTATGACCAGGCGTTAGTCAACGCGGCGAAAGCGAAAACGCCGGAAGAGCGCGGCAAATTCTACCAGCAGGCAGAGGATCTTTTAGGGCGCGACGTGCCTGCGATCCCGGTCTATCACTACGTGCGTACACACCTGGTGAAACCGTGGGTGGGCGGATTCACGCCGGATAAGCTGGGGTACTACTACACCAAAGATATGTACATCAAGAAGCACTAAGCCTGAACGCTGCATGTTGTGCTGAGAAAATGGCCAATACGTTGTCAATTCAACCGATTAAACGCGTATTGGCTATTTTTAAAGCGAACGAATGCCGTGGCTCTTTACAGCATGCAGAGAGGTGTTTATAGTTCGCCTCACTTAGGAAGCGTGGCCGAGCGGTTGAAGGCACCGGTCTTGAAAACCGGCGACCCGAAAGGGTTCTAGAGTTCGAATCTCTACGCTTCCGCCAAATATAAACCCCAGGTTGCTCGTCAACCTGGGGTTTTTCTTTATTGTTTTAGCGCGGATTTGCCCTTCACCAGATTCTGGCCATTCCTTCGCTTGCCGGGCGAACGAGCGTAAAACCAAATTTTGCATAAAGCTCAGGCACATCCGCCATTAAACAAACGTAGGCACCTTTGCAGGCATGGTTATCCAGCCAGGCAACAAGCGTTTCCATAATGACTCTGCCAAGCCCTTTCCCCTGATAAAGGGGATCAACGGCGACGTCGACAATATCGAAATTCAACGCACCGTCCCCCACGATTCGCCCCATACCCACTGGTTTACCCTCACACAGAATATGCATGCCATAACAGCTGCCGGGCAGCGCTTTTCGTGCCGCCTCCAGCGGGCGAGGGCTAAGGCCCGAAATTTCGCGCAGGCGGCAAAAAGTCTCTGCAGTGGGGACGGTTTCAACCACGGTATAGTTATCAGGCATAAAAAAGCTCCAGTCATTGTCAGTAAGGTGCTCCAGTCTGGCAGTAAAACTGACTAAAGACGATTTCACGGATCGATCCACTTCACACTTTTAACCTCCCGCTATTTCCCTGTAAAAATCAGGCGTTATCATTCACACCGTAAATATCTTTTCATCTCTCACCGAGGCTTTGATGCTGGAGAATGTTTTCATCAGATAATCAGTTTCCCGCTCTTTTCAAGACGGACTGGTTATCGCTGCGCTTAAACCTTACGCACGCACCTGCGGGTGTGGGCTCGTTTTTACGCATGATGATTACACAGGTTTTCCAGTATGAATTTATCCCGTCAGGAACAACGAACCTTACATGTTCTCGCCAAAGGTGGACGTATTGTGCACGTCCGCGACAGTTCTGGCCGCGTCACGTCCGTTGAGTGCTACACCCGTGAAGGGCTGGTGCTGAGCGACTGCACGCTTAACGTCTTTAAAAAACTCCGCACTAAAAAGCTGATCCGTTCCGTGAACGGGCAGCCTTATCGCATCAATACCACCGGGCTGAACAACGTTCGCGCCGAGCTGGATAATCGTTAAACGGAATAAACAACGCCACCCTTGGGTGGCGTTGGCCGACGGTGGATCGTGCGAAATGTAGGCCGGGAAAGCGCAGCGCCACCCGGCAAGAAACAAGAAAGGTAACGTCTAAGAGCGGATAAAGGCCAGAATGTCCGCGTTGATAGTATCCGCATGGGTGGTATGCATCCCGTGTGGGAAGCCCGGATAAACTTTCAGTACGCTGTTCGCCAGCAGCTTGTCCTGCAGTAGAGAGGCATTTTTATACGGTACGACCTGATCGTCGTCGCCCTGCAGCACCAGTACGGGAACCGTGATGGCTTTTAAATCCTCCGTCTGGTCGGTCTCTGAAAACGCCTTAATTCCCTCATAGTGAGCCTTGGCACTTCCGATCATTCCCTGGCGCCACCAGTTCTGAATGGTGCCCTGCGAAACGTCGGCCCCGTCCCGATTAAAGCCGTAGAAAGGACCGCTGGCGACGTCGAGGTAAAACTGGGCGCGGTTAGCCGCCAGCGCTTTGCGGAAGCCGTCGAAAACCTCGATGGGCGTCCCACCGGGGTTAGCGTCCGTTTTTACCATCAGAGGCGGGACGGCGCTGACGAGCACCGCTTTGGCGACGCGCCCCTGCGGTTGTCCGTACTGTGCAACATAGCGAGCGACCTGGCCGCCGCCGGTGGAGTGGCCAACGTGCACGGCGTTGCGCAGGTCCAGGCTTTCAACCACGGCCGACGCATCGGAGGCATAATGATCCATATCGTGGCCTTCACTCACCTGATCCGAACGCCCATGGCCACGACGGTCGATAGCGATAACGCGATAGCCTTCCGCAAGAAAGAAGAGCATCTGGTTATCCCAGTCATCGGCACTCAAAGGCCAGCCGTGGTGGAAAACAATGGGTTGCGCCTCTTTTGGCCCCCAGTCTTTGTAGAAAATGTTGACGCCATCTTTCGTTGTTACGAATGCCATACCGCAAACTCCTCAGTTAAAGGCAACATGATCGCAGGCTGAAAGGCTCGCACCCTCATCGCCCTAATCGATCCGGCTTTTCACGTTCACCGTACCGGTAGAACCTTTAAAGTGTAGGAGAAATACTGGAAGTAGAAGGTTTCATTACCGTTAAAGGCAGCCATACACCCGCTGGCTGTGGGGGAACGGGCCTTACGTTTTACACCTCGGATGAATGAGTTTTGCGCAGGCATAGAGAAATAGAAAAATTCCTGCTTTACAAGGCGCTAATAGGTGTTTATAGTGCGCCTCACTTTGGAAGCGTGGCCGAGCGGTTGAAGGCACCGGTCTTGAAAACCGGCGACCCGAAAGGGTTCTAGAGTTCGAATCTCTACGCTTCCGCCAAATTCGAAAACCCTGCGATAGCAATATCGCAGGGTTTTTTCGTTTTACAGCGCAATCACCAGTTCCCCGGAATGGCTTCGGGAACAGCACAGCGCCACCTGCTGGTCCGGCGCGCCTTTTTCCGCCTCCGACTGCACGCTATCCCGGTGATCCACCACGCCGTCAATCACCGGCGTCAGGCACGCGCCGCAAATCCCCATTTCACACGACAGCGGCACGTCTACACCGTTTTCCTGCAATACCTGGGCGATAGTTTTATCCGCAGGCACCGGCCAGCGCTCGCCGGTGGAGGCCAGTTTAACCGTAAAGATCTCGCCCGCGACGTCGTTTGTGGCAGGGGGCGCGGGCTGAAACGCCTCGCTGTGAAGATGGGCGTTATCCCATCCCTTCGCTGTGGCTACCTCACGCACTTTTTCCATAAAACCCGTTGGCCCACACACCCAGGCATGAAATCCCACCTCCGGCACCGGAAGATGCTCACCCAGCGCTGTGCGCGGGCTGGCAGTATGAATGATGCACTCACCGCACTGCGAGAGCCCGCGCGCAAACGCCGCGCTTTCGCGGTTTCTGACGTAATAATGCAGTGTAAACGGCGTTCCGGTCGCCTTCAGCTGCAGGGCCATCGCATACAGCGGCGTAATGCCAATTCCTGCCGCCAGCAGCAAAACCCGCTCTGCCTGACCAAGCGGAAACAGATTGCGCGGGGCGGAAATCATCAGCTTCTGCCCGGGACGCAGCGTCTCGTGAACGTAGCGCGACCCGCCGCGCGAGGCGGTTTCCCGCCCCACGCAGATAAGATAGCTCTCTTCCTCACAGGCCCCGGTCAGTGAATACTGGCGCACCACGCCGCAGGGCAGATGCACATCAATGTGCGCGCCGGGCTGCCACGTCGGCAGTGCTTTACCGTCTTCAGACACCAGCCTGACGGCGAGGCTTTTGTCGCCCTCGCGCCACAGCCCGTCAACAATCACGCTCAGCATATCGGCCTCCGTCATACCAGGAAAAACTCGCCAAAGCCCATTTTTTTCAGTCCCCGACGGTAGGCTATTGAGCTTTTGTCAGCGGGAATATGGGCTTCCAGCGTCAGGTCCAGCGGCAGGCTTTCTGGACGCTGGGTTTCCACCATCAGGCGATCCTCTTCGAAGATGCGCAGGTTAAAGGCATGCACGTCTTCCACGGGAATATGCAGGTCAAGGTTGCGCGCAATAGGGGCGAACATGCGGGTCACGCGCGATGACACGGGCGACGCGGCGTTCATGATCACCAGTCTCGACTCTCCCGGAAAATGAATCGTCAGAGTGGCGGTAAACGGCAGATGCATTTCAAAATGGCGCAGCCACTGGAACCCTTCTGGCACCTGCACGGGTGAACCGGCGGGATAGTTGCTCACGGAGCTCCAGTAATCCGCCACGAAGCCGAACGGCGTCTCCTGTGGCTGATAGGCGGGCACAAGCTGATTATTGGGATCGGCAAAGGTATCAGTGTGGATCCACGCAAAGTGCGCCACGTCCAGAAACCCCTCCACCTGTCGCCCGGCGAAGCCATTCACCTCAAACGCCGGGCAGTTGATCTGCTGAAAGCCTGCGTCATCCCAGTGCGGCATGGTGGGTAGCGGCGCAGGATTGTCCGGGTCAAAGGCCAGACAGGTCCAGATCAGGCCGAAGCGCTCCTCCGCGGCGTAGTTGATCAGGTTCAGCTTCGCCGGAACGGGCTGGTCGGGGCTGGACGGAATACGGTTGCAGCGCCCGTCCTCCCCAAAGCGTAAGCCGTGATAGGGGCAGATAACCCCGTGTTCGTCGTGAAAGCCGAGCGTCAGCGGCACGCCGCGGTGCGGGCAGACGTCACGGGCAACCACGACCTGGTCGTGGATCCGGTAAATCACCAGCTGTTCATCCAGCAGGGTCGCTTTGACCGGCGCCGGGCCGATGTCGCAGGCGCGCGCGACCGGATGCCAGCATTTCGCCAGGCGCAGCCAGTCTTCTGGCTCAAACGTGCAGTGGGCGGGTGGAGTCGGTTCTCTTTTCATCGTTATCCCTCTTACGTTCAGCCTAACGGGCCGCCCTGAATGGTCTCGCACAGACCGTTAATGATGCGCTCGCCGGTCTCCTCTTTGAGCTCCTGATACCAGGCCTGCGTCAACGCCATGTCTTTCCCGTGGGTGACGTCGCAGCGTTTACGCGCCTTCAGCACCAGGTCGCGCACCCGGTCGCAGCGCAGCGCTTCGTACTGCCGCAGCGCCAGCGTAATGCTGTGGTTTTCACGCAGGCATTCCCCCAGCACCACGGCATCTTCCATCGCCGCACAGCCGCCCTGGCCAATATCCGGCGTGGTGCTGTGCGCGGCATCGCCGAGCAGCGCGACGTTGCCGCGCACCAGCCTGTCGAACGGCTCAATGTCGTGGATTTCAATGCGGTTGGTGGTCTCGGGATCCAGCGCCGCGATAAGCGTCTGCACCGGCGGCGCCCAGCCGCGGAAGTAGCCCGTGAGATCGGCGCGCAGGGTGGTGCGATCCTCTGCCAGGCCTGCGGGCAGCGGCACGTCAAAAAAGAAGTAGAAACGACCGCCGGAGACGGGCATCAGCGACACGCGTTTGCCTTCGCCAACGAAGGTGGTCCACTGGTGCGCCGGGGCAATCTCTTCATCAATCTTCACCAGCCCGTTCCAGTTCACGTACCCGGCGTAGCGGCGCTCCGGGGTGTATCCCAGCACGTACGGACGAACCGCCGAGTGGCTGCCGTCGGCGGCAATCAGAAAATCGCCTGTTGCGGTGCTGCCATCGGTAAAGGTCACGCTCACGCCCGCGTCGTCTTCATGAACGTGTTCCACACGCTTGCCGAACTGCACCCTGTCGCGGCCCCAGAAGTCCAGCATTTCGCGCTGGAGTTCTGCGCGCGAGACGGGGCAGGGACGCCCTCCGGTACGCTCAACCAGCGGGGCAAGGCTAAAGCGGGTCAGGGTCTCGCCGCGCCGGTAATCTTTGTAGGCCATAAAACGCATCGGACCGCCGTAAGTCTCGATGATGTCGCCCATGCCGAGGTGCTGCATGCATTTCACGCCGTTAGGCCAGATGGAGATGGCCGCCCCGACGGGCCTGATCTCTCTTACGGCTTCAAACACGGTACAGTCGATGCCCGCTTTCTTCAGCGCGACGGCGGCGCTCAGGCCGCCAATTCCCGCACCAATAACGATTGCTTTCATGCTTCTCTCCTTTTGCAGGGTGTAAAAACATTCAGCAATTTGCGTACCAGGCTGCAGAGTGGCGAAAACGGCGTTGTGAGCGGTGAGTTTGCACTGCTAAGGTGCGCAAACGCGGTGAAGGTGCCTTTTTATGAATCAATAATTTCCTGTTGAGCTATACGGAATCGACTGTTTCACACCTGCGCTCAGAATGGCGTGGTTTGTGCAAGAGCCCCGAGGATGACAATAAAGGAGACGCTATGATCGCACTGCACGAGTTCAATCATCTTCCCCACGAAAAGGCGTTAGCGCTGATTCACCCTTGCGTGGCTCTCCCCGGCTGGGCCGACGCGCTGGCTCTGGGGCGGCCCTACGCCAACCGGGACGAATTGTTCAGTACGGCGAAAGCGCTGACGCAAGTCTGGGACGACGCGGCGCTGGCGCAGGCCCTGAGCGCCCATCCACGCATCGGGGAAAAGCCGGCGGGCTCACAGGCGGAGGCGGCGCTGTCGCGCCAGGAGCAGGGCGCGGTGAATGAAGGCGATGCTGACCTTGCTCAGGCGCTGCGCGAGGGGAATGCCCGCTACGAAGCTCGCTTCGGGCGCGTCTTTCTCATCCGCGCGAAGGGCCGCAGCGGCGAAGACATTTTACAGGCGCTGCACGCGCGGCTTGAAAACAGCGATGCGCAGGAAGTTCGGGCAGCACTTGAACAGCTGCGGGAAATTACGTTACTACGTCTGGAAGGAGTCATTAGCGAATGAGCACACTCAGCACCCATATTCTGGATATCTCGACGGGCCAACCCGCAGAGGGCGTGACGGTTCATCTCGAACGGGAGGGTGAAATCATTGCGACGGGCGTGACCAACGTAAAGGGTCGCATCACCGAATTTGTCCCTTTCCTGCCAAAAGGCCGCTATCGGCTGGTGGCGGAGATCGGCGCGTGGTTTAGCGAAACCGGTCGCGACACGCTCTACCCCTGCGCGCAAATTGATTTTGTGACGGGAGAAACGGCAGGCGAGCACTTCCACCTGCCGTTTGTGATTGCGCCCGGCGGGTGGTCAACCTACCGGGGCAGTTGACCATACCCGCTCGCCGTTAACCCAGGTCTCGCTGATGTTGCGCTCGTCGCCCAGGGTCATCAGCACGAAAAGCTGCTCGTAGATATCCTGACAGCGGCGATTACGCAGGCGCTGCAGCGGCGTCACGTCAGGATCGATAACCACGAAATCCGCCTCTTTGCCGGGTGCGAAGTTGCCAATCTTATCGTCGAGCCTGAGGGCGTGCGCGCCGCCCAGCGTGGCGTGGTAAAACGCCTCGCTGGCGCGCAGGCGGTAGCTCTGAAGCTGGCCGACCTTGTAGGCTTCCCCCAGGGTGCGCAGCATGCTGAAGGTGGTGCCCGCGCCGACGTCGGTGCCGATGCCCATCCGCACCTTGTGCTGCCAGCAGGCGGGCAGGCGAAACAGCCCGCTGCCGAGAAACAGGTTAGAGGTGGGGCAAAACGCCACCGCCGAACCGGTGTCGTGCAGGCACTGCCACTCGCTGTGGTGAAGATGGATCGCGTGGGCAAACACGCTGCGCTCGCCGGTCAGGCCGTAGTGGTGATACACGTCCAGATAGCGCTCATGTTCCGGCCAGAGGTCGCTTACCAAGGCCACTTCGTTGGGGTTTTCGCTCAGGTGGGTCTGCAGCCAGGTATCCGGGAACTCCTCTCTGAGCAGGCTGGCCGCGGCAAGCAGCTCGGGTGATGAGGTCGGGGCAAAGCGCGGCGTAATGGCATAGCCCAGCCGCCCCCGGTGGTGCCAGCGCTGAATCAGCTCCCGCGTCTGCCGGTAGCTCTGCTTCGCGTCTTCGCTCAGGTAGTCCGGCGCGTGTCTGTCCATCATTACCTTTCCGGCGATAAGGCGCATATTGAGGCGCAGGGCTTCGGTAAACAGCGCCTCGACCGATTCCGGATGCAGCGTGCAAAACACCAGCGCGGTGGTGGTGCCGTTGCTCACCAGTTGCTGAATGAAAAATTCGGCGATCTCTTTCGCGTAGGCTTCATCGGCAAACTGGCTCTCCACCGGGAAAGTGTAGGTGGTCAGCCACTCCAGCAGCTGTTCGCCAAAGGCGCCGATCATCTCCGTTTGCGGGTAATGGACGTGGGTGTCGACAAAACCGGGCAGCAGCAGCCTGCCGCGCAGGTCGGTGTAGCCCTTGTGGGGGTCAAGATACTGCTCGCCCTCCTGCCACGGCATCTGCGCCAGGATTTTCCCGCTCTGTATAAACAGCAGCCCGTCCTCAAGGTAGCGCGCGTGTTGGGCAATCGCGTCTGCGCTGTGGCTGACCTGGGCAATATCAAAAAATGCACCGCGGATCGCTGTCTGGTAATCCATCATGGTTCCTGCCTTCGTATTTGCGTAGCGGGGTGATAAGGCCCAGCAAGAACGGTGCCAGAATGAACGGGCCGCAGATAAGCTGCGGCCAGAGGGAGGGGTTACTCTTTTTGCGTCGCCACGCGGGAGCTGAACGACGTCGCGCCTGCCGTCTCGCGATCTTCCCGCGCCAGCCAGCGATAGGTCACGCCGCCGAGGAAGACGCCGATGAACCAGCTAAAGTTCGCCACCTCATGCAGGGCCGGAATAAAGCTAATCACCAGTCCCACGGCAACGGATGGGATCAGCGCGCCAATGGCTTTCGGATTAAAGCCGTTGCGGTACCAGTATTTGCCCTTTGGCGTGTCGTCGAACAGATCGTCGACCGACACTTTGCCGCGTTTAATCAGGTAGAAGTCGGCAATCAGAATGCCGAACAGCGGGCCGATGAACGCCCCGAGCACATCCAGGGTGTAGTGGATAAGCTCCGGCGAGTTGAACAGGTTCCACGGGGTGAGCAGGATCGAGCCGACGGCTGCAATCATCCCCCCGGTGCGGAAGCTGATTTTTTGCGGCGAACAGTTAGAGAAATCAAATGCCGGGGAGACGAAGTTCGCGACGATGTTGATCCCGATGGTGGCGGTGATCATCGTCAGCAGACCAATCGCCACGGCCAGATCGTTGCCCACGCGGCTGACGGTCTCGATCGGGTCGGTGATCATGCGGCCAAACAGCGACTGTGTGCCGGAGACAATGACCACGGTGACGATGGAGAACAGCAGGAAGTTAAACGGCAGGCCCCAGCGGTTGCCGCGGCGGATCTCGCCCATGCTTTTGCCGTAGCGGGAGAAGTCGCCAAAGTTGAGCAGCGGGCCGGAGAAGTAAGAAACCACCAGCGCGGTCGCGGTGATCATCTGCCAGGTCTGCTCGCCCGCGCTCAGGGATTTGCTGGCGAGGGTGAAGGAAATGCCGTCAAAGCCGGTCTTGTATACAATCCAGCCTGCAAGGGCCAGCATCACCACGTAGACCGCCGGACCGGCGATATCAATAAAGCGCTTGATGGCGCTCATGCCGTGCCAGAAGACCATCGCCTGCAGTACCCACATGATGGCAAAGCAGATCCAGCCCAGATGCGACAGGCCCAGGAACGCGCCGGTAGTAAGCGAAGAGAGCGACGGCCAGAACTTCAGCGCCACCAGCATCAGGGCGTTGGCGGCCAGATAGGTCTGAATGCCATACCACGCGAAGGCAATCAGCCCGCGGATTACCGCCGGAATATTGGCCCCGAAGACGCCAAACGCCTGACGGCTTATCACCGCATAAGGCACGCCCGCCATCTGGCTCGGTTTGGCCACCAGGTTGGCGCACAGCTGCACGATGCAAATCCCCACCAGCAGGCAAAGCAGCACCTGCCAGCTTGCCAGTCCGAGCGTAAAGAAGCTCGCGGCGACAACATAACCCCCCATGCTGTGGACGTCCGACATCCAGAACGAAAAAATGTTGTACCAGCTCCAGTTCTGGTCACGCGTCGGTGCCAGATCCTCATTGCAAAGACGTGGGCTGTAAACCGCACCGGAATCAGCGGCCGTACCCTGCTGCGCGTTTTGACTGTTTGGCATGAAACCTGCTCCTGTGAATGAAAACCCGTTGAGTGGGAGTGCAGACGGTATTGCAGGATCCAGGCCAAAATAATAAATCTTGTATGCAATATTTTATTTTTATGTATACGATTCGATAACGAAGAGTAAAAGACGGAGTGGTGAATGAACAACATGAACGCCCTGCAGACCGCGCCAGACCTGCATGACAAAGATGAATCGATCTTTCAGGCTCTGATGACCGCGATTGTCGAACATCAGCTGCTGCCGGGGAGCAAACTGCCGGAAGAGGCGCTGGCCGAGGTGTTTGGCGTAAGCCGCACGGGCATCCGTAAGGTGCTGCAGCGACTCGCGGCTGTGCAAATGGTCACCTTAACGCCCAAACGTGGTGCACACGTTGCCAGCCCGACGGTGGAAGAGGCGCAGCATATCTTCCGCACCCGCGCCCTGCTGGAGGTGGCCAACCTGCCGGACGTGCTGGCCCGCTGTCAGCCGCCGCACCTTGCCGCGCTGGAGGCCATTATTCGTCAGGAGCAGCAGGCGCACGAGGCGTACGACGGCCCGGCGGCGATCCGCCACTCTGCCAATTTCCACATTCAGCTGCAGGCGATCTCCGGCAACCAGGTGCTGACGGAGATGGTGACCGGCCTGAGCCAGCGCTCGTCGCTGGTGATTGCCACCTGGGGCGCGCCGTGGCGGCAGGGCTGTCGCTGCAACGATCACGAACAGCTTGTGGATCTGCTGCGCCAGAAGGCGCTCCAGCCGCTCAGCGATGCCTTAATGCACCATTTTGAACATATCGTCGCCAGCCTCTGCTTCGAGCGGGCGGGCGAGTGCCTGCCTGATTTTGCCCGGCTGTTTGCCGGCCACAAGGAGTCGTAATGTCCTCTGTCTGTATACAAGTGATCAACCCTAACACCAGCCTCGCGATGACGGAAACCATCGGCGCGGCGGCCCGCGCGGTGGCGGCACCGGGGACGGAGATCCTCGCGGTCTGCCCGAGCGCGGGCGTGCCGTCTATAGAGGGTCACTTTGATGAAGCCATCGCCGCCGTGGGCGTTCTCGAACAGGTCAAGCTCGGCAGAGAGCAGGGCGTGGATGGTCACGTCATCGCCTGCTTTGGCGATCCGGGCCTGCTGGCGGCGCGCGAGCTGGCGCAGGGGCCGGTGGTAGGGATTGCGGAAGCCGCCATGCATATGGCGACGCTGGTGGCGACGCGCTTTTCGGTGGTTACCACGCTGCCGCGCACGCTGATTATTGCCCGTCATCTGCTGCACCAGTATGGCTTTCAGGATCGCTGCGCGGCGCTGCACGCTATCGATCTCCCGGTGCTGGCGCTGGAGGACGGCTCTGGTCTGGCGCAGGAGAAAGTGCGCGCGCGCTGTATACAGGCGCTGAAAGAGGATGGCTGTGGCGCCATCGTGCTGGGCTGCGGCGGCATGGCGACGCTGGCGCAGGAGCTGACCCGAGAGCTGCGCGTGCCGGTTATCGACGGCGTCAGCGCGGCGGTGAAGATGGTGGAATCGCTGGTGGCGCTGGGGCTGTCGACCAGCAAGCACGGGGATCTGGCCTTCCCGGAGAAAAAAGCGTTAAGCGGACAGTTTCAGGCATTGAATCCATTTTGAAGGTGAGGGGAGACGTAATGGCGCTTTTTGAACAGGATTACCCGCGGGATCTGCGCGGTTACGCAGGCAACCCGCCGCACGCGCGGTGGCCGAATCAGGCGCGCATCGCCGTGCAGTTTGTGCTCAATTATGAGGAAGGGGCGGAAAACCACGTTCTGCACGGCGATGCCGGTTCCGAGCAATTCCTGTCGGACATCATCGGCGCGGCCAGCTACCCGGATAAACACATGTCGATGGACTCCCTCTACGAATACGGCAGCCGCGCCGGGTTCTGGCGGATCCACAATGAATTTCAAAAGCGCGGCCTGCCGCTGACGGTCTTTGGCGTGGCGATGGCGCTGGCGCGTCACCCGGAGATCGTCGAGGCAATCAAGGGTGCGGATTACGACGTGGTGAGCCACGGCTGGCGCTGGATACACTATCAGCACATGGATATCCAACAGGAGCGCGAACACCTGCACAAAGCGGTGCAGGTGTTGACCGACCTCTTCGGCAAGCCGCCAACCGGCTGGTACACCGGGCGCGACAGCCCCAACACGCGTCAGCTGGTGGTGGAGCATGGCGGCTTCGACTACGACAGCGACTACTACGGCGACGACTTACCCTTCTGGACGGAAGTGGCCTGTAGCGACGGCACCCGCAAACCGCACCTGATTGTGCCCTACACGCTGGATGCAAACGACATGCGCTTCGCCACCGCTCAGGGGTTTAATACCGCCGAGCAGTTTTATACGTATCTGAAGGACAGTTTTGACGTGCTGTACGAAGAGGGGGAAAGCGCGCCGAAGATGATGTCCATCGGCATGCACTGCCGCCTGCTCGGGCGTCCGGGGCGTTTTCGCGCGCTGCAGCGGTTTCTTGATTACGTGCAGCAGCACGAGCGGGTGTGGGTCTGTACCCGCCAGCAGATTGCGGAGCACTGGCGGGAGGTACATCCGTTTCAGAAATAATTGTGCCGTGTTTTGCCGGGTGGCGGCTGCGCCTTACCCGGCCTACGACTATGCCATCAAACTCACCTGCGCCGCCACGATGCGCCACCCGTAGGCAAACCGCACCCACGTCTGCTGCTGACGGCCAATGCGTTCCGTGCCCTCCCGGGTAAACTCGGTGCTGCATACGGCATAATCCTCGCCGAAGGTGGTGATGACGGTGTGGCGCAACGTTCGCTGTAACCCGGCGGACGGGCGCGCCGCGCGAAAGGCGCGGATTTCATCAATCCCGTACAGGTTTTCACCCGCCCCCAGACGCACCGTGTTTTTGTCGTGCCAGAACAGCTCGTCCAGCACCGCAACGTTGTTGCTGACCAGCGCGTCTTCATAGCGGTAAAACGCGGCGGTCACTTCGGCAACCACCCACGGCAGGTTAATATCATCGTGATTCATCATGCGGCCACCTCCGCCGGGCGGGCATCGGCGATCCCACTCTCTTCCAGCACGCGCGCGACGCGCAGGCACGCCTGCTCGTTAAACGGCGCGGCAATCAGCTGCAGGCCAATCGGCGCACCCTGGGCGGTGCGCAGCGGAACGGTGGTCACGGGCAGGCCCAAAAAGGATATCGGCTGGGTCAGCATCCCCATGCTGGCGCGAATGGGGAGCGGCTGGCCGTTAATCTCCATGGTCTGCTCACCCGCGAGCGTCGCACTGCGCGGCGTTGCCGGCGCGATCAGCACGTCGGCCTGCGCGAAGAGGGTTTTAAACGCCTGCCGGGCGTGTGCGCGAAACCGCTGGGCCTGTATATACCAGGCGGAGGGGATCATCGCCCCGGCCAGCAGCCGTTCGCGGGAATGCGGCTCAAAACGCTCGGGCTCGCGGCGAAGCGCAGGCAGGTACTGGTTTCCCCCTTCGGAGGCGCTGATGATAAACGCTGCCGAGCGCGCCAGCTCGGCGTCCGGAAACTGCAGCTCATCCTGCACGTCGAGCGCCTTCGCCACCCGCGCCACGGCGTCTCTGGCATCCGCGTCGCACCAGGTGGTGAAATAGCCGCCGAGCACCGCGCAGCGCAGGCCGTCAAGCCCGCGCTCAAGCAGGGGGCGCGTCTGCTCGCGCGAGCTCTCTGCCTGAAAACCGTCGCTGCTGTCCCGCCCCTGCAGCGCGTCATACACGGACGCCAGGTCGCACACGCGGCGGGCAAAGGGACCGATATGATCCAGGCTCGCGACAAACGGATGGCTGCCGGATCGCGACAGGCGGCCAAAGGTGGGCTTCAGGCCATAGATGCCGCACAGGGAGGCCGGAACGCGAATCGAGCCGTTGGTGTCGGTGCCGAGCGAAAAGTGCACCAGCCCGGCGGCCACTGCGGCGGCTGAACCACCTGACGACCCGCCCGCAATGCGCGCCAGATCGTGCGGGTTACGCGTCGTGCCGTAGTGGCTGTTTTCGGTCGTGAAGCCGTAGGCGTAGGCGTCCATATTCACCATCCCGGTCAGCAGCCCACCCGCGCTGCGCAGCTGGTGCACTGCGAAGCTGTCAGCGGCCGCGGCGGGGCGCTGGCTGAACAGCTCTGCCCCGGCGAGGGTGGTGTGACCGGCAACGTCGAACAGATTTTTTACCGCGTAGGGCACGCCCGCCAGCGGCGGCAGGGAGCGCTTCTCGCGGCGCAGGGTGTCGATGCTCTCGGCTTCGGCGAGCATGCGTTCTTCCGTCACGGCGGTCCAGGCGTTGATCTGCGGGTTAACGCGCGCAATTGCCTCCAGCGTCTGGCGAGCAATCTCGCGAGCGCTCAGCTCGCCTGCGCTCAGCGCATGCTGGAGCGCGCTGATACTCATCTCGTGTAGCCTCATGCTTTGTATACTCCTGCGATCTCCAGACGGTCATCGAGCGGCAGCGCCATCAGCGGGGCGGCCAGGGCGGCTATGCGGCTGAACTGCAACTGCAGCTCGGCGCGGCGGGCATCGTCCAGCGTCAGGCCGAGCACGGACTCCATTTGCGCAAGATACGCATGCCAGTCGGGCTGTTGTGTCGTCATTGTTTTCTCCTCAGAATCCGGCGGCCGCGCCGTTGCTGCGCGGGTCAAATGCCCCTTCGAACAGCCCGTTGGGGTGGCGGACAATCGCGCCCGCGTGGCCCATCGCTTCACTGAAGTCCGGGAACATTTCTACCTCATGTCCCCGCGCGCGGAGCTGCGAGACCGTCTCAGCGCTAAAGCTCCCTTCAAGTTTTAATGTGTCCGAGGTTTGTCCCCAGGTGCGACCCAGCAGCCAGCGCGGGCGGGAAATGCTTTCCTGTAAAGGCACGCCCTGAATCGCGTAGCGGGTAAAGAGCGCAGCCTGGGTTTGCGGCTGTCCGTCACCGCCCATCGATCCGTAGACCATCACTCGCCCATCCTTAAGACGCGCCGCCGCCGGGTTCAGGGTATGGAAGGGCTGCTTGCCCGGCGCGAGGGCCAGAAGATGATTGGGATCGAGGCTGAACGATGCGCCCCGGTTCTGCCAGACGATGCCGGTGTCGGGCAGCACCACGCCGCTGCCGAACTCGTGATAGATACTCTGGATAAACGACACGGCGAGCCCGCTGTTATCCATTACCCCCATCCACACCGTATCGCCGGGGCCTTTTCCGGTGCCCCACGGCGCGGCGCGGCTATCGTCAACCCTGTTGGCAAGCGCCTGCAGAGCGGCGGGATCCAGCAGTTTCTGAACATCGGTTTTCAGCTCGCGCGGGTCGGTGATGTGGGCATCGCGCAGGCCAAAGGCCAGTTTGGTGGCTTCAACGATGCGGTGAATGGTGTCGGCATCGTCGGCCTCCGCCATGTTCAGACAATCGGTGATGCCGAGTATCGCCAGCGAGACCAGCCCCTGCGTCGGCGGGGCGTGGTTAAAGATCTCCCCCTGCTGATGCTGCAGCCTCAGCGGCGCAGTGCGCCGGGAAGAATGCGCGTGTAAATCGGCCAGCGTCACGGGCAGGCCCAGCGTCTCCATGCCGTGCGCCAGTACGTTCGCCAGCGGGCCGCGATAAAAGCTGTCCAGACCGTCTTCCACCAAACGCGTCAACGTTGTGGCCATGGCGGGCTGGTAAAACCGGCTCCCGACCTGCGGCGGCTTACCGTCCACCAGCCAGGTTTCCGCGAAGCCGGGGATGGCCTTCAGTTCGTCGAATTTACTGGCCGTGGCATGGGCCTGAGAGGCCGTGACCGGGGTGCCGTTCTGCGCATAGTCAATGGCGTCGGCCAGCAGGCGAGCCAGCGGCAGCGCCTTGCCGGTCATCTCGCGGGAAACCTTCAGCGCCTCGTCCCAGCCGCTCACCGTACCGGCGACGGTCAGCGCCGCACGGGGCCCGCGATGGGGAATATGCGCCAGCCCGTCGTAGGCGGCGAGCGTTGCCAGCGATCCCGCCGCGCCGCTGGCATCAATGGCGACAGGTTCGCCTTCCGGCGGCACGATGAGCCAGAAGCCATCGCCGCCCAGCCCGTTCATGTGCGGATAAACCACGGCAATGGTGGCCGCCGCGGCGACCATTGCCTCTATCGCGCTGCCGCCTTCGCGTAGCACCGCCAGCGCGCTCTGGCTGGCGAGATGGTGGGGCGCAACGGCCATGCCGTGCGTGGAGACATTACTTTGCATGAAGCGTCCTCGTAACCCTGAAAGTAACAAGGTGCTGCAAAAGCTGTTCCAGTTCTGAAAGAAAAGTTTCAGTAAACTGGCACGTATAATGAATACGCAGAATAAAAGGTACAATGTAATGAAACAAAAGTTACAGAGGCGCTATGGAACAGTTAGATGAACGTCTGAAAGCACAGTACCCGTCGCTGTCGCCGCAGGAGCAGCGGGTGGCGGATTTTATTTTCGACCATTTTGACGATCTCATTAGCTACAACAGCGCCGAGCTGGCGCAGCTGAGCGGAGTGTCGAAAGCCACGGTCAGCCGTCTGTTTAAGCGTCTGGGCTATGAGAAATATAAGGACATGCGCGACGAGCTGCGCACCCTGCGCCAGAGCGGGATGCCGCTCACCGATAACCGCGACGCGGTGCAGGGCAATACGCTGCTGGCGCGCCACTATAAGCAAGAGATGGCGAACCTGACCCAGTGGGTCAATGCCCTCGACGCGCAGCAGTTTGCCGATGCCATGGCCTGCATGGTGAAGGCGCGGCGCATCGTCATTATCGGCATGCGTAACGCCTATCCGGCGGCGCTGCACCTGCGCCAGCAGCTGCTGCAGGCGCGCGGTCAGGTGCTGGTCCTGCCGCAGCCGGGGCAGAGCCTGAGCGAGGAGCTGGTGGATTTAACGCCGGAGGATCTGGTGGTCATGATGGCCTTTCGCCGCCGCCCGCGCATTATCCGCCCGCTGATGCAGCAGCTTCAGAGCAGCGGCATTCCGGTGCTGCTGATGTGCGAGCCGCAGGCGCACAGCCTGTTCCCGCTGGCGAGCTGGCAGCTCTGCGCCCCTCTGGACAGCGTCTCGGCCTATGACAGCTACTCCTCGGTCAACAGTCTGATCAATCTGCTGGCGAATGCTTTCCTGCATGAAATTCTTGATAAAGGCCGTCCGCGCATTCACGACATTGCTTCCCTCTACCAGCAGCTGGACGAACTCGAACAGCGATAATGGGGCATCAGACTGGTGCTTTGCATTAAAATGGTGCAGATGTCGGGTCGGGAAAACGCACGTTTTTTCGACCCGTCCGCGTTTTATCAGGCTTTACAAGAATATTCCCCGCTTCGCTTTATCTGGCACATTAGTTGCAAAATCACATTCAAAGAATCTTTTGTTTCATGTTAACGTTACGGGGAAGCACCATGAAAAAATTGTTGATTGCACTGGCCGGGGCCGCATGCCTCTTCACACAGCTGCCGGCAAAGGCTGACCAGCTTCAGGATATTGAGAAGCGCGGCACTATCCGCATTGCCGTTCCGCAGGACTTCCCGCCGTTTGGCTCGGTGGGGACCGATCTGCAGCCGCAGGGCTATGACATCGACATGGCGCGCTATCTGGCCAAACAGATGAAGCTCAAGCTGCAGCTGGTGCCGGTGACCAGCGCCAACCGCGTGCCGTACCTGCAAACCGATAAGGTGGATCTGGTCATTTCAAGCCTCGGTAAAAACCCGGAGCGCGAGAAGGTGATCGACTTCAGCCGCGCCTACGCGCCGTTCTTCCTCGGCGTGTTTGGCCCGAAAGGTGCCGAGCTGAAAGACGCAGCCGCGCTGAGCGGAAAAACCATCGGCGTGACGCGCGGGGCGGTGGAGGACATGGTGCTGACCGGCCTGGCGCCGAAAGACGCGGACGTGAAGCGCTACGAAGACAACAACACCACGCTCTCCGCCTACCTCTCCGGCCAGGTGCAGTACGTGGCAACCGGCAACCTCGTGGTGGCGGCCATTTCGCGCCAGAACGCGGATAAAGCCCCGGTGCCGAGTTTTATGCTGAAAGATTCGCCGTGCTTTATTGGCCTGAAGAAAAACGAACCGGCCCTGAAGGCAAAAGTGGATGCGCTGATTGAGCAGGGCATTAAGGACGGCACGCTGAACGGCCTGTCCGAGCAATGGCTGAAGGCCCCGCTACCGGCAAGCCTCGGCGTTTAAGTCTATGGCTGAGCAACTCGATTTTTCAGCGCTCTGGCCGTACTGGCCGGAGCTGCTGGCGGGGCTGTGGGTCACCGTTCAGCTGACGGTGATGGCAACCGTCGGCGGGCTGGCAACAGGGATTTTCGGGGCGGCGATCCGCAGCGGACGCACCACCTGGTTCAGCCGGCTCTGGGGCGGCTACGTGGAAATCATCCGCAACACGCCGTTTGTGGTACAGCTGTTTTTCATCGTCTTCGGCCTGCCGAATCTGGGGCTGAAGATGACGGCGGGGGAAGCGGCGCTGCTGGCCATGGTGGTGAACCTCGGCGCGTACAGCACCGAGATTATCCGCGCGGGCATTCAGGTCACGCCGAAAGGGCAGTGGGAAGCCGGACGCGTGCTGGGGCTGACCCGCCTGCAGACCTTTATTCGCGTGGTGCTGCCGCCCGCGCTGCAGCGCATTTACCCGGCGCTGGTGAGCCAGTGCATCATCGTGATGCTCGGCTCGTCGGTGGTGTCGCAGGTCTCGTATGAAGAGCTGACCTTCGCCGCCAACCTGATCCAGTCCAGAACGTTTCTGAGCTTTGAGGTTTATCTGGTGACAACCGGCATTTACTTAGCGCTGTCGATTACTCTGCGCCAGCTGATGATGGCGGCAGGACGCAAATGGCTGGGGGTGCAGGCATGATGACCACCTTTACCGACTGGGACATTATTCGCAACCTGCTGCTGGCCGGGCGCTGGACGGTGCTGCTGTCGCTGGTGGCGTTCGTCGGCGGCGCGGCGGTGACGCTGCCGCTCCTGCTGCTGCGCCTGACGGGCGGGCGCGCGGTGAGGCGCATTATCCGCGGCTATATCGAGCTGTTTCAGGGCACGCCGCTGCTGATGCAGCTGTTCCTGGCCTTCTTTGGCGTGGCGCTGTTCGGCATCGACGTTTCGCCGTGGACCGCCGCCTCGCTGGCGTTAACCTTCTACACCAGCGCGTTTCTGCTCGACATCTGGTTTGGCAGTATTCGCGCCTTGCCAAAAGGGCAGTGGGAAGCGTCGCGCTGTCTGGGGCTGACCTTTGGCCAGACCCTGTTTCGCGTGGTCGCCCCGCAGGCGCTGCGCATAGGCATCGCCCCGACGGTCGGTTTTGCCGTGCAGGTGATCAAAGGCACCGCGCTGGCGTCGATCATCGGCTTTATCGAGCTGACCAAGGCCGGGACCATGCTGACCAACGTGACGTATCAGCCGTTTAAGGTCTTTGCGCTGGTGGCGCTCGGCTACTTTATTCTGTGTTATCCGCTGTCGCGCTACAGCCGCTATCTGGAGACGAAATTCAATGCCTCTCATCACCATTAATCAGGTGCAGAAGTACTACGGCGAAAACCACGTGCTCAAGGGCGTCGATCTGGATATCGACATGGGCCAGGTGATCTCCATTATCGGGCGCAGCGGGTCGGGCAAAAGCACGCTGCTGCGCTGTATCAACGGGCTGGAAGGGTATCAGGACGGCAGCATCAAGCTGGGCGGCATGACCATTACCGACCGGGATTCTCAGGCGCGTGAAATCAGCCGCTCGGTCGGGATGGTGTTCCAGAGCTTCAACCTGTTCCCGCACATGACGGCGCTGGAAAACGTGATGCTGGCCCCGCGTCGGGTGCTGAAGAAAAGCGCCGCCGAATGCCGCGAGCTGGCGCAGCGCATGCTGGAAAAAGTCGGCCTCGGTGACCGTCTGGATTACTACCCGTCGAGCCTCTCCGGCGGCCAGCAGCAGCGCGTGGCGATTGCCCGGGCGCTGGCCATGTCGCCGAAAGTTTTACTCTGTGATGAGATCACCTCCGCGCTTGACCCGGAGCTGGTGGGCGAAGTGCTCAAGGTGCTGGAGCAGCTGGCCGCCGAGGGGATGACGCTGATACTTGTTACCCATGAAATGAATTTTGCCCGCGAAGTGGGCGACCGCGTGGTGTTTATGCACCAGGGGAAAGTCTGGGAGCAGGGCGACAGCAAAACGCTGTTCGCCAACCCGCAGACCACGGAACTGAAGCAGTTCATCTCCTCCGTGCGCGGCCTCAACTGATAAGGACTTAACAATGGATATCGCACAATTTCCGCAAATCAATCCGCCCCAGCGCCTGCTGATGGGGCCGGGCCCGATCAACGCCGACCCGCGCGTGCTGCGCGCCATGTCGAGCCAGCTGATCGGACAGTACGATCCGGCCATGACCCACTACATGAACGAGGTGATGGCGCTCTATCGCGGGGTGTTCCGCACCGAGAACCGCTGGACGATGCTGGTGGACGGCACCTCCCGCGCGGGAATTGAAGCCGTCCTGGTCTCCGCCATTCGCCCGGGAGATAAGGTGCTGGTGCCGGTCTTTGGCCGCTTTGGTCACCTGCTGTGCGAAATTGCCCGCCGCTGCCGCGCGGAGGTGCATACCATTGAGGTGCCGTGGGGCGAGGTGTTCACGCCGGACCAGGTCGAGGATGCGATTAAGCGTATTCGTCCGCGCCTGCTGCTGACCGTGCAGGGCGACACCTCCACAACCATGCTGCAGCCGCTTGCGGAGCTTGGGGCCATCTGCCGCCGCTACGACGTGCTGTTCTACACCGACGCCACCGCGTCGCTCGGCGGCAACGCGCTGGAGACCGACGCCTGGGGGCTGGACGCCGTCTCGGCCGGGATGCAGAAGTGCCTCGGCGGCCCGTCGGGCACATCGCCGATCACCCTGAGCGCGCGCATGGAGGAGGCGATCCGCCGCCGCAAATGCGTTGAGGAAGGCATTCGCACCGACGCCCACCGCGACGGCGACGAGGAGATGATCTACTCCAACTATTTCGATCTCGGCATGGTGATGGACTACTGGGGGCCGGAGCGGCTGAACCACCACACCGAAGCCACGACCGCGCTGTTTGGCGCCCGCGAATGCGCGCGGCTGATCCTGCAGGAAGGGCTGGATAACGGCATCGCGCGTCACAAGCTGCACGGCGATGCATTGCTGAAGGGCATTCAGGCGATGGGGCTGGAGACCTTCGGCGATCTGAAGCACAAGATGAACAACGTGCTGGGCGTGGTGATACCGCAGGGCGTCAACGGCGACCAGGTGCGCAAGCTGATGCTGGAGGATTTCGGGATTGAAATCGGCACCTCCTTTGGCCCGCTTCACGGCAAAGTGTGGCGCATTGGCACCATGGGCTACAACGCGCGCAAGGACTGCGTGATGACTACCCTGAGCGCGCTGGAGTCGGTGCTGAACTACCTGAAGTTCACCACCACGCAGGGTGCCGCCATGCAGGCCGCGTGGGACCACTATCGCCGCGAGACGCCGCAATGAACCCGGCAGCAGAACGGGTGATGGCGCGTGCCGACGCGCTGGCCGCCATCAGCGAAACCCCGGATGCGCTGACAAGGGTGTACCTCTCGGCGCAGCATCTGCAGGCCAACCAGCTGGTCGGCGAGTGGATGCGCCAGGCGGGAATGACCGTCTGGCAGGACAGCGTGGGCAATATCTGTGGACGCTATGAGGGCGCGCAGGAAGGGGCGCAGGCAGTGCTGCTCGGCTCGCATCTGGATACCGTGCGCAACGCCGGGCGCTACGACGGTATGCTCGGCGTGCTCGCGGCCATTGAGGTGGTGGACAGCCTGCATCAGCAGGGGCGGCATCTGGCCCAGGCGATCGAGATTGTCGGGTTTGGCGACGAAGAGGGCACCCGTTTTGGGATCACCCTGCTAGGCAGCCGGGGCATTACGGGCACCTGGCCGCAGGGCTGGCTGGAGACGTGTGATGCCGGTGGCATCAGCGTGGCGCAGGCGATGGTGCAGGCGGGACTCGATCCCGCCCGCGTGGCGCTGGCGGCACGCCATCAGGACGATTTCAGCGCCTGTCTGGAGCTGCACATCGAACAGGGCCCGTGCCTGGAGCAGGAAGGGCTGGCGCTGGGCGTGGTGGAAGCCATTAACGGTGCGCGCCGCCTCAGCTGCCGCTTCACCGGGGAAGCCGGACACGCGGGTACCGTGCCGATGAATCACCGTAAGGATGCCCTTGCCGCCGCCGCCGAGTGGATGGTGCTGATCGAAAACACCACCCGACAACGCGGTGGCAATCTGGTGGCGACGGTCGGGGAACTGCGCTGCCTGCCCGGCGCGGTCAACGTGATCCCCGGTGAGGTTGCGCTCTCGCTGGATATTCGCGGCCCGCAGGATGCCCCGCTGGACGCGCTGCTCGCGGAACTGCTGGCGCAGGCGCAGGCCATTGCCGCTCGTCGCGGGCTGAGCTTTAGCGCCGAGGAGTTTTACCGTATCGCTGCCACGCCGTGCGATGTGCGTTTGCAGGATCTGCTGGGACAGGCCGTTGAGTCGGTGCAGGGGCGCTCATTATCGCTGCCGAGCGGTGCCGGGCATGACACCATCGCGCTGGCAGAACGCTGGCCGGTCGGGATGCTGTTTGTGCGCTGCAGGGGGGGCGTCAGCCACCATCCGGCGGAATCGGTGATGGCTGAGGATGTTGCCCTGGCGATTGAGGCGTTTGGGCGGGCGGTGAGAAAGCTGGCTGACGGTGGCGCGCGTTAAGCCACCGAACGCACCGCATCGTCGATATCCGCGCTCACCCGGACATCCTGCTCGTCAAAGACCATGCAGTGGCGATCGTCGAAGGCCACGTCTATCTTCTGCCAGGGCGCGAACTTCACGTCGCCCGGCAGCAAGATCTTCACGTTGTCATGGCCGTAGCATTGTCCAAACAGGTAAGTATTGTTCCCCAGCCGCTCCACTACTTCACAGCTAAATTCCAGCCGCGTGCCGCGGTGAAGGTCAGTGGTTAAATGTTCCGGACGGATGCCCAGCGTGACCTGACTGCCCGGCTGCAGCGGTGTGGTGGTTATCGCGAGCGTGAGCGACTTCTGCTGCGACAACCTGACGGTGAACTTGCCCGGCTGCCAGGCCTCAACGGTCGCCGGCAGAAAGTTCATCTTCGGAGAACCGATAAACCCGGCGACAAACTTATTCGCCGGTTTGTAATAGAGATCCATCGGGGCGCCCATCTGCTCAACCTTGCCGTAGTTCATGACCACAATTTTGTCGGCCAGGGTCATCGCTTCGATCTGGTCGTGCGTGACATACACCATGGTGGTTTTCAGCTCCTGATGCAGGCGGGCGAGGTGCAGGCGCATCTCCACGCGCAGTTCGGCATCCAGGTTGGAAAGCGGCTCATCGAACATAAAGACGCGCGGGTTACGCACGATAGCGCGGCCAATCGCGACGCGCTGGCGCTGGCCGCCGGAGAGCTGTTTGGGCTTGCGGTCCAGCAGGTGGGAGAGCTGCAGCGTTTTGGCGACCATCTCGACCTGATGGCGGATCTGATCTTTCGGCACTTTATTCACCTTCAGCCCGTAGCCCATGTTTTCGGCCACCGTCATATGCGGATAGAGCGCGTAGGACTGAAAGACCATCGCCACACCCCGATGGGAAGGGGCGATGTCGTTCATTACCTCGTTACCGATCAGCACCTCACCCTCGCTTATCTCCTCCAGCCCGGCAATCATGCGCAGCATAGTGGATTTGCCACAGCCGGAAGGCCCGACGAATACGGCAAACTCACCGTCCTCAATATCAAGATTAACGTTGTGGAGCGTGACGGTGTCGCCAAAGCGCTTGGTGACATTCCTCAATTGTATGTTCGACATCAGTGTTCCCCAGGTAAACCGCCGAGCATGTTTTACGTATAACAATTGTGTTCAACGTGGTCGGACGGTGCAATTTGTCTGCCTTGACTATAACTTCCAGCATTCATGCGCCCTATATAGATATTCCATTAATGTTATGACGATCACACAACTTACAGTTTTATGTAGAGTTATCATGATGTGAAGGGTAGCGTATAACAAACCAAAGGCATTTGGTGTCAGACGTGCAACGCCAGTTTTATCAGGATATATAGCGGGGTTTGTAGGGCGTCAGATGCAATAACAACCATAAAATTGTTATACCTTCACATGAGGTTGATAATGAAAAAGAACATACTCGCTGCTCTGATCCTCTCTACGCTCGCGGTACAGGCTCACGCCACCGCGCAGCTTAACGTCTGGGAAGACATCAAGAAGTCGTCCGGTATTAAAGATGCGGTCGCGGACTTTGAAAAACAGTACGACGTTAAGGTCAACGTGCAGGAAACCCCTTACGCACAGCAGCTGGAAAAACTGCGCCTGGACGGCCCGGCAGGCATTGGCCCGGACGTGCTGGTCATTCCTAACGATCAGCTGGGCGGCGCCGTCGTGCAAGGGTTATTGACCCCCCTGAATCTGGAGGCTAAGCAGACCGAACAGTACACCCCGGCCTCGATTAACGCCTTCAAAATGGATAACGCCCTCTACGGCGTGCCGAAAGCGGTTGAGACGTTGGTGCTGATCTACAACAAAGATCTCATCGACAAGCCGCTCAACTCGCTGCAGGACTGGTATGACTTTTCTAAACAGCAGCGCGCAAAAAACCAGTACGGTCTGCTCGCCAAGTTCGATCAGATTTACTACAGCTGGGGCGCGATCTCCCCAATGGGAGGCTACATCTTCGGTCAAAACGGCAAAGGCGGCTACAACGCCAGCGACGTCGGCCTGAACAAGCCGGGCGCGGTAGAAGCCGTGACGTACCTGAAAAAATTCTACGCTGACGGGATCTTTCCGGCGGGGATCGTTGGCGACAACGGCCTGAACGCCATTGACTCCCTGTTCACCGAGAAGAAAGCGGCAGCCGTGATCAACGGGCCGTGGGCGTTCCAGCCGTATGAAGCGGCAGGCATCAATTATGGCGTGGCGCCGCTGCCCACGCTGCCGGACGGCAAGCCAATGAGCTCCTTCCTCGGCGTGAAAGGCTACGTCGTTTCCACCTGGAGCAAGGACAAAGCGCTGGCGCAGAAATTTATCGAATTCATCAACCAGCCGCAGTACGTGAAAACCCGCTACGTGGCCACGCGGGAGATCCCGCCGCTGACCGCAATGATCGACGACCCGGTAATCAAGAACGACGAGAAGGCGAGCGCCGTTGCGGTGCAGGCCGCGCGAGCCACCGCCATGCCGGGTATCCCTGAAATGGGCGAAGTCTGGGGGCCGGCCAACGCCGCGCTGGAGCTAAGCCTGACCGGCAAACAGGATCCCAAAGCCGCGCTGGACAGCGCAGAGAAACAGGTCCAGATGCAAATCGAAGCCATGCAGGCCAGCAACCAGTAATTTTCTGACGTCGCAGAACGGGAGGCCGCTCTCCCGTTTTATTGAAAGGAGTTGTCTGTGAGTATCATCCCGGAAAATTTTGCCAGACCGCACGGGGCCGGGCGTCACGCCTGGACCGGCCTGCTGCTGGCGGTCATCCCCGGCTTCGGCCAGTTCTATCACCGCCAGTGGCTGAAGGGCGTTATCTTCCTGGTGCTGCTGGCCAGTTTTATCGGCGTTTTTGCCGATTTCCTGCGCGAAGGACTTTGGGGGCTGGTGACGCTGGGGGAGGAAGTGCCGCGGGATAACTCCATCTTCCTGCTGGCAGAAGGGATCATTAGCGTACTGATCGCCGCATTTGGCGTGATGGTGTATTACCTGTCGATGCGTGATGCCTGGGTCAACGGTCGAAAACGCGATGAAGGGCTGGGGCTAAACAGCGTGCGTAAGCAGTATCAGATGCTACTGAGCGACGGCTTTCCGTATCTGATGATCACGCCGGGCTTTATTCTGCTGGTGTTTGTGGTGGTTTTCCCGATCCTCTTCGGTTTTGCCATCGCCTTTACTAACTACAATCTTTACCATACGCCGCCGGCTAAGCTGGTGGACTGGGTAGGGTTTAAGAACTTCATCAATATTTTCACGCTCTCCATCTGGCGCTCAACCTTCTTCGACGTGCTGCAGTGGACGGTGGTCTGGACCCTGCTCGCCACCACGCTGCAATGTACCGTGGGCGTGCTGCTGGCTATCCTGGTGAACCAGAAAGACCTGCGCTTTAAGCCGCTTATCCGCACCATCTTCATTCTGCCGTGGGCTGTGCCGGGCTTTGTCACCATTCTGGTGTTTGCCGGAATGTTCAACGACTCTTTCGGTGTGATAAACAATGCCATTCTGGCCTTCTTCGGCATTGCGCCGAAAGCCTGGATGACCGATCCGTTCTGGACCAAAACGGCGCTGATCCTGATGCAGACCTGGCTCGGCTTCCCGTTTGTTTTTGCTATGACAACCGGCGTGCTGCAGGCGATCCCTGACGATCTGTACGAAGCCGCCACCATGGACGGGGCCAGCAGTGCGACCAAGCTGCGCACCATCACGCTGCCGCTGGTGCTGTACTCGATTGCGCCGATTCTGATCACCCAATACACCTTCAACTTCAATAACTTCAACATCATCTACCTGTTCAACAACGGCGGGCCGGCGGTGGTGGGGTCCAATGCGGGTGGGACAGATATCCTGGTGTCGTGGATCTACAAACTCACCATGTCGTCGTCGCAGTACGCGATTGCGGCGACCATCACTATCCTGCTGTCGATCTTTGTCGTCGGCCTGGCGCTGTGGCAGTTCCGCGCCACCAAATCTTTCAAAAACGACGACATGGCGTAAGGGACGTAACAATGGCTCAATCACAAAGTATTAAACGTGAGAAGTGGGTACGCCTCTCGCTCTCCTGGCTGGTTATCGTGCTGGTGTCGACGATTATCATCTACCCGCTGGTGTGGACGGTCGGCGCGTCGTTCAACGCAGGTAATAGCCTGCTCAGCTCCTCAATTATTCCAGAGAACTTTTCGGTGCAGCACTACGCCGACCTGTTTAACGGCCAGGTGAACTACATGACCTGGTACTGGAACTCGATGAAAATCAGCTTTCTGACCATGATGCTGACCTTAATCAGCGTCAGCTTTACCGCCTATGCCTTTTCGCGCTTTCGCTTTAAGGGACGCCAGAACGGGCTGATGCTGTTCCTGCTCCTGCAGATGATCCCCCAGTTCTCGGCGCTGATTGCCATCTTCGTGCTGTCGCAGCTTTTGGGCCTCATCAACAGCCATCTGGCGCTGGTGCTGATCTACGTGGGCGGCATGATCCCGATGAATACCTACCTGATGAAAGGCTACCTCGACGCCATCCCGAAAGATCTGGATGAATCCGCGCGCATGGACGGGGCCAGTAATTTCCGGATTTTCATCGAAATTATCATGCCGCTATCGAAGCCAATTGTGGCGGTGGTGGCGCTGTTCTCCTTCACCGGGCCGCTGGGGGATTTCATCCTCTCCAGCACGATTCTGCGCACCCCGGATAAATACACCTTACCCATCGGGCTTTATAACCTGGTGGCGCAAAAAATGGGTGCCAGCTACACCACCTACGCGGCAGGCGCGGTGTTGATTGCGGTGCCGGTAGCGATCCTCTATCTGGCATTACAAAAATACTTCGTCTCCGGCCTGACCTCCGGGAGTACCAAAGGATAATCATGAAAAGACTCAAACCTGCTTTACTTGCCGTTTGCCTCTCATGTGGCCTGGCCGCGAGCGCGTTTGCTGCGGACGGGGTGCAAACGCGTCCTTTTAACGCCATGCCCGCGGACTTTATCAAGGGGGCGGATATTTCGACGCTGCTGGAAGCGGAACAACACGGCGCCAAATTTTATAACCAGAGCGGCCAGCAGCAGGACGCGCTTGCTATCCTCAAAGCTAACGGCGTGAACACCGTGCGCCTGCGCCTGTGGGTTGATCCGCAGGATGCCGACGGCAACACCTACGGCGGCGGCAGTAATAATCTCGAAAACACCCTCGCGCTGGCGAAGCGCGTAAAGGCGCAGGGCCTGAAGCTGCTGCTCGATTTCCACTACAGCGATTTCTGGACCGATCCGGGAAAACAGTTCAAGCCAAAAGCCTGGGAGAAGATGGACTACCCGCAGCTGAAAACGGTTATTCATGACTATACCCGCGACACGATCGCCCGCTTTAAGAAAGAGGGCGTATTGCCGGACATGGTGCAGATAGGAAACGAAATTAACGGCGGCATGCTGTGGCCGGAAGGAAAAAGCTGGGGGCAGGGCGGCGGTGAATTTGACCGCCTGGCCGGGCTGCTCAACGCCGCGATTGGTGGGCTAAAGGAGAACCTGACCGACGGCGAGCAGGTGAAAATCATGCTCCATCTGGCCGAAGGCACCAAAAATGACACCTTCCGCTGGTGGTTTGATGAAATCACGAAGCGCGACGTGCCGTTCGATATCATCGGCCTGTCGATGTACACCTACTGGAACGGCCCGATTAGCGCGCTGAAGGCCAACATGGATGACATCAGCAGGCGCTATAACAAAGACGTGATTGTGGTGGAAGCGGCCTATGGCTATACGCTGGAGAACTGCGATAACGCCGAGAACAGCTTCCAGGCCAAAGAAGAAAAGGACGGCGGCTATCCCGGCACCGTTCAGGGTCAGTACGATTATATTCACGATTTAATGCAGTCCGTTATTGATGTGCCTGACCGTCGCGGCAAGGGCATCTTTTACTGGGAACCGACCTGGATTGCCGTTCCGGGCACCACGTGGGCCACCAAAACCGGCATGAAATATATCCATGACGAATGGAAAGAGGGTAATGCCCGCGAGAATCAGGCGTTATTTGATTGCCAGGGTAAAGTGCTGCCGTCAATAACGGTATTTAACTAGTTTTTATCTCCATTCAGGACGTTTTAAATATGAATAAATTTGCGCCTTTAAGTCCAAAGGTCGCGGCGTTATTGCATGGCGCCGACTATAACCCGGAGCAATGGGAGAATTACCCCGGTATTATTGAAAAAGATATCGCCATGATGCAGCAGGCGAAATGTAATGTCATGTCGGTGGGGATATTTAGCTGGGCGAAACTGGAGCCGCAGGAAGGGGAATATGATTTTGCCTGGCTGGACAGCATTATTGAAAAACTCTATGCGGCGGGCATTCATATATTTCTCGCTACGCCGAGCGGCGCGCGTCCGGCATGGATGTCGAAAAAATATCCGGAAGTGCTGCGCGTCGGGCGCAACCGCGTCCCCGCGCTGCACGGCGGGCGTCATAACCACTGCATGTCGTCTCCGGTCTACCGCGAAAAGACGATGAAAATTAACAGCCTGCTGGCGGCGCGTTATTCGCATCATCCGGCGGTGCTGGGCTGGCATATCTCCAATGAGTACGGCGGCGAATGCCACTGTAGCCTGTGCCAGGAACGCTTCCGCGACTGGCTAAAGGCGCGCTACAACACCCTCGACGCGCTGAACCATGCGTGGTGGAGCACCTTCTGGAGCCATACCTACACCGATTGGTCGCAGATTGAGTCCCCCGCGCCGCAGGGAGAAATGTCGATTCACGGCCTGAATCTCGACTGGCGCCGCTTCAATACCGCGCAGGTCACCGATTTTTGCCAGCATGAGGTGGCACCGCTGAAGGCCGCCAATGCCGAACTGCCGGTGACAACCAACTTTATGGAGTATTTCTACGATTACGACTACTGGCAGCTGGCGAAAGCGATCGACTTCATCTCCTGGGACAGCTACCCGATGTGGCACAAGGAGAAAGACGAAACGCAGCTGGCCTGCTATACCGCCATGTACCACGACATGATGCGCAGCCTGAAGGGCGGTAAACCCTTTGTGCTGATGGAGTCCACGCCAAGCACCACCAACTGGCAGCCGACCAGCAAGCTGAAAAAGCCGGGGATGCATATTCTCTCCTCTATTCAGGCGGTAGCGCACGGAGCGGATTCGGTGCAGTACTTCCAGTGGCGTAAGAGCCGCGGGTCGGTGGAGAAATTCCACGGTGCGATTATCGATCACGTGGGGCATCTTGATACCCGCGTCGGGCGCGAAGTAACGCGTCTGGGGGAGATGCTGGCGCGTCTGCCTGAGGTGGTGGGGTGCCGCACCGACGCACGCGTGGCCATTATCTTTGACCAGCAAAACCGCTGGGCGCTGGACGATGCCGAAGGCCCGCGCAACATGGGGCTGGAGTACGAAAAAACCGTCAACGAACACTATCGTCCGTTCTGGGAAAAGGGCATCGCGGTCGACGTCATCGACGCTGACGGCGATCTGAGCCGCTACGCGCTAGTGATTGCCCCCATGCTCTACATGGTGCGCGAAGGTTTCGCCGAGCGGGCGGAAGCCTTTGTGGCCGCGGGTGGGCATCTGGTGACGACCTACTGGAGCGGGGTAGTGGATGAGACCGATCTCTGCCACCTCGGCGGTTTCCCGGGCCCGCTGCGCAAGCTCCTCGGCATCTGGGCGGAAGAGATTGACTGCCTGGGCGAGGGGGAGCGAAACCTGGTTCAGGGGCTGGCGGGCAATGCGGCGGGCCTGCAGGGGCCGTATCAGGTCAGGCATCTGTGCGAGCTGATCCATACTGAATCCGCGCAGGCGCTGGCGACCTACCGGGATGATTTCTACGCCGGTCGCCCGGCGGTGACGGTCAACCGCTTCGGCAAAGGCAAGGCGTGGCACGTGGCGTCGCGCAACGACCTGCCGTTCCAGCGCGATTTCTTCGCCGGGATTATCGACGAGCTGGCGCTACCGCGCGCAGTCGAAGGGGATTTCCCTCCGGGCGTGGTCGCCACGGCGCGCACGGATGGCGAAACCGCCTGGGTGTTTGTGCAGAACTACACGGCCCAGCAGCAGCTCATCACGATGCCGCAGGGGTATACCGACTGCATGACCGACGCCGCCGCTGCGGGCGATACCGTGCTGCTGGCGTGGGACTGTCGGGTGCTTAAGCGCAAAGCGTAGTTGATTTTCTCCCTCTCCCTGTGGGCTGAGGAATCCACAGTAATTTTTTAACCGAAAGCGATAAATGTTGCTTCAGGAAAATTAATGGCTTAAAGCGATGCCCTGGTCCGGCTGTAAATCGCCGAGGCGTTTCCGTAAGGCCGGGGCGAGGCGCAGGGATGCGCCGAGAGGGCGTGGCCTGCAGGGATGCAGGCTCATGCCCGACCCGATAGCCTGAAGGAATAAGCTGAGGGTACCGCGAAGCGGCTATTTACCGCCGGGAGCCCGGGTCGCCAGGGCGGCGGCGATTGAGCCGCCATGGCACGTTCACAGGTATTGTCGTTACAGAGTAGCAAGGAACATAAAGTGAACGGAATAACCACCACAGCCGTATGTTCCCCCTCACCCCAGCCCTCTCCCTCAAGGGAGAGGGGGTCGTCTGTGCAGGCATTATTTTGTGGGGATCCCTCTCCCTGTGGGAGAGGGATGGGGTGAGGGCATCAGACCGCGCCGTCCGGGCAAAAAAAGGCACAGAATGCCTGCTCTACGAGCGGGCATTTTTTTATCTGCATAACAGAGAGGCGTATTATGGACAGTCAAATTACTCAGCGTTTAATTCCGGCATTTGGCGGCGACGATAATATCGAGCACGTCGAAGCCTGTATTACCCGCCTGCGCGTGACGGTAAAAGATTTAAATAAGGTCGATTCACAGGCGTTACAGAATGAGGGGGCGCTGGGGGTGATTATTATCGGTCAGCAGGTGCACGCTATATTCGGCAGGCAGTCTGATACATTACGGAAATTATTAGACGAACATTTTAATCAGTAAATATAAAAAAGGGATAGCCAAAGTAATGGCTATCCCAAAGCAGTAAAATAGACTGCAGGTTGCTGGAGATACGATAACGATTAACGCAAATTATGAATTAAGATTTACCACCAGGCCTCGACCTGCACACCAAAGTTCCAGGTATTGTTGGCCGTGCCATCCTCGAAGGATTGCCCTTTTTCGGAGTCATTCAGATAGGAGGCGAACACGCGCAGTTCAGGACGTGACATAAACTCAGGACCGTCTGCCAGGCCCAGCGCGAGGGTGTACTTCTCGCCGCTCTGCTTGTACTTAGTGCCGTCGGTATAAGTATCTTCCTGGTAGAATCCGCCCACTTCGCCAATCAGACGCACGTACTCGGTGAACTGATACTGTGCGCGCCCCACCAGCGATACCAGGCGTGATTTGTCCGTATACTGCGTGGTGTCGTCTGCCGAGCCCCATGTCAGGACGTGGTTAAAGGAGAACTTGTCGGTAATCGGAATTAAGCCGGTGTTAATCACGCGGTAGCCGGTGGCGTCGTTCACGTAGTTCCACATGTCGTACCAGCCCCCACCCTGTGAAACCATGTTCTGGGCCAGACCTTTATTGGCGTACTGCAGCACCAGCTTGTTATAGCCGCCAAACATATCCTGGCTGATCTCACCGGTGACCATCACGCCGTTATCGGCCTCGTACAGCCCGCCGTACTCTTTTTGCTTGTTGGTCGGGTTTGGCATGGCGTAATCAATACCCACTTCCGTCCACGCGCCCGCCCACGGCTTCCAGCCCGCATAGCGAAGGTCAATGTAGTTGATGTTAACGTCGCTGTCGCCATCCACGCGGTAGTCCACGTCGTTAGCATCGCCGCGGATCCACGCAACGGAGACTGCGCCCGGGCCAAGCGTGTAGTTCTCGATACCCGCACCGGAGCCGGAAATATTCCAGTATTTGGTATCAATGATGTGCAGGTCATGGCGCTGGTAGTAGCGCTTACCGCCCCAAATTACCGCATTGGGATCTCCGGGGATCAGCCCCTTGATCTGCAGGTTAAGCTGGCGCAGGCCGAACTGGGCATCGTCATCTAAGGTGGTTTCATTGTCGTTGGAGCCGTCTGATACCATGCTCACCATGCTGTCGAGATAGAAACTGACGTCGTTCTTTTTGTATACCTCGGAGCCTAGCTCCAGTTCGCCGTAGGTGTCGGCCTCGTTACCCAGACGGCCAATTTTGTTTTTTTGCCACTCCTCCATCCCACCATCCCGTGAGACGCCCACACCAGAGCGAAGATATCCATGAAAATCAATCGGTACTGAAGACGCTGCAAACAGCGAAGGCGATGCCAGCGCGGCAGCCAACGCAACAGATACAGAGCGGATCGTCGTGTTCATTGTAACCCTCTTATTGTTTTGTAATACGTTCACAAATCCGCTGTCATAAAATGCCTAAACCCGTTGGCTGGCAATTACACGATCTTAAATGTGTGATTAACTGCAAATAAAATAGACAATTTTGTTACGAGTAATGAGATTGGACACAAATTATGGCATTGTGAGCGTCATACTTTTTGATGGTGTTATGCCCACAGCGAGAGGGTGGTAAGCGTTTTTTTTCAGCACCCCTGTTACAATCAGCGCATAACAACATAAGGAACCGGACCATGAAGTCGAAAAGCGCAACGTTAGAGGACGTGGCACGCCATGCGGGCGTCTCCTATCAGACCGTGTCCAGGGTACTGAATAAGTCTGCGAATGTATCCGACGCCACGCGCAGCAAGGTGGAGAAATCCATAGAGTTATTGCGGTATGTACCCAACCGACTGGCTCAGCAGCTGGTGGGCAAGCAGAGCCAGACCGTTGGGCTGGTGACCATTTCGCTGGCGCTGCACGCGCCTTCGCAGGTTGCGGCGGCGGTGAAACGCTATGCCAATGTGGAAGGCTACCAGGTACTGATCTCAATGATTGATGAGAACGTCAACCACAGCATCCAGGATTCCATCAACGAGCTGAAATCCCAGCTGGTGAGCAAAGTGATCATCAACGTGCCGCTGGAGGCTGAAGCGGCGCAGAAAATCGCCACCGACAACGATGACATTGTCTGCCTGTTCCTCGACGTGGACCCGTACAGTTCCGTGTTTAACGTTTCGTTTAACCCGGCGGACGGCACCCGCGCCAGCGTCAAATATCTTTACGAACTGGGGCATCGCGACATTGCCCTGCTGGCGGGGCCGACGTCTTCCGTCTCGGCGCAGCTGAGGCTGAAAAGCTGGATCGAGACCCTGAAGGGCTACGGCCTGGAGCCAGCATCGGTCATTCGCGGCAACTGGGATGCGCAAAGCGGTTATTCGGGAGCGTTGCAAATGCTGCGGGAGACGGCGCAGTTTACCGCCGTGCTGGTGGCTAACGACCAGATGGCGCTCGGCGTGCTGAGCGCGTTCCATCAGCAGCAGATTTCAATTCCGGGCGAGAAGTCGGTGATTGGCTACGATGACACCTATGAAAGCTCGTTCTTCTACCCGGCGCTGACGACGGTATCGCTGGATTTAGATCTGCAGGGTAAAGAGGCGGTGCGCCGTATTCTCGACAGCGGTGAAGAGAATGCCCAGCGCATGTCCTCGATTTTACCTGCCCGTCTGGTGGTGCGTCAGTCCACCGGGCCAAAAGGGGAAAAGGGGAAAAACCTGCAGGCGCTTGCCCAGCAGTTGCGTGAGATCGCGCATCAGCTCGGCGATGCGTAGCGAAGTGAGCACCTCAATCACGTGAATGAGGTGCTCGCAAGCTTACTCTAGCCCCAGCGTGTACTGGGCAATTTTGAAGTAGATAATCAGCCCGGTCCCGTCAATCAGTGTGGCGATAAACGGCGCGGACACCACGGCAGGGTCGATCCGGCAGCGCTTGAGCACCATCGGGATCACGGACGACACAATCGCGCTCCAGAGCGTGATACACACCAGCGTCAGGCTGACGATAAGCGTGATCTCCAGGCCGATACCCATCATCCAGGCGCGGATACACCCGGCGATACCCAGCGTGGCGGCAATCATCAGCGAGGTGGTCATCTCTTTGCGCAGCACGCGCCCGACGTCGCGAAGGTGGACTTCCCCCAGCGCCATCGCGCGCACCAGCGTGGAGGTGATCTGCGTCCCGCTGTTGCCGCCCGTGCCAATCAGCAGCGGAATAAAGAACGCCAGCGCAATGGCGGACTCCAGCGCCTCCTCGAAGTGCTGGATCACCGAGCTGGTATACGCTTCCGCGACAAACAGCAGCAGCAGCCAGACGGAGCGTTTTTTCCACAGGCTAAAGGCGCTGGTTTCCAGATACGGCTTTTCCAGCGGCAGCGTTGCACCCTGAAGCTGAGCATCTTCGGTGACGTCATCTTCCAGCAGATGGGCGATCTCGCGCTCGGTCAGGCAGCCGACGAGCTTGCCGTGGGTGACCACGGGCACCACATCCGCCCCGGCGTGGGCCAGCACGCCTGCCACGTCCGCACGTTCATCTTCGGGTTTAACCTGAATAAATTCCGAAATCATCAGCGCCTTAACGGACTGCAGCGTATCGGTAGTCTGCAAGAGTTTGCGCACGGCAATCATGCCCGCGAGGCGACCGTTATCTTCAATAAAAATATGCGACGGAATATCGTCGTCTTTTAATTTTTCGAAGAATTGCTCGCGCGCCAGTGCCACGCATAATGAAATATCAAGGACGATGAAGTCAGTATTCATATATTGCGCGATCGCGCTGTCATTGAATGCCAGATTTTGGTTGTGAATAGCGTAAGACATAGTGAATTCCCTTTGAATAATAACATCTCTCAGGGGCGAGCAAGACAGGGCATGTCGAAGAGGAGATCCCCACGTCCTGGGTTCAGCACTGTACACCGTATCCCGTAAGGGAAGTTATACTGACAAAGCCTTGATTCGACAGTGCCTGTTTTACCCTGTGCCGGTTCTCTCGAACCCACCAGAGCGATAACGTGTATTTGTACAGGAGCCTCGCCATAACGAGATCGTTGTATACCCGTCATACTTCAAGTTGCAGGTGCGTTGGCTGCACTCACTCACCCCAGTCACGTACTTATGTACGCTCCCGGGGATTCGTTCCCTTGCCGCCTTCCTGCAACTCGAATTATTTTGGGTATAAAACGAGAGGGATAATACGCTTATTTCATTTTGCCGCTCAGAAAATTAAATAATGTTTAAGAATGGTTTAGGAGAGTTTTATTAATTAAACGTTGAGGGTTTATTTAAGTTTATTCATTTTAAATGGAGGATGACATAATTCGTGGGGGAAGGGTAAATGGCGTGGTTTGATACGTTGTTGGATCATTTTACGTTCTACCCGGCACATCTGTTCGCGCTGTTATTCGTGATGGCGTTGAGTAAATCCACGGTGCTGGTCTCCTCCGTGCTGCCGCCCGCCTCGGTGATGCTGCTGGCGGGCATCAGCGTCGGTCAGGGGAGCATGCATCCTGCGCTGGCGTGGCTTGCCGTGGTGATGGGGGCAACGGCGGGGTCGGTGCTGAACTACCATATCGGCCAGCTGATGGGGCATACCCGGCTGGTCACGCGTTTCACGTCGAAGCACGCCGATAAGTTCTTGCGGGTACAGCACCAGCTGCAAAAGAACGGTGTCATCGTGCTGTTTACGTCGCGCTTTCTGGCGGTCCTGCGCTACATCGTGCCGCTGGCGGCTGGGATGCTCAGGCTGAATGCAGTCAAGGTCTACGCCGTCAGCCTGCTTTCCGCCTGCGTATGGGCGGCGCTGTACGTCGGCGCGGTCACCGGCATCAGCGCCTTTTGAGTTACAAACTTCCCATTCCGCCGTCCACCAGCAGCTCCGTTCCTACCGTATAGCTCGACTCGTCGGACGCCAGATAGAGCGCGGCTTTTGCCAGCTCCGTCGTCGAGCCCATTCTGCCGAGCGGGACCAGCTTGATGACCTCTGCCATCATCGCGTTAAGCGCTTCATCACTTAAGCCCGTCTTCGTAAACGCCGGGGTTTCCACCGGACCGGGGCTCAGGCCGTTGACGCGGATCCCGCGCGGCAGCAGCTCCGCCGACAGCGTACGCGCCAGAGACAGGAGGGCGGCCTTGCTCGCGGCATACACGCTGCTGGTGGGCAGGCCGATGCGCGCGCTCACGGAGCCGCAGAGGATAACCGACGATGGGTTATTCAGCAGCGGCAGCAGCGCCTGAATTAAAAAGAACGGTCCCTTCAGGTTGATGCCCATCAGGCGGTCCCAGGCATCCTCCTGCCAGACTTCCAGCGGCGCGTGCGTCACGTCGCCAGCGTTGAGAAACACCGCGTCGAGGCGCGGCCAGCGAGCGGCGAGAGTGTTCGCCAGCGCTTTTTGCGACGTGATATCTCCCGCATCGGTCGGGATCACCCAGGCCTTATCGCCAAGAATACGTTCTGCTTCGGCGAGGGTGTCCGGGTTGCGTCCGGTCACGGCGACGCGCGCGCCTTCGGCGATAAACGCCTGCGCGGTGGCAAGACCGATGCCGCTGGTGCCGCCGGTAATCAACGTATATTTATCTGTTAAACGACCCATGTTCTTCTCCTGAAATGTTACTGGAGAAAGCACTATAGAAACGTTAGTATCGAAAGGAAACCAGGTACCAAATGGATACTAACGCGGCAAGAGGTGTGCTATGGCAGAAATGCTGGACGTGTCATGCGAAAAAAAATCTGAGGTTTACACCTGCCCAATGACGCAGTTTGTGAACCTGATTTCCGGTAAATGGGCGATCCCGATCCTCTATCGCCTGATTATCCTCAATACGCCCGTGCGGTTTGGCGAACTGCTGAGGGCGGCCGCGCCCATCACCCAAAAAGAGCTGACCAAACAGCTCCGCCTGTTTGAACAGCGCGGGCTGGTGACGCGGACAGTCTATCCGGAGATCCCGCCGCGCGTGGAGTATCAGATAACCGACCTGGGGTTAACCCTTCAGGGTGCGCTTTCTCCGCTGGCCGCCTGGGTGAGCGAATACGGCGACCAGCTGGAGCGTTAGGCTAGCGTTTTACGTAGCGCGGTGCCGGAATGCCGGTGCGCGCGCTGTTGAACAGCTCAAGGCGCGCCGCTTCGTAGCGCTCCCACAGGCCTGCGTCATGCATCGGCGGGATGGTGATCGGTTCGCCCTGATCCAGACCCGCCAGCGACGCATCGACCATATCGTCGGTGGTCATCACCGAGCCTTCCGGCAGATCGTTCACCGTGACGCCTGAATGGCTCCAGATTTCTGTCGCCGTGGCGGCGGGCAGCACGGCCTGAATGCGCACATTGCTCTCGGCAAACTCTTCCTGTAGCCCACGGGTAAAGCTCAGTACCCACGCCTTGGTGGCGCTGTAGAGCGCGCTGCCCGCCCGCACGTGCAGGGCCAGCACCGACGCGATATTGATCAGCGTGCCGCGATTGTTCTGCGCCAGTCGGGGCAGGATGGCGTAGGTCAGACGCATCAGCGCCGTGGTATTCAGGGTGTTAATGGCCTGATGCTGCGCCACGTCACCTGCGAGGAACGGCGCCATCTGGGCGGTGCCCGCGTTGTTAATAAGCGTGTCAATGGCGGTATTGCTGCGCAGCTCCTCTTCCACGGCGCGGATCCCGGTCTCGTCGGTGAGATCGGCCACCAGAATATCGACGCCCACGCCATAGCGCGCGCGCAGGTCGGCAGCGAGGGTTTTCAGGCGATCCTCGCGGCGGGCAACCAGCACCAGGTTAGCACCGCGCGCGGCAAGACGGTCAGCATAGACGGCACCAATCCCGGAAGAGGCGCCCGTAATCAGGGCGGTGGTGATTTGCGTAGTCATCGTGTGTTACCTCAAGGCAAAGTGGGTTATTTGGTTTCAAGATGAAACTGAATTAACTCTCTGTCATTTGGTTTTATAATGCAACCATTTTGGTGGGCATTTTGTGCTTTTGTCCTCGGGAACGATCAGGAGGGGAGTTTAGCCACGATCTCTTCTGGCGCCAGTTCACGCCCATCGTCGGCAATAAGCGCCAGCCTGCGCAGGGGTTTGCGCTGTTCGCTATCGACCAGCACGGTGCCGCATTCGTTTTCACCAAACAAAAATTCATTCCCCCACTGGGACAGAGCAACCAGCACCGTTTGCAGGGCGCGACCTTTATCGGTCAGGACATACTCCTGCCAGGCGCTGCCGTCGGACGCGGGCTGAAGCGTAAGAATGCCTTCGTCGACCAGCAGCTTCAGTCGCGTGGTCAGCATGTTTTTTGCGATACCGAGGCTTTTCTGGAACTCGCCGAAGCGTTTAATCCCGCGCAGCGCGTCGCGCACGATCAGCAGCGACCACCAGTCGCCGATGATATCCAGCGAACGGGCGACGGGGCAGGTGCTCTCTTCAAGGCGGGTACGTTTCACGGTCAATTCTCCGGTAGGGTGTGGTTTTATTATAAAACTAATTGGCACACACCGTAAGCACGTTAATCATCACTTTGAGAAATGCTTCCCGAAAAAGCTGTCACGAATGTGTCACACTCGCCGCAACAATAAAACGCGTGAGGAATAAGGGATGAGAAAAGCACTACTCGCAGTTGCAGTCGCAGGTACCCTTTCAGTGACCTTTGGCGCACAGGCGCAGGAGACGCCAGACGGATATCAGCTGGAGCAAGTTTTAATCATGAGCCGTCACAACCTGCGCGCGCCGCTCGCCAATAACGGCAGCGTGCTGGAGCAGTCCACGCCGAAGCAGTGGCCGGAGTGGGAAGTGCCGGGCGGTCAGCTCACCACCAAGGGTGGCGTGCTCGAAGTCTATATGGGCCATTACATGCGCGAGTGGCTGGCGCAGCAGGGAATGGTAACCACCGGAGAATGCCCTCCAGCGGATAGCGTTTATGCCTATGCCAACAGCCTGCAGCGCACCGTCGCCACCGCGCAATTCTTTATCACCGGCGCGTTCCCGGGCTGCGACGTTCCCGTGCACCATCAGGAAAAAATGGGCACCATGGATCCGACCTTTAACCCGGTGATTACCGATAACTCGCCGGAATTTCGTGAAAAAGCGCTGAAGGCGATGGAGACGGAACGGCAGAAAATGCAGCTTGGCGAAAGCTATAAGCTGCTGGAGCAGATGACGAACTACGCGGATTCTCCGTCCTGCAAAGAGAAAAAGGTCTGCTCGCTGGCAGACGCGAAAGACACCTTCAGCGCCGACTATGAAAAAGAGCCTGGCGTATCCGGGCCGCTGAAGGTGGGTAACTCGCTGGTGGATGCGTTTACGCTGCAGTATTACGAAGGCTTCCCGGCCGACCAGGTGGCCTGGGGCGAAATTAAGACTGACCAGCAGTGGCGCGTGCTGTCGAAGCTGAAGAACGGCTATCAGGACTCGCTGTTTACCTCCACCGAGGTGGCGCAAAACGTGGCGAAGCCGCTGGTGAAGTATATCGATAAAACGCTGGTCACCGACCAGGCGAAAGCGCCTAAGATCACACTGCTGGTGGGGCATGATTCGAACATTGCTTCCCTGCTCACCGCCCTGAATTTCAAACCGTATCAGCTGCACGACCAGCAGGAGCGCACCCCGATTGGCGGCAAGATTGTCTTCCAGCGCTGGCATGACAAAAATGCCAACCGCGAGCTGATGAAAATTGAGTATGTCTACCAGAGCTCAGAGCAGCTGCGTAACGCCAGCGTGCTGTCGCTGCAGTCGCCTGCGCAGCGCGTGACGCTGGAGCTGAAAGACTGTCCGGTGGATGCGAACGGCTTCTGCCCTGTCGATAAATTCAATGCGGTCATGAATAACGCGGCGAAGTAAAAGAGAACCCCCCGCTGCGGCGGGGGGGAAACGCTTAGACGTTTTTACGTTCGATGGTTTGCTCACCCCAGAAGAGCGAGTCTTTATCCGTTTTTTCGAAGGCGCGCACCAGCACCTCATCATTACCTTCCTCCCAAATCTGCTCGGCCAGCTTTTCATCGTATTTAGCGACTTCAAAGATAGCTTCGGCAATCTCCGGAGAGGTATTGCGTAAACTTGCCCATTCGCCCACGTGGTGAGCTTTGGATTCTTGAGTTGGCATGCTTGTCCTCCTGTTGGGTGTTAGCCGTTCAGTTTTTTGGCCAGACCCGCGACGTGTTCACCCTGATAGCGGGCGATAGCCAGTTCTTCATTGCTTGGCTGGCGTGAACCGTCCCCACCGGCAATGGTGGTTGCACCGTAAGGCGTACCGCCGCGCACCTGGGAAACGTCAAACAGCTCCTGCGCGCCGTAGCCAATCGGCACAATCACCATCCCATGATGAGCAAGGGTAGTCCAGGTTGAGGTAATCGTCTGCTCCTGACCGCCGCCGGTGCCGGTAGAGCTGAAAACGCTGGCGAGTTTGCCGTAGAGCGCCCCGGATGCCCAAAGTCCGCCGGTTTGATCGAGGAAGGTGCGCATCTGACCCGACATATTGCCGAAGCGGGTTGGGGTGCCGAAGATAATGGCATCATAATCTGCCAGCTCCTGCGGGGTGGCGACCGGGGCGTTTTGCGTTTTCCCCCCGGCTTTCGCGAAGGCTTCCGCCTGCATGGTTTCCGGTACGCGTTTCACCACAACCTCCACGCCATCAACCCTGTTTGCACCTTCTGCTACCGCGTGAGCCATGGTTTCAATGTGTCCATACATGGAATAATAGAGCACCAGAACTTTTGCCATTTTGCTTCACTCCTCGTTTGTTTTTTCTGACAGCGGATCGCTGCGTTCTTTTAAAGATATGCCATCACAGCCAGACTGCAAAAATGAACGGCATTTCTTTGATTTATAACAATATGATTACAAAAATGGCTTTGTAGCAAAATGAAACAACTTTCTCTCAATCGAATTTTGAAATGATAAGAAAGGCTTATGAGTCACCGTCGCGTCGTCTCACCCAAAAGACTGAGATCATGTTGCAGAATATTACCTCTGGCTTGCTGGATAGCCGCATTCCACTAAGCTTAGTTTCACGCGGCACAGATAAAGGCACTGTCCTTGAGTCGCGCGGTGAAAGAATCCTCTTTTACTGAATGCAAAATGATGTCTAATGTTTCACACTCTGGAGGTTAGAGATGGCAAACCATCGTGGTGGTTCAGGTAATTTCGCTGAAGACCGTGAAAGAGCATCAGAAGCAGGTCGTAAAGGTGGCCAGTCTAGCGGGGGTAACTTCAAAAATGACCCTCAGCGCGCATCAGAGGCTGGTAAAAAAGGGGGCAAAAACAGCCACGGCAGCAATAAGTAACACGCCGGGTTGAATCCCTGCCGCCGGGATTTCCCGGCGGTTTTTTTATTTCTGCAACATTGAACTGTAACCAAAGGCAACGCACACTAGAGAATTGATTTTAATTGCGAGTGCCGCATGTCTGTCTCACGCTTCAAATTCTCCGTAAAACCGCAGGAAGCCATCCTCATTCTCATCACCATGTTCTGGGGCGGGACGTTCCTGGCCGTTCAGTATGCGGTGACCCTCAGCGATCCGTTCTTTTTTGTTGGCCTGCGCTTTGCGACGGCGGCGCTTGCCGTAGGGCTGATTTCGCTTAAAACGCTGCGGGGGCTGACGCTTAAAGAGCTTAAGGCCGGCGTGGCGATTGGTGTTGCGATAGCGATGGGCTACAGCCTGCAGACGTGGGGTTTACAGACTATCTCCAGCAGCAAATCCGCGTTTATTACCGCCATGTATGTGCCGCTGGTGCCGCTATTGCAGTGGCTCTGTCTCGGCAGAATTCCGGGCCTGATGTCCTGTATTGGCATCGTGCTGGCGTTTATCGGTCTGATCTTACTGGCCGGGCCGGAAAACAACCTGCTGGCACTGGGGCCGGGCGAAATCATCACCCTGATTGGGGCGATTGCCATTGCGGCGGAAATTATTCTGATTAGCGCCTGGGCGGGTGAGGTCGACGTCAAACGGGTGACGGTGGTGCAGCTCGCCACGGCGTCGCTGGTGGCCTTTGCGACGATGGTTCCGGCAGGGGAGTCCGTACCGCCGATGTCCACCGGGCTGGTTGTGGTCGCACTGGGGCTGGGTATCTTCAGCGCCATTATTCAGGTCACCATGAACTGGGCGCAGCGCAGCGTATCGCCAACCCGTGCGACGGTGATTTATACCGGAGAACCGGTCTGGGCGGGCATTTTCGGGCGGCTGGCCGGGGAGCGTCTGCCGCTGCTGGCCCTGGTGGGCGCGGCATTTATTGTCGCCGGGGTGCTGGTGAGCGAGCTGAAACTTAAGCGGAAGAAAAACGCGCTGCCAGGAGATGACAGCGCGACGTTAAATCACGAATCCTGATGCACGACCTCGCCCTGCGGCGCGGTCGCTTCCCGGCGGCTCAGCAGGGCATTAAGCAGAATTGCCCCAAAGGTCGCCGTGCCAATCCCGCCAATCGTGAATCCGCCCAGCGTCAGGGCGAAGTCGCCTGCGCCCAGCACCAGCGTGACCGCCACCATAATCAGGTTGCTGTTCTGGCTGAGATCGACGCGGTGCTGCACCCAGATACGCGCCCCGGCCACGGCAATCAATCCAAACACCACAATCGATGCGCCGCCGATGACCGGTGACGGAATAGTGTGTATCAGCGCGCCGAACTTCGGTGAGAACCCGAGCAGTATCGCCATCACCGCCGCTGCGACGAAGACCAGCGTGGAGTAGACTTTGGTGACCGCCATCACGCCGATGTTTTCGGCATAGGTGGTAACGCCGCTACCGCCCACGGAACCGGAGAGCATGGTCGCCAGCCCGTCACCGACGAATGCGCGCCCCATGTACGGATCCATACTGCGCCCGGTCATTCCGGCGACCGCTTTCAGGTGACCTAAGTTCTCCGCCACCAGGATCACCGCCACCGGTGCGATAAGCATCATCGCCTGAGCGTTAAAGGTGGGTGAGGTCACCTGCGGCAGGCCGAACCAGGCAGCCTGGTGCAGCAGCGTAAAATCAACCGGTTTGCCCAGGCCAAAAACGTTCGCCAGCAGGGCGTAGACCAGGCAGGCGACAATCAGCCCAACCAGGATCAGCAGACGCTGGATCATGCCCCGCGTAAACACCGCCACCACGCCGATGCACAGCACCGTGATCACCGCCATCCAGCTTTCAAACGGCGAGGCGGAGACGCTTCTGACCGCAATCGGTGCGAGGTTCAGACCAATCGCCATCACCACGGCGCCCGTCACGACGGGGGGCATCATTCGCTCTATCCAGCGCGTGCCGATTTTCATCACCACCAGACCAATCAGGGTATACACCAGGCCGCAGGCGATGATGCCGCCGAGGGCCACGCTCAGGTTGGGGTTGATTCCCTGGCCGTTAAACCCGGTGGTGGCGATGACCACCCCGACAAAGGCGGCGCTGGAGCCGAGATAGCTGGGCACGCGCCCGCCGGTAACAAAAAAGAACAGCAGGGTACCGATACCCGACATCAAAATAGAGAGGTTGGGATCGAGTCCCATCAGCATCGGCATCAGCACCGTCGCGCCAAACATGGCAACCGCGTGCTGCACGCCCATCACCATCGTCTGCCCGAGCGGGAGGCGTTCATCCGGCGCGACCACGCCTGCTTCTGTGGAGGTCGATTTCAACTGCCAGTGGGGAAATCCGAACATGGTCTGTCTCCTTAAGGCGGGTTAACAGGCGGGTCGCATAAGCGCGTGGTAGCCGCGGTCAAACCACACCAGCCCTTGCGGCGCGGGGTGGCGAATAATCGAAACAATGTCGCAAAACAGAATGTCGTGGGTACCGACGCTGACCACCTGGCTGATGCGGCAGTCAAACGAGGCCAGCGCATCCTCCAGCCGCGGGCAGCCCGTGTCGCCTGTCTGCCAGCGGGCGGCGGCAAAGCGTTCCTCCATCGGCGTTTTCCCGCCAAACAGATTGGACAGCGGCTCCTGTCCGGCGCTCAGGGTATTCACGCAAAGGGTGCGGTTTTCGCTAAACGTTGGCCAGACGGACGCCCCGCGGTTCAGGCACACCAGCAGGGTGGGCGGTGAATCCGTGACGCTGCACACCGCGCTGGCGGTGAAGCCTGCCATCCCCGCAGGGCCGTCGGTGGTGATGATATTGACCGCCGCGCCGACGCAGGCCATGGCGTCGCGAAAGGTTTGTTTATCCGGTGTCATGACGTTCGCTCCTTTAGGCCAGCCCGCAGGCATCGTCGAAGGTCAGACGCGGCAGGCGCCCGTATAGTTTGCTGGTATCGCCATAGCCAATGTTGATCAGCAGATTGCTTTTAAGCGTGGTGCCGGTGAAGAAGGTCTCGTCGACCTTTTGCCGGTCAAATCCCGACATCGGGCCAGTGTCCAGCCCCAGGGCGCGACAGGCGAAAATCAGGTAAGCAGCCTGCAATGAGCTGTTGCGAAAGGCGGTCTCTTCCGCATGCGCGGGGCTGGAGGTAAACCAGCTCTTTGCATCGCCGTGCGGGAACAGCTCGGGCAGGCGCTCGTAGAATTCACCGTCCCAGGCGACAATGGCCGTGACCGGGGCGGTGAGCGTTTTCTCGAGGTTGCCGCTGGAGAGCGCCGGGCGCAGCTTCTCTTTTCCCTCTGCGCTTCGCACAAACACAATTCGCGCCGGGGAGCAGTTGGCGGACGTTGGCCCCCATTTCATCAGGTCGTAGATTTCGTGCAGCATTTCGTCGCTGACAGGCATATCCAGCCAGCCGTTATGGGTGCGGGCGCCGGTGAACAGCGTTTCCAGCGCGGCGGGCGTAATGGCTTCGCTCATTAAAGCTCCTTACAAAACGGGTTCAGGACTGTGCAGCAGGCTGGCAAGCCCGTTCAGCAGCAGAGTGTTAAAGGTGTCCGGCTCGGTGACGTTGCAGGCATGCCCGCCCTGGCGCATCACCACGCTGTGGCTGTGTGGGATCGCCGCCTGCAGCTCGGACGAGCAAACAGCGGGCACCAGCATGTCGTCGGCGGAACAGATAATGTGTACCGGGCAGCGAATGCGCGCGGCATGGCGGCGGAAGTCGGCTTTTTTCAGTGCGCTTAGTCGGCGCAGCAGATTGGTTTTACCCTGGAAATGGGCCAGCGCCAGCGCTTCTTCTGCCTCCAGGCGAGGCGCGCGAGCGGCCATCCAGTCTGCCGGGTAGAGAAACAGCGGCTGCGCCTCGACCCAGGCCTGCGCGCCGCCGGAATGCAGCAGACGTTCGCGAACGTCAAAACAGCGGCGGGTATGGGCATTGAGGGTGAGCCAACCGTTAATACATACCAGCGCAGAAACCGCGTCGGGTTTGTCGATCGCCAGCTGCAGGCCGACCAGCGCGCCCAGCGCGTGGCCCACGACGGTGTAGCGTAAGATCCCGGCATCCGTAAGCGCCTGAGCCAGCTCATCGGCCATCTGCGCCAGGCTATAGCCTTCAGGAAGGGTATCCGGGTTATTACCCGTCCCTCGCTGGTCATAGCACACCACCTGATACTCCTTTTCCAGCGCGGCGAACTGGGGTAGCCAGTAGCTGCCGCTGCCCCCAAGCCCGGCAATCAGCACGACCACGGGCGCGCCCTTGAACGGGGGCGGCGAGAGAGAAAGTTTCATGGCAGCCTCACTTCGCGATGTGTGCAACGGTGGCGATTTCAACCAGCGCCTCTGGCTTCACCAGCCCGCACTGAATGCAGAACCGCGCCGGTTTATCGCCGGGGAAGAACTCGGCGTAGATCTCGTTAATCGCGGCGTAGTTTTTCCAGTCGGTGATAAAGATGCTGTTGAAGGTCACATCCTCCATCGTGCCACCCGCCGTTTCGATCACGGTTTTGATCGTCTCCAGCACGTGGCGAGTTTGCGCCTTTGGGTCGTTGATAAACACCACGTTGTTGTCTTTATCAAACGGCAGCGTGCCGGAGACATATACCACGCCGTCGGCGAGGGTGCCGGGAACAAACGGGGCAATGGGCGTGCTGGTGCCCGGCGGAATGATTACGGATTTTGGCATCAGGTGTCTCCTCAGGCGATACGGGCGAGCGGAGGAGTCAGGGCGTCGCAGAAATCATTGACGTTACTGACCCAGCCAAAAAAGGTTTCGATATTGAACAGGGCGGCTTTCTGGGCGAATTCCGGCCCGGCCTGGTGGGTTGCGTCTTCCAGCACCACGCCAAAATACTCGAGGAAAAAGCCGTCGCGCAGGGTCGACTCCACGCAGACGTTGGTGGCGATCCCGGTGAACACCAGATGGCGAATGCCCCGGCTGCGCAGCAGGCTGTCGAGTGGGGTGTTGAAAAAGCCGCTGTAGCGCGGTTTCGGCAGAACGATATCGCCCGCCTGCGGTACCAGCTCATCCACCAGCTGATAGTCCCAGCCGCCTTTCGCCAGCAGCTTGCCCTGCAGTTCGGGCCGTTTACGCATGGTTTTCAGGGCGTTCGACTTGTGGAAGTTGGGGGAGCCGGGGCCGCCTGCCTCGACGTACTGGTCATCCCAGCCGTTCTGGAACCAGATGATGAGCATCCCCGCGGCGCGCGCGGCGGCGACGGCGGTTTTGATGTTCGCGATCACCGGCTGCGTGGCGGAGACATCGAACCCCGCCAGGTCCAGATAGCCGCCCTGGCTGGCATAGGCGTTTTGCATGTCCACCACGATCAGCGCGCTCTGCTCCGGCGCAAAGGTGATGGCTTCCGGGCGTGCGTTAAGGGTCGTCATTACGCCACCTCCTTCGTGACGGCAGGGATGTGGGCGCGGCACTGCATCAGCGGCTGGATGCGCTCGCCGAAGGTCTCCACGCCGGTCAGGAAATCGTCGAAGGTCAGCAGGACGCCTTCCGCCCCAGGTACGGCCGCCACTTCGTCAAGCATTCTGGCCACGCTGGCATAAGAGCCGACCAGCGTGCCCATGTTGATATTGACCGCAGAGGTGGGGTCGGCCATCTGGCGCACGTTGGTATCCGCCCCGGAGCGGGTATCCTTCTGGCTCTGCTCGGTGAGCCAGCTCAGGGCCTCCTCGTCGGCACCGTCCTTATAGCGCTCCCATTTCGCGCGCGCGGCGTCGTCGGTTTCGTCGGCGATCACCATAAACAGCACGTAGGAGCCCACGTCGCGTCCGGTCTTATCGGCGGCCTCTTTCATGCGCGCGGCAGTCGGGGCGAAGGCGGCAGGCGTGTTCACGCCTTTACCGAAGCAGAAGTTGAAGTCGGCGTATTTGGCGGAGAATTCCATCCCCGCGTCGCTCTGCCCGGCGCAAATCACCTTCATCGGCTCCGACGGCTGCGGGCTGACGCGACAGTCGTTCATGGTAAAGAAGTCACCCTTGAAATCGCTTTTGCCTGTACCCCACAGATCGCGCAGCACCTGCACGTATTCGGTCAGGTAGTCGTAGCGACGCGAGAAGTAGTCGTCACCCGGCCAGAGCCCCATCTGCTCGTATTCGGGTTTTTGCCAGCCGGTGACCAGGTTGACGCCAAAGCGCCCGCCGGAGATGGAGTCGATGGTGGAGGCCATGCGCGCTACGATAGCTGGCGGTAAGGTGAGGGTGGCGGCGGTGGCGTAGATTTGGATCCGCGAGGTGACCGCGGCCAGCCCGGCCATCAGGGTAAAGGACTCCAGGTTGTGATCCCAGAATTCGGTTTTGCCGCCAAAGCCGCGCAGCTTGATCATCGAAAGCGCAAAGTCGAAATGGTAGTGCTCCGCTTTCTGCACGATGGCTTTATTCAGCTCAAAGGTCGGCATGTATTGCGGTGCGGTGGTCGAGATAAGCCAGCCGTTGTTGCCGATGGGTACAAATACGCCAATTTTCATCACGAACCTCTCTTCATTTCAGTGTGGGGTGAAAGTCAGACGTGGCGCTGCATCCTGCATATCCTGTTCAGCCTCGTGAAAAGGGATTTGCAAAGGGAATGCCAGTTTTTAAAATTGCTTTGTTATTAATGTGTTAATTAGGGGTTGGTGAATTGGGTGTAAATAAAGTGGACTAAATGGTCAAAAGAAATGCACACAAAGCAGGCAACGGTGCGCGATGGCGGTGCAGGGTCGGTGAGGGGAGTGCAGCACGATCCCTGTGCGGGCCGGGATTGCAGTTTAGCGTTTATTGTGGCTTCAGGTATAAAAACGTCTTTTATTTAGTTGCTGGTTTAGCATTAACCACTGTCTCCTTACCTTTGATAGCATTATCTAATATTTTAGAGAATAGTTGTGCGTAGGCATTTTGGTCTATGGCATTTGAACCATAAGCCATGCATAGCGAGAAGCTAGACGATAATACAAATAAAGCCGATGACATTTCATCGTCTTTATTCAGAACAACCACATCAGAAGTATCTTGAGCATTACGTTTCCCTGTAATAGATACTTTCGGTACGGTGATTGTAGCTTCTGTATTGCGGATTTTTTTTAATGCTTCTGCAGCTTGAGATGGAAGAGTACAAAGTACTGGTTCAAAGTGTGCTGTATCCCCCTTCCGGTAGAGGACATAAGATAAATTTTTCATAGGATTGGTTAAAATTAATTTACCTTGCACTCTGCAATTGCTATCTCTGTGGTGTAAAATTCCATTAGCATCCCTATAATCATCGCAATTATATGAAGCTTGATTGGTAATCGCTAAAATATCAGTTTCCTTAGGTGCCTCTGAGGTGCACCCACTTAAAATTAAACTAGCCAAAACAATAGAGGGAGAAATTAATTTGTTTGAGTCTGAGAGAATGCGTAAATAAAAGCAAAAGTAAGTCGACATGGGGGACTCCAATCAAAATGATAATTAAAATAACAGGCGGTCTCTATATCACATAACTATAGCCATTCAAAAAAATTATTCACTAGCACATTAGTTGTAGTTAATTAAATGGGTTCAATCTTTATTCACCATTGAGGGACCCTGATGGCTGAACATGTTACGGAGTTAGCCAACGTTTTTATTTCATTGCATAAGCCTGGATGAGTCTCCACAACAACCGACCCATAGGTAATCGATAGATATCGCTATGAGCATCCCCACCTGTTCCAAAGGAATTGTATTGTGTAATTCCGTTTGATGTATCAATGTAATCAATAACTCTTGCCCCATTAATACCGTTAAGAGGATTTATACATTTTTCTGATGTATCACCACGGTTGCATAGTGAAAATTTACCTTTTTTTTCTGTAGCTGATGTATCTGAGGCAGTCATACAGTGAAATGTTCCCGAGTAAACTGGTTGCGTACAAGCTTTCACATAACTTTTCACTGCTCCTGCAGGGTCAGTCCATTTCGCAAATTTTACTGCTGAGTCGAATTTCGATGCTGTTAATACTAATTTAGTATTACCCAACCTCATGTAATCTCTGTATGGCGCTCCTTCTTCACTTAACCCTGGAAAGAACCTGTTGATACTCATGGCACCCTGCAATGACACAGCTAAATTTACAGGGCTCGAGACCGTTGTGTCATTTTTTATTAATGGACTGCTAAATAGCGCTCGAGTCATAGCGCGAGCACCGAAACTATGACCAATGGCGATGACAGGAAGTTTGATGCCTGATTCGCTCATACTCTCAGGTATAGTTTGATTGATAATTTTATTGAGCCAGATGAGACCCAGTTCGTCCGCATCGTTTGCTTTGTTTAGGTAACTAGCAACATTATCAAGTCTAGTGGACCAATATGAAGGCCAGGTAATACCAATTACGAGCGGCCTAAAAGAAAGGTTATTTTTTTCGGAGGGCTTTATTACTCGTACTCTGGGAATTAGCATGTTACTTGCGGGACTTGAAGGGTTTTCTTTAACATCATCCTGTTGTTCAAGAGAGGCTGTTATTATATTTCCAGTAATGTCATTAAAATTACGAATTGCGTCACTTTGAGACGTATTCCAACCCATGACGATGATCAGGATATGGCTATAACCGCCACTTTTAAGATCATGCTTGAGATTGCTTTTAAGCGCAGTAAGCCCAACGTCACTATTTTTATAAAATGAGTATAATTTAGCGTCATTTGCATCTTTAATCGAACTTGAAATGTCACATGCATTCCACCCGCTTATTTTAGCTATGTCGACATTTGATTTATCAACCAACTCTTTTGATATATAGGAGTTATAAACAAAACAGTAATTACTAGTAATATAAGGAGTGACTGATTTTTCATTTATGATATTAAAGTCATTTTTTATGATATGAGAGATAAACATGGATTTTATATTGTATTTTGTAAGTGATTTTATTTCGCTTGGTCCGCCAATAATTCCTTTTGGTGATTTTTCAACCCCAATGATATATCCGGGGCTGTGAAGGGCTATACCTGAAGGATAATATAACATTGAATGAAAACTTCGAGTGGTTGAGTCATTGAGCTCAAGTTTTTTTTCATAAGGAGCCATTACCGTATCAGCATTGCTACAGCTGCTGGCAGCAGAACAAAACATGATGGTGAAAATTTTTGATAATTTCATGTGCTTTTACCCAATCAAGTGCTGTGATTTGAATTTTTTTTGAATGCAATAATTCATAAACAATAGAATCTATTTATAAAAATACCTTAATATCACTTAAAAACAATTCAATGTGTTAAAGAATAAATGTGATTTGTTCTCATGCCCCCATCAAATAGTTTTCTAATCATAAAAGCACAGTGGTTCAAGTTCGAGTAGGTAACTTCATTAAACTTAGACCTGCTTAAAAACAACTCCAGTGATTTCCGGTTAGAAATGAAAATAACATTAAAATACTGAGTTTTATTTTTATTGTGGTGTTTAATTTCATGGCATTAAACTCTTTCAGGATTTTATTGATTTTACTTTGGTAGAATAGAAAGCTTTAACAATAGATTCATTCACCAAATGAATAAATGGTGTATTGAAAAAAAACATCAGTCTGTTTCTAAAAAAATTTATGGTTCATATAGTTTTAGCAACCGCACCAGGCACTAAGCGGACCGTCTACAGGACCGAGTAGTCAGCGATAAAGAAGGGGTAACAGCATTCGCACCTGAACTCCCACAACAGCTTGTCTTTTTTCGATTTTGCTCAGAGCCTGCACCCCAAAATGTCGAGAGAAAGCAGGGCTTTTGCTATGCTATGGCAAACCAATAAGGAGAGCGGGAATGACACAAGGCGCAGTGAAAACACCGGGTAAACGTTCGCAGGCGGTGAGTGCGAAAAAGCAGGCTATTCTGAGCGCGGCGCTGGATACGTTTTCGCAATTTGGCATCCACGGCACGCGCCTGGAGCAGGTGGCGGAGCAGTCCGGGGTATCCAAAACCAATCTGCTCTACTACTACCCGTCGAAAGAGGCGCTCTATATTGCGGTGATGCAGCAGATCCTCGATATCTGGCTGGCGCCGCTGAAAGCGTTCCGCGCAGAGCTGGCCCCGCTGGTGGCGATCAAGGAGTATATTCGCCTGAAGCTGGAGGTGTCGCGCGATTACCCGCAGGCATCAAGGCTATTCTGTCTTGAGATGCTGCAGGGCGCGCCGCTGTTGCAGGCGGAGCTCACCGGAGATTTAAAGCAGCTGGTGGACGATAAATCGGCCATTATCGCCGGATGGGTCACCAGCGGAAAGCTGGCCCCGGTCGATCCGCATCATCTGATCTTTATGATTTGGGCCTCCACCCAGCATTACGCTGATTTTGCGGCCCAGGTTGAAGCGGTGACCGGTAAAACGCTCCAGGACGAGGCGTTTTTCCAGAGTACGCTGGATAACGTGCAGCGGATGATTATCGAAGGGATCCGTGTGCGTTAGTTCCCCCTCACCCCAGCCCTCTCCCTCAAGGGAGAGGGGGCCGTCCGTGCACCTCAGCCCGGCGGGAGAGGGCAGCTTAAGTCGCCCTCTTCACACTGCATCAGCGAGGCCAGAAACGCTTCGCGCTCGACCGTTTTCTCCGCCAGGCACTGGTTAACAATCATTGGCTGGACGCTTCCGCCTTCCGTCCCCGAACCGATAAACGCGCAGTCCGCGTCGCGCAGGGTAATCCACGCCTGCTGCGCTTTTTTCAGCAGGTCGCGCTGGGGGGCTGCCGCGCGTTTGATGGCGGCCTGATACGTCTGGTTGAGCTTATTATCGGCAGCCTGGTACTGCTGCGCGCTACAGGTATTCAGCTCAAGCTGGGTGGTCGCTTTGTCGCACTCGTCGGCCAGCGCGCTGGCGCTCAGCAGCAGTGCTGCGCCTGCGATAAGATATCGTTTCATACACTCCCCAATAAAATAAGGCTCCGTCTCCGGAGCCTTATTAGCACAGCGTTAGCCGATTGTCATCAGGCTGGCGTTACCCCCCGCCGCCGCGGTGTTGACGCTGAGCGAGCGCTCCACGTACAGACGCTCCAGCAGCAGGTTGGTTTCCCCGCGCGCAAAGCCCTGCACGGAAACGATGGCACCGCTGCGGGCCGCAACCTGCTCGCATAGTTCGCGCAGCTGGTCGGAATCACCGTGGTAGATCACCGCATCAAACGGCTGCGTCAGCAGCGCATCGGCCTTCGCAAAGCGAATGCGGGCCGAGACCGCTTTTGGCAGCTGTTTGGCGAGATCGCGATGCAGCGCATCTTCCGGCCACAGCACTTCACAACCGGTTGCCATTGCGGCAGCCAGCTGCACCAGCGCGTCCTGCTCATTATCGGCCACGCACAGTACGCGCTCGCGCGGCATCAGCGTCCAGGTGTTGCGCTCGCCGGTTGGACCCGGCAGCAGACGCTGGGTGCCCGCCTGCGCCAGTTCGCCGTACTGTCGGGCGACGGCACGCAGTTCAGGACGTTTTTCTGCCCAGGCGATCAGCGCCTCCAGCGGCTGGGTCAGCACGGTTTTCACCTGCGTATCCACCGGATAGTGTGCGTCCTGACGCGCCAGGGTCACGCCCAGGGCGTTTTCCGGACGGTTAGCGAGCAGACGGTACAGGTAGAGCGGGCCACCCGCTTTCGGACCGGTGCCGGAGAGACCTTCACCGCCGAACGGCTGCACGCCCACGACCGCGCCAACCATGTTGCGGTTGACGTACAGGTTGCCGACTTTGGCATTGCCGGTGACCTGCGCAATGGTTTCGTCAATACGGGTATGCACGCCGAGCGTCAGGCCGTAGCCGGAGGCGTTGATCTGCTCAACCAGCTCGTTCAGGTTGTTACGGTTGTAGCGCACCACGTGCAGTACCGGACCGAAGACCTCTTTTTTCAGCTCGTCGAAGCTTGCCAGCTCAATCAGCGTTGGCGGCACAAAGGTGCCGGTCCGCCATTCGCGGGCATCTTCGCTGTTCTCGCGCACCGCCTGGAACACCGGACGGCCTTTCGCGCGCATGGTCTGAATGTGGTTTTCGATATTGGCTTTGGCTTCCGCGTCGATCACCGGCCCGATGTCGGTGGTGAGACGGCCCGGGTTGCCCATGCGGCATTCGGCCATCGCGCCGCGCAGCATTTTCAGCGTGTGATCCGCGACGTCGTCCTGCAGGCACAGCACGCGCAGGGCGGAGCAGCGCTGACCGGCGCTGTCGAATGCAGAGGCCAGCACGTCGACCACCACCTGCTCGGTGAGCGCGGAGGAGTCAACGATCATGGCGTTCATCCCGCCGGTTTCCGCGACGAGCGGAGTAGGGCGACCCTGCGCATCCAGGCGGGTAGCAATGTTGCGCTGCAGCAGGGAGGCTACTTCGGTCGAACCGGTAAACATCACGCCGCGCACGCGGTTATCGGAGGTCAGTTTGGCGCCGACGGTTTCACCGCGGCCCGGCAGCAGCTGAACCACGCCCGCAGGCACGCCGGCTTCCAGAAGAATGTTGATACCCTGTGCGGCAATCAGCGGGGTCTGCTCTGCCGGTTTTGCCAGCACGCTGTTGCCTGCGGCAAGCGCGGCGGCTATCTGGCCGGTGAAGATCGCCAGCGGGAAGTTCCACGGGCTGATACACACGACCGGACCCAGCGGACGGTGGGTTTCGTTATCGAAATCATCGCGTACCTGACCGGCGTAGTAGTGCAGGAAATCGACGGCCTCGCGCACTTCGGCGATGGCGTTGCTGAAGGTTTTACCCGCTTCGCGCACCAGAATGCCGATGAGCGACTGCATCTGATCTTCCATCAGCACCGCGGCACGTTCCAGAATGGCGGCACGCTCCTGCGGCGGCGTGGCGAACCAGATTGGGGCGTTATTCACCGCGCTTTCCAGCGCCTGGTCAACTTCCGCTTCGGTGGCTTCACGCACGTAGCCGACGATATCTTTTGGCTCTGCCGGGTTAATGACCGGCTGCATTTCGCCGTCAGCAACGGACTGTTCCAGGATCGGCTTCGCCTGCCATTTCTGCAATGCGCTGTTGAGCAGGGCAGAGGAGAGCGACGCCAGACGATGTTCGTTGGCGAGATCCAGACCCGCCGAGTTGACGCGGCCTGCGCCATACAGCTCGCGCGGCAGGGAAATCTTCGGATGCGGCAGGCCAATCTGGCCTTCCTGCGCCGCCATCTTCTCTACGGCCTGCACCGGATCGGCAACCAGCTCGTCCAGCGGCAGGGTGGTGTCGGCGATGCGGTTAACGAAGGAAGTGTTCGCGCCGTTTTCCAGCAGACGACGCACCAGGTATGCCAGCAGGGTTTCGTGGGTTCCCACCGGGGCATAGATGCGGCACGGGCGGTTCAGCTTGCCGTCTGCCACTTTACCGGTGACCTGCTCGTACAGCGGTTCACCCATGCCGTGCAGGCACTGGAACTCGTACTGGCCCGGATAGTAGTTCTGTCCCGCCAGGCTGTAGATTGCCGCCAGGGTGTGGGCGTTATGGGTGGCGAACTGCGGATAGATCAGGTTCGGCACGCCGAGCAGCTTTTTCGCACAGGCGAGGTAAGAGACGTCGGTGTAAACCTTGCGGGTATAGACCGGATAGCCTTCCAGACCTTCCATCTGGGCGCGTTTGATTTCGCTGTCCCAGTAGGCGCCTTTCACCAGACGGATCATCAGGCGACGGCGGCTGCGGCTTGCCAGGTCAATCAGGTAATCAATGACGAACGGGCAGCGCTTCTGGTAAGCCTGGATCACGAAGCCGATGCCATTCCAGCCTGCCAGCTCCGGCTCGAAGCACAGTTTTTCCAGCAGATCGAGGGAGATCTCCAGACGGTCGGCCTCTTCGGCGTCGATATTAATGCCGATGTCATACTGGCGCGCCAGCAGGGTCAGGGACTTCAGGCGCGGGTAGAGCTCTTCCATCACCCGGTCATACTGCGCGCGGCTGTAGCGCGGGTGCAGGGCGGAAAGCTTAATGGAGATGCCCGGGCCTTCGTAAATTCCGCGGCCGTTGGACGCTTTACCGATGGCGTGGATCGCCTGCTGGTAAGAGACCATGTAGGCCTGCGCGTCGGCGGCGGTCAGCGCCGCTTCGCCCAGCATGTCGTAGGAGTAGCGGAAACCTTTATCTTCCAGCTTGCGGGCGTTCGCCAGCGCTTCGGCAATGGTTTCCCCGGTGACGAACTGCTCGCCCATCAGGCGCATCGCCATGTCCACGCCTTTGCGGATCAGCGGCTCGCCGCTCTTACCGATAATGCGGTTCAGGGAGCGGGAGAGGTTGGCTTCGTTATGGGTGGAGACCAGTTTGCCGGTAAACAGCAGGCCCCATGTCGCGGCGTTGACGAACAGCGACGGGCTGCGGCCAATGTGGGAATGCCAGTTGCCGTTGCTGATCTTGTCGCGGATCAGCGCGTCGCGGGTGGCTTTATCCGGAATACGCAGCAGCGCTTCCGCCAGGCACATCAGCGCCACGCCTTCCTGTGAAGAGAGGGAAAACTCCTGCAGCAGACCCTGAACCATCCCGGCGCGGCCGGTGGCGGTTTTCTGGTTGCGCAGCTTGTCGGCTAACTGATACGCCAGGCTATGCGCCTGCGCGGCAATGGCTTCCGGCAGACGAGCCTGCTCCAGCAGCATTGGCACGGCGTCGGTTTCGGCGCGGCGGTAGGCGCCGGTAATGGCGGCACGGCTGACGGACTGCGGCAGGATCTGCTCGGCGAATTCGAGGAACGGCTGATGGTTCTCGTCGCCAGCGGCTGGCGCTTCCTCGCTTTCGTTCGCTGCACCGGCCAGCAGGGCAGGCAGTTCCGGCAGACCTTCATCGCTCTCGAGTCTTTCGAGATAGTTAAAAATCGCCTGCTTAATTAACCAGTGCGGCGTGCGGTCAATGCGGGTTGCTGCGGTCTTAATCCGTTCGCGGGTGGCGTCATCCAGCTTAACCCCCATGGTGGTCATACCCATGCCAAAGCTCCTGTTGTTCTTTCATCGTGTTTGGTCGTTAGCGTGAAATATCCCCCATGTTGCAACTTTGTGCAACCGTGTTAAATGTGACCTGGTTTGCAACCCGGAAAATGAATGGATTGTTAACGAATGGTTAGCTGGAAAAACGCACTGGCTTTTGGGCGGGAAGCCTGTTTTTATGCGGGAGTTAACACTTTTAAAAGGTGCAACCCGTAAAAGCGTGAGCGAGTGCAACCTATAGGAAACTCGTATCAAACCAGGGATGAAATTGATGTAAATGCAGTGTTAAATCGTTTGTCAGCGGGATGCGCATACGGCAGGATAGCGCGCCCAACAGAAACACAAGATACATTCACCTCGTTCCGGTGATCATATAACAAGGCAGCCCGGATGGTTGTCGCTCGACATTTTGGAGAATTTGAATGGCTATTAGCACACCGATGCTGGTGACATTTCTCGTTTATATATTTGGCATGATCCTGATAGGGTTTTTGGCATGGCGTTCAACAAAGAACTTTGACGACTACATTCTGGGCGGACGCAGTTTAGGCCCGATGGTGACCGCGCTCTCTGCGGGCGCTTCCGACATGAGCGGCTGGCTGTTGATGGGCCTGCCGGGCGCGATTTTCATCTCCGGTATCTCTGAAAGCTGGATCGCCATCGGTCTGACCGTCGGCGCGTGGATCAACTGGAAGCTGGTGGCAGGCCGTCTGCGCGTGCATACCGAGGCCAACAATAACGCCCTGACGCTGCCGGATTACTTCACCGGACGCTTTGAAGATAACAGCCGCGTTCTGCGCATTATCTCCGCGGTGGTTATTCTGCTGTTCTTCACCATCTACTGTGCCTCCGGCATCGTGGCCGGTGCGCGCCTGTTCGAAAGCACCTTCGGCATGAGCTATGAAACCGCTCTGTGGGCCGGTGCTGCGGCGACCATCCTCTATACCTTTGTGGGCGGTTTCCTGGCCGTGAGCTGGACCGACACCGTGCAGGCGAGCCTGATGATCTTCGCCCTGATCCTGACCCCGGTGATTGTGATTTTCACCGTTGGCGGCTTTGGTGATTCGCTGGAAGTGATCAAGCAGAAGAGCATTGAAAACGTCGACATGCTGAAAGGACTGAACTTCGTTGCCATCGTCTCCCTGATGGGCTGGGGCCTGGGCTACTTCGGTCAGCCGCACATTCTGGCGCGCTTTATGGCGGCGGATTCTCACCACACCATCGTTCATGCCCGTCGCATCAGCATGACGTGGATGATCCTGTGTCTGGCAGGGGCGTGTGCGGTCGGCTTCTTCGGTATCGCGTACTTCAACAACAACCCGGCGCAGGCGGGCGCGGTGAACCAGAACGCCGAGCGCGTGTTCATCGAGCTGGCGCAGATTCTGTTTAACCCGTGGATTGCCGGTATTCTCCTCTCTGCAATCCTGGCGGCGGTGATGTCCACCCTGAGCTGCCAGCTGCTGGTCTGCTCCAGTGCGATCACCGAAGACCTCTACAAAGCCTTCCTGCGTAAAAACGCGAGCCAGAAAGAGCTGGTCTGGGTAGGGCGCTTTATGGTGCTGGTGGTGGCGCTGATTGCCATCGCGCTGGCGGCCAACCCGAATAACCGCGTACTGGGTCTGGTGAGCTATGCCTGGGCGGGATTCGGTGCGGCATTTGGTCCGGTCGTGCTGTTCTCCGTCATGTGGTCACGTATGACCCGTAACGGTGCGCTGGCGGGGATGATCATCGGTGCGGTTACCGTTATCGTCTGGAAACAGTTCGCGTGGCTGGGTCTGTACGAAATCATTCCGGGCTTCATTTTCGGCAGTATCGGTATCGTGGTGTTCAGCCTGCTGGGTAAAGCACCGTCAGCCTCTATGCAGAAACGCTTTGCTGAAGCCGACGCGCACTACCACACTGCGCCACCGTCTAAACTTCAGGCAGAATAATTTTCCCACATAACACCGTAGGCCGGGTAAGCGCAAGCGCACCCGGCTTTTTTCTTGCCAAAATCCGTATTTTCCTGTGATATCCATGTGCTTATAACAATGAGGATAGCGAAGCATGACCATCAAAACAGGGGTAATGGCAGCGGCATTATTGATGCTGGCGGGCTGCAACGCGCCATCGCAACATGCGGCGGTAGAGACCTGCAAAGCGGATAACCTGATGCAGCAGACCACGCTCTATTTCGGACTGAATCGTCCGGCCGGGGCGCAGATTACCGGCAACGAATGGCAGCAGTTTGTTGACCAGGACGTGACGCCGCGTTTTCGCGATGGCTTAACGGTATTTGATGCGCGCGGGCAGTGGCTGGGGAACGACGGGAAAGTGGCGCGTGAGCCGAGCAAGGCATTGATGCTGATCCACGGTAAAGATGCGCAGAGCGAAAACAACATCGAGGCGTTACGCGGGATTTATAAATCACGCTTCGCGCAGGAGTCGGTGATGCGGGTCGACCTGCCGGTGTGCGTGCAGTTTTAATGAAAACGGCGGGATAACCCGCCGTTGTTGTATCGTAGGCCCGCGCAAGCGAAGCGCCGCCGGGCACAAACGGCACAAAACTTACAACACCAACCCCGCAAAGCTCGCCGACAGCAGGCTCACCAGCGTCGCGCCATACACCAGACGCAGACCAAACCGCGATACCACGTTGCCCTGCTGCTCGTTCAGGCCCTTAATCGCCCCGGCGACGATACCGATTGAGGCAAAGTTAGCAAACGACACCAGGAAGACGGACAAAATACCCAGCCCGCGAGGGGACATCTGATGGGCGATTTTTTGCAGCTCGATCATCGCCACAAATTCATTCGCCACCAGCTTGGTTGCCATAATACTGCCCGCGTTTAAGGCATCGCTCAGCGGGATCCCCACCAGCCAGGCCAGGGGATAAAACACATAGCCCAGGATCTGCTGGAAGCTCATGCCAAATACGCTGGAGAAGAGGGCGTTAACGGCGCTAATAAGCGCGATAAAGCCAATCAGCATCGCCAGAATAATCATCGCCACCTTAAAACCGGCCAGAATATACTCGCCGAGCATTTCAAAGAAGCTTTGCGATTCATGCAGCTTTTCGAGCTTGATATCCGGCTCCGCTTCCGGGCGCACCGGGTTGATGACGGAGAGAATAATAAAGGTGCTGAACATATTCAGAATAAGCGCCGCGACGACAAATTTGGCGTCGAGCATGGTCATATAGGCACCGACTATCGACAGGGAGACCGTCGACATGGCCGTGGCCGCCATGGTGAAGAGACGACGTGAGGAGAGATCGCCCAGCACGCCTTTGTAGGCAATGAAGTTTTCCGACTGACCGAGGATCAGCGAACTTACCGCGTTAAAGGATTCCAGCTTGCCCATACCGTTCAGTTTTGACAGCACTGTCCCGATGACGCGAATAAAAATTGGCAGGATCCGCCAGTGCTGAAGAATACCAATCAGTGCGGAAATAAAAATAATCGGACACAGTACGCCGAGGAAAATGAATGCCAGCCCTTTTTCACCCATTCCGCCAAAGACGAAATTCGTCCCTTCGGCCGCAAATTTAAGCAGCGATTCAAAGAAACCGGAGACATATTTAATAATAAACAGACCGCTTTCTGCGTGCAGGAAAAAGAATGCCAGCGCGATTTCGATAACAATCAGCTGTACAACAAAACGAATGCGAATTTTTCGGCGGTCGAAACTCACCAGCCAGGCAAGCGCAAGAATAATCACCAGCGCCAGCAGGAAATGGATAATCTTAAACATGGTTTATTTTCAGTTAGTTTTCGAGGTGGATATTTAGCCACAGCGCTGATTAACCGTAAATGGGCATTTTCGTTATAACTTATAAACGCAATCGTAACGGATGGAATTATTATCCTGCGATGCGGTTACAACTCGTCATCAAAAGGCCACATATTTCGCTTGTTTTTCTTCTTGCCGTAATGATAATCACTATCACAAGAATTTACCTTTCTTTGCATCAGTTGACCGCGATAAACATTTAAGGTGTCGGCATGTTTGTTCCATTTCTCATTATGTTACGTGAAGGCCTTGAAGCGGCCCTGATTGTCAGCCTTATCGCCAGCTATCTGAAGCGAACCCAGCGCGGACGCTGGATTGGCGTCATGTGGGTTGGCGTCTTCCTTGCCGCGGCGCTCTGCCTGGGCCTGGGTATCCTCATCAATGAAACCACCGGCGAATTCCCGCAGAAAGAACAAGAGCTTTTCGAAGGGATCGTCGCCGTGATTGCGGTGGTGATCCTCACCTGGATGGTGTTCTGGATGCGTAAAGTCTCCCGCAACGTGAAGGTGCAGCTGGAGCAGGCGGTAGACAATGCCCTGCAGAAGGGGAACAACCACGGCTGGGCGCTGATCCTGATGGTCTTTTTTGCCGTTGCGCGTGAGGGGCTGGAATCGGTCTTCTTCCTGCTGGCGGCCTTTCAACAGGATGTCGGTATCTGGCCGCCGGTTGGCGCGATGCTCGGGCTGGCAACCGCGGTTGTGCTGGGCTTTCTGCTCTACTGGGGCGGCATTCGTCTCAATCTGGGCGCCTTCTTCAAGTGGACCAGCCTGTTTATTCTGCTGGTGGCGGCAGGGCTGGCGGCAGGGGCGATACGTGCCTTCCACGAGGCGGGCCTGTGGAACCACTTCCAGGACGTGGCGTTCGATCTCAGCAACGTTCTCTCCACCCATTCACTGACCGGCACCCTGCTTGAAGGTATCTTCGGCTATCAGGAAACGCCGAGCGTCAGCGAAGTGGCGATGTACTTTATCTATCTGGTTCCGGCGCTGGTGCTGTTCGCTATGCCGCCGCGTACCGGCACCCAGGCGTCGCGCGTTGCGCCGTAATGTGTAATTTAGTTACAACATACTTTTAAAGGGAAGAGTCATGGCAATTCAGTTCCGTCGTAGTGCGTTATGCGCAGGCATTGCCGCGCTGTTCGCTTCTTCATTCTCTGCCTGGGGCGCTGATGTTCCTCAGGTCAAAGTGACCGTCAATGATAAACAGTGCGAGCCGATGACCATCACGGTCAACAGCGGCAAAACCCAGTTTATCATCCAGAACCACAGCCAGAAGGCGCTGGAGTGGGAGATCCTCAAAGGCGTAATGGTGGTGGAAGAGCGTGAGAACATCGCCCCAGGCTTCAGCCAGAAGATGACCGCCAACCTGCAGCCGGGTGAATACGACATGACCTGCGGCCTGCTGACCAATCCGAAAGGTAAGCTGATCGTCAAGGGCAACGCCACGAAGGATGCCGCGAAAGGCGAAGCGCTGCTGAGCCTGGGCGAGGCCATCACCGCCTATAAAGCCTACGTCACTAAAGAGACGGCGGACCTGGTTGCGGGCACCAAAGCCTTCACCGATGCGGTGAAAGCCGGGGATATCGAAAAAGCGAAATCCCTGTACGCGCCAACCCGTCAGCACTACGAGCGCATCGAGCCGATTGCCGAGCTGTTCTCTGACCTCGATGGGAGCATCGATGCCCGTGAGGACGATTACGAGCTGAAGGCCGCCGATCCGAAATTTACCGGCTTCCACCGACTGGAAAAAGCCCTGTTTGGCGACAACTCCACCAAAGGGATGGAGAAATACGCCGGGCAGCTGAACGGCGACGTGCTGGAGCTGCAAAAGCGCATCAGCGAGCTGGCCTTCCCGCCGTCGAAAGTGGTTGGCGGCGCGGCCGGTCTGATTGAAGAAGTGGCTGCAAGCAAAATCAGCGGTGAAGAAGATCGCTACAGCCACACCGACCTGTGGGACTTCCAGGCCAACGTCGACGGCGCGCAGAAAATTGTCGATCTGCTGCGTCCTCAACTGCAAAAAGAGAACAGCGAACTGCTGGCCAAAGTGGATGCCAACTTCAAAAAAGTCGACACCATCCTGGCGAAGTACCGCACCAAAGACGGGTTCGAAACCTATGACAAACTGACCGACGCTGACCGTAACGCGCTGAAAGGCCCGATTACTACCCTGGCGGAAGATCTCTCCCTGCTGCGCGGCGTTCTGGGTCTGGACTAAGCACGATGAACAAGCATGACGAGCACGACGTGGCGGAACCTTCCCGACGTCGTTTGTTAAAAGGGGTAGGGGCGCTGGGCGGCGCGCTTGCCCTGGCAGGCGGCTGCCCGGTGGCGCATGCGGCTAAACCGCAGAGTGCTCCCGGCACGCTGTCGCCGGATGCGCGCATGGAGACGCAGCCGTTTTATGGCGAGCATCAGGCGGGCATTCTGACGCCGCAGCAGGCCTCCATGATGCTGGTGGCGTTTGATTCGCTGGCCAGCGATAAAGCCGATCTGGTGCGTCTGTTCCGCCTGCTGACAACGCGTATTGCGTTTCTCACCGCGGGCGGTCCGGCACCGGAAACGCCAAATCCGCGTTTGCCGCCGATGGACTCCGGTATTCTCGGGGCGTTTATCGCCCCGGATAACCTGACCATTACCGTGTCGGTGGGCGAGTCGTTGTTTGATGAGCGCTACGGCCTGGCAAAACAGAAGCCGAAAGCGCTGCAAAAAATGACGCGCTTTCCAAATGATTCCCTCGACGCGGCGCTGTGCCACGGCGATCTGCTCCTGCAGATTTGCGCCAATACCCAGGACACGGTGATCCACGCCCTGCGCGATATCATCAAGCACACGCCGGATCTGCTGAGCGTGCGCTGGAAGCGGGAAGGGTTTATCTCTGACCATGCTGCCCGCAGCAAAGGCAAAGAGACGCCGGTGAACTTGCTAGGCTTTAAGGACGGCACGGCCAACCCGAACAGCAGCGATGCGGCACTGATGAAAGACGTGGTGTGGGTGACGGCGGATCAGGGCGAACCGGCATGGGCGGTGGGCGGCAGCTACCAGGCGGTACGCATTATTCAGTTCCACGTGGAGTTCTGGGACCGCACGCCGCTGAAAGAGCAGCAGACCATATTCGGCCGCGACAAGCAGAGCGGGGCGCCGCTGGGCATGAAGCACGAGCACGATGTGCCGGACTACGCGAGCGATCCTGACGGGAATACCATCGCGCTCGACAGCCATATTCGCCTTGCGAACCCGCGCACCAAAGAGACGCAGTCGAGCCTGATGATGCGTCGTGGCTACAGCTATTCGTTAGGCGTGACCAACTCTGGTCAGCTTGATATGGGGCTGCTGTTTGTCTGCTATCAGCACGATCTGGAGAAAGGGTTCCTCACCGTACAGAAGCGGTTAAACGGCGAAGCGCTGGAAGAGTATATTAAGCCCATCGGCGGCGGTTATTTCTTTGCCCTGCCTGGCCCGCGCGACCGGAACGCGTACCTCGCTCAAGGGCTGATCGAAGCCTGATAATCGTCCCTGCGATAGTTCGCGGGGACATTATTTTTTCATATGACTATCTTGTTGTTATATTTCTGTAATATTTCTATATAAGACTGAATCCACTGCAGGCGCAGTCTTAAAAGTTGCATTCAGGTAAAATAAATGTTGCATTTATGATAACTCCTGATGTACTTAAGATAAGACAGCGGTAGTTCCCGGCAGTGATGCTGAATCACTATGGAGATCGCGAATGGTTGGGTCCTGTACTGGACAAGGTAAACATAACAACCGCAGCACCCGGCGCGGAGGCTCAGACTCCGGCAGCGATTTCCTCACCACTAAATTCTCCCCTTCACCTCAAGAATCTGATTCCACCGACGTGCAGACTGGTGCGCGTAGCTATTCTGTATCGTCATCCGGTAAAGCAAGCAATGGCTTACAAGGAAGCCAACCCTCTGATGTTCGTGCGCATAATCGTGCCGAAGCTGGCGCGTGTGATGAATACCAACAACTCAAGGTGCTATCCATGGGAAGACAAAAAGCAGTGATCAAAGCTCGTCGCGAAGCAAAACGTGTGCTGAGACGGGATTCACGTAGCCATAAACAGCGTGAAGAAGAATCGGTCACCTCGCTTGTGCAGATGAGTGGCGTAGAAGCAATTGGCATGGCCCGAGACAGCCGTGATAATTCTCCAATTGTTGCGCGCAATGAGGCTCAGGCGCACTACCTGAATGCTATCGAGAGTAAACAGCTCATCTTTGCAACCGGTGAAGCCGGATGCGGGAAAACCTGGATTAGTGCAGCCAAAGCGGCGGAAGCGCTGATCCATAAGGACGTGGAGCGCATTATTGTTACCCGTCCGGTACTGCAAGCTGATGAAGATCTCGGCTTCTTGCCCGGAGATATTTCGGAGAAGTTTGCCCCGTACTTCAGGCCCGTTTATGACGTGCTGGTGAAGCGACTGGGTGCATCCTTTATGCAGTACTGCCTGCGACCAGAGATTGGCAAGGTGGAAATCGCGCCGTTCGCCTATATGCGCGGACGTACATTTGAAAATGCGGTCGTTATTCTTGACGAGGCTCAGAACGTGACCGCTGCGCAAATGAAAATGTTCTTAACGCGCCTCGGGGAAAATGTGACGGTTATCGTTAACGGCGATATTACCCAGTGTGACCTGCCGTCCGGCGTGAAATCCGGATTAAGCGACGCCATGTCACGTTTTGAGGAAGATGAGATGATTGGGGTGGTACGCTTCACCAAAGAGGACTGCGTGCGTTCGGCGCTCTGCCAGCGCACGCTGCAAGCGTATTATTGAGTTTGCTGTTGTGTTCAAGGCCCGGGAAACCGGGCTTTGTTTTTTGTGCGGGCTTTTTGTCGGGTGGCGCTACGCTTACCCGACCTACAATACCCGTAGGCCGGGTAGGCGCAGGGAGTTTCAAGGTTCGAATCCCTTGGTGCGATCCAAAAGAAAAAAGCCCGTACTTTCGTACGAGCTCTCATCTCGAATATGGCGGTGAGGGGGGGATTCGAACCCCCGATACGTTGCCGTATACACACTTTCCAGGCGTGCTCCTTCAGCCACTCGGACACCTCACCATATTGTTTTGCTGCCTGACCGCTTGGGGGGCAACGGGGCGCTACTATAGGGAGTTGCGCTAAAACGGTCAAGCAGATTTTCTGTATTCGTGTGCGTTCGGTTAAGCCTTAATCAGCTCTTGTCGCAGCACGGGTTATTAACGCTGTGAATCGAGCACTTCGCTGTTTTTCACCACTTCCTGTACTTTGCTGTAGCTTTCGATCAACAGCTGATAAGCAGGGAAGATGTGGGTGTATACCTCAGCCCACTCAGCCGCGTCTTCACGATTCCATGTCCGCTGGATCTCAGAAGCCACAGCCGCCGTATCCATTGGCACCACGCCAGCCTGCACAACACGCGCCAGGGTGATTTCCTGGGCCATCTTGCTGTAGGTGCCGGAGGCATCAATCACCGCAAATACTTTATACCCATCTGCAACTGCGCTGATTGACGGGAAGGCCATGCAGACGCTGGTGATAGTGCCCGCGATGATCAACGTCTTACGTCCGGTCGCTTTCACTGACGCAACAAACTCCGGGTTGTCCCAGGCGTTGATTTCACCTCTACGGGCAACATATTGTGCATGCGGCGCGTTAGCGTGGATCTCCGGGATCAGCGGTCCGTTCGGCCCCTGTGGTACGGACGCCGTAGTGATAACCGGGATCTTCGCCAGGGTAGCGATTTTCGCTAACGCCGCGGCACGAGCACGCAGCTCTGGCATTGGCATGTCACCAACGGTCTGGAACAGACCGCTCTGGTGATCGATAAGCAACATCACTGCATCGTTAACATCAATGACCGGACGTGCTCCATTAAAATTGGCAGGTATGGACATGTTCTTCTCCTTTATTACAATTACGATCAGATCTGGCCGAAGCGGCCGGAGTTGAAATCACGAATAGCTTCCGCGATCTCGGTTTTAGTGTTCATCACAAACGGGCCATAGCCGACGATGGGTTCATTGAGCGGCGCGCCGGCCATCAGCAGCACTTTGGCATCGCTGCTTGCCTCAAGGTGCAGTTTGTCGCCTTCCTGACTCAGCACCACCAACTGGGTTTCTCCCGCCGGAGCAGTGCCGTTCACCGTAACGTGACCTTCCAGCACCACCAGCGCCGTGCTCCAGCCCTCCGGCTGAGCGAGCGTAAGATGGCTTCCCTGATTAAGGGCAAGATCCCAGACGTTCAGCGGCGAAAAGGTGTGCGCAGGGCCGGTAATATCGTCGTAGCGTCCGGCGATAACCCGCACCGTTCCGCTGTTGTCCGGTAGTGCCACAACCGGGATGTCGCTTTTGGTGATGCTCTGGTAGCCCGGCGTCGCCATTTTGTCTTTGGCTGGCAGGTTGACCCAAAGCTGCATCATTTTCAGTTCGCCGCCTTTCCGCGAGAACGCGCTGGAGTGGAACTCCTCGTGCAGGATGCCTGCACCTGCCGTCATCCACTGCACGTCGCCGGGGCCAATGACGCCACCTTTACCCGTGGAGTCGCGATGCTCCACTTCACCGGAATAGACGATGGTGACCGTTTCAAAACCCCGGTGAGGGTGTTGGCCTACGCCGCGTTTCGTCCCATCTGCCGGAAAGGTGTACGGACCTGCGTAGTCCAGCAGCAGGAACGGACTCAGCGGCTCGCCGTGGGTTTGATAAGAAAACATCGAACGAACCGGGAAACCATCGCCAACCCAGTGCTGGCGGGGAGCGGTATAAACGCCTGTTACGTTTTTCATGATTAACTCCTGATGTTCTGTTGATGTAATTAGCTTATATTCAGAGTTAATATCCCGGTAGATAGTGAAAATGGCATTCACTGTTCCGAAAATAGAACGATGGGGTTTTATGCAGGATCTCAATGACTTTGTCTGGTTTGTGAAGGTGGTCGAGCATGGTGGGTTTGCGGCGGCGGGAAGGGCGTTAGACCAACCCAAGTCCAAACTGAGCCGCAGGATTGCGCAGCTGGAAGAGCGGCTTGGCGTGCGGTTGATACAGCGCACTACGCGGCAGTTTACGGTGACGGAAGTGGGGCAGACCTTCTATCAGCACTGTAAGGCAATGCTGATAGAAGCAGAAGCGGCAGAGGAGGCCGTTGCTGCGCTGCAGGCTGAGCCGCGCGGCGTCGTCAGGATCACCTGTCCCGTCACGTTACTGCACGTCCACGTAGGACCGATGCTGGCGCGGTTTATGGCGCGCTACCCCGGGATTAATCTCCAGCTTGAGGCCACCAATCGGCGGGTCGATCTTGTTGGCGAAGGCATTGATGTGGCGATCCGTGTGCGTCCGCGTCCGTTTGATGACAGCGATCTGGTCTTAAGGGTGCTGGCTGACAGGGGGCATTGCCTGGTGGCGAGTCAGCAGTTGATTGAACGTATGGGTAAACCTCGAATGCCTTCTGAGCTCAGTGAATGGCCTGGTTTAAGTATGGGGGCCGGTAAACAGGTGCATAAATGGGATCTCAGTGGTCCAGAGGGAGCGAAAGCGGAGATCCACTACGCACCGCGCTTTATTACCACCGACATGCTGGCGCTGCGGGAAGCGGCGATGGCGGGCGTGGGCGTTGTGCAGTTGCCGATATTGATGGTGAAGGATCAGCTTGCGTCAGGGGAACTGGTACGGGTGCTGGACGCGTGGGAACCCCGACGGGAAGTGATTCACGCGGTTTATCCTTCGCGGCGCGGCATGCTGCCGTCGGTCAGGACGCTGGTAGATTTTCTGACCGAGGAGTATGCGCGGATGGTGGAAGAGTAGTACTTCCCTCTCCCCTGGGGAGAGGGGCAGGGTGAGGGGCTCAGGCCGCACCGAGCTGCAGATACCACCGGGGGGATTGACTCGCTTCGCTCGCCCTGCGGGCAGCCTGTTCGCTGCGCTCTCAGTCTGTCCAACTGGCTGTCGCCAGTTGTCGAACCCCGGTCGGGGATTCTCATCCCCCCTTTCGGAGAATATAAAAGAAAAAAGCCCGTACTTTCGTACGAGCTCTCATCTTAAATATGGCGGTGAGGGGGGGATTCGAACCCCCGATACGTTGCCGTATACACACTTTCCAGGCGTGCTCCTTCAGCCACTCGGACACCTCACCATATTGTCATCCCGTTGTTGCCGGGACGGGCGCTAATGTAAGGAAAAGCCGAACTGGCGTCAACTCACTTTTTCAGTAATTTAGCGTATTTAGACAAACTTCAAGCAACCTGATTCCTAAATGTGCATAAAGCGCCTCTTTTATCAGCAACGCGGTTTCCTGATAAATTTGTTATGCTGGCAATCCACTTGAAAATGAAAACAAAACAGCGCACTAAAAGGCAGGAATGACCATGGATATTCTCTTCTATCACCCTACATTTGATACCGCTTACTGGATTGACGCACTTTCGGCGGCGCTGCCCGGCGCACGCGTACGCGAGTGGAGGCGTGGCGATAATGAACATGCCGACTATGCGCTGGTCTGGCACCCGCCGGTTGAGATGCTGCAGGGCCGCAAGCTGAAGGCGGTTTTCGCCCTGGGTGCGGGGGTTGATTCGATCCTCAGTAAACTGAAAGCGCATCCAGAAATGCTGCCTGACAATATTCCGCTGTTCCGTCTTGAAGATACGGGAATGGGCCAGCAGATGCAGGAGTATGCCGTGAGCCAGGTGCTGCACTGGTTCCGCCGCTTTGACGATTATCAGGCCTTTAAACAGCAATCCCACTGGGAGCCGCTGCCGGATTATCGACATGAAGATTTTACCGTTGGGATCCTCGGCGCGGGTGTGCTCGGCTCAAAAGTGGCAGAAGCACTCGCTCCGTGGGGCTTCCCGCTACGTTGCTGGAGCCGCAGCCGTAAGGATTATCCGGGCGTTGAGAGTTTTGCCGGAACGGATGAGCTTCCTGCGTTCCTGAAAGGGACTCGCGTGCTTATCAACCTGCTGCCGAATACCGCCGAAACGGTGGGCATTATCAATAGCACTCTCCTGAACCAGTTAGCCGAGCAGAGCTATTTGATGAACCTCGCGCGCGGGGTCCATGTCGTGGAGGGCGATCTGCTGAACGCGCTGGAAAGCGGAAAGCTCAAAGGTGCCATGCTGGACGTTTACAGCCGTGAGCCACTGCCAGCGGAAAGCCCGCTGTGGGCGCACCCGCGCGTCGCGATGACGCCACACGTGGCTGCCGTGACGCGTCCGGCAGAAGCGGTGGCGTATATATCCCATACCATCAGCGAATTGGAAAAGGGTAACGCGGTCACCGGGCAGGTCGACAGACAGCGCGGCTACTAACGGAAACCCGGCGTTCGCCGGGTTTTTGCTAATATTCGCCGCTGATAACTGCTATCCTTTGGAAAAACCGCAGAGGAGAGAAAGATGTATCCCGTAGACCTGCATATGCACACCGTCGCCAGCACCCACGCGTATAGTAACCTCCATGATTATATCGCCCAGGCAAAGCTCAAGGGCATCAAGCTTTTTGCGATTACCGATCATGGCCCGGATATGGCGGATGCGCCGCACTACTGGCATTTTGTGAATATGCGGATTTGGCCACGTCTGGTGGACGGTATCGGGATACTGCGCGGCATTGAGGCGAACATCAAAAATACCGACGGTGAGATCGACTGCACCGGCCCGATGCTGACCTCTCTTGACCTTATCCTTGCCGGTTTCCATGAGCCGGTCTTTGCGCCTCAGGATAAAGAGACCAACACCGCGGCGATGATTGCCACCATTGCCAGCGGCAATGTGCACATTATCAGCCACCCCGGTAACCCGAAGTATCCGATTGATATTCAGGCTGTCGCGCAGGCGGCAGCGAAACACCGCGTGGCGCTGGAGATTAATAACTCCTCCTTTGTTCACTCGCGTAAGGGCAGTGAAGCCAACTGTCGCGAAGTGGCTGCCGCCGTGCGTGATGCGGGGGGAATGGTGGCGCTGGGGTCCGATTCTCATACCGCGTTTACGCTGGGTGATTTCAGTGAGTGTATGAAAGTATTAAATGACGTTGGTTTCCCGGAAGCGCAAATCCTGAACGTGACGCCACGCCGCATGCTCGATTTCCTCGAGTCGCGCGGAATGGAGCCGATTGCCGAATTTGCCGATCTTTAATTGTGTAATGGAATAAAAAATGAACGAGTTCTCCATCCTTTGCCGCGTGCTGGGTACGCTCTATTATCGCCAGCCGCAAGACCCGCTGTTGGTTCCGCTTTTCACGCTGATCCGTGAAGGCAAGCTGGCGCAGAACTGGCCGCTGGAACAGGATGATTTGCTGGAACGTCTGCAAAAAAGCTGCGACATGCAGCAGATTTCAACGGATTACAATGCGCTGTTCGTCGGTGACGAGTGCCGTGTTTCGCCGTACCGTTCAGCCTGGCAGGAAGGGGCGACGGAAGCAGAAGTGCGTGCGTTTCTCTCTGAGCGCGGGATGCCGTTGAGCGATACGCCAGCCGATCACATCGGTACGCTGCTGCTTGCGGCCTCCTGGCTCGAAGACAACGCCGGTGATGACGAAAATGAAGCCATCGAAACCCTGTTCGAAACGTACCTGCTGCCGTGGGTTGGGACGTTCCTGGGTAAAGTCGAAGCCCATGCCACCTCGCCATTCTGGAGAACCCTGGCACCGCTGACGCGTGATGCGATTGCTGCGATGTGGGATGAACTCGAAGAAGAGAATGAAGAGTGATTTAGATCACAAAAATCCTGCAACGATACATTTCAACTTGCACATAGTGTGCTTCTGATCGCATTTCTATGGCGCGCTTCTGCTAAGATGCGCGCCATGAACATATTACTTTGTATTGCACTGACAACAGGCATTCTCTCCGGTATCTGGGGATGGGTGGCCGTGTCTCTCGGATTGCTCAGCTGGGCCGGGTTCCTCGGCTGCACCGCCTATTTCGCCTGCCCGCAGGGTGGCGTCAAAGGGCTATTCATCTCCGGATGTACCCTGATGAGCGGTGTGATTTGGGCGCTGGTGATCATGAAGGGCAGCGCGCTGGCGCCTCACCTGGAGATCCTGGGCTATGTTATAACGGGCGTGGTCGCATTTTTAATGTGCGTTCAGGCAAAGCATTTGCTGTTGTCGTTCGTACCGGGCACGTTCATGGGGGCCTGCGCGACCTTTGCAGGGCAGGGGGACTGGAAGCTGGTCGTTCCCTCGCTGGCGCTGGGACTTCTCTTCGGCTATGCCATGAAAAACAGCGGCCTGTGGCTGGCAGCGCGGCGAGAAAAAGCGCAAAACATCACTGCGGTGAGTGAATAAAAAAAGGCGAGACAGGGATCTCGCCTTTTTTATGCGCTTTCGATCAGGATTCCGGCGGCACCGACATATCGCGGTATTTTACCAGTACCGGGTTTTGCGCTTCTGATTTGTTCTGCAGATCCCACAGCCCGCGATCAATACCATCGTTAATCAGGAAGATAACCCCGGTTTCGATAGCCGACATCAGACACAGCATCACCGGTTCATTAGAGGTATACCCAATTTCACCCTCCAGCAAACGCTGGTAGTCGATAAAGCGGAATACCCCGGCCTGAACTTCATACGAGAGAATGGTTTTGCTGGTGTTCACGGAGGATAAGATCTCACCCGTGCTCACGTTAACCACGCGCAGGTTGACGGCAATCTGGTCGAGTTGATACTGGGTGTCAGCACCGATACCGAAGTAACGCGCACCTGCTCCCCCCGATTTCACGTTACTTTCGTAACCGATAATCGAGCCTTCCACCATGATATTGGCCGCGGTAAGCGACTGAAGTGGCATTCGATTATTCACGCCAACAGTTCCGTTTTCCTGTGCGGCGCGGATGATTTTTCGTTCATTCAGCAGGTTTTGCAATCCCTGGCGTTCCAGAGGAATAAACCAGCGTGAATCCTTCAGGGCAGTGACCAGCATGGCGGTTGCACTCTGCGGCACGGCCGTAGAGAAGTTACTTGCCGGATACGGTTTAAACTGTCCTGTTTCATCCTGAATGTTATATACCGAGACAAATATCTTACCGGTTGGTGTCGGCAGATGGGTTAAATCGCGGTAGCTTTGTGCCCGAGGCATTAATGTTGGCTTAGCGGCTTCTTTGGGTGGAGCAGTTAAACAACCGCTCAATAAGCACACTGCAACAATGATCAAAAAGCGCTGCATGATAATTGTCCTTATTTTGGGGTTGTTTAAAAATCAGTCGAACTGGTTTGCAAACCCGACACCTGGATTGTCGATGTTTTTCCGGTTTTGCGATCCGTTACGTTCAACTGAAGCTGCCCATCTTTGTTGGCGATATCGACGATAAAGTCGTTAGTCACCATGCGGCCGGGTTTACCGGTATTAATATTGGTTAATAAGCCACCTAATATTTGCGACTGGATGGCCTGGGTGAAGTTATCCAGCGCTGACGGGGTTTCGATACCGAAATCGTCGTCAAAGCTTGGGTCTTTGTAAGAGTTTTGAGCCTGGGCTTCGTTAAGCATGAATGCCCCGTTGTTCGGGTTGCCGCCAAAATTAGGGTTGCGGAACTGGAAGGTCATATTCCCGGCCCAGCTTAGCGGTGCAATGAGCATTAACGAAATCACTGTGTGTGCGAGACGCATTACAGCCTCCGAAATAAGTATCGTTGCTAGAACTCATCTTTTGCTAAATCGCCTGTACTCAGCAGGGCTTTATCTAACTGCAGACGATTAATAGCTTCTTCTGTTTGTGCCAGGGCAAAAGCGACGTTCTGATCGAAGTCTCTTTTGGTGGGGAACAGGAAGGTTTGGTAAATAACATCCTGATTGGCTGTTATTGTGATCCAACTTCCCCACCGTGCACTGGGCCGTTCGTTGATTGTTAAGTTACCGGGGTAGTCACTTTCCCATTTATCGCTGAAGGCGCGGTAGAAATCGTGCCCGATAGATGTGACGGTGTGGTCGGTTAACAATCCGGGAACCTCAACTTCCACTGCCTGGAGATTCCCGGCCGCAAGCAGGAAACCTGCTGCAGCAATCCAACTCAACGTGCGTTTCATGCTATTAACGCCTGAGGTTATCGTTTGCCCATGAAACTGCCTGAGTCCGGTTTTTAACAGCTATCTTCTTGAAAAGATTATAAAGGTGCGTCTTGACCGTATTTTCGCTGATAAATAACGAACGGGCGATTTCAATGTTTGAAGCACCAATGCGCAACTTGTTCAGGATCTCTTTCTCACGATGCGTCAGCAGTGCAGACTCTGTACTGTTGTAGCGATAATTTCCGGAGTGTGTAATGAGGTAGCTGGCAAGCTTTTGCGAGAAATAGCATTCGCCTCGCAAGATGCCCTGCAAGCCTTCCACAACACGATTCTCTTCTTCAGTGACGTAGAACACGCCATTGATATGCGGCCAGCTTTCTATGTCTCTAAAAGGATACTCATCAGGGGTATTCAATAATAACACGCGGATATTATTGTTTTTCCTGCTTAAGTTATCTTGCCAGTAATGGATCAGCTTTTTATCCGCTTCCATCATATCGAGAAGAATGATACTACCAGGTGCAATGTCATCAAAAGAACGTTGAATGTTATGCAATTTCCCGTTCAATGAAAGAGATTGCTTTAAATGCTGCAATAATGCTGTCGCTTGTAAAGAAGGTTTGGTGATCAACAATAATGTATGACCATGTAAACTATGGACTTCATTAAACATGATGAAACCCCACTTTATTTATGACACCTGGCAGCTATCCCTTATTAATAGATAAGGAATACCAGAAGCACTGACAGATGTGGCACTGCTGTGTGTAGAATCAAACCATTCCTCCAGAGGAGGACGGAAATAAAAATAAAATGACTTACTACTGTTTTCAATCTAGCTATTACAAACGTTAAAGCAAGTGTTAATCATGTAACTAAATGTAAAATTCAATATTAAATTGTGTATTTGGTGTAATAAATTAGTTTTTGTTTAAGAGAAAAGTTGTACATGAGAATAACACTGCACACATTTTAAAAATCATACAAATAATTATAACCGACTGAAAAAATAGTGGATTTATAATTCTTACCCCACCGGTAAAAGGTATGAGATACATAAGAAAACTAAGCCTTCCCTCATCAGGCTATTCCTTCTTAAGAAAACTCACTCTGTGTGACAAGGTTTTCAAATTGTCTCGCGTGGGTGTGGTGAAGCCAGGCTACGTAAGGCTGGACAAGAAACCTGCCATTGTACAGGATCTGAGAGAGACGATTTTTTTCTCGCGCTAAACCTAACGTCTGTCAGCGTATTTTTACCGGAATTAATACTTTGAGGTGAAGTCATTAATTAAAATAAGCCGCGCGGGTGAGATATTTAAATTGTTTCGGCAGACATACTCTTTTTCGTAACGCGACGTTAACAAAAAAACGATTCGCGTTTATGCATGAAGAAACGTTATTTTGTGTATAGCCAGGTCCAGGGTGACAACATGAAAAACAGAACGTTATTTATGATGTTTACATTGCTGGGTGCGCCTGGATTTGTAACCGCAGGCGGTTCGGACTTAGCCGGTTCTGAATATAACTTTGCGGTTAATGAATTAAGTAAGTCCTCCTATAATCAGGCAGCCATTATTGGTCAACAAGGTTCAGGTAATTCTACTGATATTCGTCAGGACGGTTCCAAATTAATGTCCGTTGTCTCTCAGGAGGGTGGAGGCAACCGAGCGAAGGTTGATCAATCAGGAACTTATAACCTTGCTTATATCGATCAAGATGGAAATGGTAATGACGCGAGTATTAAGCAGGACGCTTTTGGTAATACCGCAATGATTATCCAAAAAGGGTCGGCTAACAGAGCGAGTATTACGCAGTATGGTACGCAGAAAACAGCAGTTGTAGTGCAGAGACAGTCACAAATGGCCATCCGCGTTATTCAACGTTAGGGCGTTGTGGCGACTTAATCAATCCGATGGGGGTTTACCATGAAACTTTTTAAAGTGGCAGCAATTGCAGCAATCATCGTTTCTGGCAGTGCTTTCGCAGGTGCGGTACCTCAATTTGGCGGCCACGGTCATGGCCACGGCGGTGGTGGTAATAGCGGTCCTGACTCAACCCTGAGCATTTACCAGTTTGGTGGCGGCAACTCTGCTCTTGCCTTGCAAACGGATGCAAGAGATTCAGAACTGACAATTACCCAGCATGGCGGCGGTAACGGTGCTGATGTTGGACAAGGATCTGATGACAGCACCATCGATCTGCTGCAGAAAGGCTTTGGTAACAGCGCAACCATTGACCAGTGGAACAGCAAAAACTCCGTCATCGATGTTAAACAGTACGGCGGCGGCAACGGTGCGGCAGTGGACCAGACAGCATCTGGATCAACTGTTACCGTGCATCAGGTCGGCTTTGGCAACAATGCGACCGCACATCAATACTGATTTCAAATCTGTGCTACAAAAAAACAGGGCATTTGCCCTGTTTTTTTTCGGGAGTTCATCATGAATACCTTAATTCTCCTTGCCGCGCTTTCCAGCCAAATAACCTTTAAAACATCTCAGCAGGGAAATATGACCACCATTATTCCGCAGGTCACTCTGACACACGCGTGCGATTGTCAGGTTCAAATTTTGTCCGTTCGCCAGGGGGAGGGAGGACATAGTACCTCACGCCAGCAAAATACCTTTTCTATACCCGCTAATCAGACGATTGATTTGATGAGACTGAGTTTAAATATTGGCACAGGGGATACGGTGAACATTACGGTCACCGTCTCTGACGGAAAATCGCTGCATTTATCACAACAATGGTCGCCTGCAGAACGCTCGCTTTAATCATTCACAAAATCAATGATTTGGGAATGTGGCGGGAGTTGAAAGGTGTAACTATGATGTTATCAGGAGCTGAACACGTTTCGCTGTTCAATTACCGGCTACCGCGTTGTCATACTGGAGCGCTTTTACCCCTCAAGGATGATTTATTTTGAGGAGTACAACTTGTGACCAAATCTACCGCTCTGCTCATCTCAGGTTTTAGCCTGATCGTCTCGGCTTATATGACACCCGCATTTTCAGCAACGATTGTGGAAGGCGGTGTTATCCATTTCCGTGGTGCCATTGTTGCCGATCCCTGTCAGATTACCCCTCAGCATCGTCAGTTTGCGATGTCCTGCCCGGAAAATAACCGTATCCAGACCCGAATGGTCAGCTATGAGGATGCACTGAATGGGCGCTCAGCCTATCCAGGACTGGCATCCGTGAGTATGCAGTATCTCAATCCTGAAAAAACGCTGGCCGTTGTTAAGGTGGAATATCGCTAGCCGTTTTAAACGATAGTTTTTTCTGACCCTCCCCTCTGCGATACACTTAAGAAAAAGGCGGGTAGCAGGGGGAATGTATGAGACCGCAAATCGAGATTATTCACGGCGATATCACAACGTTACATGTTGATGTGATCGTCAATGCAGCGAATTCCTCGTTGCTGGGGGGAGGCGGCGTGGATGGCGCTATTCATCGTGCTGCCGGGCCGCAATTGCTCGAAGCTTGCAAGGCCGTGCGTCAACAACAGGGGGAATGTCCGCCGGGGCATGCCGTGATTACGCTGGCAGGGGATCTGCCCGCCAAAGCCGTTATTCACGCTGTGGGACCGGTGTGGCAGGGGGGCGAGCACCACGAGGCACGGATCCTTGAGGATGCTTACCGTAACTGCCTGCGCCTCGCTGCGGACAATGGCTATAAAACCCTGGCGTTTCCTGCCATCAGCACCGGTGTTTATGGCTATCCCAAAGCGGCTGCCGCGACCATTGCGGTGAATACCGTGTACCACTACCTTTCCCTGAAGCCCATGCCGGAAAAGGTCATCTTTGTCTGTTTCGACGAAGAAACGACGCATCTCTACCAGAGGCTTTTGACCCAGCGTGGAGAAGAACTGGACGGCTGATACAAAAGCGGCGCCGTATCGGCGCCGCTTTTTCGATCAGGCTTTAACCTGCGGTTTCCCGGAGAAGAGGAACCGCAGGAGCGGGATACGCAGGTGGATCTCGTACAGCACGATGGCAATCCCAATCACGAAGACCAGCCCAGTGAAGAAGCCCAGCGTGTTGGAAGCAATATGCGGAGTGATGTAAGCACCGAAGAACAGTGTCAACGGGTGATGCACCAGATAAATGAACAGTGATGCATTGACGAAATAGGTAACGCGGCTGGATTTAAAGTTCAGCAGGCGATGACCGAGGGCAAACACCACGTTCACCATCCACAAGCCCAGCAGCATGGTAATGACACTCTCCGTTTCGTACATCCACGCGTCACCGCTGCCGTAGCGCTGATTGAGAAGATAGGCCGCGAAGGCAAGGGCTGCGCCGACGGCACACCAGGGCGACGGTTGGGTAAACAACGCTTTTAACTGCGGATAGACAAACGCTAGCGCTCCCACCAGGAAGAAAGGAATGTAGAACAGCGACTGCATCACCACGAAATTAAACAGCCCGTCGCTTAGGATGGGTGGATAAACAATGAACAGCGTGCGTCTGATGGCCGCGTAGACAATCCCCAGCACCAAAAAGAGCAGGGACAGTTTACCGAGCGTTATGTTGGCAAAGAAAGTGTCTGACGTAGCGCTTAAATGACGGCGCAGACGGCTGAAGATGACAAGACTGACAGTGGTAAGAACCACCAGAACCAGCAGGAACCAAAGGTGTGAAACTAGCTCCCAGACCAGCGTATTGTACTTTTCATACAGCGACAGGTTAGGCCAGTTTTCCGCTTTGCCTTTCATATACTGCAGCATAATGAATTGCGGCAGCGTCAACAGCGGGATGGCGGTGAGCATCGGTATGCCGACGCGCTCTACGCGCACCTTCCACCATCGCTTAAGCGGGTAGCGCAAAAACAGCATATAAGAGAAGTAGCCGGATATGACAAAAAACACCTGCATACGGAAGGCGTGAATGAAGTCATTAAACAGCGTCAGCCACCAGGAGGGCATTTGGCTGTTCACGTGCCAGGTGTGGCTGGAATAAATCAATGAAATGTGAAACGGGATCCCCAATAGCATCAGCCATGCCCGGATCGAGTCGAGGAAATATTCACGTTGTACGGGTGTTGTGCTCATATAACTCAGTACATTCTCAGACTAATCGTCTTATCCCTAAGACGCATAATGGTTACATTCGAAGCCAACCCTACACCAAGACCGACACCCTGTCTCCAGGATAAGCACGCAAAGTGAAAAGCGGGTTCTTTCATTTGCTTAATCCCTGAGCCAGCGAGCTGAACAAAGCAGTGATAATGTTGTCGGATTGCCTGAGTTTCCATTAAAATGGATCGGATCGAATTAAGCACACAAAGGGGGAAGTGCTTACTTATTATGAAACATAAATCACAAATGATGAAAATGCGTTGGTTGGGTGCGGCAGTGTTGTTGTCCCTGTATACCTCATCGGCCTGGTCCTTTACCATCGATGACGTTGCTAAACAGGCCAAGTCTATGGCTGGCAAGAGCTACGAAGCGCCAAAAAGTAACCTGCCCTCCGTTTTCCGTGACATGAAATACGCGGACTATCAGCAGATCCAGTTCAATCACGACAAAGCATACTGGAACAACGTTAAAACCCCGTTCAAGCTTGAATTTTATCATCAGGGTATGTATTTCGACACGCCTGTTGCTATCAATGAAGTGACGGCAACCGCGGTACGTAAAATCAAGTACAGCCCGGATTATTTCAATTTCGGCGATGTGCAGCACGACAAAGACACGGTTAAGGACCTGGGCTTCGCCGGCTTCAAAGTGCTTTACCCAATTAACAGCAAAGATAAAAACGACGAAATCGTCAGCATGCTCGGTGCCAGCTACTTCCGCGTGATTGGCGCAGGGCAGGTGTACGGGCTTTCCGCACGTGGTCTGGCTATTGATACCGCGCTGCCATCAGGTGAAGAATTCCCACGTTTCCGCGAGTTCTGGATCGAGCGTCCTAAACCAACGGATAAACGTCTGACAATCTATGCGCTGCTGGACTCCCCTCGTGCAACAGGCGCATATCGCTTCGTGATCATGCCGGGACGCGACACTGTCGTTGACGTGCAGTCCAAAGTTTACCTGCGCGATAAAGTGGGCAAGCTGGGCGTTGCACCGCTGACCAGTATGTTCCTGTTCGGGCCGAACCAGCCGTCTCCGGCGACCAACTTCCGCCCGGAGCTGCATGACTCTAACGGTCTCTCTATCCATGCCGGTAACGGCGAGTGGATCTGGCGTCCGCTGAATAACCCGAAACACCTCGCGGTGAGCAGCTTCGCGATGGAAAATCCGCAGGGCTTTGGTCTGCTGCAGCGTGGCCGTCAGTTCTCTCGCTTTGAAGACCTGGATGACCGTTACGATCAGCGTCCAAGCGCCTGGGTAACCCCGAAAGGTGACTGGGGTAAAGGGAAAGTCGAGCTGGTTGAAATTCCAACTAACGACGAAACCAACGATAACATCGTCGCTTACTGGACCCCGGACCAGCTTCCGGAAGCCGGTAAAGAGATGAACTTCAAATACGCCATCACCTTTAGCCGTGACGAAGACAAACTGCATGCGCCGGATAACGCGTATGTGATGCAGACTCGCCGTTCAACGGGTGATGTGAAGCAGTCAAACCTGATCCGTCAGCCTGACGGTACCGTAGCTTTCATCGTGGACTTCGCGGGCCAGGACATGAAAAAACTGTCCCCGGATACCGCCGTGACTGCTCAGGCGAGCATCGGTGATAACGGTGAGATCGTTGAAAATGCCGTGCGTTACAACCCGGTAACGAAAGGGTGGCGTTTGACCCTGCGCGTGAAAGTGAAAGATCCGAAACAGACCACTGAAATGCGCGCCGCGCTGGTCAGCAACGATCAGCCGCTGAGTGAAACTTGGAGCTATCAGCTACCTGCCAATGAATAATACATCTGAATATATTGATGCCATGCCGCTGACGGACATTGAAAAAGCGGCACTGCCTAAAAGCGACATCCGTGCGGTACACACCGCGCTGGATGGCGATCATCGTCAGTTTACACGTGATGATGATACGCCGCTGGGGTCAGTAAAGGCGCGTCTGGAGCAAGCCTGGCCGGACTCGCTGGCAGAAGGACAGCTGATTAAAGACGACGAAGGGCGCGACCAGCTTCAGGCGATGCCAAAAGCCACGCGTTCTTCTATGTTCCCCGATCCATGGCGCACCAACCCGGTGGGTCGCTTCTGGGATCGCCTGCGCGGACGTGACGTCACGCCGCGCTATCTGTCGCGTCTGACTAAAGAAGAGCAGGCCTCAGAGCAGAAGTGGCGTACCGTCGGAACGATCCGTCGCTACACGCTATTACTGCTGACGCTGGCGCAGACGGTGGTGGCAACCTGGTACATGAAGACCATTCTGCCGTATCAGGGTTGGGCGCTGATCAACCCGGCTGACATGGTAGGCCAGGATATCTGGGTCTCCTTCATGCAGTTGCTGCCGTACATTCTGCAAAGCGGCATTCTGCTGTTGTTTGCCGTTCTCTTCTGCTGGGTCTCGGCGGGTTTCTGGACCGCGCTGATGGGCTTCCTGCAGCTGCTGATGGGGCGTGATAAATACAGTATTTCAGCGTCAACGGTCGGGGATGAGCCCCTCAATCCTGAGCACCGTACTGCGCTGATTATGCCTATCTGCAACGAAGACGTTGACCGCGTGTTTGCGGGGCTGCGCGCAACCTGGGAGTCTGTTAAGGCGACCGGTAACGCCGAGCATTTTGACGTTTACATCCTGAGCGACAGCTACAACCCGGATATCTGCGTTGCAGAACAAAAAGCCTGGATGGAGCTGATTGCGGAAGTGCAGGGCGAAGGCCAGATCTTCTACCGTCGCCGCCGCCGTCGTGTGAAGCGTAAAAGCGGTAACATCGATGACTTCTGCCGTCGCTGGGGTAATCAGTACAGCTACATGGTGGTCCTGGATGCCGACTCCGTGATGAGCGGTGACTGTCTGAGCGGTCTGGTCCGCCTGATGGAAGCCAACCCGAACGCCGGTATCATTCAGTCCTCGCCGAAAGCGTCCGGAATGGACACGCTTTACGCACGTTGCCAGCAGTTCGCGACCCGTGTGTACGGCCCGCTGTTTACGGCTGGTCTGCACTTCTGGCAGTTGGGTGAATCCCACTACTGGGGCCACAATGCGATTATCCGCGTGAAGCCGTTCATTGAGCACTGTGCGCTTGCGCCGCTGCCGGGTGAAGGGTCTTTTGCCGGGTCGATTCTGTCGCATGACTTCGTGGAAGCAGCGCTGATGCGCCGCGCAGGGTGGGGCGTCTGGATTGCCTACGACCTGCCAGGCTCATACGAAGAACTGCCGCCGAACCTGCTGGATGAGCTCAAGCGTGACCGTCGCTGGTGCCACGGTAACCTGATGAACTTCCGCCTGTTCCTGGTGAAAGGGATGCACCCGGTTCACCGTGCGGTATTCCTGACCGGCGTGATGTCCTATCTCTCTGCTCCGCTGTGGTTTATGTTCCTGGCGCTGTCGACTGCCTTACAGGTGGTTCATGCCCTGACGGAGCCGCAATACTTCCTGCAACCGCGCCAGTTGTTCCCGGTGTGGCCGCAGTGGCGTCCGGAGCTGGCGATAGCGCTGTTTGCGTCGACAATGGTGCTGCTGTTCCTGCCTAAGCTGCTCAGTATCATCCTGATCTGGTGCAAAGGCTCGAAAGAGTATGGCGGTTTCTGCCGCGTGACGCTCTCGCTGCTACTGGAAGTGCTGTTTTCCGTGCTGCTGGCGCCGGTGCGCATGCTGTTCCATACCGTGTTTGTGGTCAGCGCGTTCCTGGGCTGGGAAGTGGTCTGGAATTCACCGCAGCGTGATGACGACTCCACCCCGTGGAGCGAAGCCTTCATGCGTCACGGTTCGCAGCTGCTGCTCGGTCTGGTGTGGGCTGCGGGGATGGCGTGGCTGGATCTGCGCTTCCTGTTCTGGCTTGCGCCGATTGTCTTCTCGCTGATCCTGTCGCCGTTTGTGTCCGTGATCTCCAGCCGTTCAACGGTGGGGCTGCGTACCAAACGCTGGAAGCTGTTCCTGATCCCGGAAGAGTATTCCCCGCCGCAGGTGCTGGTGGATACCGACAAGTACCTGGAGCAGAACCGCAGCCGTTCGCTGGATGATGGCTTTATGCACGCGGTGTTTAACCCGTCATTCAACGCCCTGGCGATGGCAATGGCGACCGCGCGTCACCGCGCCAGTCAGGTGCTGGAGATCGCCCGCGATCGCCACGTTGAGCAGGCGCTGAACGAGACGCCGGAAAAACTCAATCGCGACCGCCGTTTGGTGTTGCTGAGCGACCCGGTCACCATGGCGAGGCTTCACTATCGCGTGTGGTCTGCTCCGGAGAAATACTCTTCGTGGGTGGGCTACTACAAAGAGCTGAAGCTGAATCCGCTGGCGCTGAAGGCGAAGTAAGCTGCTAAGTAGGGCGGGTAAGCGAAGCGCACCCGCCAGATAAAATACCGGCTGCGAGGCCGGTATTTTTTTAGAGGTAATGAATGAAAATAATTGTCGTGGTGTTGATGACATGTCTGCTCAGCGGCTGCGGCAGCATTATCAGCCGCACTATTCCGGGACAAGGTCACGGGAATCAGTATTACCCCGGCGTCAAATGGGACGTACGAGATTCCGCCTGGCGCTACCTGACCGTGCTCGATCTGCCGTTTTCGCTGATCTTCGACACGCTATTGCTGCCCATCGACGCCAGCCACGGGCCTTACGAGTAATGAGCGCTTAACGTTCGTCCCACTCATCGGCTGCGGTCTGGCCCTCTTCGGTATCCAGCGGCGGTTCGAGTTGAAATTCCCCCTCATCCCATTCATGCAGGGTATTTTCTTCAAGCCATTCCTGGCGTAATTCAATTTCGTCGTAATCGCCGTCAAAGACGGCCTGAGCACCTTCACCGCTCAATATCGGCAAACATTCTCCCTCTTCACCGTCATCGGCAAAAAATTCGGCCTGCCACATAATATCGCCGTCCTGCAGGACATACTTTTGGATATTGAGTTGTTGCACGTCAGCATCTTCTTCCTCAATGCCGGGGTTATCGGCGAGGAATTCTTCACGAGCGGCATCAATAGCTTCTTCCAGCGTGGCGTACATGGTCATCGGTGTCTCCCTGTTTTTCATGAAGGTATTCAGGGAAAGAATAGCTGATTCTCTGATTTTGCAAGTATGAATGCGAAAATAAGCCGTCAGGCATTTGTCTTATTCAGTTCAGAACGCATCGTCCGGGATAAACTGAACCAGGAGTAAATGGCGTTAAACAGCACGACACCGGCCGTGACGATAAAAACGGCGCGAAAGCCAAAGCTGGCGGAAATGCCCGCCCCGACAAGCGGCCCGGTGACGTTGCCGATATCACGAAACGACTGGTTATAGCTAAAAATACGTCCAGCGATTTGGTTCGTTGAGTTGTAGACCAGCAGGGTTTGTACGGCAGGTAATAGCGCACCGTCTGCCGCGCCGAGCAAAAAGCGCAGCAGGCCGAGTTGCCAGGGAGACTGCACCATCGCCATCGGGATGAGTAACAGAACGGAAATCACCAGGGCACAAATCAGGATCTTTTCGGGCCCAACACGGTCGCCGAGTTTTCCCAGCCTTGGCGCGCTGAGCAGTGCCGCCACGCCAGGTACTGATGCGATCAGCCCGCTGATAAAGGCAATGTTGCTGACGTTGCCCGCCAGATCGCGTACGTACAGCGTTAAAATCGGGGCGATCGACCCGGTCGCCACCTGAATAATCATGGTCGTCACGAACAGGCTCAACACCAGTTTAGGGTTTTTCAGCGAGGTAAGAACATCCCGGGCATGAAGCATCTCTTTCCTGGTGACCGGCGTGAATTTTTCACGGATACAGAGCAAGGTGACGACAAAGCAGAGGAACAGCACGCTGGCGGTGATGAAAAAGACGGGCCGCAGGCCGTAGCTATCCGCCAGTAAGCCGCCCGCCAGAGGTCCAAGCAGCGCACCGCTGACGCCACCCGTTGAGAGCGTACCGAGAGCCCAGCCGCTTTTATGGCGTGGAATTTGTGTGGCAATCAGGGCGTTGGCATTGGGGATGAATCCGCCCAGCAGGCCAAGCAGAGCGCGCAGCACCAGGAACTGCCAGACGTTTTGCGCCACGCCCATCAGCGCCATAATAATAGCCATCCCCAGCGCTGAACGTAGCAGCATAATTTTTCGCCCCTTGCGGTCGGCGAGGCCGCCCCAGAATGGCGAAGCGATAGCGGAAAACAGAAAGGTGATGCTAAACACCAGACCTGACCACATATTGAGCGCGCTATGGCCCGTAACGCCAAGCTGTTCAACGTAGAGAGGCAGGAAAGGCATGACCAGGCTGAACGCCGCGCCCGTCAGAAAGCAGCCGAGCCAGGCAACCGTGAGGTTACGTTTCCAGTTTATGGGAGCATCTGAGGGTGACATAACTCTCCGCAAATTAAGATACAGTGCGCCGGGAAGGGGAAGTAATAAGCGTGCTAATTATGCGCCTGGGTCAGGATTGCCGCAATGTGGGGGAGCTTTTAAAGCTAAAACAGCATGCGGCCCGGAGGCCGCATGACAATCAGTATCGGGAGGGAACGCCTTGCGGGCGCGTTTTAAAGCGGCGATGGAGCCACATGTACTGCTCTGGTGCCATCATGATGCATTTCTCCACAATATCGTTCATCCAGCGCGCGGTGGTTTCTGCGTCGTCCAGAGGCGGCGTGAGTTCTGGCTCAAGCATGATGAGCTGATAGCCTGAACCATCCGGCTTGCGGCGTGGGACAAAGGGAACAATAGCCGCTTTAGACATTCGGGCGAGCATCCAGGTCCCTGTGGTGGTCGCCGCTTCTTCGACGGCAAAAAACGGCACAAACACGCTGGATTGCGGGCCGTAATCGTGATCGGGGGCGTACCAGACCACCTCACCGGATTTGAGGGCGCGGATCATGCCCTTCAGATCCTTACGGTCAATCATGCTTTTGTTAGAGCGCATGCGGCCATTAGTCTGGATGAGATCGATGACCGGATTGTCATTCGGCCGATATACGCCAATACCAGGCGCCTGCATGCCAAACATACGCGCGCCGATTTCAAGCGTCAGGAAATGGACGCCAATCAACAGTACGCCGGTCTGATTAGCCTGCAATGTGTGCACGGGCTCCATACCTGTTCCGGCAACCTCCGTCCAGCGGGCCATTCTTTTGTCCGACCAGAACCATGCAATGCCTGTTTCCATCAGACCCATGCCAACGGATTCGAAATTTTTAACCACCATATCGTTACGCTCTGTCTCACTCATCTGCGGAAAACAGAGTTCGAGGTTGCGGTGAGCAATCCTGACGCGGCGTTTCATGAATTTCCGGGCAACGTGGCCGATCCCTTTACCGAGGCGGAAAATAACCGGGTAAGGAAGTTGTACGATAAGCCACAACAAGCCAATGCCAATCCAGGTCAACCAATAGCGGGGATGCAAAAGGGCGGCAGTAAATTTCGGTAACTGGGTCATGTCTGTCCTGTGTTCTTACGTCCTGAATGGCTATTCTCGCATTTTTTAGTACGTAGCCAAAATGTCTGTCATCGAAACGTGCACGAATCCAGCAATTGTTAATCCTGGTAAATCAGGTAGGCTGAAATGTAGCGTAAATTGTGTGGATGTAAATTAGCTTTGTTTGCTATATGATGCCGACCGATTTTAATTCTCTAACGAATGCAGGACTTGTACACCATGCCAGTGTTACACAACCGCGTATCGAATGAGATGTTGAAGGCGCGTATGTTGGCTGAAACCGAACCGCGCACGACCATCTCATTCTACAAATACTTCACTATCAACGATCCACAAGCGACCCGCGATGAACTCTATCAGGCATTGACTGCGCTCAATGTCTTCGGGCGCGTCTATCTGGCGCGTGAGGGCATCAATGCGCAGATCAGCGTGCCGGAAAGTCAGGTGAACGCCTTCCGTGATTTTCTTTACGGCTTCGATCCGGCGCTTAATGGCTTACGCCTGAACATTGCGCTGGATGATGACGGGAAATCGTTCTGGGTTCTGCGCATGAAAGTGCGTGAGCGTATCGTGGCTGACGGTATTGACGATCCCAGCTTTAATGCGGGTGACGTCGGGGAATACCTGAAGGCCGCTGAAGTGAACGCCATGCTTGACGATCCTGATGCGGTCTTTATCGATATGCGCAACCACTATGAGTATGAAGTGGGCCATTTCGAGAACGCGATGGAAATTCCGGCTGATACCTTCCGCGAGCAACTGCCAAAAGCGGTTGAGATGATGCAGGAACATAAAGACAAAAAGATCGTGATGTACTGCACCGGCGGGATCCGCTGTGAGAAAGCCAGTGCGTGGATGAAGCACAACGGTTTCAACAAGGTCTGGCACATCGAAGGTGGCATCATCGAGTATGCTCGCCGCGCGCGTGAGCAGGGCCTGCCGGTGCGCTTTATCGGCAAAAATTTTGTCTTTGACGAGCGCATGGGGGAGCGTATTTCCGACGACGTGATCGCCCACTGCCACCAGTGTGGAACGCCTTGCGATACGCATACCAACTGCAAAAACGACGGTTGCCACCTGCTGTTTATTCAGTGTCCAACCTGCGCTGAGAAATTTAACGGCTGCTGTAGTGAGCTGTGCAGCGAAGAGAGCGTGTTGCCGGAAGAAGAGCAGCGTCGCCGTCGCGCAGGTCGCGAAAACGGGAACAAGATTTTTAATAAATCCCGCGGACGTCTGAATACCAAACTGGGTATTCCCGACCCCGAGTAATGTTTATGCCCGACGGAAAATACCGCCGGGCATATTTTTATCCCTTCTGCTGAACGCCTTCCACGGAAATAATCAGTTCAACATCCTGAGATGCCGGGCCTAAATCCGTGGTGATGTTAAAGTCTTTCAGGTGAATTTTACCTGCAGCTTCAAAGCCTGCACGTTTCCCGCCCCACGGATCATCACCCTGACCAAGCAATTTCGCATTAAGAGTGACGGGTTTCGTTACGCCATTAAGCGTCAGGTTGCCGGTAATATCCAGCTTGTCACCGTCCTTTTTCACGCCGGTAGAGGCGAATGTTGCCTGCGGGAATTTCGATACGTTCAGAAATTCTGCACTGCGTAAATGTTTATCACGCTCGGCGTGGTTAGTATCCACGCTGTTGGTATTAATGGTGACATTGACTTTATCCGCTGCCGGATTTTTCTCGTCAAAAGTAAAGGTGCCATCAAAATCGTTAAAGGTGCCATATAGCCAGCTATAGCCAAGATGCTGAATACGGAAATTGACGAAGGCATGTTGGCCCTCTTTATCAATTTTATAATCAGCCGCAACAGCAGAACCGGTGGTGAATAACAGTGAACCTAAGGCGATGCCCAGCAGGTGTTTTTTCATTTTATGCTCCAGAGTCAGAAGACGAACGGCCAAGCATGCGCTTCAGCGTGTCGTCTTTATCGATAACGTGATGTTTGAGGGCCGCGAGCCCGTGAAGGACAGAAAGAATAACCACGCTCCAGGCCAGCCACAGATGGACAACGCCAGCGGTATCCGCCTGGACGCCAGCATCGCTGAGCGTGGAGGGAACGTCAAAAAGACCAAAGACGCTGATCGGCTTGCCATCCGCTGTTGAAATAAGGTATCCGCTAATCAGAATGGCAAAAAGCAGGGCGTAGAGAGCAATATGGGCCGCGACAGCGCTCACGCGCGTGAATTTACCGTGGGTTTTCGGCGCGGGTGGCGGCGGGGAAATATGTCGCCAGACTACGCGAACAACCAGACCCATCATCAACAGGACACCTATGCTTTTATGCAGTTCCGGTGCCTGGTGATACCAGCCGTCATAATAGCTTAACGTGACCATCCAGAGTCCAAGCCCGAACATAGCATACACCGCAAGCGCGAATATCCAGTGCAAACCTATGGATATTATTCCGTAGCGATGGGGGGTATTACGCAATTGCATAGGAGATACCACTCAAAATCATTCGAGCAATAAAAATGAACGGGAATAGAGGATATTGCAACTGAAATAAGTAGATAACGTTTTTAATTTAATTTATTTCAGCGTATTTGAAGGTGTTGCGTGGATGTATTTCAAAAGCTTCGAGCAATATAACTCAGGTGGAATCAGTGGATGCGTTAAAAAATAATTAACCTCAAGAAATGTCAATAAACGTAAGCGTTTCTTTTCAATAAAATACAATGTAAATAACATCAATGATTGCCAGCAGCGCCCACAACAACAGATAGAGCATAAAATGCTCGCGAATATTATTGACGAGTAAATCGACGATCCTGCGCATCATTTTTCCTCAGATAAAAGAGGCTCCGGGGACCGGAGCCTGGCGGGTATTATCCGTTAAAACGTGAGAGCGAGAAGGGCTGCAGATCAAATGGTGGCGTAATACCCTGCGCAAACTGCGCGGCAATTTCGCCAAGCACGGAGGCGAACTTGAAACCGTGGCCGCTGAGTCCGGTAATGAGCAGCGTGTTGTCATGCCCCGGCAGGGTATCAATGATGAAATCTTCATCAGGCGTATTGTCATAGGTGCAGGCCGCGCCGTAGAGCAAGCCGCCAACGCCCGGCAGGATAGTGCGCAGGAACATGAACGCTTCTGAACCATCCTGAGGGTATGCGCCATAGGGTTTGCGCTCCTCAGGCGTGGAGATAATTTGTCCGCCGTTGTGTTTGCCAATCTTAAGCGCGTCTTTCTCTGACGGGAAGCCGTAGAACTGATCGCCGTTCGGTAACTCACCGGTGAATGCCGGGAATTTATTCTGCGTGCTGTAACGCCCGTCTGACTGGAACCAGGAGAAGACTTTGCGCACGGGCTGAATGGGCAGATCCGGGAGCAGTTTTGTTACCCAGGTTCCGGCGCTAATTAGCAGCCGAGACGCAGAATAGTCTCCGTCAGCGGTGGTGACGGTGACACCGTCAGCATGATGGGTAATGCCGCTTACGGGACAGTTGAACAACTGGGCACAGCCGGCTTTTGCCGCCAAATCAATCCAGGTCTTAATGGCCGCTTCACAATGCAGTACGCCCGAGTTGGCTTCAAACAGCCCGATGTAATCATCCGGAACGGCGATCTCCGGCCAGCGTTGCATAATGCCGCTCGCATCCAGACGTTCAACATCAAGATTAAATTCCTTCGCGCTCTGTTCCACGTTCGCAAGAAATGCAGAACTGGCCGGGCCAAGGTTGATAATCCCCGTGCGGTCAAAAATGTGTTCTTCGGTCAGCGTTGCCAGTTCATCCCACAGCGTCTGGGCACGTAAGACCAGCGGGACATAACGCTCTCCTTCACCATAGGCGTGGCGAATAAGACGGGTATCGCCGTGATGGCTACCTTCCGCGTGCGGAGGAAGATGGGCATCAATCATCAGAACCTTCAGACCGGCCTGCGTTGCGTAATAACCGGCAGCAGAACCTACGGAACCGCTGCCAATAATGATTAAGTCGTATCTCATATGCATCTCGTTAACTCACGCTTTGTTAGCAGAGTAATTAACTATGCGGGCTGATACAAGGGAGAAATAAATAAGGCACCGCGTGGGTGCCTGTTGAGTGAAAAATGGGCATTGTACTAATGCCGTTTATACTCATTTTCCTGATAGTCGCCAGATTCTATTTTTGCGATACCTGCTTCTAAAATAGAAATAAACTGACGGGCGACGTCTGTTGTAAGCCACAGCGTCTGTCCAACTTCCGCTTCGTCACGGTTGAGTTGATTTGGGGTCTGGTAGTGCAAACGCAGCATCAGCGCATCGTAGCTATCTACGGTACTGATATCCCAGCCGACAAGCGGGTGGGTCTGGATGACTTCACTATTCTTTTCCATTATAACCCCCTAAATGCGTGTTAGAAGACAACGGCTTTGAGGTTCAATGCATGTTTTTCTGAAAGCATCTTCAGTATACAAGTAATAAGGGTTCCGAAGAGAAAAATAAACAGCTGGCAACACATTTTTCTGCGTTTTAGGATTCTTCGAACAATAAAACACCGTCTTGTTCACGAATTTCTAAGAAGATGCTGAAATAATTTGAACTTATCCAGGATAAAAAAACAAAAAAAAGCCGGGGCGACCCGGCAAAACAAAACAATGAGGGAGCAAGGTTAATCCGTTATGAACCAGTCGTCGGCGCTTTCCCACGTTTCCTGCAGGATTTCGCGGATACGATCTTTGTCTTCTTTTGCACCGCCGATGACGGAGAGGTTGTTTGCGGCCGCGTAACGTACCGTTACGGCGCCATCATTTTCAGGAAAGGTGCTGTGAATACGACGGGATAACTCGCCCGCCAGCGCATCGAGTGCGCCAGCAGGCAGAACGGTTGTTTTGGCAATGGTGACTTCAATACGCATAAATGCCCCCTGTGTAATATACTGTTTATATATACAGGTATATTATGAATTTGACAACAAGAGGCGTTGATTTTTTAACGTTTTACCGTCCAGTGTACAGTTTCACCGGCCAGGAACGGGATCAGCGTGTCATCCGTCAACGGAATCGCGTCGTCCACCTGGCTGGCTTTACGCTCCAGCTCGATGAAGCTCTCATTGACCGGCAGACCATAGAAGCGTGGGCCGTTGAGGGAGCAGAACGCTTCAAAATGTTCCAGCGCATTCATCTCTTCAAACACGGTGGCATAGCTCGCCAGCGCAGTCGGAGCGTTGAAGCAACCAGCGCAGCCGCAGCTGGCCTCTTTACGATGACGCGCATGCGGGGCGGAGTCGGTACCCAGGAACGCGCGAGAGAAACCGCTCGCAACCAGCTCTCGCAGGGCTTGCTGGTGGATATTGCGTTTGAGGATCGGCAGGCAATAGAGGTGAGGGCGCACGCCGCCAACCAGCATGTGGTTACGGTTAAACATCAGGTGCTGAGGCGTGATGGTGGCGGCGATAAGATCGTTGCCATCGCGAACATATTCCGCGGCGTCTTTGGTGGTGATGTGTTCAAACACCACTTTGAGGGCAGGCAGACGCTGGCGCAGCGGTTCCATTACCGTTTCGATAAACCGGGCTTCACGGTCGAAGATATCAATCTCGGCGTGCGTCACTTCCCCGTGTACCAACAGCGGCATGCCCAGTTTTTGCATCCGTTCCAGAACGGGCATGATGGCATCAATGCTGGTCACACCGTGGCTGGAGTTGGTGGTGGCATTGGCCGGGTAGAGTTTCGCCGCGGTGAAGACGCCTTCGTTAAACCCACGTTCCACTTCGTTCGGGTCGAGTGAATCTGTCAGGTAACAGGTCATCAGCGGGGTGAAATCATGCCCCGCCGGAACGGCGTCAAGAATACGCTGGCGGTAAGCCATTGCGGCATCGACGGTCGTGACTGGCGGAACCAGGTTAGGCATAACAATCGCGCGGCCATAAATTTCGCTGGTGTAGGGCACGACGGTTTTCAGCATATCGCCATCGCGCAGATGGATATGCCAGTCGTCAGGGCGGCGGATTTTTAGAACCTGGGGTTGTGCAGTCATGGAAGCTCCGGCTTGTCAGGAATCAGTCATAAGGATGGCTGTTTTTGCCGGACACAAATCATAAGCGGAAACGTTTTCGTTTGCACACTTTTCTGCGAAAAAAAAGGGCGCTTCCGCGCCCTTCAGGTTAATCGGTGAAAGGAATAATGATTTCTCCCGGTTTCACCTCTATCCCTTTTGCATACTTTTTCGCGAGCGCTTCACCCTTGCTCTTGTCTTCGCTCAAGACATAGGCGGGTTGCTGGTTGAAGTAATTACGCAGCGACTGATTCAGATAAGGCATTAGGGTTTGCAGTACCGGCTTCATTTTGTCCGGCGTGACGACCGCATCGACGATCTCCATTTCCTGCAGGAAAATGGCCCCTTTCTCTTTGTTGAAGACCGGCAGCGCCTTGAGCTTCAGCTTAATATCGGCTTTCTGGTTGCCGAATAATGAGGTCATATCCAGCGTGGCGTCACCGGAAAGGGTGACTTTGTTCGGTTCTTCACGTCCAATCTGGCTGGCGAGATTGCTGAGGACGATATGGGCATCGGCAAGGCCCGGAACGCCGATGTCTTTGGCAAAGTTATTATGTTTTTCCAGCGCCTGATTAATTTCCTGCTCACTGACGGTGTACTGCGTAAGCTGGTTACAGCCTACCAGCAGGCCACTCACAATTAACGCAGCGGCAATGACAATCTTCTTCATAGTGTTCCTCAACGAAAAATCGGCGCATCTGTCCTGATACGCCAGTATGTCAGTGTGAATAGAGAGAAACCAGCAGAAAAAACTGAGAATTGAGGCGGGAAAGGATGCCCGCCAGAAAGAAGAACTAGGCGCCGGGTTCGAGCATGCCGCTCGCGCTGCGCTTCTGGCTGAATTGCCACCACAGGGCCAGCAGGGTCATAAAGCCTACCACGCCGAGCATCATCCACGGCAGTTCCGGCTGGTTCAGCGCTTTACCAGCGTCGAACAGCCAGCCGCCTCCGGCATAGCCCAGCGCGCCGCCAAGGGCGAGCCCAAGTCGACTGAACCCCATATAGCTGCCACGCGCGCGCGCATCGGCCAGTGAGGCACTCAGCGTTTCACGCGCGGGTTCGGCAACGATCGAGCCGATGTAGAAGGTGCAAATTAGCATGAACAGCTGCTGCAGCGAATTCACGAGCCCGATGGGCATCATGCTCAGCGTCATCAGCAGAAGCCCTGCCATCAGGCGATGCTCCAGACGAAAGCGGCGCTCGCTCCAGCGGGCTATCGGGTAGAGGAGCGTCAGTGACAGGCAGGCCTCAATGGCATACATCCACTTCACGGCGGCAGGGGTTCCTGCAATGTCGTTAACCATGATCGGCAGCATCAGCATGACCTGCACCGCCAGCATGTAGTACCCCGTCAGGGTGAGCACATAGGTGACAAAGCGTTTGTCGCGCAAAACGCGGCCCAGGCCTTCTCGCACCGGTGCTTTCACCGTCGACAGTTTCCACGTGGGCAGGAACAGGCCATTGAATAAGGCGCAGAGAATAAACAGCACCGCACCAGTCGCACAGACCAGACGGAAATCATACTGCAGGAGCCAACTGCCCAGCAGTGCGCCAATCACCGCGCCAGCGCTATCCTGCATCATCAGAATCGAGAAGAAGCGTCCCCGGTGCTGCGGGCGGATCAGCTTCACCACCAGCGCGGTACGCGGCGGATCGAACAGGGTGCCGCCAATCCCGGAGAGGAAGCAGGAGAACCACAGCAGCCAGGGCTCGTGGGCGATTGCCATCGTGGCAAAGCCTGCCGCGCGTAACAGCATGCCGGTAACGATCATCGGTTTAGCGCCGAAGCGGTCAGCAATGGCCCCGCCAAAGACGCCCAGACCCTGCTGGACAAACTGGCGCAACCCCAGTGCAATGCCAACCATTAATGCCGCCCAGCCCATCTGATCGACAAAGCGGATCGAAATAAGCGGAAAAACGACAAAAAAGCCGAGCACGACCAGCATGTTATCGACGAGCAGGAAATATTTACCCAGGCTCCTGGCCTGTGATACGCGGGACATTTTCCCTCCAGGGAAAATAAGAAGGTGAGCACGCTAACATTCTGCGGTGTCGCCGCGTTTTTTCCCACCCCCGGGCGTGACAATATTTTTTTATCAAAAGGGTGCTTTGATAGAGAGTTCTCATCGAAAAATGTGAAAAGAGGTCAAAATGGTATGTCACTGTTTTCACAGACGGCGCAGGCGCAGGTATAGTAAAGCTAATCGGTAGAACAGAAGTGACGGGAAGGAGTGGTATCGATGTTTGGCTATCGCAGCAATGTGCCAAAAGTGCGTCTGACAACGGACAGGCTCGTCGTTCGTCTGGTGCATGAGCGTGATGCCTGGCGTCTGGCGGATTATTACGCCGAGAATCGCCAGTTTTTAAAGCCCTGGGAACCCGTTCGGGATGAGAGCCATTGTTACCCCTCCGGCTGGCAGGCGCGTCTCAGTATGATCGCGGAATTTCACAAACAGGGCAGCGCATTTTATTTCGCGCTGCTGGATCCGGAAGAAAAAGAGATTATCGGCATCGCCAATTTTTCTAACGTGGTGCGCGGATCGTTCCACGCCTGTTATCTCGGCTACTCCATCGGTCAGAAATGGCAGGGGCAGGGGCTGATGTTTGAGGCGTTAACGGCGGCGATCCGCTACATGCAACGCACGCAACATATCCACCGTATTATGGCGAACTACATGCCGCATAATCAGCGCAGCGGGGATTTGCTGGCGCGCTTAGGCTTTGAGAAAGAGGGCTACGCCAAAGACTATCTGCTTATCGATGGCGAATGGCGCGATCATGTTCTCACCGCATTAACCACCCCGGACTGGACTGCAGGTCGTTAAGGAGAAAAGATGAAATATCAGTTAAGCGGTGCAGAAGCGCGCGTTGTCGGCAGCCTGCTGGAAAAACAGGTCACCACGCCGGAACAGTATCCGCTTTCGGTCAACGCCGTGACGATGGCCTGCAACCAAAAAACCAACCGTGAGCCGGTGATGAACCTCAGCGAGCATGATGTTCAGGACGTGCTGGATGCGCTGGTCAAACGCCACTACCTGCGCACCGTCAGCGGCTTCGGTAACCGCGTCACTAAGTATGAACAGCGCTTTTGTAACTCAGAATTTGGCGACCTGAAGCTGAGCAGCGCGGAAGTGGCGGTCATCACCACGCTGTTGCTGCGGGGGGCACAGACGCCAGGGGAACTGCGGACGCGCGCTTCCCGTATGCATGAGTTCAGCGATATGCAGGAGGTCGAACAGACGCTTGAAGGGCTGGCGGCTCGTGAGGATGGCCCTTACGTGGTGCGTCTGGCGCGCGAGCCGGGAAAACGCGAAAGCCGCTATATGCATCTGTTCAGTGGTGATGTGGATATTTCAGTTAAATCCATTGCAACCGATATCAATGCAGGAGAGGTCGATTTGGTTGCCCGCGTAGAGGCACTGGAAGACGAGGTTGCCGGGCTGAAACAGCGTCTGGATGCATTGCTGGCACATTTGGGAGACTGATGGTGAAAAAATTACGCATTGGCGTGGTCGGTCTGGGCGGTATCGCGCAGAAAGCCTGGCTACCGGTTTTGGGCGCAGCATCTGACTGGACGCTGCAGGGGGCCTGGTCGCCCACGCGCGAGAAGGCCGAACGCATCTGTGAAACCTGGCGCATTCCGTATGCCAGCTCGCTTCAGGCGTTAGCCCACGAGTGCGATGCGGTATTTGTGCATACCTCAACGGCAACGCACTATCAGGTGGTGAGCGAGCTGCTCAACGCGGGTGTCCACGTCTGCGTGGATAAGCCGCTGGCAGAAAATGTTCAGGATGCCGAACGGCTGATTGAGCTTGCCGCGCGCAAAAAGCTGACGCTGATGGTGGGCTTCAACCGCCGCTTCGCACCGCTTTACCAGCAGCTTAAGGCGCAGTCGGGCTCGCTTGCCTCACTGCGGATGGATAAGCACCGCACAGACAGCGTCGGGCCGAACGATCTGCGCTTCACCCTGCTGGATGATTATCTTCACGTTGTGGATACGGCGTTATGGCTGACGGACGGCAATGCACAGCTGAAAAGCGGCACTCTGCTGACAAACGATCAGGGGCAGATGGTCTATGCGGAACACCACTTTTCCGTTGAGCATCTTCAGGTGACCACCAGCATGCACCGTCGGGCCGGTAGCCAGCGTGAATCCGTGCAGGCGGTGGCCGACGGCGCGCTGGTCGACATTACGGACATGCGTGAGTGGCGAGAAGAGAAGGGCAACGGCGTGGTGACACTGCCCGTTCCCGGCTGGCAGAGCACGCTGGAGCAGCGCGGTTTTGTCGGGTGTGCTCGTCACTTTATCACCTGCGTACAAAATCAGACGGTTCCTGAAACCTCCGGCGAGCAGGCGATTCTGGCGCAGCGCATTGTAGAAAGGCTCTGGCGCGACGCCATGAGTGAATAACTCGCTGTAACATCTGCGGATAGTAATTCGTTGAAATCCGGTTAGACTAAGCGCCGCTTGTTGGCTTTGCCGGGTGGCGCTTACGCTTACCCGGTCTACAAATCCGTATGGTTCTGGAAATTCACGTTAATGAACTTATTAAAATCGCTGGCGGCCGTCAGCTCGATGACCATGTTTTCCCGCGTGCTCGGCTTTGCGCGCGACGCCATTGTGGCAAGGGTATTTGGTGCAGGGATGGCCACGGACGCCTTTTTCGTCGCGTTCAAATTGCCGAACTTATTACGCCGTATTTTTGCGGAAGGCGCATTTTCCCAGGCCTTCGTGCCGATTCTCGCAGAATATAAAAGCAAGCAGGGCGAGGACGCGACCCGCGTTTTTGTCTCTTACGTCTCGGGGCTACTGACCCTGGCGCTGGCGGTGGTGACCGTCATCGGGATGCTGGCCGCGCCCTGGGTGATTATGGTGACGGCACCGGGCTTTGCGGATACGGCGGATAAATTTGCCCTAACCTCGCAGCTTCTGCGCATTACCTTCCCCTATATTCTGCTGATCTCGCTGGCCTCGCTGGTGGGGGCGATACTCAATACCTGGAACCGCTTCTCCGTCCCGGCGTTTGCGCCGACGTTTCTTAACGTCAGCATGATCGGCTTTGCGCTGTTTGCCGCACCGCATTTCAATCCGCCGGTGCTGGCGCTGGCCTGGGCCGTGACCGTGGGCGGCGTGCTGCAGCTTGCTTACCAGCTGCCGCACCTGAAAAAAATCGGCATGCTGGTCCTGCCGCGTATCAACCTTAAAGATGCCGGTGCGATGCGGGTTATTAAGCAGATGGGGCCCGCGATCCTCGGGGTTTCCGTCAGCCAGATCTCACTCATCATCAATACCATTTTTGCCTCTTTCCTGGTGTCTGGTTCGGTCTCATGGATGTACTACGCTGACCGTCTGATGGAGTTTCCATCCGGCGTGCTGGGCGTGGCGCTGGGGACCATCCTGCTGCCGTCGCTCTCCAAAAGCTTTGCCAGCGGCAACCACGATGAGTATTGCCGCCTGATGGACTGGGGGCTGCGTCTCTGCTTTCTGCTGGCGCTGCCGAGCGCAGTGGCGCTGGGGATTCTGGCAAAACCGCTGACGGTGTCGCTGTTCCAGTACGGTAAATTTACCGCCCATGACGCCGCCATGACCCAGCAGGCGCTTATTGCCTATTCGGTAGGGTTGATGGGGCTGATTGTCGTGAAGGTGCTGGCACCGGGGTTCTATTCACGCCAGGACATCAAAACGCCGGTGAAAATCGCCATTGTGACGCTGATTATGACCCAGCTGATGAACCTGGCGTTTATCGGTCCGCTGAGACACGCCGGGCTGGCGCTGTCGATTGGTCTGGCGGCCTGCCTGAATGCCGGGCTGCTATACTGGCAGCTGCGTAAGCAGGATATTTTCACGCCGCAGCCGGGCTGGTCGCGTTTTCTTGTGCGTCTGGTGATCGCGGTGCTGGTGATGTCGGCGGCATTGCTCGGCATGCTGTATGTGATGCCGGACTGGTCAGCGGGCACCATGCCATTCCGCCTGATGCGCCTGATGGCCGTTGTGGTGGTCGGCGTGGTGGCCTACTTCGCCACGCTCGCGGTGTTGGGATTCAAGGTGAAAGAGTTCACCCGCCGTACGGCATAAACGCCAAAAGGGGAGTTCACCTTATGGTGCTCCCCACAGCTTGATTTGCCGCTAAGGCGTCAAATCGAAATCTTTTTCCCGCCCGTAATGCGTGCCGTGGACGTCTGACCATCCGCACCATACAGCCCCGGCTCTTTATGGGGCTTTAATACTTCCAGAGCCTGCTGATTACGCACCATCTGTCCCTCCAGTAACCAACCGTTATGCTGGTTGAGATCGCGCAGATGCTGGGTTTTTTCCGTAATCGTTTGCCAACGTTCGACAATTTCATCGTTGGCGCTGCGCTTCTGATCCTGTTCAGCGCGTCGCTGCTGCTCAAGGTAATCCAGCGTCGCCAGAAGCGAACTTTTGTCTTCAGTAATGCGTTGCAACGCGCTGCCGTTGATTTGACCCGAAGACAGGTGTTGTTGTTCAGCATCCATTACCGTTTTCAGGTCGTTCAGGACAACCGTCATCTGATCCAGTATTTCTGACAGTCGACTCATACGGTTATTTACTCTGTAAGAAACTCTGCGCTTCCTCGATCAGCGCGTCAGCGATTTTGCTGGTATCCATTTTCAGCTCGCCGTTACGAATGGCCGTTTTCAGCGCTTCAACACGTTCCATGTTGATATCGCTGCTGCCCGGCTGCATCAGTTTGGACTGCGCGTCGCTCAGAGTCACGCTAGTGCTGTTAGCCGTAGACGGTTTTTCCAGACGCGTTTTCTGCGCGGGAGCGTCATTCGTTTCGCGAGGTTGTACAGTGCTAACCGGCTTCAGGGCTGATGTACGATCAATGCTCATAGTGTTGTCCTCATCGAGGGTTCGCGGCGTTTGCGCCTGACATCATCATTAGTTGAATATTTATCGGCAGGCACCGCGAAATCTTTAAAAAGATTATAGGTTAATCAGAATATTCCCATCAGAATCGACGGTTCCGCTAACCACCTGGCCTGAAGACATTCTGACCCGGGCATTTTGCGCCACGGCGGCATTGTTTAATGCCTTACCTTCACTGTTGATACTAAAGCCGTCTCCGTTGGCGACCACCATCACCTGCTGACCCGCTTTCACCCGCCACGCTTTACGCAGCATGGAGAGCTGAATGGCCTGGCCTGGTGCCATATCGCGCAGGCTGACCGCGTCCTGTGCCTGGTTTATGTCCAGCATCGTTCGCGGCGGAAGCTGATCCAGTCGACCGCGTTTAAGCGTCACGCTGCTGGCCTGCAGTACGCTGCCGCGGGCAATGGGCGCGGCGGCAACAACATAATTGCCCGTCGCCAGAACCGCAACCTGTAAATAGCGTTTTTCGTTGGCGCAGCGCGCCAGCACGTTCACGTTACCCCACAGCTTTGTCGTGCCGGTCACGGTGAATGAGGGCTGTTCGCAGGAGGGATAGAGATTAGGCGGCGTGCGAACGGTGACGCTGACTTCATCACTAAAGCCCGCCAGCTGCTGTGCAAAAAAAGTCGTCAGCTGAGCCTGTAAGTTTTCAGCCTGCGCCAGAGGGCTTAAAAGCAATAAGGTTGCCGCCAGGCCTCGTTTTATCGTCCGCATTGCACATCCCACCGTTTCCAGAATTGAGAGGATTCTACCCGCAGTGGTTTTACATCAACGCAATAAATAGCGACGCATTTTGCGCTTATTCCGTCGATAGGGGAGACGGGGTGAGATTTAAGCTGTGAACTGAAATTTTGCCATCAGCGGAGGAGACATGCTCGATAAACTCGACGCCGCGTTACGTTTTCAGCAGGAAGCGCTCAATTTACGCGCCCAGCGGCAGGAGATTTTGGCCGCCAATATTGCCAACGCCGATACCCCGGGGTATCAGGCGCGCGATATTGATTTTTCCAGTGAACTTAAAAAAGTGATGGAGCGTGGACGTGCCGAAGGAACGGGTGTCGCACTTGCACTGACATCCTCACGCCATATTCCTGCTCAGGCGATGACCGCGCCCACGACCGATTTACTTTATCGCATTCCCGACCAGCCATCGCTTGACGGCAACACCGTCGACATGGACCGGGAGCGTACGCAGTTTGCCGATAACAGCCTGCAGTACCAGACGGGTCTGACCCTACTCGGCGGACAAATTAAAGGCATGATGACCGTCCTGCAAGGGGGCAACTAATCCATGGCTTTGCTGAATATTTTTGATATCGCCGGTTCGGCGTTAACGGCACAGTCCAAGCGTCTGAACGTTGCCGCCAGTAACCTCGCTAACGCCGACAGCGTAACCGGTCCTGACGGACAGCCCTATAAAGCAAAACAGGTGGTCTTTCAGGTCGATGCTGCACCGGGTGCGGCAACAGGCGGCGTGAAAGTCTCTGACGTGGTGGAGAGCCAGGCACCTGACAAGCTGGTGTATGAACCGGGCAACCCGCTCGCCGATGCCAGTGGTTACGTGAAGATGCCTAACGTGGATGTGGTCGGTGAGATGGTGAACTCGATGTCCGCCTCGCGCAGCTATCAGGCAAACGTCGAAGTGCTCAACACCGTGAAGAGCATGATGCTCAAAACACTCACGCTCGGCCAGTAAAGGAGACACGCATGTCCATTGCCGTCAGTATGAATGACCCAACGAATACGGGGGTCAGCAGTGCCAGCACGACCTCCGGTTCCAGCTCCCTGACCGGAAGCAGTGCTAACGATCTGCAAAGCAGCTTCTTAACGCTGCTGGTGGCGCAGCTGAAGAACCAGGATCCTACCAACCCGATGCAGAACAACGAACTGACCACGCAGCTTGCGCAGATCAGTACCGTGAGCGGCATTGAGAAACTGAATACCACGCTCGGCTCCGTCTCCGGTCAAATCGACAACAGCCAGTCTTTGCAGGCAGCCAACCTGATTGGTCATGGGGTGATGATCCCGGGGACCACCATTCTGGCGGGCACCAGCACCACCGATGGCACCTCAACCACCACCACCACGCCGTTTGGCGTTGAGCTGCAGCAGGCGGCTGACAAAGTGACCGCGACGATAACCGACTCGACCGGTGCCGTGGTACGCACCATCGACATCGGTGAGTTGAAAGCAGGTGTGCATACCTTCACCTGGGATGGCAGCCTGACCGACGGCACTAAAGCACCAAACGGTTCCTATAAGGTGGCGATCAGCGCCAGCACCGGGACCACCCAGCTGGTTGCGCAGCCGCTGCAGTTTGCACTGGTTCAGGGCGTCATCAAAAGTAGCGATGGCAACAAACTGGATTTGGGTACCTCTGGTACCACCACACTCGACGAAGTTCGGCAGATTATCTAAGCCTTTACACTTATCAGGAGTAAGTCATGGCCTTTTCTCAAGCGGTCAGCGGCCTGAATGCTGCGGCCACCAACCTGGACGTCATTGGCAACAACATCGCCAACTCCGCGACCTATGGTTTTAAATCCGGTTCGGCCTCGTTTGCCGATATGTTTGCAGGCTCTAAAGTCGGCCTGGGCGTTAAAGTCGCGGGTATCACTCAGGACTTTACCGACGGTACAACCACCAATACCGGTCGTGGTCTGGACGTTGCCATCAGCCAGAACGGTTTCTTCCGTATGGTGGATTCCAACGGCTCTGTGTTCTACAGCCGTAACGGCCAGTTTAAGCTCGACGAAAACCGTACCCTGGTGAACATGCAGGGGATGCAGTTGACCGGCTATCCGGTTGCAGGTACGCCACCAACGGTGCAGACCGGTGCGAACCCACAGGCGATTACTATCCCTAACACCCTGATGGCCGCGAAGGCGACCACAACGGCAACCCAGCAGATCAACCTGAACTCCACGGATGATGCGCAGACTGCCGCGTTCGATGCGACTAACCCGGATACCTACAACAAAAAAGGGACCGTGACCGTATTCGATACCCAGGGTAACGCCCACAACATGTATGTCTACTACGTCAAAACAGCAGACAACAAATGGGATCTGTACACCCAGGACGGTAGCGTTGCCGGTTCTCCAGCAACCAAAGCCGCTCAAATGAACTTTGACAGCAACGGTAACCTGGCGGGCGTGTACAACTACAACGCGGCTGGCGTGCTGAGCGCGACGCCAAACGCCACCCCGGCCATCAACATCACCACCGGTTCGGTGAGCGGCGCGACGCCTGCGACGTTCTCCCTGAGCTTCCAGAACTCCATGCAGCAGAATACCGGTGCCAACAACGTTGTCGGGACCACTCAGAACGGCTACAAGCCGGGCGATCTGGTGAGCTATCAGATTAACGACGACGGCACCGTTGTGGGTAACTACTCCAACGAACAGACGCAGGTTCTGGGGCAGATCGTGCTGGCAAACTTTGCTAACAACGAAGGCCTGAAATCTGAAGGCGACAACGTATGGTCTGCAAGCCAGTCCTCCGGCGTTGCGCTGCTCGGCACGGCGGGTACCGGTAACTTTGGTACGCTGACCAACGGCGCGCTGGAAGCCTCTAACGTGGACCTGAGTAAAGAGCTGGTGAACATGATTGTCGCGCAACGTAACTACCAGTCGAATGCGCAGACCATCAAAACGCAGGATCAGATCCTCAACACGCTGGTTAACCTGCGTTAAGCGGCTAACAGGAACGCGCAATGGATCACGCAATATATACAGCGATGGGCGCGGCAAGCCAGACGCTCAATCAGCAGGCCGTTACCGCCAGCAACCTGGCAAACGCCTCCACGCCGGGCTTTCGCGCGCAGCTTAATGCGCTGCGTGCGGTGCCGGTCGAAGGGCTTTCATTGCCCACGCGTACGCTGGTGACGGCATCCACTCCCGGTGCCGATATGACGCCGGGCCAGATGGATTACACCTCGCGTCCGCTGGACGTTGCCCTTCAGCAGGACGGCTGGCTGGCGGTGCAAACGGCAGACGGCAGCGAAGGCTATACCCGCAACGGTAATATCCAGGTGAGCGCAACCGGGCAGTTGACCATTCAGGGTCATCCGGTGATGGGCGAAGCCGGTCCGCTCACGGTACCGGAAGGCTCAGAGCTGACCATCGCGGCAGACGGCACCATCTCGGCGTTAAACCCGGGCGATCCGGCCAATACCGTTGCGCCCGTCGGGCGTCTGAAACTGGTTAAAGCGGAAGGCAAAGAGGTGCAGCGCGGCGATGACGGCATGTTCCGTCTGACCCAGGCGGCACAGGCCACCCGTGGAGCTACCCTCCAGGCTGACCCGAGCATTCGCGTGATGTCCGGCGTGCTGGAAGGCAGTAACGTCAAGCCGGTTGAAGCCATGACCGACATGATCGCCAGCGCCCGCCGTTTTGAAATGCAGATGAAAATTATCAGCAGCGTGGATGAAAACGCGAGCAAGGCTAACCAACTTCTGGCTATGAGTTAACAGGACTCCTTATGATCAGTTCTTTATGGATCGCGAAAACAGGCCTGGATGCGCAGCAAACCAACATGGATGTGATTGCCAACAACCTGGCAAACGTCAGCACCAATGGTTTCAAGCGTCAGCGTGCGGTTTTCGAAGATTTGCTTTATCAAACCATTCGCCAGCCGGGTGCTCAGTCTTCTGAGCAAACGACGCTGCCGTCCGGTCTGCAGATTGGTACCGGCGTGCGTCCGGTAGCGACCGAGCGTCTGCACAGCCAGGGCAACCTGTCTCAGACCAACAACAGTAAAGATGTGGCCATCAAAGGGCAGGGTTTCTTCCAGGTGCAGCTGCCTGACGGTACCTCAGCCTACACCCGTGACGGCTCATTCCAGGTGGATCAAAACGGCCAACTGGTGACGGCGGGCGGCTTCCAAGTTCAGCCTGCAATCACCATTCCGGCGAATGCCCTGAGCATCACCATCGGGCGCGACGGTATCGTGAGCGTCACCCAGCAGGGTCAGGCCGCGCCCGTTCAGGTTGGACAGCTCAACCTGACCACCTTCATGAACGATACCGGTCTGGAAAGCATTGGTGAGAACCTCTACACCGAAACCCAGTCCTCCGGTACGCCAAATGAGAGCACGCCGGGTCTGAACGGCGCGGGTCTGCTGTATCAGGGTTATGTTGAAACCTCGAACGTTAACGTGGCGGAAGAGCTGGTGAATATGATCCAGGTCCAGCGCGCGTATGAAATTAACAGTAAAGCAGTGTCGACGACCGATCAGATGCTGCAGAAACTGACGCAACTCTAAGGTGCAGTCCGGTGCGGTCAACGCCGCACCGGCTCCCTGTTTTCGAAGATGAAGGCAATGCAAAAAAACGCGGCGTTTCGTTATCCGATACTGACTGTTCTGGCCGTCACCCTCAGCGGGTGTGCCTGGATCCCGTCTAAACCATTGGTCGAGGGTGCGACGACCGCCCAGCCCGTTCCCGGCCCCGCGCCCGTGGTGAACGGCTCCATTTTCCAGACCGCACAGCCGATTAACTACGGCTATCAGCCGCTGTTTGAAGATCGTCGCCCGCGTAACATCGGCGATACGCTGACCATTGTGCTGCAGGAAAACGTCAGTGCGAGCAAGAGCTCGTCGGCGAACGCCAGCCGCGATGGCAAAACCAATTTTGGCTTCGACACCGTTCCACGCTATCTGCAGGGCCTGTTCGGCAATGCGCGTGCGGATGTTGAGGCGTCTGGCGGCAATACCTTTAACGGTAAAGGTGGTGCGAACGCCAGCAACACCTTCAGCGGTACGCTGACGGTGACGGTTGACCAGGTGCTGGTTAACGGCAATTTACACGTTGTGGGTGAAAAACAGATCGCCATTAACCAGGGCACTGAGTTCATTCGCTTCTCCGGTGTGGTTAACCCTCGCACCATCAGCGGCACCAACACCGTACCGTCCACCCAGGTGGCGGATGCGCGCATTGAATACGTCGGTAACGGCTATATCAATGAAGCGCAAAATATGGGCTGGCTGCAGCGTTTCTTCCTTAACTTATCGCCGATGTAAGCGAGGTGACCCATGTTTAAAACGATCTTCGCCGTGGCGCTGGCGCTGGTGGCAACCTTCGCTCAGGCTGACCGTATTCGCGACCTGACCAGCGTTCAGGGCGTGCGCGAGAACTCGCTGATTGGCTATGGCCTGGTGGTGGGGCTGGACGGTACGGGTGACCAGACCACCCAAACGCCATTCACCACCCAGACCCTGAATAACATGCTTTCGCAGCTTGGTATTACCGTCCCTGCGGGGACCAACATGCAGCTGAAAAACGTGGCGGCGGTGATGGTGACCGCGTCCTATCCGGCGTTTGCGCGTCAGGGGCAGACCATCGACGTAGTGGTCTCCTCCATGGGTAACGCCAAAAGCCTGCGCGGCGGCACGCTGTTGATGACGCCGCTTAAGGGCGTCGACAGCCAGGTCTATGCCCTGGCGCAGGGTAACATTCTGGTTGGCGGTGCGGGTGCCTCTGCGGGCGGGAGCAGCGTGCAGGTGAACCAGCTAAACGGCGGGCGTATCACTAACGGGGCCATCATCGAACGCGAGCTACCGACCCAGTTTGGCGCAGGAAATACCATCAACCTGCAGCTTAATAATGAAGACTTCACGATGGCGCAGCAAATTGCCGACACCATCAACCGCAGCCGCGGCTACGGGAGCGCCACGGCGCTGGACGCGCGTACCGTGCAGATCCGGACCTCTTCGGGTAACAGTAACCAGGTGCGTATGCTGGCGGATATCCAGAATATGGAAGTGAACGTGCCGGTGCAGGATGCCAAAGTCATCATCAACTCACGCACCGGGTCAGTGGTGATGAACCGCGAGGTGTCGCTGGACAGCTGTGCCGTGGCGCAGGGTAACCTCTCCGTGACGGTGAACCGCTCTGCCAACGTCAGCCAGCCGGACACGCCATTTGGTGGCGGTCAGACGGTGGTGACACCGCAAACGCAGATTGATTTGCGCCAGAGCGGCGGCTCGCTGCAAAGCGTGCGTTCCAGCGCGAACCTGAACAGCGTGGTGCGCGCCCTGAATGCGCTGGGCGCGACGCCGATGGATCTGATGTCGATTCTGCAATCGATGCAAAGTGCAGGCTGCCTGCGCGCCAAACTGGAAATCATCTAATGCTGACCGATAGCAAACTGCTGACCGGTGCCGCCTGGGATGCCCAGTCGCTGAACGAACTCAAAACCAAAGCAGGCAAAGACCCGGCGGCGAATATCCGCCCGGTCGCCCGCCAGGTGGAAGGGATGTTCGTGCAGATGATGTTGAAAAGCATGCGTGAGACCCTGCCGAAAGACGGGATGTTCAGCAGCGATTCCACGCGGCTTTACACCAGCATGTATGACCAGCAGATTGCACAGCAGATGACCGCCGGTAAAGGACTCGGACTGGCTGACATGATTGTCAAACAGACCGCTGCCGCACAGGGTATTCAGCCTGAGGATCAGCCGCAGCAGGTGCCGATGAAGTTCGACATCGAAACGGTGACCAGTTATCAGAACCAGGCGCTGACGCAGATGGTGCGTAAGGCCATGCCGAAGCCCGCAGAGACGCGCGACGAGCCGCTCTCCGGCGACAGTAAGGACTTCCTGGCGCAGCTTTCTCTGCCAGCGCGACTGGCCAGCGAGCAGAGCGGGGTACCGCATCACCTGATCCTGGCCCAGGCGGCCCTAGAGTCGGGCTGGGGCCAGCGTCAAATCCGTAAGGAAAACGGCGATCCGAGCTTCAACATCTTTGGCGTGAAAGCTACCTCCAGCTGGAAGGGGCCGACAACCGAGATCACCACCACCGAATACGAAAACGGCGCGGCAGTGAAGGTTAAAGCCAAATTCCGCGTTTACAGCTCCTACCTTGAAGCATTGTCAGATTACGTCGGCCTGTTAAGCCGAAACCCGCGCTATACCGCCGTGACGCAGGCATCGACGCCGGAGCAGGGCGCGCAGGCATTGCAGAATGCGGGATACGCTACCGATCCGAACTATGCGCGCAAGCTCACCAGCATGATCCAGCAGCTGAAATCGATGGGTGAGAAGGTGAGTAAAGCCTATAGCACCGATATTGAAAATCTGTTCTGAAAGTTCTCAAGTCCCGGTGGAGGCTGCCGATAACCTTCATCAGGACTCGTGTCTGAAAGTATAAAAGGAACCCCCATGTCCAGTTTGATTAACAGCGCCATGAGTGGCCTCAGTGCGGCACAGGCGGCACTTAATACCGTAAGTAATAATATTTCAAGCTATAACGTGGCAGGTTACACCCGCCAGAACACCATTCTGGGCGCGGCTAACAGCACGCTGACCGGCGGTGGCTGGGTGGGGAACGGGGTTTATGTCTCCGGCGTGCAGCGTGAGTATGACGCCTTCATTACCAACCAGCTGCGCGCCGCACAGACGCAGAGCAGCGGGCTGACAACGCGCTATCAGCAGATGTCAAAGATTGACGACGTGCTCTCCGATACCACCAACTCGCTTTCGACCACGCTGCAGGATTTCTTCAAGAGCCTGCAAACGCTGGTGAGTAACGCCGAAGATCCGGCTGCACGCCAGACGGTGATCGGCAAAGCGGATGGACTGGTAAACCAGTTTAAAACCAACGATCAGTATCTTCGCGATCAGGATGCGCAGGTTAACACCGCGATCACCACCAGCGTGGATCAGATCAATAACTACGCGAAGCAGATAGCCAACCTTAACGATCAAATTTCCCGTCTGACCGGCGTAGGCGCGGGCGCATCGCCGAACGAACTGCTCGATCAGCGCGATCAGCTGGTGAGCGAGCTGAATAAGATTGTGGGTGTGGACGTGACCGTGCAGGACAGCGGTACGTACAATATCTCCATCGCGAACGGTTACACCCTGGTGCAGGGCAGTACTGCCAGCCAGCTGGCTGCGGTGAAATCCAGTGCTGACCCGTCGCGCACCACGATTGCCTACGTGGATGCAGCGTCTGGAAACGTTGAGATCCCGGAAAAGCAGATCACCACAGGGTCACTGGGTGGGCTGTTGACCTTCCGTTCTGAAGATCTGGATAAGGCGCGTAACACCCTTAACCAGATGGCGCTGGCGTTTGCCGACGCGATGAACACACAGCATGAAGCCGGGTTCGACGCAAATGGCGACGCAGGCGGCAAGCTGTTCGACTTCGGTTCACCTTCCGTACTGAGTAACAGCAAAAACACCGGCAGCGCGTCGGTCACGGCGAGCGTAACGGACAGCTCTGCGGTGCAGGCGACGAACTATAAAGTTGAGTACAACGGGACCAACTGGACGGTCACGCGTCTGTCTGACAAAACCAGCTTTACGGCCACGCCGGACGGCAGCGGTAACCTGTCGTTTGATGGTCTGAACGTGAACATCACCGGTGCGGCCAACCAGAAAGACAGCTTCATCGTGAAACCGGTGAATGACGTCATTATGAATATGGACGTCGCGATTAGCGATGAATCCAAACTGGCGATGGCCTCCGCCAGCGACAGCGGCGATAGCGACAATACCAACGGCCAAAAACTGTTGGATCTGCAGAGCGCGAAGCTGGTGGGGAATAACAAAACCTTCAACGATGCCTATGCGTCACTGGTCAGTACGGTGGGGAGCACCACGGCATCGCTGAAAACCAGCAGCGCCACGAAAGACAACGTGGTAACGCAGCTGACCAAACAGCAGCAGTCGATTTCCGGGGTTAACCTGGATGAAGAATACGGCAATCTGCAGCGCTATCAGCAGTACTACCTGGCGAATGCGCAGGTTCTGCAAACGGCGAGCACGCTGTTTGATGCGTTGATCAACATTCGCTAAGGCCGGGGTTAAAAAATGCGTATTAGTACTCAAATGATGTATGAGCAGAGCATGCGCGGAGTGACGAACTCCCAGAGTCTCTGGCTGGGCTATGGCGAGCAGATGTCAACCGGCAAGCGCGTAAACCGTCCTTCCGATGACCCGATTGCGGCTTCTCAGGCCGTTGTGCTCTCCCAGGCGCAGACGCAGAACAGCCAGTATGCGCTGGCGCGTTCTTTCGCCACGACCAAGGTGTCGCTGGAAGAGAACGTGCTGAAAGAGGTGACGAATGCGATTATCACCGCACAGGAAAAAGTGGTTAACGCCGGTAACGGAACCCTGAGCGATGATGACCGACAGTCGCTTGCCACCAACCTGCAGGGGATCCGCGATCAGCTGATGAACCTGGCAAACAGCACCGACGGTAATGGACGCTATATTTTTGCGGGTTACAAAACGGAAGCGGCGGCCTTCGACGAGACGACCGGCACCTATAACGGCGGCTCTACGCCAATCAGCCAGCAGGTTGACGCCGCGCGTACCATGCAAATCAGCCACACGGGCAGTGAAGTTTTCGATACCTTCACCAGTAACGCGAAACCGGAGCCGGACGGCAGCGCGCCGGAAACCAACCTGTTTAAGATTCTGGATACCGCTATCGCTGCGCTGAATACGCCGGTTGAAGGCGACCAGACTAAAGCCGATGCGTTTACGGCGGCGATGGATAAAACCAACCGCGGCCTGAGCAACTCGCTGAACAACGTGCTGACCGTGCGTGCAGACCTGGGGATCAAACTGGACGAGCTGGGCAAACTGGATTCGCTGGGCGATGACCGTGCTTTGGGCCAAACGCAGCAGATGAGCGACCTGGTCGATGTGGACTGGAACTCGGTGATCTCTTCTTACTCCATGCAGCAGGCGGCTCTGCAGGCCTCCTATAAGGCGTTTAGCGATATGCAGGGGATGTCCCTGTTCCAGATGAACAAATAATGTCTTGACCTCTTAGAACATGTCTTGAAACTGGGCATGTTTTGACTGCCCAGTCCGTATGGACTGGGCATTTTTTTACACGGTTTCAGCCTGAGCGGATGTTACCCGGGCGTTTTCAATCAGTCTGATGATCAGGGCAATAACGCCGCACAGCGTTGCCAGCGCCACCACGCCAGACCAGCCTGCCATCGTATAAATTTTACTGCCGAACGCCGAGCCTAGCGCCATTCCGATAAACACCACCGTAAAGAGCAGGGCATTCAGGCGACCGCGTGCCTGCGGTTCAAGGCTGTAGACCAGATTCTGGTGAGCCACCAGGCTTGACTGCAGGCCAAGGTCAAAACCGACGGCGGAGACGGCAATCAGGATCAACTGCCCATGGACGCCGAGGGCGGGCATCAGGAACATTAGCGCAAACGAGACGGTGACGAGCGAGGCACCCAGTTGCGTCACTTTTCCTGCACCCAGTTTATCCGCCAGCCCGCCTGCCAGCGGCGCGGCTAATGCACCGGCGGCACCTGCGATACCAAACCCGCCCGCCACGGCGCTGCCGAGGTGGTAGCGTTCCAGCAGCATTACGGCCAGCGTTGACCAGAATGCGCTAAAGGCAATCGACAGAAAACCCTGAGCCAGCGCCGCGCGACGCAGTGCCGGGTAACGACGCCACAGGTGCTCCATGGAACGCATCAGCGCGGGATAGCTCAGCGTGGAGTGAATAGCAAAACGTGGGAGTACGGCCCACATCACCGCGCCGACAAAGGCAATGCTTGCAGCAGCCAGCTGATACATCACCCGCCAGCCAAAGGCTTCACCGACCACGCCGCTGACGGTTCTCGACAACAATATGCCTAGCAGAAGACCTGTCATGACGGTGCCCACGGTTTTCCCTTGTTTACCTTCAGGGGCGAGGATCGCAGCAGCGGGAACGATATCCTGCGCCATGGTGGCGGCCATGCCAATCAGCAGGCTTGTCAGCAGCAGCGAAGGGAGTTGCCCGGTGAGACTACAGCCCAGAAGAAACAGCGCCAGGGCAGCACTTTTAATCAGAATCAGCGTCCTGCGGTCATGACGATCGCCAAGCGGCAACAGGAAGAGGATGCCGAGCGCGTAGCCTGCCTGGGTCAGCGTCGGAACCAGGCCCATTCCTTCAATACTCAAATGAAGGTCTGCGCCCATGAGAGGCAGCAAAGGCTGTGCGTAGTAAATGGATGCCACGCTGAAACCAGCACCCAGAGCCAGCATTAATATCACCCAGCGGCTCACGGCATGGGAGGCAGTTGTTGTGTTCATAAGACGTTCCTCAGTCATAGTGTGAGGCTATTTTTTATCACTACGCCTTGCGGCGGTAGACGGGCCGATGGTAAAACGCTTATACGTTAAGCGTATGACAGAGGAAGGTATGAAGCGAGTTGAGCGTATAGACAGGGTGGAACTGATGCGAACTTTTGTTCGCATCGTGGAAACCGGCTCGCTCTCGGCAGCGGCAAGGCAGCTTTCGACGACTCAGGCCACGGTAAGCCGACGTTTGCAGTCTCTGGAAACCTTGCTGGGGGCTCGCCTGCTGCTGCGAACCACCCATGCCACCAGGCTCACTGACGACGGTGAACGCTGCTATCAGCATGCCCGGCGGGTGATTGATAGCTGGCTGGCGCTGGAAGATGAAGTCGGGCAGGCGGAGGATGAACCGGTTGGGGTATTGCGGGTGCGGGCACCGCACGCCTTTGGTCAGGAACAGCTCCTGAAACCGTTGACGGAATTTTTGCAGCGTTATCCTCAGCTTTCCGTTGAGTGGATGTTGAACGATAAGTCGGTGGATTTTCTCAGCGACAATATTGATTGTGCGATCCGCGTGGGTGCCGAGGTCGATCCCGCCACGGTTTCCGTACAGCTGGCAGAGGTACCGCGCTCCATCGTCGCCTCTCCTGCGTTGCTGGCACGCTTCCCAAAGGTTAGCAAGCCAGAGGATTTGCAGGCGCTGCCCTGGATTGCCATCAGCACCTTCTACCAGCGACACGTTGAATTGTTTGATGGTGCAGCGCAGCCGACACGCATTGCCATTACGCCGCGTCTGAGCACGGACAGCCTGTACGTGGCGCGAAATACGGCCCTGACCGGGCTGGGGGTGGCGCTGGTATCAAGCTGGACGGTGAAAGAGGATATTCAGGAAGGGCGCTTAATCCCTCTTCTGCCCGAGTGGCAACCCACGGCGCTGCCCGTCCATCTGGTTTATCCGTGGTCGCGATACTATCCGGCGCGCTTGCGACGTTTTCTTGAGATGATGAAGCAGGTGATGCCGGGTATAGCCGGAATGAGAAAGCCAGCAAATGCGCAATAAAAAAGCCGACCCTGAGGTCGGCTTTTCGTCCTAACGCGTATTACTCAACAGACTGGGGGCGGGTTGCCGGTGCAGTCGCCTGGTGCGTTGCGCTGTGACCACCTGCGGAACCTTTGCCGTCAAAGTTGAACTCTGGGCGAACCCAGTCGCTTTGACGCGGTGCTTCCGGCACATACTCAGGCGCAGGTGCGCGAGTCATGGGTGCCGTTGCAACGTGTGCTGCCGCTGGCGCAGTAACCACTGGCTCTGGTTTCACCTCAGGCGCTGGAGCTTCTTCGGCTTCACGAACCGGTTCAACGTCGAGTTCAACCTCCTGAACCACCTCTTCTGTCACCGTTTCGATAACAGCGTCAGCGGTGTCTTCAACCGGCGCGGCGACTTCAACTTCTTCAGCAACCTCTTCGGCCACGACCGCGTCTTCTTCGGCGATGAACTGCGGTGCGGCATCAACCGGGGCAGCAATCACTTCAGGATGGGTGGTTTCCACTTCAACCGCCTGTGGGGCTTCGGCTTCCACAGCCTGCGGCTCAACCACCGTCGCTGCTGCAGCCACAACCACAACCTCTTCAGCTGCAACGACAGGTGCAATCACCTCTTCGGTGACAGACTGTTCTTCAACAATCTGCTCCGGGCGAGCAACCGGGTAGCGGATCCAGACTTTACCGGATGCCATTTCAGGTGACGCACACGCGATAGCTAAAGGCATTGGAGACTGAGTCGGGTAACGCTCGTCACGATAACGGCGACGACGCTGACCGCTCACGCGCAGGTGACGAGGAGAACGACGTGAACGACGCGGCATGCCTGCGTTATCACGACCTTCGCCGTTATCGTCCTGCTCGGCGTTGTTCTCTACCACTGCTGGCAGATCAATTTTCGCCAGTTGGGTCTGCGGCGCGCTTTCGGCGACGGTTTCCGTAACAACAGTTGTCTCTTCGGTCGTTTCAGAAGCAAAACGGACTTTCTGATTCAGCTGACGCTGCTTACGACGTGGCATAACCTGAGTACGTTCTTCCTGCTCAGCGTCTTGCTGTTCAACAGGCTCTTCGCGGTTCAGGTTTTTAACTTCCTGCTGCGCCTGACGCTTCTCGTCGTTGCGACGACGATTGCGCTCGCGGCGAGGCTGCTGCTCGTCGCGCTGTTTGCTCTTCTCTGACTCATCGCCAGCCGGTTGGCGAATTTCGCGATCTTCAACATTCTGCTGCTGTTTCTCGCGACGGTTGCGACGGTTATCTTCGCGTTGCTCACGGCCTTCGTTGTTGTCAGAACGGTTGTCGCGACGCTCGTTACGGTCGTTACGATCGCTGCGGTCATTACGATCGCGGCGGTTGTTCTGGCGCTTACGACGATCCTGCTGACGCTCAGGCTTCGCTTCTTTCGGTGCTTCTTTTGGCTGCTCCGGCTGAACTTCTTCGCCAGCAAACATCTTCTTCAGCGCGCCGAAGAAGCGGCTCAGAAGACCAGGTTGCTCTGGCTGGGCTTTCGCCACGTCTGGCGCAGGTTTTTGCGCAGCAGGTTTAGCCGCTGGTTTTTCCAGCACGGCTTCCGGCGGCGCTTCCGGCATAATGAAGGTGGCTAATGCTGGCTGCTCAGGCAGTTTACGCTCGGCAGGTTCTTCATCGGATGGCAGTGCCATCTCTTCTTCATGCAGCTTCGGCAGCAGGTAGCTGAGGGTGGTCGTCTCTTCGCCCTTACGTACACGCAGCACGTGATAGTGCGGAGTCTGCATCTGGTCGTTTGGCACGATGATGCAGCGAACGCCGCCCTGACGTGCTTCGATTGCGCTTACCGCTGCACGTTTTTCGTTAAGCAGGTAAGAGGCAACGGGCACAGGCACAATGGCGTGAACTTCTTTAGTGTTCTCTTTCAGCGCTTCTTCTTCAATCAGACGCAGAATAGAGAGGGACAGCGATTCGTTATCACGCACGGTACCGGTACCGGAACAGCGCGGGCAAACGTGATGGCTGGACTCACCCAGTGATGGGCTCAGACGCTGACGGGACATCTCCAGCAGGCCAAAGCGAGAAATATGGCTGATCTGGATACGAGCACGGTCCTGGCGCACCGCTTCGCGCAGACGGTTTTCAACCGCACGCTGGTGACGAACAGGGGTCATGTCGATGAAGTCGATAACGATCAGACCACCCAGGTCGCGCAGGCGGAGCTGGCGGGCGATTTCATCGGCGGCTTCAAGGTTGGTGTTGAAGGCGGTTTCTTCGATATCACCGCCGCGGGTTGCACGCGCGGAGTTGATGTCGATAGCGGTCAGCGCTTCGGTCGTATCGATAACGATAGAACCACCAGATGGCAGACGCACTTCACGCTGGAAGGCGGATTCAATCTGGGATTCAATCTGATAGTGGCTGAACAGCGGGATTTCACCGGTGTACAGTTTGATTTTGCTGGTGAAATCCGGACGACCCAGCGCGGCGATGTGCTGGCGAGCCAGCTCAAGCACTTTCGGGTTATCAATCAGAATTTCGCCGATGTCCTGACGCAGGTAATCACGGAAGGCACGCACGATAACGTTGCTTTCCTGGTGGATCAGGAACGGAGCAGGGCGGCTTTCTGCTGCTTTCTGGATAGCTTCCCAGTGCTTCAGACGGAAGCTTAAGTCCCACTGCAGCGCTTCGGCAGATTTGCCTACGCCTGCGGTACGCACGATAAGCCCCATGCCGTCCGGCAGTTCAAGACTTGCCAGCGCTTCTTTCAGCTCGGTACGGTCATCACCTTCGATACGGCGAGAGATACCACCCGCACGCGGGTTGTTTGGCATCAGAACCAGATAGCTCCCCGCCAGGCTGATAAAGGTCGTCAGTGCGGCACCTTTGTTGCCACGCTCTTCTTTATCAATCTGGACGATAACTTCCTGACCTTCACGCAGAACATCTTTGATGTTTGGGCGGCCATGGGCGTTGTAGTTTGCAGGGAAATATTCGCGGGCGATTTCTTTAAGAGGGAGGAAACCGTGACGCTCAGCACCGTAATCGACAAATGCAGCTTCAAGGCTTGGTTCAATGCGGGTGATTTTACCTTTGTAAATGTTCGCTTTTTTCTGTTCGTGTCCAGGACTTTCGATATCCAGATCGTACAGGCGCTGCCCATCCACAAGGGCGACACGCAACTCTTCTTGCTGAGTTGCGTTGATTAACATTCTTTTCATCGTAACTTACTCGTTATTCTTACATTGACGACAAAGCTGCGGGCAAGGTGACGCTTTCCGGGGTATGAACCGATGGCCTCGTGTCTGTTCACGTCGCCAACCTCACGGTTGTCGCTCGCTTAAGAGGCGCAGAGTGTCGGTTGCCTGTATTTCATACGGAAACACAGCGCAATTATCAGGGGAATTGCCTGGGTAGAACTCTCCAGAAAACAATCCTTATACCGGGAAGTACTGCAACCCGCAGCCCGCTAACTGCCTGAAAGATCAATACGTCTTACGCCATTGCTGCGTGGATGATCGGTCAGACAAAATTGGTCATTCCGTCGACATCCTTACTTAACCTGGATTTAACACGGAAAACAGCCTCATTATTCCACTGCTCGCCGGGTTATAGCAAGATGACTTTTACCAATTATCACCCGGTTACTCACAGTTTCTTCACTTCGAGGTGGTGATTGGTTTAATAACCACCAAATCGATTGCGCGAAACGGGGCGCAGGCCGGATAAAAGTAAATATAAGCATAGAAAAATGAGTGGCGCTAATGGCTGACGATATTTAGAATCGCCAACCATGAAAACAGAGACTCCAGCCGTAAAAATTGTTGCTATCGCGGATGACTATGCGGGGCAACGCATCGATAACTTTTTACGCACCCAGTTGAAAGGCGTGCCAAAAAGTATGATTTACCGCATCCTGCGCAAGGGCGAGGTGCGGGTTAACAAAAAACGCGTGAAGCCTGAGTATAAGCTCGAAGCCGGTGATGAAGTGCGTATCCCGCCGGTGCGCGTGGCTGAACGTGAAGAAGAGGCGGTTTCGCCTAAGCTGCAAAAAGTGGCTGCGCTGAGTGACGTCATCCTTTATGAGGATGACTATATCCTTGTGCTGAACAAACCGTCAGGTACAGCCGTACACGGCGGCAGTGGCCTGAGCTTTGGCGTGATTGAAGGACTGCGTGCGCTTCGACCGGAAGCCCGTTTCCTGGAGCTGGTGCATCGCCTGGATCGTGATACCTCCGGCGTGCTGCTGGTGGCGAAAAAGCGTTCTGCGCTGCGTTCTTTGCATGAGCAGCTTCGTGAAAAAGGGATGCAGAAAGACTACCTGGCGCTGGTTCGCGGGCAGTGGCAGTCCCATGTAAAAGTGGTGCAGGCACCGCTGTTGAAAAATATTCTGCAGAGCGGCGAGCGCATTGTGCGTGTGAATCAGGAAGGGAAACCGTCCGAGACGCGCTTTAAAGTTGAAGAGCGCTATGAATTTGCCACGCTGGTGCGCTGCAGCCCGGTGACGGGGCGTACCCATCAGATTCGCGTGCATACCCAGTTTGCCGGGCATCCTATTGCGTTTGATGACCGCTATGGCGACCGCGAGTTTGATAAACAACTGGCAGGCACGGGGCTGTCGCGTCTGTTCCTGCATGCGGCTGCGCTGAAGTTTACCCATCCTAATACGGGGGAAGTCATCCGTATTGAAGCGCCGCTGGATGAGCAGCTTAAACGCTGTCTAAAGGTCCTGCGCGGCTGATTTTGCTTTTCTCCCTCTCCCTGTGGGAGAGGGCTGGGGTGAGGGCGTCGGGCCGCAATGGTCCAGTCACATCGTCAGCGGATTACACCCTTCTCGCCTTAACATCTGACACAAGGCAATCAGCGGTAACCCCACTAGCGTGTTGGGATCGCGACCGTCCAGCTTGTCGAACAGCGCAATCCCCAATCCTTCACTTTTAAAACTTCCTGCACAGTTGAGCGGACGTTCCCGGCGGACATAATCTGTTATTTCCTGCTCGCTGAGATGGCGAAAGTGCACGTCGAACGGCTCGCATTCCGTTTGCAGGTGGCCTGAGGCGGAGTTATAAAGTGCCAGCCCTGTATAAAAGGTCACGATAGTGCCACGTGCACGCAGAAGCTGCTGGCAGGCGTTCTCTTCCGTATGCGGCTTGCCGGTGATCTCTCCGTCCAGTACACAAACCTGATCGGAGCCTATAATCAAATGGGCGGGATAACGTGCGGCCAGCGATTGCGCTTTCTCTTGTGCGAGACGCGTCACCAGATGACGCGGGGATTCTCCCGGGTGTGGCGTTTCGTCAACGTCGGGGGCAGCGCATTCGAACGGGATCCCGAGCTTTTCCAGCAGCATTCGACGGTAGGGTGAAGTGGAGGCGAGAACGAGATTTGGCATATTTTTATCACCAGATATAGCGTATCGATGCCAGCCATTTTAAACTACAGGCCGCAATGTGTGCGAATAATTGGCAAAAGGCAGCTCTGGTTGCCTTTTTCTTTGACTCTATGACGTTACAAAGTTAATATGCGCGCCCTATGCAAAAGGTAAAATTACCCCTGACTCTTGATCCGGTTCGTACGGCTCAAAAACGCCTTGATTACGAAGGAATCTATTCTTCCGATCAGGCTGAGCGTATTGCCGAATCCGTAGTCAGTGTGGACAGTGATGTAGAATGCTCCATGTCGTTCGCTATCGACAACCAGCGTCTCGCCGTTTTAACCGGTGATGCAAAGGTGACGGTAACCCTCGAATGTCAGCGTTGCGGGAAACCGTTTGTACAGCATGTTCACACAACGTATTGTTTCAGTCCCGTTCGTTCTGACGAGCAGGCTGAAGCACTCCCGGAAGCGTATGAGCCGATTGAGGTTAACGAATTCGGTGAAATCGATCTTCTGGCTCTGGTTGAAGATGAAATCATCCTCACCTTGCCAGTGGTTCCGGTGCATGATTCTGAACACTGTGAAGTGTCCGAGGCGGACATGGTCTTTGGGGAACTGCCTGATGAAGCGCAAAAACCAAACCCATTTGCCGTATTAGCCAGCTTAAAGCGTAAGTAATTAAGGAGTAAGGTCCATGGCCGTACAACAGAATAAACCAACCCGTTCCAAACGTGGCATGCGTCGTTCCCATGACGCGCTGACTGCAGTTACCAGCCTGTCTGTAGACAAGACTTCTGGTGAGAAACACCTGCGTCACCACATCACCGCTGACGGTTTCTACCGCGGCCGCAAGGTTATCACTAAGTAATCACGCGTTAGCGTGATTAGGCTTAGTGAGGATTTCCCCGTGCAAACGGGGAAGTTACCGAACCAGGCTGTGACGATACCTTGACACGTCTAACCCTGGCGTTAGATGTCATGGGGGGAGATTTTGGCCCTTCCGTGACAGTGCCTGCAGCATTGCAGGCACTGAATTCTAATTCGCAACTCACACTTCTTTTAGTCGGCAATCCCGACACAATCACGCCATTACTTGCAAAAGCTGACTTCGAACAACGTTCACGTCTGCAGATTATTCCTGCACAGTCAGTTATTGCCAGTGATGCCCGGCCATCGCAGGCTATTCGCAATAGCCGTGGCAGCTCTATGCGCATTGCACTGGAGCTGGTGAAAGAAGGGCGAGCGCAGGCTTGCGTCAGTGCGGGAAATACCGGTGCGCTGATGGGGCTGTCGAAATTATTGCTCAAGCCCATTGAGGGCATTGAGCGCCCGGCGCTGGTGACGGTGTTGCCGCATCAACAAAAGGGCAAAACGGTGGTGCTGGATCTCGGTGCTAACGTTGATTGTGATAGTACAATGCTGGCTCAGTTTGCTGTGATGGGGTCGGTGCTGGCTGAAGACGTAGTGGGAATTCATAATCCCCGCGTTGCGTTACTGAATATTGGTGAAGAAGAGACCAAAGGCCTGGACAGCATTCGTGACGCTGCCGAATTGCTCAAGCAGGTTCCCTCCATCAACTATATTGGTTATCTCGAAGCCAATGAGTTGCTGACGGGTAAGACCGATGTATTAGTGTGTGATGGCTTCACCGGAAACGTAACGTTGAAGACTATGGAAGGGGTGGTGCGAATGTTCCTTTCTCTGCTGAAATCGCAGGGGGAAGGTAAAAAAAGCGCCTGGTGGCTGATTTTATTAAAGCGTTGGTTACAAAAAAGCCTGACGCGGCGATTCAGTCACCTCAACCCCGACCAGTATAATGGCGCCTGTCTGTTAGGATTGCGCGGCATCGTGATTAAGAGTCACGGTGCGGCCAATCAGCGAGCCTTTTCCGTCGCGATAGAACAGGCAGTGCAGGCGGTGCAGCGACAAGTTCCTCAACGGATTGCCGCTCGCCTGGAATCTGTATTAGCTAAAAGTGACTGAGCGTACATGTATACGAAGATTTTAGGTACCGGCAGCTACCTGCCAACACAAGTGCGTACCAACGCCGATCTTGAAAAAATGGTAGATACGTCTGACGAGTGGATTGTCACGCGCACAGGTATCCGTGAACGTCGTATTGCCGCGCCAGACGAAACCGTGTCCACCATGGGTTACGAAGCCGCACAGCGCGCTATCGAAATGGCTGGCATCGATAAAGAACAGATTGGCTTGATCGTGGTCGCCACCACGTCTGCCACGCATGCCTTCCCAAGCGCAGCGTGCCAGGTGCAGAACATGCTCGGCATTAAAGGCTGCCCGGCATTTGACGTTGCTGCCGCGTGCGCTGGTTTCACCTACGCGCTGAGCGTTGCCGATCAGTATGTTAAATCTGGCGCCGTGAAGTACGCGCTGGTGATCGGCGCTGACGTGCTGGCGCGTACCTGTGATCCAACCGATCGCGGGACGATCATTATTTTTGGTGATGGTGCGGGTGCGGTGCTGCTCGGGCAGTCCGAAGAGCCGGGCATCATCTCCACGCATCTGCATGCCGACGGTAGCTACGGCGAGCTGTTGACCTTGCCAAACGCCGATCGCGTTAATCCGGAAAACTCCATTTACCTGACGATGGCAGGTAATGAGGTGTTCAAGGTGGCGGTGACTGAGCTTGCACACATTGTTGATGAAACGCTGGAAGCGAACAACCTTGAACGCTCTGCGCTCGACTGGCTGGTGCCGCATCAGGCGAACCTGCGTATTATCAGCGCAACCGCGAAAAAGCTGGGCATGTCGATGGATAATGTTGTGGTGACGCTTGATCGCCATGGCAACACCTCTGCGGCGTCGGTACCGTGCGCATTTGATGAAGCGGTACGCGATGGACGAATCAAACGGGGCCAGTTGGTCTTGCTTGAAGCCTTCGGTGGCGGGTTCACCTGGGGTTCCGCGCTGGTTCGTTTCTAGGATAAGGATTAAAAAATGACGCAATTTGCTTTTGTGTTCCCGGGGCAGGGCTCTCAAACCGTTGGGATGTTGTCTGAAATGGCAGCCCACTATCCGGTAATTGAAGAGACTTTCCGTGAAGCTTCTGATGCACTGGGTTATGATCTGTGGGCGTTGACTCAGCAGGGTCCAGCCGAAGAACTGAACAAAACCTGGCAGACTCAGCCAGCACTGCTGACCGCGTCCGTTGCGCTGTGGCGTGTATGGCAGCAGCAGGGCGGCAAAGCGCCTGCACTGCTCGCGGGCCACAGCCTAGGTGAATACTCTGCACTGGTGTGTGCCGGTGTGATCGCCTTTGCTGACGCGGTACGTCTGGTAGAACTGCGCGGTAAATTCATGCAGGAAGCGGTGCCGGAAGGCACGGGTGGCATGTCTGCTATCATCGGTCTGGATGATGCTTCGATTGCAAAAGCGTGTGAAGAATCTGCTGAAGGTCAGGTGGTTTCACCGGTAAACTTTAACTCGCCGGGCCAGGTCGTTATCGCCGGTCATAAAGAAGCGGTTGAACGTGCTGGTGCTGCCTGTAAAGCTGCTGGCGCGAAACGTGCGCTGCCACTGCCGGTCAGCGTTCCGTCACACTGCGCGCTGATGAAGCCTGCCGCCGACAAACTGGCGGTTGAGCTGGAAAAAATTACGTTTAACGCACCGACGATTTCCGTTGTAAACAACGTCGATGTGAAATGCGAAACCGCGCCGGAGGCAATCCGTAATGCGCTGGTTCGCCAGCTTTACAGCCCAGTACAGTGGACCAAAACCGTTGAGTTTATGGCGTCACAGGGCGTTGAGCATCTGTATGAAGTCGGTCCAGGTAAAGTCCTCACCGGCCTGACAAAACGTATTGTTGATACCCTGACTGCCTCGGCCATTAACGAGCCGGAAGCACTGTCAGCGGCACTCGCGCAATAAAAGAGGAATACCATGAGTTTTGAAGGAAAAATCGCACTGGTTACCGGCGCAAGCCGCGGTATCGGACGTGCAATTGCTGAAACACTGGTTGCGCGCGGCGCGAAAGTGATTGGTACAGCAACCAGCGAGAATGGCGCTCAGGCCATCAGCGAGTATCTTGGTGTGAACGGTAAAGGTCTGGTACTCAATGTGACCGAACCTGCATCTATCGAATCTGTTCTGGAAAATATTCGCGCAGAGTTTGGCGAAGTCGATATTCTGGTAAATAATGCCGGGATCACGCGCGACAACCTGCTGATGCGAATGAAAGATGACGAGTGGAACGATATTATCGAAACCAACCTGTCATCTGTATTCCGTCTGTCAAAAGCGGTAATGCGCGCTATGATGAAAAAGCGTCATGGTCGTATTATCACTGTTGGTTCTGTGGTTGGTACCATGGGAAATGCTGGTCAGGCTAACTACGCTGCGGCGAAAGCAGGTCTGATTGGCTTCAGTAAGTCGCTGGCACGTGAAGTCGCGTCCCGCGGTATTACTGTAAACGTTGTTGCTCCGGGCTTTATTGAAACGGACATGACGCGTGCGCTGACCGATGATCAGCGTGCGGGTACGCTGGCGGCAGTTCCGGCGGGTCGTCTTGGCGACCCTAAAGAAATCGCCAGCGCGGTTGCATTTTTAGCCTCTGACGAAGCGGGTTACATCACTGGTGAAACCCTTCACGTCAATGGCGGGATGTATATGGTTTAATCACGATGAAAAATATTTGCGTTATTGTAGGGGTTGGCCTCAAAATAACGTAAAATCGTGGTAAGACCTGCCGGGATTTAGTTGCAAATTTTTCAACATTTTATACACTACGAAAACCATCGCGAAAGCGAGTTTTGATAGGAAATTTAAGAGTATGAGCACTATCGAAGAACGCGTTAAGAAAATTATCGGCGAACAGCTGGGCGTTAAGCAGGAAGAAGTTGTGAACTCCGCTTCCTTCGTTGAAGACCTGGGCGCAGATTCTCTTGACACCGTTGAGCTGGTAATGGCTCTGGAAGAAGAGTTTGATACTGAGATTCCGGACGAAGAAGCTGAGAAAATCACCACCGTTCAGGCTGCCATTGATTACATCAACGGTCACCAGGCGTAAGTGAACATCTCCAGGCGGTCATTCGACCGCCTGAGTTTTATCTTTTTTAGTCCCACGAATCTCTTTTATTTTTCCCTCCCTGGAGGACAAACGTGTCTAAGCGTCGTGTAGTTGTGACCGGACTTGGCATGTTGTCTCCTGTCGGCAATACCGTAGAGTCCACCTGGAAAGCTCTCCTTGCCGGTCAGAGCGGCATCAGCCTAATCGACCATTTCGATACTAGCGCCTATGCAACGAAATTTGCTGGCTTAGTAAAGGATTTTAACTGTGAAGAATTTATCTCGCGCAAAGAACAGCGCAAGATGGATGCCTTCATTCAATATGGAATTGTCGCTGGCATTCAGGCCATGCAGGATTCTGGCCTTGAGATTACGGAAGAGAACGCAACCCGTATTGGCGCCGCTATTGGCTCCGGGATCGGCGGTCTTGGCCTGATCGAGGAAAACCATACATCTCTGATGAATGGCGGACCGCGTAAGATCAGCCCGTTCTTCGTTCCGTCCACGATTGTTAACATGGTGGCGGGTCACCTGACCATTATGTTCGGTCTGCGTGGGCCAAGCATTTCCATCGCTACCGCATGTACGTCCGGCGTACATAACATCGGCCAGGCCGCGCGTATCATTGCGTACGGCGATGCAGATGCTATGGTTGCAGGCGGTGCTGAAAAAGCCAGTACCCCACTGGGTGTAGGCGGTTTTGGTGCGGCGCGTGCGCTGTCTACCCGTAATGATAACCCGCAGGCGGCGAGCCGTCCGTGGGATAAAGACCGTGACGGCTTCGTGCTGGGCGACGGTGCGGGTATGATCGTACTGGAAGAGTACGAACACGCGAAAAAACGCGGTGCGAAAATTTATGCTGAAATCGTTGGTTTCGGCATGAGCAGCGATGCTTACCACATGACGTCTCCTCCGGAGAACGGTGCGGGTGCTGCGCTGGCGATGGAAAATGCGATTCGTGATGCGGGTATTACCCCAGCACAGATTGGCTACGTTAACGCGCACGGTACTTCTACGCCTGCAGGCGATAAAGCTGAAGCACAGGCGGTTAAGTCTATCTTCGGTGAATCTGCCAGCCGCGTAATGGTGAGCTCCACGAAATCCATGACCGGTCACCTGTTAGGTGCGGCGGGTGCAGTAGAGTCAATCTACTCCATCCTTGCGCTGCGCGATCAGGCTGTGCCGCCAACCATCAACCTGGATAACCCGGATGAAGGTTGCGATCTGGACTTCGTTCCTCACGAAGCGCGTCAGGTTAGCGGTATGGAGTACACCCTGTGTAACTCCTTCGGCTTCGGTGGTACTAACGGCTCTCTGATCTTCAAAAAAGTCTGAGCCTGACTGCACGATGGCTATTAAAAAGGTCCGCTTGTCGGGCCTTTTTTATTAAGCGTAATCCCCTTGTCCGGTTAAAGACATCCTGCCAGACTGAACCCCCACGCATCAGGAGACATCATGTTTTTGATCAATGGCCTTGAGCAGGAGAATCTGCCTGCCAGCGACAGAGCAACGCAGTTTGGTGATGGCTGCTTTACGACGGCGCGAATTATTGACGGGCAAATATGCCTGCTCGACGCGCATATCCGCCGTCTGCAAACGGCCTGCGAAACCTTAATGATCCCCTTTCAGCACTGGGGCACGCTGCGACGTGAGATGAGCCAGCTGGTGTCAGAGAAGAGCAGTGGTGTGCTGAAAGTCATCATCAGTCGCGGCAGCGGAGGGCGGGGTTATAGCGGGGCCAGCTGTGAGAACCCCACGCGCATACTCTCCGTATCCGCTTATCCCGCACATTATGAAAGCTGGCGCAAAGACGGCGTCACGCTGACGCTGAGCCCGATACGACTGGGCCGCAACCCCATGCTGGCCGGAATTAAACACCTCAATCGCCTTGAACAGGTGCTGATTCGTACTCATCTTGAACAGACGGACGCTGATGAGGCGCTGGTTCTTGACAGCGAAGGGTTCATTACGGAATGCTGTGCGGCTAATTTACTCTGGCGGAAGGGCCGTGATGTCTTCACACCTTCACTGGAGCAGGCTGGGGTGAAGGGCATTATGCGTCAGTTTTGTTTGCAACAGTTGGCACACTCGGGTTTTCGCGTTGTCGAAGTTAACGAAAGGGAAGAGGCGCTACTGACCGCTGATGAAGTTATTGTTTGTAACGCGTTGATGCCTGTTTTACCCGTCCGCGCCTATGGTCAACAGGTCTGGTCATCGCGCGAACTGTTTCAGTTTTTAGCCCCGTTATGTGAGCAAACCAGATAGTCATGAAGAAAATGTTGCGCTTTGTTCTCCTCCTCATCGTTGTGCTGGGTATTGCTGGCGGCGCGGGAGTGTGGAAAGTCCGTCAGCTGGCGGACAGTAAAATCCTGATTAAAGACGAGACGATTTTTACCCTTAAAGCCGGTACCGGGCGCATTGCGCTGGGTGAGCAGCTTTACGTGGATAAGGTCATCAACCGCCCGCGCGTCTTCCAGTGGTTACTGCGCCTTGAGCCTGAACTGTCTCACTTCAAAGCCGGTACGTACCGCTTTACCCCTGGTATGACCGTCAGGCAGATGCTGCAGGTGCTGGAGAGCGGCAAAGAGGCCCAGTTCCCGCTGCGGTTTGTTGAGGGGATGCGTTTAAGCGATTACCTCAAACAGCTGCGTGACGCACCCTATATTAAACACACGTTAAAAGACGACAGCTATCAGACGGTCGCTGAGGTGCTGAAATTCGAGCATCCTGAGTGGGTGGAAGGCTGGTTCTGGCCGGATACCTGGATGTACACGGCGGGCACAACCGACGTTGCTATTCTGAAACGCGCACATAAAAAAATGGTCGCGGCGGTGGAGTCAGCGTGGGAAGGGCGTGTAGATGGCCTGCCCTATAAAGATCAAAATCAGTTCGTCACCATGGCCTCGATCATTGAAAAAGAGACTGCCGTTGCGGCAGAGCGCGATCAGGTCGCTTCCGTATTTATCAATCGTCTGCGCATCGGCATGCGTCTGCAAACCGATCCCACCGTCATCTACGGTATGGGCGAGAGTTATAGCGGCAAGATATCCAGAAAAGATCTGGAGACGCCAACAGCGTATAATACCTACGTGATCGCAGGCCTGCCGCCAGGCCCGATTGCGACGCCGAGTGAAGCCTCATTACGAGCCGCGGCGCACCCGGCCAAAACACCGTACCTCTATTTTGTGGCTGACGGAAAAGGGGGGCATACCTTTAACACCAACCTTGCCAGCCATAATCGCTCTGTTCAGGACTATCTGAAGGCACTTAAGGAAAAAAATGCGCAGTAAATACATTGTCATTGAGGGACTCGAAGGGGCGGGTAAAACCACCGCCCGCAACGTGGTGGTTGATACGCTGAAAGCGCTTGGCGTTGCGGACATGGTGTTTACCCGTGAACCCGGCGGTACGCAACTGGCTGAAAAGCTGCGTAGCCTTGTGCTGGATATCAAATCCGTTGGCGACGAGGTCATCACTGACAAAGCCGAAGTGTTGATGTTCTACGCGGCGCGCGTGCAGCTGGTAGAAACGGTGATCAAACCTGCAATGGCAGAAGGGAAATGGGTGATTGGCGATCGTCATGACCTGTCGACCCAGGCGTATCAGGGCGGTGGTCGGGGGATTGACCAGACGATGTTAGCAACGCTGCGCGACGCAGTGCTCGGTGATTTCCGTCCCGACCTGACGCTCTATCTGGACGTGACGCCTGAAGTCGGCCTGAAGCGTGCCCGCGCGCGCGGTGAACTGGACCGCATCGAGCAAGAGTCTTTTGACTTCTTCAACCGTACCCGCGCGCGCTACCTTGAACTGGCGGAGCAGGATGCTTCCATTCGCACTATTGATGCAACACAGTCTCTGGACGAGGTGACGCGCGCAATTCAGAAGACGGTCGCGCAGTGGCACCAGGAGCAACAGGCATGAAATGGTATCCATGGTTGCGCCCGCACTTTGAACAGTTGATCAACAGCTATCAGGCGGGGCGGGGCCATCATGCGTTACTGATTCAGGCATTGCCAGGAATGGGCGATGATGCGCTGATTTACGCCATCACCCGTTTCCTGATGTGTCAGCAGCCGGAAGGGCATAAAAGCTGCGGTAAATGCCGTGGTTGCCAGCTGATGCAGGCGGGCACACATCCGGACTATTACACGCTGGAGCCTGAAAAGGGCAAAAGCACGCTCGGGATTGACGCCGTGCGTGAAGTCAGTGAAAAACTGTATGAACACGCGCGGCTTAACGGGGCCAAAGTGGTCTGGCTGAAAGATGCCGCGCAGCTTACCGAGGCGGCGGCGAACGCGCTGCTCAAAACCCTGGAAGAGCCACCGGAGAAAACCTGGTTCTTCCTGTCATGTCGTGAACCGGGACGATTACTGGCGACACTGCGCAGTCGCTGCCGTCTTCATCACCTCGCAGTACCTCAGGAAACATGGGCGCTCACCTGGATTGAACGCGAAGTGACGGTGTCACAAGACGCGGCCCTGACTGCGCTGCGGCTGTGCAGCGGCGCGCCAGCGGCGGCTCTGGCGTTGCTTCAGGCGGATGTCTGGTCGCAGCGTGAAACGCTGTGTCGTGCCGTCGAATCCGCGCTGGATAGCGGCGACTGGTTGAGTTTGCTGCCTGCCCTGAACAGCGATCAGTCGACCGAGCGCCTGCACTGGCTGGCCGCTTTACTGCTGGATGCGCTCAAACTTCAACAGGGGGCAACACTTCTGACCAACCTTGACGTCTGGCCGCTGGTGAACACCCTGGCGAATCGCCTGTCGGGCGTTTCGTTGCGCGCTATCCTTCATGATATTTGCCAGAGTCGCGAACAACTTTTGACAGTAACCGGTCTTAATCGCGAGCTTTTACTGACAGACCAGTTACTGCGAATCGAACACTACCTGCAACCAGGCGTGATACCGCCTGTTTCCCATCTCTGAGAGAGACATTATGTTTTTAGTCGACTCACACTGCCATCTTGATGGTCTGGATTATCAATCTCTGCATAAAAACGTCGATGACGTGCTGGAAAAAGCCGCCGCCCGCGATGTCAAATTCTGTCTGGCCGTGGCAACCACGCTACCGGGCTACCGCTCCATGCGCGAACTGGTTGGCGTTCGCGATAACGTCGTCTTCTCCTGCGGCGTTCATCCACTGAACCAGGATGACGCGTATGACGTGGAAGATTTACGTCGTCTGGCGGCAGAAGAGGGCGTGGTGGCGATGGGTGAGACCGGGCTTGACTATTTTTACACGCCGGAAACTAAACCACGCCAGCAGGCGTCCTTCCGTCACCATATCCGCATTGGCCGCGAGCTGAACAAACCCGTCATTGTGCATACCCGCGATGCGCGCGCCGATACGCTGGCGATCCTGCGGGAAGAAAAGGTGACGGATTGCGGTGGCGTACTACACTGTTTCACAGAAGACAGAGAAACGGCGGGCAAGCTGCTTGATTTGGGGTTTTATATCTCGTTTTCGGGGATCGTAACGTTCCGTAATGCTGAGCAGCTGCGTGATGCTGCGCGTTATGTTCCGCTCGATCGCATTCTGGTGGAAACAGACTCGCCGTATCTGGCACCGGTGCCGCATCGCGGCAAAGAGAACCAGCCAGCGATGACGAGAGACGTGGCTGAGTATATGGCCGTTCTGAAGGGCGTCAGCATTGAAGAGCTGGCTCGTGCGACGACGGAAAATTTCTCCACGCTGTTCCACATCGACCCCGCCCGCCTGCAATCTGTCTGATACACCTGTTTTTTTTAGGCTCGTAATTAATAAATAAAGCGAGTAAAGTTCACCGCCTCATTTGGGGCGGTGATAGTGTTTTTAGACACATCCAGACATGCTTTTTGTAAATATCTGAAAGTTTTTTGGCCGTCTTGAACTGAAACGTGATAGCCGTCAAACAAACCCAGAGGGAATTATTTTACTCTGTGTAATAAATAAAGGGCGCTTAGATGTCCTGTCCACGGCACGGTACTCCCCCCGGGCCAATGCGTGAAAGCGTAAAAAAAGCACAAATACTCAGGAGCACTCTCAATTATGTTTAAGAATGCATTTGCTAACCTGCAAAAGGTCGGTAAATCGCTGATGCTGCCAGTATCCGTACTGCCTATCGCAGGTATCCTGCTGGGCGTCGGTTCTGCTAACTTCAGCTGGCTGCCAGCCGTAGTTTCCCACGTGATGGCCGAAGCAGGCGGTTCTGTTTTTGCTAACATGCCGCTGATCTTCGCGATCGGTGTTGCTCTGGGCTTCACCAATAACGACGGTGTATCTGCACTGGCTGCAGTGGTTGCCTACGGCATCATGGTGAAAACCATGGCGGTGGTTGCGCCGCTGGTTCTGCATTTACCGGCTGAAGAGATCGCCGCGAAACACCTGGCGGACACCGGTGTTCTGGGCGGTATCATCTCCGGTGCGATTGCAGCGTATATGTTTAACCGCTTCTATCGCATCAAGCTGCCTGAGTATCTCGGCTTCTTCGCGGGCAAGCGTTTCGTTCCGATCATCTCTGGTCTGGCAGCGATTTTCACTGGTGTGATCCTGTCCTTCATCTGGCCACCAATCGGTTCCGCTATTCAGACCTTCTCTCAGTGGGCTGCTTACCAGAACCCGGTTGTGGCGTTCGGTATCTACGGCTTCATCGAGCGCTGCCTGGTACCATTTGGTCTGCACCACATCTGGAACGTTCCATTCCAGATGCAGATTGGTGAATTCACCAACGCAGCAGGTCAGGTATTCCACGGCGATATCCCACGCTACATGGCAGGCGACCCAACTGCAGGCAAACTGTCTGGTGGCTTCCTGTTCAAAATGTACGGTCTGCCGGCTGCTGCGATTGCAATCTGGCACTCTGCTAAACCAGAGAACCGTGCAAAAGTGGGCGGTATCATGATCTCCGCAGCGCTGACCTCGTTCCTGACCGGTATCACCGAGCCGATCGAGTTCTCCTTCATGTTCGTTGCGCCGATCCTGTACATCATCCACGCTGTACTGGCTGGCCTGGCGTTCCCAATCTGTATCCTGCTGGGTATGCGTGACGGTACGTCCTTCTCTCACGGTCTGATCGACTTCATCGTTCTGTCCGGTAACAGCAGCAAACTGTGGCTGTTCCCAATCGTGGGTGCGTGCTATGCCGTTGCTTACTACACCATCTTCCGCGTGCTGATCAAAGCACTGGACCTGAAAACTCCGGGTCGTGAAGATGCAACTGAAGACAGCAAAGCAGGCGTGACCAGCGAAATGGCTCCAGCACTGGTAGCCGCGTTCGGTGGTAAAGAGAACATCACTAACCTGGACGCGTGTATTACTCGTCTGCGTGTGAGCGTTGCCGATGTCGCAAAAGTTGACCAGCCGGGCCTGAAAAAATTGGGCGCAGCAGGTGTTGTTGTTGCAGGTTCTGGTGTTCAGGCAATCTTCGGTACCAAATCCGATAACCTGAAAACCGAAATGGATGAGTACATCCGCAACAACTAAGTTGTGATGTGGGGAGACTGAGGCAGCCGAATGGCTGCCTTTTTTATTTGTGCGGCCTGTTCAGCCCGGTGGCGGCTACGCCTTACCGGGCCTACGTGAAACGAATCGTCATCCGGCGAGAAGCGCGAACAAAAAAGGGAGCCATTCGGCTCCCTATTAATACGTCTGAGCGATCAGAACTGGTAGCTTGCCGTTACGCTGACGTTTCGGGGTTCACCATAAACCAGTGAGCCCTGAACGTTGGTATCGTAAGTCTTGTCGAACAGGTTGTTCAGATTCCCCTGCAGAGAAAAGTTCTTCGTGACCTGATAGCGGGTGAAGAGATCAACCAGCGCATAGCTGCCTTGTTCCGCGCGCCACGTGCCGTAAGGTGTGGCAACGTCGCTGTAAACGCGGTTTTGCCAGTTAACACCGCCACCCACGGTCAGCGCAGGCATCGCTGGCAGACGGTAACTGGTGAACAGTTTAACCGTCGTGCGCGGTAGGTAAGGGTTAACGTCTTTACCGTCGCTGTCTTCAGCCAGGTAGCGCGTCGCGCCAAAGGTCATTTGCCAGTTGTCCGTCAGCGCGCCGTTAATTTCAAATTCAACGCCTTTACTTACTGTGCCGTCTACGCCTTCATAAGCGGTATCGGTTGACCCCTGAATCACGCGCCCCGTACTCTGCGCCACGTTATCCTGCTCGATGCGGAAGACAGAGAGCGTTGTGGTCAGTCGGCTGTTCATCCAGTCCGACTTCAGGCCCACTTCATAATTGTTGCCGGTGATTGGGTCGAGATACCTGCCGGTGCTGTCACGGTAGTTCTGTGGCTGGAAGATGGAGGTATAGCTGGCATAGGCAGACCAGTTATCATCAATGTCATAGACAAGACCCGCATACGGCGTGGTATGGTTTTTTTCCATACCATAAGTCATCGTGTTGACGCTCCAGTTCGTATAGCGGGCACCGAGAATCAAATGCAGAGGATCGGCCAACGAAATGCGCGTCGCGGCGTAGAGCGATTTCATATTCGTTTTGTCGTCCTGGGCCAGCGCCTGCGATCCCCAGTTTGTTTCCGGGAAATGGCCATCATAGTCGTAGAAATTACCGAGTTCGTCCGGATATACGTTCGCCCACGCGTTGGTGTAACGGTTCGTTTGACGACTGAAGCTGCCTCCGAACATCACGGTATGCTGGCGGCCAAACAGGTCATAGCCACCATCAGCAAACAGATCGACAGCATCGACCTTACGCTTCCCGCTGTTCCAGCCCGTCCCGCCGATATAGCCGTAGTCCGGTCCATAATTCGAATAAGGCCCAACCAGCATGCCGGTTGATTTGTCCACATAAGCGTCAAGGTACAGGGCTTTACTGTCGAACTTGGCCTCGGTATGGGTGGCATTCAGCGTGGCCTGCCAGGTGTCGGCAAAGCGTTGCTTGAAGGTGGCGAAAACTTTGTTGAACTCTTTGTCGTTATAGGCCCAATCTGGCGCGGTGCTGTGGGCGCGATCGTAATGCCTTACGCTACCGTCCGTGTTCCAGCGCGGTAAGCCGCCCCAGGTCTGGTTGTTTACGTCAATGCGCTGATATTCGTAACCAGCCGAAAATGAGGTGGTATCGCCCAGGTCCGCATCAAGAATGCCGGAGAAGAACGTTTTCTTTTGATTGTAGTTATCGAGCCAGGAGTCATTATCCTGATAGCCAGCCACGATCCGACCGCGTACATTCCCGTCATCCGTTAACGGGCTTTGCAGATCCATGACGTAACGCTGTTTGTTCCAGCTGCCGTATTCCGCAGACAGATTGCCTTTGAACTCGCGGCTGGTGGCATGTTTACGCACCATGTTGATCGCTGCCGACGGGTTACCCGTGCCCGTCATCAAGCCGGTCGCCCCACGCACCACTTCCACGCGCTCAAACAGGGCGGTATCCGAGAGGGCATCCCCGAGGTTCCAGCGAGATTCGAAATAGGTGGGGATACCATCAATCATGTAGTTGTCGATCTCGAAACCACGTGAGTAATAGCTGCTGCGATCGGAGTCTGCGGTGTTTTTGCTGATCCCCATCGTGTTATCCATCACATCTCCCAGCGTTTGCAGCTGCTGATCTTCCATACGTTGTTCACTGACAATGGAGACTGACTGGGGGATATCGCGCTGGACCATCTGCATTTTGGTGCCGATGGTGGTGGTTTTGACGCTGTAGTCCTGCTCTTCGCTGGACGCGTCTGGCTGGGAAGTACCGTCAACGACGAGTGTTTCCTCGTTTGGTGCGGCGAAACTTACGGTTGGCATCAGTGCCATAGCAATGCAGGCTGCCAGCAACGAAGGCGTTGCAACAGGCTGACGTTGCCCATCCCTGGTATGATTAATGAAAGACATCATCAAACCCTTAGTGAATGGTGAAGGTTGTATGCGTCAGTCCCTTAACCGGGCTGGCGTCGTATTCTTTGTTAAAAACGCGCATGAAAATGCAAATGCGAAATATACGCATTGTTATTAGCACTGTAAACAGATGTTTCGGACGAAACTGAAATAATGTTTCAGAGGAAAAATGTCGTCTGGCGGTCACTCTCCCGCCAGCTGGTGAGGGATCGGGAAAGAAATCGAGGGAGAAGGTTGAAAGGACAGGAGAAACTCGCTCATACTCTTGCGTTGTATCACACTGTCGTAAAGACTGTATGTGTGAATAGCGGACGCATCACGCCAGATTAATCAAAAAAGGAAAAGGTCATGGCCGAAGAAACGATTTTCAGTAAAATTATCCGCCGCGAAATCCCGTCGGATATCGTCTTTCAGGATGAGCTGGTGACGGCTTTTCGGGACATTTCACCTCAGGCGCCGACGCATATCCTTATCATTCCAAATATTCTGATTCCTACCGTCAATGATGTGAAAACCGAGCATGAAGTGGCGTTAGGCCGTATGCTAACGGTAGCCGCGAAAATTGCTGAGCAGGAAGGCATCGCTGAAGACGGCTATCGTTTGATCATGAACTGCAATCGCCACGGCGGTCAGGAAGTTTATCATATCCATATGCATCTTCTGGGTGGGCGACCACTGGGACCGATGCTGGCACATAAAGGTCTTTGACATGTTAAGAGGGCGTATTGCAGCGCTGATGATAACGCTGGTGATAGCAGGGTGCAGTGCGCGTCCTGCGATCCCCGTCAGCGACGAACAGACGCTGGTGATGGAGTCCTCAGTCCTTGCTGCAGGCATTACGGCAGAGCAGCCTTCGCTGACCATTAGCGAAATCCAACCTTCTGCCTCCTCTACGCTCTATAACGAAAGACATGAGCCAGTGACGGTACATTACCGCTTCTACTGGTATGACGTAAGAGGTCTTGAAATGCATCCGCTTGAGGCGCCGCGTAGCGTGACTATTCCGGCAAGATCGTCGGTGACGCTCTATGGCAGCGCTAACTATTTGGGTGCACATAAGGTGAGACTTTATCTTTATCTGTAAGGGGTGATCCTTGATTAAAAATATGAGCCGTTATGTGCTCTTAAGTGCGTTTGCACTTTTCCTCGCAGGGTGTGTGACGCGTACAGAACAGCCTGCGCCAGTGGATGAGGCGAAACCGGGTACGGAACAGCCGACACAGCCAACGCAGCCGGTGCCAACGGTGCCTTCTGTCCCGACCATTCCGGCGCAGCCTGGCCCAATTGAGCACCCGGACCAAACTTCACAGCCTGCGCCGCGCGTGCGTCACTATGACTGGAATGGCGCAATGCAGCCTATGGTGGGCAAAATGTTGCAGGCTCAGGGCGTGACGCCGGGAAGCGTACTGTTGGTGGATAGCGTAAATAACCGCACCAATGGTTCACTCAACGCGGGCGAAGCGACGGAAACGCTGCGTAATGCGTTAGCAAACAACGGCAAATTTACCCTGGTCTCGACACAGCAGCTGGCAGTAGCCAAACAGCAGTTGGGCTTGTCGCCGCAGGATAGCCTGGGCTCGCGCAGCAAAGCGATAGGCATTGCGCGCAACGTTGGCGCTCAGTATGTCCTCTATTCTAACGCCACCGGTAATGTGAACACGCCTTCGCTGCAGATGCAGCTGATGCTGGTTCAGACGGGTGAAATAATCTGGTCAGGTAAAGGTGCCGTTACGCAACAATAGCTGCACGCGTGACGAGATTCTGACGCGTTATTTTCCTCAGTATCGCCTTATCGCGCCGCAGGCCCACTCCGGGCTTGGCGGCGCGAGCTGCATCATTGAGCAGGGCGAACAGCGGCTGGTGCTGCGACAGCATCACGATCTCTCTGCCCCTGCATCCCACTTTCGCCGACAGTTTCGTACGCTGAGGTGCTTGCCTGCGGATCTCGTGCCGAAGCCCTGTTTTTTTACGCAGGGCTGGATGGCGGTAGAGTATCTTGCGGGGGAGATCAAAAGCACGCTTCCGCATACTCCCGCGCTCGCCGCGATGCTGTATCATCTTCACCGCCAGCCTTGCCTGGGATGGCGGGTCACGCTGTTACCGCTGCTGGAAAAATACTGGCAGCAGGCCTCGCCCGACAGACGAACGCCATTCTGGCTTGCGCAGCTTAAACGGATGCGAAAGCGAGGGGAACCGCAACCCTTACGGCTTTCGCCGTTGCATATGGACGTCCACGCCGGGAATATTGTACACACGCCCGCGGGAGCCAGGCTCATCGACTGGGAGTATGCCGGAGATGGCGACGTGGCGCTGGAGCTGGCGGCGGTCTGGATGCCGGAAGATGGCTCCCGTGAGCAGCTTATAATGGCCTATGCCCGTGAAGCGCAGATGGATGCGTTGACGCTTATGCGGCAGGTCAGGCGCTGGCGACCCTGGGTATTCATGCTGATGGCGGGCTGGTTTGAAATGCGCTATCAGCAATCAAACGACAAACACTTTATTACGCTGGCAGATGACGTCTGGCGTCAGTTACAAACTAAAGGATAAGAGAGGTTCGTGTGGGTCCAGTCATGTTGGATGTCGAAGGGTTTGAGCTGGATGCGGAGGAGCGCGACATTCTGGCGCATCCGCTGGTAGGGGGGCTGATTCTGTTTACCCGCAACTACCACGATCCGGCGCAATTGCGCGAACTGGTTCGTCAGATCCGCGCGGCGTCCCGTAACCATCTGGTGGTCGCGGTGGATCAGGAAGGCGGGCGCGTGCAGCGCTTCCGCGAGGGGTTCACCCGCTTGCCTGCCGCACAATCTTTTGCTGCGCTGCTGGGTACAGAAGAGGGCGGTAAACTGGCGCAGGATGCTGGCTGGCTGATGGCGAGCGAAATGATTGCGATGGATATCGACATCAGCTTTGCTCCCGTTCTGGATGTGGGCCATATCAGCGCGGCGATTGGCGAGCGTTCATACCATGAAGATCCGCGCATTGCGCTGGCAATAGCCACCCGTTTTATCGACGGCATGCACGCAGCAGGCATGAAAACCACCGGCAAACACTTCCCGGGACATGGCGCAGTGACGGCAGATTCTCACAAAGAGACGCCGCGCGATCCGCGTCCGGAAGCGGAAATCCGTGCTAAAGATATGTCGGTGTTCCGTTCGCTTATCACCGATAACAAGCTTGATGCCATCATGCCTGCACACGTGATTTACAGTGATGTCGACCCGCGCCCGGCCAGCGGTTCACCGCACTGGCTGAAAACGGTGCTGCGTCAGGAGCTCGGTTTTAACGGCGTGATTTTCTCCGACGATCTGTCGATGGAAGGGGCGGCAATTATGGGCAGCTACGCGGAGCGCGGGCAGGCATCCCTGGACGCAGGTTGCGATATGATCCTCGTCTGCAATAATCGTAAAGGGGCCGTCAGCGTGTTGGATAACCTGTCGCCGATCAAAGCAGAGCGTGTTACACAATTGTATCATAAAGGTTCATTTAGCCGTCAGGAGCTGATGGATTCGGCGCGCTGGAAGACGGTCAACGCCCAGCTTGAAGCACTGAATGAGCGCTGGCAGGCACATAAAGCCAGCCTGTAAACCCTCCCGGAAGGCGTAGCGTGGTGAGAAGACAATGATCATCTATTTACACGGTTTTGACTCAAACAGTCCTGGTAATCATGAGAAGGTGCTGCAGCTGCAGTTTATCGACCCGGATGTACGGCTGATCAGTTACAGCACGCGTCATCCGAAGCATGATATGCAGCATCTGCTCAAGGAAGTGGACAAGATGTTACAGCTCAATGTCGATGAACGTCCACTGATCTGCGGCGTGGGGCTGGGGGGCTACTGGGCCGAACGCATTGGCTTCCTGTGCGACATCCGTCAGGTCGTGTTCAATCCCAACCTGTTCCCGAACGAGAACATGGAAGGCAAAATTGACCGCCCGGAAGAGTATGTCGATATTGCCACCAAGTGCGTGAGTAACTTCCGTGAGAAAAACCGCGATCGCTGTTTAGTGATCCTCTCGCGCCAGGATGAGGCACTGAACAGCAGCCGGGCGGCAGAACTGCTGCATCATTACTATGAAATTGTCTGGGACGAGGAACAGACCCACAAGTTCAAGAATATCTCCCCACATCTGCAGCGTATCAAAGCCTTCAAAACGCTGGGCTAAGCCACAGCCTGCCACCCGAAACCCGGTACGCCTTTGCGACCGGGTTTCTTTTTGTCCAGAATTGTCTACTTTTAAGCCATCAAAACTTGATGCATATCAATTTTGGTATGACCAATGCGCCTGACGTGTTATTCTCAATTCACCTGAATGGTTTCAGTGCTGTAACCTATTGTTAATTAAGGGTTATTTTTATAACTTTTACTTAACAATTGGTTAATAATTTGAGGGGGTCACGTTGACTACGCCATTGAAAAAGATAGTGATTGTAGGCGGTGGTGCTGGCGGGCTGGAGCTGGCCACACAGCTGGGAAAAAAGCTGGGTCGCGGCAAAAAAGCCAAAATTACGCTGGTGGATCGCAACCATAGCCACCTGTGGAAACCGCTGCTGCACGAAGTGGCGACCGGTTCGCTGGATGAGGGCGTCGATGCGCTGAGCTATCTGGCGCATGCGCGCAATCACCATTTCCAGTTCCAGCTGGGATCCGTGGTGGATATCAACCGTGAAAGCAAAACCATTACACTGGCCGAACTGCGTGATGAAAAAGGCGAACTGCTGGTTCCTGAACGCAAGCTGGCGTATGACACGCTGGTCATGGCGCTGGGCAGTACCTCTAACGACTTCAACACGCCGGGCGTGAAAGAGCACTGTATCTTCCTCGATAACCCGCACCAGGCGCGTCGTTTCCATCAGGAAATGCTAAACCTGTTCCTGAAGTACACCAGCAATATGGGTGCCAATGGCAAGGTGAACATTGCTATTGTCGGCGGCGGCGCGACGGGCGTTGAGCTGTCTGCAGAGCTGCACAACGCGGTGAAACAGCTGCACAGCTACGGTTATAAAGGGCTGACTAACGAAGCGCTGAACGTGACGCTGGTTGAAGCCGGTGAACGCATTCTGCCTGCGCTGCCGCCACGTATTTCCGGTGCGGCGCACAATGAACTCACCAAACTGGGCGTGCGGGTGCTGACGCAGACCATGGTGACCAGCGCTGACGAAGGCGGCCTGCATACTAAGGACGGCGAGTATATCAAAGCGGATCTGATGGTCTGGGCGGCGGGTATCAAAGCGCCTGATTTCATGAAAGAGATCGGCGGGCTGGAAACCAACCGCATTAACCAGCTGGTGACAGAGCCGACGCTGCAAACCACGCGCGACCCGGAAATCTTCGCTATTGGAGACTGTGCATCCTGTGCGCGCCCTGAAGGTGGGTTCGTGCCGCCGCGCGCTCAGGCCGCTCACCAGATGGCGAGTCTGGTGCTGCACAACATCCTGGCGCAGTACAAAGGAAAACCGATGAAGGCGTATGTCTATAAAGACCACGGTTCGCTGGTGTCACTGTCTAACTTCTCTACCGTGGGTAGCCTGATGGGTAACCTGATGCGCGGCTCGATGATGGTAGAAGGGCGCATTGCACGCTTCGTGTATATCTCCCTTTACCGTATGCATCAGATTGCACTGCACGGCTACTTCAAAACCGGTCTGATGATGCTGGTCGGCAGAATCAACCGCGTGATCCGCCCTCGACTGAAGCTGCACTGATATTTCTCTCCCTCCGGGCCATCCGGAGGGGGTTTTTAGCATTTCATGCTGTACATCACACTTTGCGTGCTTAAGAGTTCTCTCAAACACGATATCTCTCCCCCAGACGGCCATTTTTTAATCCTTTGTCTTATTGGCGAGGACTGACCCCTGTTGCAAAATAGTTTCCAATAGCAACAAAGGAGGAAGTCCCGTGAATAAATCAATGTTGGCGGGTATAGGGATTGGCGTCGCTGCTGCGCTAGGTGTGGCTGCCGTAGCCGGTCTCAACGTACTTGATCGTGGCCCGCAGTATGCGCAGGTCGTTTCCGCTACCCCGATTAAAGAAACCGTGAAAACCCCTCGTCAGGAGTGCCGTAACGTCTCTGTGACTCACCGTCGTCCGGTGCAGGATGAAAACCGCATTGCCGGTTCAGTTCTCGGTGCCGTAGCCGGCGGCGTGATTGGTCATCAGTTTGGTGGCGGACGAGGCAAAGATGTGGCGACGGTCGTGGGTGCGCTGGGTGGCGGCTATGCCGGTAATCAGGTGCAGGGCGCAATGCAGGACAACGATACGTACACCACCACACAGCAGCGCTGCAAAACCGTTTATGACAAGTCCGAAAAAATGCTGGGCTATGACGTAACCTACAAAATTGGCGACCAGCAGGGCAAAATCCGCATGGATAAAGACCCTGGCACCCAGATCCCTCTGGACAACAATGGTCAGCTGGTACTGAACAACAAAGTGTAAAAAAGATGTTCTCTGAACTTAGCTCCTCATGCGCTCAGGCTGAGGAGCTTTTTTTTTGCCTTAAAGTTTAAGCAGTTCAGGCCACAGACGCAGTGTGGTTTGCGTAATACTCTGCAGTTTTTCAAGCGTAGCCCCTTCACGGGCGCTGATGGACATACCCTGTAAAATACAGCTCAGGTATTGCGCCAGCTCCTGCGGGCGGCAGTGCGCCGGGATTTCACCGCGCTGCTGCCGCTGGGCCAGAAACGTACTTAACGTCTCCTCCTGCATGGCATGGCGTGATTTCACCGTATTGGCAATCTCTTTAGATGAAGCAGCAAGCGTGGCGGAGGTGTTGATCATAAAGCAGCCCGCGGGTGTGTCTTTGCTGGTAAAGCAGGTCGCGACGGCGCAGAAATAGTCCTGCAACGCCTGTTCAACGCTTTTCTCTTCGCAAAAAAGCTGTGCTTCGTGTTTTGCCGCAAAGCGCGAGATGTATCTGTCCAGCACTGCCCTGAACAGCCCCTCTTTATTGGTAAATTCCGCATACAGCGTGGGGGCCTTGGCGCCGGTCGCTTCTACCAGATCGGAAAGCGAGGTCGCTTCGTACCCATGCTGCCAGAAGAGTGTCATGGCCTTATCGAGCGCCGCATCCCTGTCGAACACTTTTGGTCGGCCACGGCTTTTCTTTGCGCAACTCGTGACTTCGGTTGTCATTTGCCGTTGGTCCTCAGTTGGTTTGTTGAATGACCATTATAAAAATAAACCTATCCCGCGACCAGCGTAGTTTGCTTAAAAATAAATTAATCATATGGGTATGAAAATTAACGGAAATAAAATTAATTTAACGGTCGTTATAAAAACATGTTGACGTGTGAGCTGGATCACATCTATCATTTACCTATCGATCGTTAAGTAAATAACTTACGACGCCCAATTCATCTGCCTAAAGGTAAAAATCATGAAAAACGTAAAAACCCTGATCGCTGCTGCTGTACTTAGCTCACTCTCTTTCGCAAGCTTCGCCGCTGTAGAAGTACAATCTACTCCTGCTGACCAACAAAAAGTGGGTACCATCTCTGCAAACGCGGGGACAAACCTGGGCTCTCTGGAAGATCAACTGGCGCAGAAAGCGGATGAGATGGGTGCGAAATCATTCCGTATCACCTCAGTGACCGGCCCTAACACCCTGCACGGTACTGCTGTTATCTATAAATAAGCCTGGCTAAACCCTCATTTATGCCACTGCTATAAAAAACGCCCTGCATTTGCAGGGCGTTTTTGTTGGTACTTACATTGACTGCGGAGTGACATTTCCATGTCGCGTGACGTCAATTGGCATTCCTGACCGGGCTTCCATCGCGCGCTCCATCACCACGCTATCGGTGTTCGTATTCGATTTAAAGCTCACCATCGCGGCATTCAGTGGAATGGGCAGCGTCTGCGGATCGTCACCGAGGTGTTTTGATAATGGCTGGTGAATTTCGACCAACCGTACGCCACCGGGCTCTTCCGAGGCCTTAATCGGCGTATTGATAATATTCACTTTTGTGCCTGGCGTGATCACGCTATAGAGCGTCTTGATGTCGTCATCGCGCAGACGAATACACCCGGAGCTGACTCGCATACCGATGCCGAAATCCGCATTCGTTCCATGCAGCAGATAAACCCCACCATATGCCGCGAGGCGGATCGCGTGATGACCCATTGGGTTGTCCGGGCCCGCCGGCACGACGGTGGGCAGATCGATACCCTGAGCTTTATAGCGTGCGCGAATATTTGCCGTGGGTGTCCAGGTTGGGTTAGCACGTTTATCCGACACGGTAGTAACCATGGTTGGCGTCAGTGTGTCCCCGCCCAGCTGGCCGATACCGATTGGATAAACGGTCACTTCTTTTTTACCCGGCGGATAATAGTAAAGTCGAAGCTCGGCAAGGTTAATCACGATCCCCTGTCGTGGTGCATCAGGAAGAATGGTCTGAAGCGGGATGGTCAGCACGCTGCCAGCACGCGGCACGTAAGGATCGACACCGGGGTTGGCCTGCAGCAAGGCCAGGAAGCCGACGTTATATTTTTTGGCAATGGCCTCCAGCGAACCCCCGTTATCTTCAACAACATGAAAACGGTTTTGCCCGACAACGTTGCTGCCAGGGGGGGGAAGGGGCCAGGTGTTTGCGCGTGCAGGCAGCGCAACGGCTACCGTAGCGGCAAGCGCAAGCAGGGTGATCCAGCGAGTTAAACGCGAAGCGGTCATTATCATAATCCCTATAAATGATAAGGTTATTGTTTTATAAAGGGTTAATGATAATTATGGCGAAGAGGTGTGTCGGGAAGATCGGGTGAAGTGCAAAGAGTTTGTAAATTCTCCCCCGTCAGCCAGGCGCTAACGGGGGAGAAGATTACGCGATAGCGTTCTCTTCAAGCTGGCGCATAAAGTTGCGCACCCAGTCCATGCGGGTTTTGCGTTCTGTCAGTTCCTGAGTAAAACGCAGACGCGTCGGGCCGTCCAGGCGGAAGTGCTGCGGCTGTTTTTGCAGCAAACCAATCAACCACATTGGATCGACATGGTTTTTTTCCGCGAACTCAATCACGCCGCCTTTTTCATTCCCTTCGAGCTTACGAATGCCCAGCTTTTGCGCCTGCTGACGAAGCCGCGCAATATCCAGCAGATTTCGCGCGGCATCCGGCAGCAGCCCGAAGCGGTCGATCAGCTCCACCTTAATCTCTTCCAGCTCGTTTTCTTTTTTCGCGCTGGCGATACGTTTGTAGAATGACAGACGGGTATTCACATCAGGAATGAAATCATCCGGCAGCAGGGAAGGCATACGCAATTCCACCTCGGTCTGCTGGCTGGTCAAATCTTCCAGCGACGGCTCGCGTCCGGCCTTCAGCGCATCGACGGCATTTTCCAGCAGTTCCATATAGAGCGAGAAGCCGATGGTCTCCATCGAGCCGCTCTGGTCTTCACCCAGCAGTTCACCGGCACCGCGGATCTCGAGATCGTGTGTCGCCAGCGCAAAGCCTGCGCCAAGGTCTTCCAGTGACGCGATGGCTTCCAGACGCTTTTGCGCGTCGGTGGTCATCGCTTTAGGATGCGGCGTCAGCAGCCAGGCGTAGGCCTGATGATGCGAACGCCCGACGCGACCGCGCAACTGGTGCAGCTGCGCCAGACCAAAGTGATCCGCGCGTTCAATAATGATCGTGTTCGCGGTCGGGATATCAATACCGGTTTCAATGATGGTGGTACACACCAGCACGTTGAAGCGCTGGTGGTGGAAATCATTCATCACCCGCTCCAGCTCGCGCTCGCGCATCTGTCCGTGACCGATAGCGATACGCGCTTCCGGCACCAGCTCCGCCAGCCTGTCCGCCGCTTTTTGAATGTTTTCCACGTCGTTGTAGAGGTAGTACACCTGACCGCCGCGCAGCACTTCACGCAGGATCGCTTCGCGCACCACCAGATTGTCATATTCGCGGACAAAGGTTTTTACCGCCAGACGGCGCGCCGGTGGCGTGGCGATAATCGACAGATCGCGCATGCCGCTCATCGCCATGTTCAGCGTACGCGGGATAGGCGTTGCGGTCAGGGTCAGAATGTCGACGTCGGCGCGCATCGCTTTGATGCGCTCCTTATGGCGCACCCCGAAGCGGTGCTCTTCGTCGACGATCAGCAGCCCCAGATCTTTCCACTTCACGTCGCTTTGTAGCAGCTTGTGGGTGCCGATCAGGATATCGATTTTACCTTCACTTGCCTGTTCAAGAATTTGCGTCTGCTCTTTAGCGCTGCGAAAACGCGACAGCATCTCGATACGCACTGGCCAGTTGGCAAAGCGGTCGCGGAAGTTGTCGAAGTGCTGCTGGGCAAGCAGGGTAGTAGGCACCAGCACCGCCACCTGCTTGTTATTCTCAACGGCCAGGAAAGCGGCGCGCATCGCGACTTCAGTTTTACCGAAGCCCACATCACCGCACACTAAGCGGTCCATCGCCAGCGGCTGGCACATGTCGCTCAGCACCGCGTTAATGGCCTGCGCCTGATCCGGCGTGGTTTCAAACGGGAAACTGTCGCAGAACAGCTGATACTGCTCTTTATCATGCTTAAACGCATAACCTTCTTTGGCCGCGCGCTGGGCATAGATGTCCAGCAGCTCGGCCGCCACGTCGCGCACTTTTTCCGCCGCCTTCTGGCGCGCGCGCGCCCAGGCGTCGCCGCCCAGCTTGTGCAGCGGTGCATTATCTTCGGCACCGCCTGCATAGCGGCTGATCAGGTGCAGGGACGAGACCGGCACATAGAGTTTGGCGTCGTTGGCGTAGGTCAGCATCAGGTATTCGCCTTTGATGCCGCCCGCTTCAAGGGTGGTCATCCCCTGGTAGCGTCCGACGCCGTGCTCGAGGTGAACAATCGGCTGGCCCGGATGCAGTTCGGCCAGGTTACGGATCAGCGTGTCCGGGTTGATGGTGCGACGGCTATCCTGACGGCGGCGCGCCACGCGCTCGCCGAGAAGGTCGCTTTCGCAAATTAGCGCCAGGTTGTTGAGCGCGTCGATAAACCCATGCTCAGCGGCACCGATCATCAGATAGCGGCCCGTTCCGGTGGCATCGTCCAGCCGCAAAATGCGCTTTGGCGCGATCTTGATGCGGCCAAGCAGTTCGCCTAACGCTTCGCGACGACCTTCGCTCTCAACGGAGAACACCACCGGCCCGGTAAAGGATTCCAGGAACTTGCGCAGATTATCCAGCGGGGATTTTTGCTGCGCCTGAACGGAGAGGTCCGGCAGCGTTTGGAACGCCAGGTTGGTATTGGCCGCTTTATCCGCGAGCGAGTCGGTTCTGAGCTGCATGCGCGGCCAGCGCTTCAGTTCGGCGTTGAGCTCGTCGGTGCGCAGCCAAAGCGTTTCCGGCGGCAGCAGCGGACGCATCGGATCCACGCCACGGTTTTCGAAGCGAGCGCGGGTTTCACTTTCAAAGCGGCTGGCGCTGGCCTCGATATCCCCGGTGTTTACAATCAGCGTGTTCGCCGGGAAATAGCTGAACAGCGCGGGTAGCGGCTCGTTGAAGAACAGGGGCTGCCAGTATTCGATCCCGGCAGGCAGCGTGCCTTTGCTGACCTGCTGATAAATGTGCTCGGCATCGCGCTTCACGTCGAACCTGTCGCGCCACTGGCTGCGGAACAGCTCGATAGCGGTTTTGTCCGTCGGGAATTCATGTGCGGGCAGCAGGTTGATGGATTCCACTTCTTCCAGCGTGCGCTGCGTGTCGGCGTCGAACACGCGCAGGCTGTCGATTTCATCATCAAAGAAATCCAGGCGGTACGGCTGGTCGCTGCCCATTGGGTAAAGATCGAGCAGCGCGCCGCGGGTGGCGTATTCCCCATGCTCCATCACCTGATCGACATGGCGATAACCGGCACCGTCAAGCTGCGCGCGCAGGGCATCCCGCGACAGGCGCTGGCCTTTTTTCATCACCAGCGCGTGGCCGTGAAGATAGCTGTGCGGGCAGACGCGCTGCATCAGCGTATTGACCGGCACAATTAACACGCCGCGCTGCATGGTCGGAAGCTGATACAGCGTTGACAGGCGTGAAGAGATGATCTCCTGATGCGGGGAGAAGCTGTCATACGGCAGCGTTTCCCAGTCGGCGAGGCTGGACACCAGGCTATCGGTAAATTGACGGATTTCGTCATGCAGGCGCAGGGCATTTTGCATATCCGGGGCAACCAACACCACCGGGCCGGGATGGCGCTCAGCGATTTCTGCCACCAGCGTGGCGCACGCCGCGCCCGTGAGTTCGCCCAGCTGGCGTTGGTCGCCTGCTTTTACAGGCAAGGTAAAGCGATAGTGTTCAGGCATGGCTATGTCAGAGTCTCTTATGGATATACCAACAGTATTGGGGCATATCACTGATACGCAATGTCTTTATTATCCTCGATCGCTTTGCATTAGCAAATCGTAAGCGTATGGGAGGCAATTCGCCCCCGAAAAGGGGGCGGAGAGGGCATCAACGGGTAGCGGTTGATGGGGAGAGCGTAGCGGGTGGGGAGAAAAAGACATCGCCAAAGAGAGAGGTGGAAATCTTGCGTATGCCAAGCCCTACAAGGGTGCAGACCAGCAGGCTAGCGAACGGATAGACCAGAATCAGCGTTAACTCGGCCCACACCGGCCAGTACGCGGCATTCATTTCACCAATCAGGCACAGGCTAAAAGCCTCTATCAAAATGCGATGCGTGGTGTAAATCGCAATGGTATTCGAACCCACCACATTCAGCAGGTTTCCTGGATGGACGGCATAACGTTGCTCAACGCTGTAGAAAAGCTTCATGATCAGTACAATCGACAGCAATGAGAGCGGGAGAGGGACGTTTGCAAACCACAGCACCACGGATACCGCTCCGAACGCGACCAGCGCCAGCCAGACGCGACCTATTTCCAGCCCCTTCATCCAGGCCATAAGCTGGGCACCGTACCACGCGCCCAGGCTGTAGTAGATCATATTACGCACGACGCTGTTCATTCCCCACCACGGCAGCGGCAGGAAGTTAATGGCAATGCTCGCCAGCGCCAGCAGGCCCAGAACAGGCAGCTTCCAGCGGCTCAGCAGTTTGCACAGGGTGAAATAGACTACCAGGGCATACAGATACCACAGGCTGGTGCTGGCAGTGAGCATACCCAGAATAAAGCCCGAGACAGAGTCGGCGTAGGCCGCATTCGAGGACGTTGCCAGTTCACGTTCCGGTGCGAGCCAGGCATTGAGGTGGGTCAGCGCCTGCCACTGAAGTATTCCCCATAGCGCCAGCACCCAGACGATGCTCCAGATGCGCTTGTCGAGGCTGGTGCGCCAGTCTACTTCATCAATATATCGGCGGATCAGAAAGCCGGAGATAAAGAAGAACACCGGCATGCGGAAGGGTGCGAGATACAGGTTAAAATAGACCCAGCATTTGGCGAGAAGCCCTGACAGCGGATGCTGCAGCCCGCTGAGATGAGGATAAAAGGTGATGACCGAGTGGTAAATCACCACCAGGCAGATGCACAGCCCCTTTATCTGATTAATCCATAATGCTTTTTGTTTCATCGGTAACCAATACCTGTTTTGCCATAAACGAACGGGCAATTGTTCTAAAACGACAGCGAGATGTAACGGGTAACTGTCTGTATCGGGACGTTTTTCGGAAAAGGTGGAGGGTGTGCAGAGAAGAAACCGAAAGTACCACCCTGATTTGTCTGAGTTTTTCGGGAAAATGATTACCAAAGCTTACGGTTTCAGTCATTTACGCTTAACGGATTCGCTTATATACTCGTGGGTCTGCTATCAGCAAACAGACGGATTTCATGTATCAACCTGTCGCACTCTTCATAGGCTTACGTTACATGCGTGGGCGCGCCGCGGACCGCTTCGGTCGCTTTGTCTCCTGGCTTTCGACTATTGGCATTACGCTTGGCGTGATGGCACTGGTGACGGTGCTTTCCGTCATGAACGGCTTTGAGCGTGAGCTGCAAAACAATATCCTGGGGCTGATGCCGCAGGCCGTTCTCTCCTCAACCAACGGTTCCGTGAACCCGCAACAACTGCCGGAAAGCGCAGCGAAGTTACAGGGTGTCACACGCGTTGCGCCATTAACCACCGGCGATGTCGTGTTGCAAAGCGCCCGCAGCGTGGCGGTCGGCGTCATGCTGGGGATTGATCCTGCCCAAAACGATCCGTTGACGCCGTATCTGGTTAACGTAAAGCAATCCGATCTGCAGCCCGGTAAATACAATGTCATTCTCGGCGAACAGCTTGCCGGACAGCTCGGCGTCAACCGTGGTGACCAGCTGCGCGTGATGGTACCTTCTGCCAGCCAGTTTACGCCGATGGGGCGCCTGCCGAGCCAGCGCCTGTTCAACGTGATAGGTACCTTTGCCGCCAACAGCGAAGTCGAGGGCTATCAGATGCTGGTTAACATCCAGGATGCGTCGCGCCTGATGCGCTACCCGGCGGGAAACATTACCGGCTGGCGCCTGTGGCTCGATCAGCCGCTCAAGGTCGATACCCTTAGCCAGCAAACGCTGCCGGAAGGTACCAAATGGCAGGACTGGCGTGACCGTAAAGGCGAATTGTTCCAGGCCGTTCGCATGGAAAAAAACATGATGGGGCTGCTGCTGAGCCTGATCGTCGCCGTGGCGGCATTTAACATCATCACCTCCCTGGGCCTGATGGTGATGGAGAAGCAGGGCGAAGTCGCCATTTTGCAAACCCAGGGGCTCACGCCGCGCCAGATCATGGCGGTCTTTATGGTTCAGGGGGCAAGCGCAGGCATCATCGGCGCGCTGCTCGGTGCCGTGCTGGGCGCGCTGCTTGCCAGCCAGCTGAATAACTTAATGCCGATCATCGGCGCGCTGCTTGATGGTGCGGCGCTGCCGGTGGCTATCGAGCCGCTGCAGGTGGTCGGTATTGCGCTGGCCGCGATGGCCATTGCGCTGCTTTCTACGCTTTATCCTTCCTGGCGCGCTGCCGCCACTCAACCCGCTGAGGCTTTACGTTATGAATAAGATCCTGTTGCAATGCGACAACCTGTCCAAACGCTATCAGGAAGGCACTGTGCAGACCGATGTGTTGCACAATGTGAGCTTTAGCGTGGGTGAAGGCGAGATGATGGCGATTGTCGGCAGCTCCGGCTCAGGCAAAAGTACACTGCTGCATCTGCTGGGCGGGCTGGACACGCCAACTGAAGGTGATGTGATCTTCTCCGGCCAGCCGATGAGCAAGATGTCCTCCGCGGCGAAGGCCGAGCTGCGTAACCGCGAGCTGGGCTTTATCTACCAGTTCCACCACCTGCTGCCGGACTTCACGGCGCTGGAAAACGTGGCAATGCCGCTGCTGATTGGCAAAAAGAAACCGGCAGAAATTAACGCCCGCGCCAGCGACATGCTGAAAGCGGTAGGGCTGGGCCATCGCGGGAACCACCGTCCTTCAGAGCTTTCCGGTGGCGAGCGCCAGCGCGTGGCGATTGCCCGTGCGCTGGTGAATAATCCGCGTCTGGTGCTGGCGGATGAACCTACCGGTAACCTGGATGCGCGCAATGCGGACAGTATTTTCCAGCTTCTGGGCGAGCTGAACGCCTCGCAGGGCACCGCGTTTCTGGTGGTGACCCACGATCTGCAGCTGGCAAAACGCATGGGTCGCCAGCTTGAGATGCGCGACGGCCATCTGAACGCGGAACTGACCCTGATGGGAGCAGAGTAATGGCGTCACCGTTATCGCTACTCATCGGTTTACGTTTTAGTCGTGGTCGCCGTCGCGGCGGCATGGTGTCGCTCATCTCCGTGATCTCCACCGTGGGTATCGCGCTCGGTGTGGCGGTATTGATCGTGGGCTTAAGTGCCATGAACGGCTTTGAGCGCGAGCTAAACAACCGCATTCTTGCGGTGGTGCCGCACGGGGAGATCGAGCCGGTTAACCAGCCGTGGACGAACTGGAGCGACGCGCTCACAAAAGTCGAAAACGTGCCGGGCATTGCCGCGGCCGCGCCCTACATCAACTTTACCGGGCTGGTGGAGAGCGGGGTAAACCTGCGCGCCATTCAGGTGAAAGGTGTCAACCCCGCCCAGGAGGAGCGTCTCAGCGCGCTGCCGCAATTTGTGCAGAACGGCGCGTGGGCCAACTTTAAGGCTGGCGAGCAGCAGATCATCATGGGCAAAGGTGTTGCCGATGCTCTGAAGGTGAAGCAGGGTGACTGGGTATCGATCATGATCCCGAACGCCAGCGCCGACCACAAACTGCAGCAGCCTAAGCGCGTGCGCCTGCACGTTGCCGGCATTCTTCAGCTGAGCGGGCAGCTCGATCACAGCTTCGCCATGGTGCCGATGGAAGACGCGCGCCAGTATCTCGACATGGGCGACAGCGTGACGGGCATTGCCATTAAGGTGAACGACGTCTTTAACGCCAACAAACTTGTGCGTGATGCGGGCAGCGTGACCAATAACTATGTCTACATCAAAAGCTGGATCGGCACTTACGGGTATATGTACCGTGATATCCAGATGATCCGCGCCATTATGTATCTGGCGATGGTGCTGGTGATTGGTGTAGCGTGCTTTAATATCGTCTCGACGCTGGTGATGGCGGTCAAGGATAAGAGCGGAGACATCGCCGTGCTTCGTACCCTCGGGGCGAAAGACGGCCTTATTCGCGCCATCTTCGTCTGGTACGGTTTACTGGCGGGCCTGTTCGGCAGCCTGTGCGGCGTGGTGATTGGCGTGGTGGTTTCCCTGCAGCTGACGCCGATTATCAACGGCATTGAAAAGCTGATTGGCCACCAGTTCCTGTCGGGTGATATCTATTTTATTGACTTCCTGCCGTCTGAACTGCACTGGCTGGATGTTTTTTATGTGCTGGTTACAGCACTTTTACTGAGTCTGCTGGCAAGCTGGTATCCGGCGCGTCGCGCAAGCCGAATTGATCCGGCGAGGGTACTAAGTGGCCAGTAATTTCGTCATGGTTTAGCGGTCTTTAGGCCGCTGGATCAAGCAGAGGAATGCATCATGTATTACGGATTTGATATTGGCGGCACCAAGATTGCGCTCGGCGTGTTTGATAAAGACCTCAAACTGCAGTGGGAAACCCGCGTTCCCACGCCGCGCGAAAGCTACGACGAATTTTTAACCGCCATTGCCGCACTGGTGGCGCAAGCCGATGAACGCTTTGGCGTGAAAGGCAGCGTCGGCATCGGCATTCCGGGCATGCCCGAAACCGACGATGGCACGCTGTATGCCGCCAACGTGCCTGCCGCCAGCGGCAAACCGCTGCGCGCCGATCTCTCTGCCCTCCTTGAACGCGATGTGCGTTTAGATAACGATGCCAACTGTTTTGCCCTCTCCGAAGCCTGGGACGATGAGTTCCGTCAGTACCCACTGGTGATGGGGCTGATCCTCGGTACCGGCGTCGGCGGGGGAATTGTGATCAACGGTAAGCCGATTACCGGGCGCAGCTACATCACCGGCGAGTTTGGTCACATCCGTCTGCCGGTGGACGCGCTGGAGGTCGTTGGGCGTGATTTTCCGCTCACCCGCTGCGGCTGCGGCCAGCACGGCTGTATTGAGAACACTCTCTCCGGCCGCGGGTTTGCATGGCTTTACGAACACTTCTATCATCAGAAACTTGAAGCCCCCCAAATTATTACCCTGTGGGAGCAAGGGGATGCGCAGGCGCGTGAGCACGTCGAGCGCTATCTTGATCTGCTGGCGGTGTGTCTGGGAAATATTCTCACCATCGTCGACCCGGATCTGCTGGTGATTGGGGGAGGCCTATCAAACTTTACTGCGATTACGGAACAGCTGTCCGGGCGTTTGCCCCGACATTTATTGCCGGTCGCCCGCGTGCCGCGTATTGAACGCGCGCGACACGGGGACGCGGGAGGCATGCGCGGAGCCGCATTCCTTCATCTCACCGATTAGTCTACGAGGTTTCTATGCTGTCGCGTCGCCAGGGTCGACTCAGCCGTTTTCGCAAAAACAAACGCCGCTTGCGTGAGCGCTTGCGCCAGCGGATCTTTTTCAGAGACAGAATGATGCCAGAAGCGATGGATAAACCCAGAGTGGTGGTGCTGACCGGCGCGGGGATCTCCGCCGAGTCAGGAATTCGAACCTTCCGCGCGGCGGACGGGCTGTGGGAAGAACACCGTGTCGAGGACGTGGCGACGCCGGAAGGTTTCGCCCGCGATCCGGACCTGGTGCAGGCGTTTTATAACGCCCGCCGTCGTCAGCTTCAGCAGCCTGAGATTGCGCCGAATGCGGCGCATCTGGCGCTGGCTAAGCTGGAAGAGGCGCTGGGGGATCGTTTTCTGCTGGTGACGCAGAATATCGATAACCTGCATGAGCGGGCGGGTAACAAGAATATCATCCACATGCACGGCGAGCTGCTCAAGGTTCGCTGCGCCTGGAGCGGTCAGGTGCTGGACTGGAAAGAGGACGTGCTGCCGGAAGACAAATGCCATTGCTGTCAGTTTCCTGCGCGTTTACGCCCGCACGTGGTGTGGTTCGGCGAAATGCCGCTGGGCATGGATGAGATCTACAGCGCGCTGGCGATGGCGGACGTGTTCATTGCCATCGGCACGTCCGGGCACGTCTATCCGGCGGCGGGATTTGTTCACGAGGCTAAACTCCAGGGCGCGCATACGGTAGAGCTTAATCTGGAGCCGAGTCAGGTGGGCAGTGAGTTTGAAGAAAAACACTATGGTCTGGCAAGTGAAGTGGTGCCAGCTTTTGTGGATAAACTCCTGAAGGGGCTGTAGTTGTGACGGGAGACATCGCGTCGCCCGTCATATCTCAACGACCAGCTTTTAACTTCTGATAATACTCTTCATAAAGACGGCTCGCGTCCCCCACGTCGTTCTGCCATTCGCCTTTGCTGACTGTATCAGCATCAGGGTACAGCGATTTATCATTCGCGACTTCAGGGCTTAACAGCTTGCGTGCAGCCAGATTTGGTGTCGGGTAGCCAATGGTTTCAGCCACCTGTTTCGCCACGTCGGGGCGCAGCAGGAAGTTAATCAGCTTCAGCGCGCCGTCCACGTTTTTGGCGTTGGCCGGAATCGACAGACTGTCCATCCAGAAGATCCCGCCTTCTTTCGGCCAGACGACCTCCAGCGGCGTACCGGCCTGGCGGGCAACATACGCGGAGCCGTTCCACACCATCCCCAGATTCACTTCGCCTTCCATATACGGGTTTGCCGGGTTATCAGAGTTGAATGCCGCCACGTTAGGCATCAGTTTTTTCAGCTCGTTGTAGGCCGCTTCGATCTCTTTCGGATCGGTGGTGTTACCGGAATAGCCGAGTTTACGCAGCGCTATCTGGAACACCTCACGCGCATCGTCGGTTAACAGCAGGCTACCTTTGTATTCCGGTTTCCACAGATCGGCCCAGCCTGTAACCGTTTTCGGATCGATGGCATCGCTGTTCACGCCAATCGCTGTCGCACCCCAGATGTAAGGAATGGAATAGTCGTTATTGGGATCGAACGGTTTGTTAAGCATCTCCGGATCGAGGTTTGAAAAATGGGTTAGCTTCGTTTTATCGATCTTCTGGATCATCCCCTCTTTGCGCATTTTGTCGACAAAGTAGGTGGAAGGCACGACCAGATCGTACGCACCGTCTTTGTAGGTTTTCAGCTTGGCGTACATGGTTTCATTCGACTCATAAGTTGAGTAGATAACCTTGATGCCCGTCTCTTTGGTGAACTGTTCCAGTAGCCCTGGCGGCACATATTCGGTCCAGTTGTAGAAGTAGAGCGTTTTGCTGTCATCAGCGTGCGCGGCACCCATGCCAAGCACCAGCGCCGCAGCGGCGAGCATTTTTTTCATTTCATTGTCCCCTGAGATTTTGTTTTATCACGAGCAATAACCTGGCTGGCAATCACCAGAACCAGCGACAATACCAGCAGAATGGTCGCCAGCGCGTTCACCTCAGGTGAGACGCCGACTTTCACCATTGAATAGATCTTCAACGGCAGAATTTCATAGCTCGGCCCGGTCACGAAGGAGGAGACCACCACGTCATCCATCGACAAAGTAAAGCTGAGCAACCATCCGGCCGCCACGGCAGGCATTGCCAGCGGCAGGATGATTTTACGCAGGATGGTCATCTCGCTGGCGCCCAGATCTTTCGCCGCCTCCAGCATACGCACGTCGAACCCTTTAAGACGCGCAAAGACGGTCACCACCACAAACGGCAGGCAGAAGGTGATATGCGAGAACAGCAGCGACCAGAAGCCAAGCTGTACGCCCAGCAGCATAAACAGCACCAGCAGCGAAATGGCCATGACGATATCCGGCGACATCATCACTACAAACAGCATGCCGCTGACGAACGGTTTGCCGCGAAAGCGGTAGCGGTACAGCGCGACGGCGGTGAGGGAGCCAATCAGCGTCGCGAAGGTGGCGGAGACGATCGCCATCGTCAGCGAGTGCTGAGCGGCCTGCAGCAGGCTGTCGTTGTTCATCAGCAGGCTGTACCAGTTGGTGGTAAAACCCTGCCAGTTAATCCCGAACCGCGAGCTGTTGAATGAGTTCACGATCAAAATTACGATCGGGATATAGAGCCAGGCATAAATGGCGGTCATGAAACCGCCGCGAAGCAGTCGACCGATCATTCGAGCTCCACCTTTTTATTCAGCAGGCGCGAGGCGCGCCAGTAGACCAGCAGCATCAGGCCCATCACCACCGTCAGCGTAATGCTGGTGGCCGAGCCGAACGGCCAGTCGCGGATGTTCAGGAACTGGCTCTTGATCACGTTACCAATCAGCAGGTTTTTCGCACCGCCCATCAGATCCGACACATAGAACAAGCCCATCGCCGGGAGCATCACCAGCAGACAGCCTGCAATAATACCGGGCATCGTCAACGGAATAATGATGCGGATAAAGGTCTGCAGCTTACCGGCACCCAGATCTCTTGCCGCTTCCAGCAGCGGTTTATCCAGCTTCTCAATGCTGGAGTAGAGCGGCATCACCATAAACGGCAACAGGATATAAACCAGGCCGACAATCACCGCGCTCGGGGTGAACATAATACGGATTGGCGTATCAATCACCCCCAGCCACAGCAGAAACTCGTTGAGATAGCCTTTAGTGCTCAGGAAGATTTTCAGCCCGTAGATGCGGATTAACGAGTTGGTCCAGAAGGGAACAATCAGTAAAAACAGCAGCAGGGGGCGTACCTTTTGCGGCAGGCGCGCGAGGAACCATGCAAAAGGATAACCCAGCGCCAGACAGGCGAGGGTGGCAATCAGCGCCATATTGAGCGAGTGCAGCAGCACGTCAAAATAGAGCGGATCGAGCAGGCGCGTGTAGTTGTCCAGCGTAAAGACCAGCGAAACGAAGTTAGCGTCGTCGCGGGTCAGGAAGCTGGTAGCAACGATCATCAGGTTGGGTAAAAAGACAAACAGCACAAGCCAACCGACGATCGTGGCGATCACCACATTCTGGAATTTACTTGTGTTCTTCATCAGCCAGCACAACCTCCCAGCTTTCTACCCAGTTGATAACCATTTTCTGGTCGAGAGAGTGGTCGAAGTCAGGGTCATCCTCGTTAAAGAACTCGCTGACCATCACCATCTTGCCGTTTTCCAGCTCAACAACGGACTCCAGCGTCATCCCTTTGTAGTTGCGCTCGCGGATATAGCCGATTAACCCTTCGGCCTCGGTATTGCCATGAATTTCCTCGACGCGCAGATCTTCCGGACGCAGCAAGACGTTAAGCTTTTGTCCCTTTTCAACGGGGAAATTCACCGCGATAATGCACTCACGGCCTTCAACGCTGGCGCGCACACGCTGGTCGTCCAGGCGTTCAATCACCGTGGCATCGAAGATATTGATCTCACCGATGAAGCTGGCGACAAACAGATTCTTCGGCTCTTCGTAGATTTCGCGCGGCGTGCCATCCTGCTCGATTTTTCCGTCACGCATCACCACGATGCGGTCGGACATGGTCAGGGCTTCTTCCTGGTCGTGGGTCACAAAAACAAAGGTAATGCCCAGCTTACGCTGTAAGGCTTTCAATTCGTTCTGCATCTGCTTGCGCAGCTTGTAATCCAGCGCGGAGAGGGATTCATCCAGCAGGAGCAGACGCGGCTTGTTGACCACGGCGCGAGCGATGGCGACGCGCTGCTGCTGGCCGCCGGAAAGCTGATGGGGTTTACGCTGGGCAAACTCTTCCAGTTGCACCATCCGCAGGGCTTCGGTGACGCGCGGTGGGATCTCGGCTGCAGGTGTTTTTTGCATCCGCAAACCAAACGCGACGTTCTCAAACACGGTCATGTGCGGGAACAGGGCGTAACTCTGAAAGACGGTATTGACGTGTCTGTCTTCTGCGGGAACCTGGGTAATATCCTGGTTCTCAAGATGGATATGGCCGTTATCAACGCTTTCAAGCCCGGCGATAAGGCGCAGTACAGTGGTTTTGCCGCAGCCAGAGGGGCCCAGCAGCGTCAGAAACTCACCGTCGTTGATGGTGAGAGTGAGGTCGGAAATAACGTCTTTACCATCAAAGTTTTTACGAATTCGTTCCAGTTGCACCAGCGGTGAACGTGAACGGGATTGTGTATTCAATTTTTGCGCTGTCCCATATAGACGCCTCAGGCAGCAGACCGAAGCGGGGTTTGTGTGTAACCACCTTGGTGACTCGTAATGAGGGCGGACATTCTACGGCAATCCCCTGCAATCGCCAATCCTTGTCACTGATTCATAAGCTACATTTATAAACACTGCATGACATAAACGAAAAAAGTTCTCGTTTGCGGGATAAAAGTGACCTGACGCAATATTTGCGTTTTGATGCTTATTGATAATGTTGTCACAAAAAGTGAGGGTGACTGCATGGATAAATTACTTGAGCGTTTTTTACAGTACGTTTCGCTGGATACCCAATCTAAACCGGGTGTTCGCCAGGTGCCGAGCACCGAAGGCCAGTGGAAGTTATTAAACCTGCTTAAAGAGCAGCTTGACGCCATGGGGCTGGTCAACGTCACGTTAAGCGAGAAAGGCACTGTGATGGGAACGCTGCCTGCCAATGTCGACGGGGATATTCCGGCGATTGGCTTTATCTCCCATGTCGACACCTCTCCGGATTTTAGCGGTAAACATGTTAACCCGCAGATTGTTGAAAACTACCGCGGCGGCGATATCGCGCTGGGTATTGGCGATGAAGTGCTCTCGCCGGTGATGTTCCCGGTTTTGCATCAGCTGCTGGGCCAGACGCTGATCACCACTGACGGCAAAACGCTGCTGGGGGCGGATGACAAGGCGGGCATTGCGGAGATCATGACGGCGCTGGCGGTGCTGAAAGGCAAAAATATCCCGCACGGTGATATCCGCGTGGCCTTTACGCCGGATGAAGAGGTGGGCAAGGGCGCAAAACATTTCGACGTCGAGGCCTTCAATGCGAAGTGGGCCTATACCGTTGACGGCGGCGGTGTCGGTGAACTCGAGTATGAGAACTTCAACGCTGCGTCGGTGACGATCAAGATTGTGGGGAACAACGTTCACCCAGGCTCCGCGAAAGGTGTGATGGTAAATGCGCTGTCGCTGGCGTCGCGTATTCATGCTGAGGTTCCGGCGGAAGAGAGCCCTGAAATGACGGAAGGGTATGAAGGTTTCTATCACCTGACCAGCATCAAAGGCACCGTGGACAGCGCGCAGATGCACTACATCGTTCGCGATTTCGACCGCAAGGCCTTTGAGGCGCGCAAGCGTAAGATGATGGAGATCGCCAAGAAGGTGGGGAAAGGGTTACACCCTGATTGCTATATTGAGCTGATCATAGAAGACAGCTATTACAATATGCGTGAGAAAGTGATGGAGCATCCTCATATTCTCGACATCGCTCAGCAGGCCATGCGCGACTGTGACATTGAACCGCAGCTGAAGCCGATTCGCGGTGGTACTGATGGCTCGCAATTGTCGTTTATGGGATTACCTTGCCCGAACCTGTTTACCGGCGGGTATAACTACCACGGCAAGCATGAGTTTGTGACGCTGGAAGGAATGGAAAAAGCGGTGAAGGTGATTGTGCGGATAGCTGAACTGACGGCAAAACGCTGAGAAAACGCCCGGTGGCGCTTCGCTTACCGGGCCTACGGGATCACGCTTTTGTAGGCCGGGTAAGGCGTAGCCGCCACCCGGCTTTTAGGCAAGGAACGCCAATGTCAAACTATCGTCGTCATTACGTCCCTGGCGGTACCTGGTTTTTCACCGTCAACCTGCAAAACCGCCAGAGCGATTCGCTTATACGTCATATCGACAGCCTGCGTGCTGCCACCTCTATGGTTAAACGCGCGAAGCCCTTTACCATAAACGCCTGGGTTATCCTTCCCGAACATATGCACTGTATCTGGACCTTACCGGAAGGCGACAGCGACTTTTCGGCCCGCTGGCGGGATATTAAAAAAACGTTTAGCCGCAACATCGACATGCGCCACATATGGCAGCCGCGTTTCTGGGAGCACACCATTCGCAATGAACAGGATTACCGGCGGCATGTGGATTATGTCTATATCAATCCGCTGAAGCATGGCTACGTCAGTAAGGTTCGCGACTGGCCGTATTCAACGTTTCATCGGGACGTACGGGAAGGGTTATATCCAGAGGATTGGGCCGGAGAGATCGAGGATTTTGCGGCAGGTGAGCGGAAGTAAAAAGCCGGGTGGCGGCTACGCCTTACCCGGCCTACATTCGGATCGTAGGCCCGGTAAGCGAAGCGCCACCGGGCATTACAGCGACTTAGTCCTCAAAAAACCAATACCCACTGTTCACCAGCGCGGCCAGCATCGCAAGGAATGACGGGTCTTCCAGCGCGTCGCCAAACGTTTCGGCGTGCAACACCTGATGGCTGGCGATGGCTTCCAGCGCCGGACGATGCGGAGAGTCCAGCTTTTCGCCGTTCACGAAGACATCTTCACCAATGCGCAGCACGCGTAACCCGCCGAGGCGAACCAGCTTGTCACCCTGTTGCAGGGCATCATAAATCTCATCGGCCTGATACGGTGGCTCCGGCGGCGCAACGTCCAGCTCGTGGCGTGACTGGCTGACAAACTCACCAAACCACTGTTTGAAATGTTCCGGCTCGTTGATCAAATCCAGCATCATGCCGCGCAGTTTATCAAGCTCTTCCGGCAGGATGTCAGCAGGGTGTTCACGCGATGGCACGTCCGGGTCGCTATAGCGGTAGCTGCCCAGCTCGCGCTGCAGAACATAGTCAGCGAAGCCGCTGATCATTTCGCGACCGCTTGGCGCGCGGAACCCCACGGAGTAGTTGAGCGAGTTTTCCAGGGAGTAACCTTCGTGCGGGAATCCCGGCGGAATGTAGAGAATATCTCCCGGCTCCAGCTCTTCGTCGATGATCCCTTCAAACGGGTCAACCTGAAGCAGGTCCGGATGCGGGCAGTGCTGTTTCATCGGCACTTTGTCACCCACGCGCCAGCGACGGCGGCCGGTACCCTGAATGATAAACACGTCGTACTGATCCAGATGCGGACCAACGCCGCCACCGGGAACGGAGAAGGAGATCATCAGATCGTCCATTCGCCAGTCGGGCAGGGCGCGGAACGGGCGCATTAAGGCGGCGGTAGGCTCATGCCAGTTGTTGACCGCCTGCACCAGTAAAGACCAGTTATTTTCGCCCAGATGATCGTAGCTTTCGAAAGGACCGTGGCTGACCTGCCATTTTCCGTCCTGGTGGCTCACCAGGCGGCTGTCGACTTCATTTTCCATGGCCAGGCCGGCCAGCTCGTCAGGGGAGATAGGGTCGACAAAATTGCTGAACCCGCGTTTGAGAACCACCGGGCGTTTTTGCCAGTAGCGCTCGATAAATTCGGGCCAGTTAAGTGCTAAGTGATATTCCATATTTTTTTATTCCGCAGGCTCTTATTGAGTCGGATTATAACGGAAGCTCAGGAGCCTGAGTGCGAGATCCGCGCATTTTTCACATAACGGGTCAAGTATCGTTCGATGTGGGATGCTGGCGGCCAAAAATAGCCTCCATTCGCGCACCGCCCAGCAGGCTTTCACCCGTTTCAATTTTGCCATCGTACTGATCGACAATCTCCCGGGCGACGGCTAACCCCACTCCCTGACCCGGACGCAGCGTATCGGCGCGTTGACCACGATCAAACACGACTTCACGTTTATTGCGGGGAATGCCGGGCCCGTCGTCTTCAACGATGATGTGCAGCTCGTTATCCGTCTGACGTGCGGACACTTCCACAAACTCCAGACAATATTTACAGGCGTTATCGAGCAGGTTACCCATCACTTCCATGAAATCATTTTTCTCACCCACGAAGCTGATTTCCGGCGAGATATCGAGGCTGATGTTCACCCCTTTACGCTGATACACCTTGTTTAGCGCGGAAGTGAGGTTGTCCAGTAAAGGCGCCACCGGATGCAGCTCGCGGCTCAATAACGCACTTCCTGAACGCATGCTGGCGCGATGGAGATAATAGCCAATTTGCTGCGAGATACGACTGATCTGCTCAAGCATCACAGGCTCTGCGTCATCGACGCTGAGCGTTGAGCTACGCATGGAACGCAGCGTGCTCTGCATGACCGCCAGCGGCGTCTTAAGGCTGTGCGTCAGGTCGGTGAGCGTGGTGCGGTATTTATCATAGCGTTCGCGCTCGCTTTTCAGCAGGCGGTTAAGATTACGCACCAGGCTGGTGAGTTCGCGCGTGGTTTCCGGGTTGAGCTTTTCACGATGATGTTCTTCCAGCTCGCGAACCTCTTTGGCCAGTGATTCTATCGGACGCAAACTCCACCATGCTGCGACCCAGAGCAGAGGGATAACCAGCAGTAGATTGGCGGCCAGAACATACACGAACCAACTCCAGACCATGTAAGAACGTTTAAGCTCAACCGGAATGGTGTCGATCACCACGATGGTCAGTTGCGGCATGTTCATGGTAGCGGGATAGAGATTAATGGCGACGGAGTGGGTCATCTCCGTGTCGTCGTCATCCTCGCGTATCTCATTCAGCTTTTGCTGAAGGGCGCGATCGTCATGCAGCAATGCGCTGGTTGAATTGAGATCGGCCTCAATCTCATGAAAACCATTCGTCCTGAGCCATTCCGGGCGAATGCGTTTTTTTAACCAGGGGACGTCGCGCTGAGCCCACAGCAGTTTGCCTTTTTCATCATAAATTAACGCCAGCGTTGGGCTTTGCTGATTGAGGTGCTCAGGCATATCCACGGTAATGTGGTTATCTTCCCACTTCGCCAGGGTATAAAACAGGTTACTTTCGCCGCGTAACAGACGGAAGGTTGTTTTATCGAAGCTCACGCTATACCCGACCAGCGCCACTATCCCATAAGAAAGAGAAAGCACCAGCACCACGGCAGCGGTTGCCAGCAGAAAGCGCACCCGCAGCGAAAGGGGCAGAAAGTGTCGTGAAATCCCTTTCATTAGCGTAATTCGAACAGGTAACCCTGACCACGGACCGTGGTGATCACGTCCTGCGGGTATTGCGCCTGAATTTTTTTGCGCAAACGGCCCATCAGCACGTCAATGGTGTGGCTCTCCCGTAGCTCGGCATCCGGGTAAAGCTGGAGCATTAAGGAATCCTTGCTCACCACTTTGCCGTTATTACGGATAAGCGTCTCCATGATGGTGTACTCGAACGCCGTCAGCTTGACCACTTCATTATTAATAGAAAATTCGCGACGGGAAAGATCAACCTGGAATGGCGGAAGGGAGATAACCTGCGAAGCATGACCGCTGTTGCGACGTAACAGCGCCTGCATGCGCGCAGCGACTTCTTCGATATGAAACGGCTTCGTCACGTAGTCGTCCGCACCCGCGCTGAGCACTTCCACTTTATCCTGCCAGCCTTCACGGGCGGTCAGGACCAGCACCGGTAGAGAGACGTCATGGCTGCGCCAGCGACGGATCAGCGAGAGACCGTCTTCATCCGGCAAGCCTAAATCGACAATGGCGATATCCGGCAGGTGTTCATTGAGATAATAATCGGCTTCTTTTGCATCTTCAGCATCGTCCACCTGATGTCCCATCTCCTGAAGCTGAACTTTCAGGTGATGACGTAGCAATGCGTTATCCTCAACAACCAGTACGCGCATCATCTCTTCTCCCTAAATAATTGGTATGAATAGTTTAACGCTGATTATGTTGTTGTGGTGATAAACATTGACTAAACCGGGGAAAAGCATCCCCCTTTTCGGGCGAAAAGAGGGAGAGGGAGTTACTTCAGCTCGTCAACCATCGTGACGGCGCGACCAATATAGTTCGCCGGGGTCATCGCCTTGAGACGCGTTTTCTCGTCCTCCGGCAGTTCCAGACCGTCGATAAACTGCTTCATGCCTTCAGCGTCCACGCGTTTGCCGCGGGTCAGTTCTTTCAGCTTCTCGTACGGTTTTTCAATGCCGTAACGGCGCATCACGGTCTGGATTGGCTCCGCCAGCACTTCCCAGTTGTGATCCAGTTCGTCCAGCAGACGATCGCGGTTCACTTCCAGTTTGCTCACGCCTTTCAGGGTGGACTGATAGGCGATCAGCGCGTAGCCAATGCCTACGCCGAGGTTACGCAGTACGGTGGAGTCAGTCAGGTCACGCTGCCAGCGGGATACCGGCAGTTTGCTCGCCATATGCTGCAGCATGGCGTTCGCCAGGCCCAGGTTGCCTTCGGAGTTTTCGAAGTCAATCGGGTTCACTTTGTGCGGCATGGTGGACGAACCGATTTCACCGGCGATGGTTTTCTGTTTGAAGTGGTTCAGCGCGATATAGCCCCACACGTCACGATCGAAGTCGATCAGGATGGTGTTGAAGCGGGCGATGCAGTCAAACAGTTCCGCGATGTAGTCATGCGGCTCGATCTGGGTGGTGTATGGGTTCCACTGAATGCCCAGAGAAGTCACAAACTCTTCGCTGAACTGGTGCCAGTCCACTTCCGGATAGGCGGCGATGTGGGCGTTATAGTTGCCAACGGCACCGTTGATTTTGCCGAGGATCTCAACCTGTTCCAGCTGACGATACTGACGCTCCATACGGTATGCCACGTTCGCCATCTCTTTACCCATGGTAGATGGGGTAGCTGGCTGGCCGTGGGTACGGGAAAGCAGCGGAATGTCGCGATATTCCACAGATAGCGCTTTCACCGCGTCGATGATTTTACGCCAGTATGGCAGCACGACTTCTTTGCGCGCGGTGGAGAGCATCAGCGCGTGAGACAGGTTATTGATGTCTTCAGAGGTACAGGCAAAGTGAATGAATTCAGACACGGCGTGCAGGGCAGGAACGCTTTCCACTTTCTCTTTCAGGAAATACTCAACCGCCTTCACATCGTGGTTGGTGGTACGTTCAATGGTCTTAATGCGCGCAGCATCTTCTTCATTGAAGTCAGCAACGATTTTATCAAGGTAATCGTTTGCCTTTTCGTCAAAAGCAGGAACTTCCTTGATTGCTGCCTGGGCGGCCAGCTTCTGCAGCCAGCGCACTTCAACCTGAACACGGAACTTCAGCAAACCATATTCGCTGAAGATCCCGCGCAGCGCGCTGACTTTATCGCCGTAGCGTCCATCGACAGGGGATACGGCGGTCAGTGAGGATAATTCCATAATTCGCAACTCCGGGAGGTTAACAATGAGCAAGAATTTGTTTTGCCTGAGTGGTCAGGCGATTACGAGAAAACATTAACTGCAGGCGGCCGCCGCCGACCTGATGCCACAGCACGGCGGCGCGGATGCCTGCCAGCAGCGAGGCGCGAACCTTCGCCTGAACCTGTGGGCTTTGCAGTACCGCAGGAGAGCCGGTGACCTGAATGCGCGGGCCTAGCGGGCTGATGACGTCGACATAAATCCCCGCCATCGCGCTCAACAACGTTTCCGACTGCAGGTCAAAATGATCGAGCTGACGCTGCAGCCCGGCAATGCGATCGCCCAGCGTATTCATTGCGCCTTTTGCGGCGTTCAGCTTACGTTCCAGTACCATCAGGCTTAACGTGTAGCGGGTTAATTCCGCGTTTAACCCCTGACGGTTGCTGGCATTGAGCACGCCGAGCAGGGTTTCAAGACCGAGACGAAGATTGGCTTCACTGCCGCCGAAAACACCCAGCGTAGAGCCCGGGTTGAGATCGATAACGCTGTTAAGTGAAACGTGCAGGGCATCGGCGTCGCAGTGACCCTGATGCGCCAGCTGTTGCACCAGACGGGCTGACTGGCAAATTCCCGCCAGCGCCAGGGTGATGTCATAGTAGTTCTTCGCCACACGGTCTCCTTTATGTGTGCAATCGTATTAAACAGCAGGCAGCGGCAGGCGCTGTTCAATGATCCCGCCGCCCAGGCAGATCTCACCGCTGTAGAAGACAGCGGATTGACCCGGGGTGACGGCTGCGACCGGCTCGTCGAAACGCACGTCAATGCGATCGTCATCAAGCGCGGTAATGGTGCAGGGAATGTCGGTCTGACGGTAGCGTGTTTTCACCGTGCAGCGGAGCGTGCCTTTCAGCGGCTCGCGATCGACCCAGTGCAGCTGCTGCGCGATAAGCCCAACGGACATAAGACGCGGATGATCGTGGCCCTGGGCGACAACCAGAATATTGTTTTCAACATCTTTGTCGACGACGTACCACGGATCTTCACTACCTTCTTTGGTTCCGCCGATCCCCAGACCTTTACGCTGGCCGAGCGTGTGGTACATCAGACCCTGATGCTGGCCAATCTCTTCACCGTCGACGGTGACAATTTTACCCGGCTGTGCAGGCAGGTAACGTCCCAGGAAATCGCGGAATTTGCGCTCGCCGATGAAGCAGATGCCGGTGGAGTCTTTTTTCCTGGCGGTGATCAGGTCCAGCTCTTCGGCGATTTTACGCACTTCCGGCTTTTCCAGCTCGCCGACCGGGAACAGGCTTTGGGCAATCTGTTCGTGGCTCAGCGTGTAAAGGAAGTAGCTCTGATCTTTATTGCCGTCCAGACCGCGCAGGAGCTGGCTTTTGCCATTCACATCTGCGCGACGCACGTAGTGACCGGTCGCAATGTAGTCTGCGCCCAAATCTTCTGCGGCGAATTCCAGGAAGGCTTTGAATTTGATCTCTTTGTTGCAGAGAATATCGGGGTTCGGCGTGCGGCCCGCTTTGTACTCTTCCAGGAACAGTTCAAAGACGTTGTCCCAGTATTCCGCCGCAAAGTTTACGGTGTGCAGTTCAATGCCAAGCTTGTCGCACACGGCCTGCGCATCGGCGAGATCCGCAGCGGCAGTGCAATATTCCTCACCATCATCTTCCTCCCAGTTCTTCATGAACAGGCCCTCCACCTTATAGCCCTGTTGCTGTAACAGGTAGGCGGAAACGGAGGAATCGACACCGCCGGACATGCCGACGATCACTTTTTTCTGGCTATTATCTGACATGGAATACTCACGACATTGAACTTCAAGGCGGCGTATTCTATCACGCCCCCCCACCGTTGACACCCTCTGTAAACGGCCAGTTAAATTCTCCGATGACATCCAGCGGCAGGCGAACCGCAGACTGCCAGCAGCGGATGCTTTCCGCAACCAGCGGCGAGCGCAGGTTTGGCGCGTTCAGTATCTCGTCGGCGGTCACCCACAAGCAGCGATCGATATCGTCATCGTGCGGTTCAGTGGCGCACGTTTCGCTAAGCTCAACGGTGAATAAAAAACGCAGGAAGGGGGTGCTATCGGGCGCGATCCACTGGTGCATACGGATGAAATGCTGGGGCTCAGCGTGAATGCCGGTCTCTTCCCACAGCTCACGCTTCGCTGCCTGGAGTAGGGTTTCATTGGCTTCAAGATGCCCGGCAGGCTGGTTCCACAGCGCTTTGCCATTGATGCTCTCTTCAACAACAAGGAATTTGCCCTGGGCGTGAACCACACAGGCGACCGTAACATGAGGTTTGAACATCGTTTCTCCTTAAGGGACAGCGTCCCGCCATTCGCCGTTCGCCAGTGAATCCAGCGTGTAGCTGCCCATGGCGTAGCGAATCAGACGCAGGGTAGGGAAGCCAACGTGTGCCGTCATCCGGCGAACCTGACGGTTGCGGCCTTCGTAAAGGGTGATTTTAAGCCAGCTTGTCGGAATGGATTTACGTTCACGAATTGGCGGGTTGCGCGGCCACAGCCATTCCGGCTCATTCACGCGCTCAATACCCGCGGGCAGGGTGGGACCGTCATTTAACGTCACGCCGCTGCGCAACGTCGCCAGCGTCGCGTCATCCGGTTCGCCTTCAACCTGCACGAAGTAAATTTTGCCGGTGCGTTTCCCCGGCTGCGTGAGCTTCGCCTGCAAGGCGCCGTCGTTAGTTAAGACCAGCAGGCCTTCGCTGTCGCGGTCCAGTCGCCCGGCGGCGTAGACGCCCTGTACGGGGATGTAGTCCTTCAGCGTGCTGCGTCCGGCCTCGTCGGTGAACTGCGGCAAAACATCGTAGGGTTTATTGAACAGAATCACCCGCGTCGGCTGGGTTTCTTGCGGTCTTCTGGTGGCTTGTCGCGAGCTGAATCGCTCAACCCGGTGTTTTGTAAAAGAAGTTTTCTTCATGGTATTTTCAGGCGTTATCAATTGCCGCATTATAGCCTAATAACGAAGACCTTTCATGGCGTCGGACATTCAGGTACTATCGAAGGGCTCATTACAATTTATTAACATAAGATCAGTAACAACCAGAAGCGCTCGAAGGAGAGGTTAATGGAAAGCAAAGTAGTTGTTCCGGCGGAAGGTAAAAAGATCACCCTGCAAAACGGCAAGATTAACGTTCCTCACAATCCGATTATCCCGTTCATTGAAGGCGACGGTATCGGTGTAGACGTTACCCCGGCAATGCTGAAAGTGGTTGATGCCGCTGTTGAGAAAGCCTACAAAGGCGAGCGTAAAATTTCCTGGATGGAAATTTACACCGGTGAGAAATCGACTCAAGTTTATGGCCAGGACGTCTGGCTGCCAGCAGAAACGCTGGACCTGATCCGCGACTACCGCGTTGCAATTAAAGGCCCTCTGACGACGCCAGTTGGCGGTGGTATCCGCTCCCTGAACGTGGCACTGCGTCAGGAGCTGGACCTGTACGTGTGTCTGCGTCCGGTTCGTTACTATCAGGGCACCCCAAGCCCGGTTAAGCACCCTGAACTGACCGACATGGTTATCTTCCGCGAAAACTCAGAAGACATCTACGCGGGTATCGAATGGAAAGCGGACTCTGCTGACGCAGAAAAAGTGATTAAATTCCTGCGCGAAGAGATGGGCGTGAAGAAAATTCGCTTCCCTGAGCATTGCGGTATTGGCATCAAGCCATGCTCTGAAGACGGTACCAAGCGTCTGGTGCGTGCGGCCATCGAATACGCGATCACCAACGACCGTGACTCTGTGACCCTGGTTCACAAAGGCAACATCATGAAGTTCACCGAAGGCGCGTTCAAAGACTGGGGCTACCAGTTGGCGACCGAAGAGTTCGGCGGTGAGCTGATCGACGGCGGCCCGTGGCAGAAGATCAAGAACCCGAACACCGGCAAAGAGATCATCATTAAAGATGTGATCGCCGATGCGTTCCTGCAGCAGATCCTGCTGCGTCCTGCTGAATACGACGTGATCGCCTGTATGAACCTGAATGGTGACTACATCTCTGACGCCCTGGCAGCGCAGGTTGGCGGTATCGGTATCGCCCCTGGCGCGAACATCGGCGACGAGTGCGCCCTGTTTGAAGCGACCCACGGGACTGCGCCTAAATACGCAGGCCAGGACAAAGTGAACCCAGGCTCAATTATTCTGTCCGCAGAGATGATGCTGCGTCATATGGAATGGTTCGAAGCCGCAGACCTGATCGTTAAAGGTATGGAAGGCGCGATTAACGCGAAAACCGTCACTTACGATTTCGAACGTCTGATGGAAGGCGCTAAGCTGCTGAAATGTTCAGAGTTTGGCGACGCGATTATCGCGAATATGTAATCTACTCGCTGGATTAAATATCAACGGGAGCCTAACGGCTCCCGTTTTTTTAACCCGATAATTGTTATAATCACGCTTGTTGTTGAAAATATAAAACCGAGTCAACTTAACCTGAAAATTTAGCCTTTCCCTTGATTAATTACTTTACTGAAAAGGGGAAGTATCGCTCTTCTGAATTTGTGCTTGATTTTAGTCTTAAAGGTTCTGCCTGCCATGAGCTCATTCCATATTTTCTTCTTTTTTATATGGATTTCGTGCGCATCCTGGGGAACATTAATCGTAGAGTTCTTGGCTTCATCAGAAAGATGCACAGGGTGAGGTACAACAGAATATACCTCAACCAATGACATATCTTCAAACAGCCCCCATTTATCAGACACAATCCAGACAGGGTAAAGTCCTTTTAGTAACGATCTTGCGGCTTCACTGTTTATGATATAACTATGTGCCGTCGTGGCAAGTAAGGTTTTATGTAAAGAATAATTGCCAGAAATAGCTTTTAATGGTTTTTTAAAATACTTGTTTGTGCGGCTTAGCAAGATAACCGAAGGACGTTCTGAAGGAACGGTGATGTTTTGGAGTACGTGTTGAAAATCTTCGGTCAAAACAACGTCATCTTCTAGGATCAGAGCATTATTGATATTTTCATCAATTATTTTTTTGTAGATTTGCTGATGGCTTAGTGCACAGCCGATCTCACCGGGAAGAAAAGCGTAATTTACTTGAGCGGTGACACTTTGCCTCTCTTTCTCTGACAACTCTCTGCCATCTACGGCCTCTACAAACTCTGCAGAAAGCCCCAGAGCAACAAGCTGGGCCTCAATTTTCTGCCTTCTTTCTACGGACTGTTTAAGATTTACAATAAAAATCTTCATAAAAAACCTATTATTAAAAGCCTTTTTGTGGTCACGAGTCGAACTCTGTAGCTGAGCAGCAAAAAAGATGCACGGCATGAATATGTCTGTCTATCAAGCTCAACCCGTAACTACATCCCACTGCGGTATTATGCTTGTCGCTGTTACTGCTGCAATAGCTATCTTCATTCTTAAGCCAGAAATGTATCTGTGGATGGCTAAAACGGGTCGAAAGGGCTTTAATCGCCTGTTGAAGCAATCAATCAACTGACTGAGTCTTCCCTGGGCTTTTGTCGAAGAGCGTCGTCAGATATAATCGTGATATTGCCCTTTAATTGTCAGACTTGAGACTGGTATGAACAACGATATCCCACTTAAATTTTATGACATCGTCGATGAGTACTCGACGGAAGCCGCTGAAATGGTGAGCGAAGCGGAGCGAGATCAGCTGGCACACTATTTCCAATTGTTGATCACCCGTTTGTCGAATAATGAAGAGATCAGCGAGGAAGCCCAGCAAGAGATGGCCAGCACAGCAGGGATCCGCACGATGCGGGTTGATGACGTTGCGAATTTCCTGAATCAGTGGGGCAACGAGTAACACGTTGATGGCATAGGGCGTCGGGTCAACGTGTAGACATCCCAGCTCACCGCCCTTCAGTAATTTGAGTTATACTCTATCCGAATGAGTGAATCAGGATAACGTTTTGCAATAAGCTATATTTTGTTTCACTTTCTTCCCCTTCAAAAACGTGCTCGCAGAAATCAGGTTGAGACAAATTACGCAACCAACCAATACTGGTGGTTTCATTTGCATAGCTTAAGTACAATTTATTTTCCTCTTATACTGACCTTTGCTACAGTGACAAGAGTTGTCAGCCAGGGATATCAGGCGTGATAAGGTGGATTAGCTCGTGCATGTGAAAAACGCGTTTAACACAACAACCATTACCGTCATCATCGTCTCACTGATTATTTCGCTGTCGCTTGTCGTTCAGATCGCCACATCCAGACAGCAATCAATTCAACAAATTAATACCAGCGTTGCCAACCTGAGCCATACCCTTGATGTGTACACTGAGGGGATTATGCGCCAAAGTGAAATGTTGATTACCACTGTCTCTGACATGATTGAAATTTATGGCATGACGCCGCAGCAGGCTGTGAATATTCAGCGGATAATAACAAATCAGGATGATTTACTTTCTCAGATAAATAATGTCGTCGTCTACGATGCGAAAGGGGATATCTTCACGGCATTGCATGAGGGGTTTTCCGGTTCCCGTAAAGGGGCAGACAGGCCATTTTTCGTCTATCACAAAGAAAATAAAAATTCGCAGATTTTTATTGGTCAACCTGTGGTGAGCAGAACAAACGGTAAATGGGTGATTACCATCAGTCGACGCCTGGAAACGCACTCGGGAGCCTTTAACGGGGTTGTCGTGGTTACGCTGGGTATCGAAAACTTTCTTGCGCTGTATGGACAGATTGACATTGGTCATTCTGGGGTTATTGGTTTAACGACGCAAACAGGTGTATTACTGGTTCGGCACCCTTTTAAAAATAACTATATTGGCGCGATTGTTTCTGACTCACCCCTTTTTAAAGAGTATCTCAAGGTACAGAATGCCGGGATAGCCAGTTCCGTCTCGCGGTTTGATAAAATCGAACGCATCTACGCGTTTGAGAAAAACAAACGCTATGGTTTGGTGACGACCGTGGCGGTCAGCAAGGAGGAGGCGTTGTCTCCCTGGCGCAAGCAGGCCATTCAGCTCGCCGTCGTTATTCTTATTTTAACCGCCGTGCTCATCGTGGCTTCCTACTTTTTGTATGTAGACTTATCCAGAAAAAACCGGGTTAACAAAGAGCTTCAGATCATTGCCTCTGAAGATGCATTGACCGGGCTTTTCAATCGCCGTGCATTTGATGAAAAGATCCTGTCTGAAATTGCGCGCTGTGCGGCTGACAATTCCCCGATTTCGGTGCTGATCGTGGATGCGGATTTCTTCAAAAAATATAATGACAACTACGGGCACCCGGAAGGGGATCGCTGTCTTAGCCTTCTGGGAGAGTGTCTCAGGAAAAGCCTTACCCGGAACAACCAAATTGTGGCGAGATACGGCGGTGAGGAATTTGCGCTCATCTTGCCTGACACCGATATCGAGGAGGCGTGTCGCCTTGGCAAATCGATTATTCGCAATGTCTGCTCCCTGAATATTGAACACGATTTCAGCCCCTTTGGGCGGGTAACGGTAAGCGTAGGAGTCTCAACCGCGCGTGCCGTGGAGATTGCAGGTAGCCAGCAGAACATTATTATTGCTGCCGATCGCGCGCTCTATCAGGCAAAACGGGCCGGACGAAACCAGCACGCCTTTATTGCGGTATGACGTGTCTGTCTTGCAGGCAAAAAAAGCCCACTCAAGAGTGGGCAAGAAATACTGGAAGCAATGTGAGCAATGTCGTACTGAATACCTGAGTGTTTCACTCAACTATTCAGTATTGAGAAAGATAATCTTTCTCAACAAAAGATGCAACCCCACACTTCATGTGGAACGGCATTTTTTATAGCTCAGATTTTACTCAATCAAACCCTGTGATGCTTATCACAAATTTCCTTTCTTAAATCCTGTGCTATCCTTTTCTGTGTCGTTGATTTAATGACAAAAACCATACAGAGAGGAAAGCTATGGGAATTTTATCCTGGATTATCTTTGGGCTGATTGCGGGGATCCTGGCGAAGTGGATTATGCCGGGCAAAGATGGTGGTGGGTTCTTCGTAACCGTCATACTGGGGATCGTGGGTGCAGTCGTTGGCGGCTGGATCAGTACCCTGTTCGGGTTTGGCAAAGTAGATGGCTTCAATTTTGGCAGCTTTGCCGTCGCGGTAATTGGCGCCCTGGTGGTTCTGTTTATCTACAGAAAAATCAAAAGCTAAATCTGTTATTTGCTGAAAAAGGCTGCCAGATGGCGGCCTTTTTACATTGGAGGTTTACCACCAGCCGAACTGTGAACCTGCGACAGCCACGATTGCCACGATCAACATAATGATGGTTGTTTTTCTCATTTATGCCCCCGGCGCAGCGTAACCGCCAATGAAAAACCAGGCTAAAAAAATCACCGCCGTTATAAAAATAACAACCGGGAAGAGGATCCCTATTCGCATGCCATCACCTTTATCGTTTTACGTAACGCCGTAGAGTGTACGGCGTTAATCCATCGTGAGAAAGCGTGTTTTGCTTTTTCCTTTTTTGTCTTGATACATCGCCATATCTGCCGCCTGTAACGCGCTGTCCGCATCGGTGCTGGTGGGATCGACTTCGACGATACCCAGACTCGCACCCGGATACACAATATGAACCTGACCGAGCCAGTATTCACCCGAGATGCGAGCGCTAAGCCGGGTTTTCAGCAGATTAACCTGCGTCCTTTCGGCTTCTTTTGTGCTTTGACTCAGACAGGCTACCAGAAACTCATCGCCGCCTAATCTTCCGACGATCTCGTCCTCGGTCTGTTCGTCAGTGAGTCGTTTGCCCACTTCGATCAGGAATCGATCGCCCGTCTCATGCCCGAAGCGATCGTTAATCAGTTTGAAATCATCCAGATCGATAAACGCAATAATGGCGTTGCGTTTAAGGTGTTTAGCTAAGGAAAACAGGGTGGTGAGATTCTCGAAAATCGCCCGACGGTTGGGCAACCCCGTGAGGGCATCGGTATAAGAGTGGGCGATGAGTGCTGCATTGGCTTCGCGAAGCTGGGCCACCAGGGACTCTTTCTGAATGTACTGTGCAATTAAACCGGCAAACAGCTTCAGCACGTGTTCACCGCGCTCGCTAAGCTGCTTCTTCTCCGTGCTGGTCGCGCACAGGGTCCCGTAAATCGAACCATCAGCCAGGTGAATAGGGATACTCATGTAGGTTGTAATCCCAAGCGCTTTTGCGGCTTCGCAATCAGGCCAGCGACCCGGCACGTCGTTGCTGAACAGAGTATCGCTGTCTATCGCACGCTTGCACAGGGTATCCCCCCACGGAACGCTCAGCCCTTCAGGGATCTGCATCTGCTTACTGTTGCGGGCATAAAGAATGTGCTGCAACCGTGCGTTGATATCCACCTTTGTCAGGTAGGTGGATTCCATTTCGGTCACAATTTCCAGCATCTCCAGCAGCTGGCGTACAAGACTTTCTAAGGATTGCTCGGTGGCGAGTGTTTCAGAAACACGGGCAAGGATGATATCCGACATGACGTGGGTTGACTCCCATACAGAAGACGTCTGCATCTGCATGTTATGCTGAAATTTTCCAATTTCGACATAGTAAAACATGAATATAACAAATTTTATACATTCTCCGGGGCGATTCAGGAGACAAAAAGGCCCCGGTACAGAGACCGGGGCAAAGACATCTTGATTACGGAATGATGTTCTCTGGTCATATCGAGAACACGCTGCACTGTAAGGGGCAAAAGTGCAGTAACGATGGAGAAATCATGGAGAAAACCTTCCTGACCCGTTACCCTGACGTTTTCAGGACGCTTTAAGGATCGCGATGATGAAATATCTGTTACTGGCACTGGCGTTACCGCTCGCAGCATGCACAACAAAAGCTACTCAACCTGACGCCCCTATGCCGCCGCATGCGGTAGGGATGGCAAACCCGGCCTCCGTGTACTGCCTGGAGAAAGGTGGCGAACAGATCCCGGTGCAAAGTCCGCAGGGTGTGCGTACCGAGTGCAAACTGCCTGGCGGTGAAGTGATTGATGAGTGGGATCTCTACCGTCGGGATCATCCGCAACCTGCCAGGTGACAGCGGGATACTGTCTGCGATACACTTCTCTTTAGGATTATTCTTAGCCAGTTTCTGGCGATATTGACCGCGAGAGAAGTATGTTTCAGTTAAAGCCGGGCAGCCTGGCGATAATCATTGGCGCGCGTACGTCAGCTGGCCGCCGCAATGTAGGAAAATCAGTGGAGCTGTTTGGTCTTTGCCAGCCAGGTCAGCGTTTTGTTAATCCAGTAAACGGCGTGATGACGCAGCTGCCTGCAACGGCGGACCGTGCGCTGTGGCTGGTGACGGGAGACGTCTATGCGTTTGATAATCAGCATGGCTTTGCGTTTGTCCGTCCGGAACATCTGCTGCCGCTGACGCCGGACGAAACATCGCAGACCTGTGATGAACTGACGATCGGTTGATTACAGATGGCGTAGCCAGTCAGCCAAAACCAGGGCATGATTTTGCGCCTCGTCTTTAGCGCCGTAGAGCAGGGTTAAGGTCTGCCTGTTTGCCAGAGCTGCCAGGCGCTGGCCTTCGTCCTTATGCTGCGCCAGTTCTTCCCGATACGCCTTACTGAAGGCGGTGAAATCAATCGTTTCGCTATGAAAAGCTTTGCGCAATTCATTTGAAGGCGCGAGCGTTTTACACCATTCATCATACGCGAGGTCTGTTTTTTTCACCCCGCGTGGCCACAACCTGTCCACCAGAACCCGATAACCGTCGTCCTGACTGGCCCGATCGTACAGGCGCTTGCACTGAATCATATTTCATCCCTCCCAATTTAAGGTATTGTGATAATTGCAGAAGATCGGTAGTCTGAGGTTCCTTATGTTATCTGATAATTCTTTGGCATAAGGACTCCCTCATGGAACACCTCCCGGTTAAAACGACGCTGCGCATTGCCCTTGTTGGCGATTATAACGCTAATGTGGTCGCGCATCAGGCGATCCCACTGGCAATTGACGATGCCGCTGCTGTACTGGATCTCACCGCCGATTATGACTGGCTTGCAACAACGGAGCTGACCAGTCCGGAAGACCTGGTAGGCTATGATGCCATCTGGCTGGTGCCTGCAAGTCCCTATAAGAACACCGAGGCGGCCTTCATCGCCGCACGCTACGCTCGTGAAAACAGTATTCCCTTCCTCGGGACCTGCGGTGGATTCCAGCATGCATTGATTGAGTACGCGCGCAATGTGCTGGGCTGGAGCGATGCGGCTCACGCTGAAACGGATACCGAAGGGACGATGGTGATTGCGCCGCTGACCTGCTCGCTGGTGGAAAAAACCGATGCCATTGAACTGCGCAACAATACGCTCATCGCGAAAGCCTACGGAAAGCCGGAAATTGTAGAGGGCTATCACTGCAACTATGGCGTGTCGCCAGAATTTGCGCAGGAGCTGGAGAGCGGTGATATGCGCGTGACGGGCTGGGACGAACAGGGCGACATTCGCGCAGCCGAACTGGTTACGCATCCGTTCTTTGTGATCACCTTATTCCAGCATGAACGTGCAGCGCTTGAAGGGCGTCCGGTGGTGCTGGTGCAGGCGATGCTGCGCGCGGCGCGCGGATAAAACAAGGGCAGACTATCGTGTCTGCCCATGTCATTAGCGGGGTGTGATCTCCCGGTCACGCCCGGCAAGCACGCCGCAAACCGCCATCACCGCGGCGGCCAGCGCGCAGGCCATCAGTGGAATGCGCCAGTCCCCGGCTGTGTCGTGAATTTTCCCCATCAGCGGTGGCCCGCAGGCGGCCAGCAGATAACCAATTGACTGCGCCATACCGGATAACGCCGCCGCCTGGTGTGCAGAGCTGGCGCGCAAACCGATGAAGGTCAGGCCGAGGATCATGGTCGCACCCGAGCCAAAGCCAAACACCAGCGTCCATATTACCGCCATGTCAGGCGCAAACCAGAACCCCGCCGCGCTCACCGCGCACATCAGTGCCACGATACCGGCTATCCCGCGCTGATCCTTCAGGCGATGGAGGAGCAGTGGGATAGCAAGACCCGGCACGGCGGTGGCCAGCTGTAGCAGGCCGTGCATCGAACCTGCCTGTGTTTCACTGTAGCCGTGACTGAGTAAAATCGCCGGTAGCCAGCCGATGATCACGTAGTAAATCAGCGAGTTGATTCCCAGAAACAGAGTCACCTGCCAGGCAAGGGCAGAGCGCCAGATGGCGCGATTGTGCAACGCACCTGCGCCGGTCACGGTGGCAGCAGGGGTCTGACGCCACTGCGGCAGCCACAGCAGCAGGGCGACCAGCGGGAAGATCATCAGCATCAGCAGCGCGCCGTGCCAGCCCGCATCACCCAGCGCCAGGGGAACAATCAGCGCAGAGCCTAATGCAGCAGACGCCCCCATTGTCAGGGAATACGCCCCGGTGAGCTTAGCCACCTGTCCCGGGAAGTCGCGCTTGATTAACCCCGGTAACAGCACATTGCCCAGTGCGATACCACAGCCGATGACCGCCGTACCGATAAACAGCAGAGAGGCCGTAGGCAGGGAACGTACGCCAATTCCGGCGCAAATCAGCAGCAGGGCGAGAAACAGGCTGCGCTCCATGCCGATACGGCGGGCGACACCTGCGGCGAGGGGAGAGATTAACGCGAATGCCAGCAGAGGCAGCGTGGTGAGCAAACCCGTTTGCGCGGTGGTTAAGCCGTAGTCCTGACGGATGGTGTCAAGCAGCGGCGCCGCCCCGGTAAAGGTGACGCGAAGCGTGGTGGCAATCATCAGGATGCCTGCAATCAGCAGCGCGCCGTGTTTTCCTGACGTTCGAATAGCTGTAGTCATTATGTTCTCATACGTTCAAGCGAGCGCACACAATACCGATTTTCAGCTTGGTTTAAATCAAGCTAAAATGACAGTTTATCGCTAATATCGGACAACTTTATGATCGGTCTTGGGTTGGATGGCTACGATCCGGATAGCCAGCATGACGCTGCGGTGGCGTTTCGCATCCGCGTGGTGGCTGAAGAACAGCATATTCCGCTGCATCATCACCGTAAAGGTCAGCTGATTCTGGCGCTGGGGGGCGCGATCACCTGTGAGGCGGAAAACGCCATGCTGATGGTGCCGCCGCAGTATGCGGTATGGGTTCCGGGGGAGATGCCGCACAGCAATAAGGCCACGCCAGGCGCACAGCTGTGTTTCTTATTTATTGAACCCGGCGCCGTCAGTTTGCCCGATCGCTGTTGCACCCTGAAAATCTCCCCGCTGGTGCGGGAACTTATTTTGTCGCTGGCGGATAAATCGCGTGAAGAGCTGCGCCTTGCGGCCACCTCGCGCCTGGTGGATGTCCTGTTTGACGAGTTACCGCTCCAGCGTCAGGAGCATCTGCAGTTGCCCGTGTCGCCCCATCCTAAAATTCGGCTGATGAGCGAGAAGATGGCAGAAGAGCCTGCCGCCTGGCAAACGCTGGCGCAATGGGCGAGCCACTTTGCCATGAGCGAGCGCAACCTGGCGCGGCTGGTCGTAAAAGAGACGGGGTTAAGCTTCAGGCGCTGGCGACACCAGCTGCAGTTGATTGTCGCCTTGCAGTTGTTGATTGGCGGGAACTCCGTGCAGCAGGTGGCACAGTCACTGGGGTATGACTCTACCACCGCCTTTATTACCATGTTCAAGAAAGGGTTGGGGCAGACGCCTGCTCGCTATATTGCCAGCCTGACTACGATTTCCCAATAAACAGCGAAACCAGCCCGGCGGCAATCAGCGGCCCCACCGGCACGCCGCGAAACAGCGCTACGCCGAGCACGGTACCTACCAGCAGGCCCGCCACCAGCGAGGGCTGGCTGCTCATCAGCGTCACGCCGCGTCCACCCAGCCACGAGACAAAAACACCCACCGCGATCGCCACCAGCGATTTCCAGTTCATGAACGAATGCAGCAGTGTCGAGGCGGGAAGCGTGCCGCTGGCGATCGGGGCCATCACGCCGATGGTCAAAATGATAATCCCGATAGTGAGGCCTTGTTTTTCTATCCACGGGAAAAAGGTATTGAGCGGGGTCACACGCACAATAATTAGCACCAGAATCGAGATGGCGACCGTGGTGTTATGGCTGACAAAGCCGAGCGCGGCGAGTGCCAGAAGAATGAGCAGAGTAGGGTCAAACATAGGGAATCCTTGCCAAAATAATTAACCTGCTTACTGTACGCGCAAACGCGACGCAGGACAGTTTTAAAAAGATTTTGTTGCTGTCATAACCTTGTCATTTACGAGGATTAAAACGGAGGCAGATATCGCAAAAGGGGTCGCCATCATGAACGATCACATGTTTGTTGAAACGCTGATTATCTCCTCATCGTTTTTCGCTATTGCCGTGATTCTCGTCGCCTCCGTACTGTTTCTGGAAAGAAAAGGCTGACGGGGGCGTCAGCCTTAGCGGTTACGCTTTATGGAAGGTCACCAGCTCAGGACGGGCGATGCGCAGGTAATCCTGGGTATCCATAATGACGGATTTCTCCAGCAGGCCAGCGTTAAACGCGATTTCGTCGAAGCGCTCGAATAGCAGCGGGTCGGCCACCAGCGCCAGGTCAGGATGGAAGCTAAAGGGCGGGATAGCGCCGAATACGCAGGCGGTCAGGGTATCGACTTCCGCCGGGCTGGCGAGCGAGGCCTTAAGCCCGCCAAAATGGCTGGCAAGCTTGCTCAGGTCGGCCTGCAGGTCGGCGGCCAGGATCGCCAGAACGTGTTTTTTTACGCCGTTGCCTTTCACTTTGCACACCAGCGCTTTCGCGCCTTGTCTCAGATCGGTCCCGCGAATTTCACTTACCGCTTCACATTTCCCCACCGCCTCGTGCTCCATCACCCGAAACCGCGCGCCCTGCCCGGTAAGTAAGGTAATCAGTTGCTGGTGAGTTGCCGTCCCAATAACATCTTCAGACATAACGATTTTCCCGGTAATAAACCCATTTGCAGCTTGCTACATTATCACGGGATGAACGGGGTCGAAAGAAAACAGCCAGCGGATTTGCTGGCTGCTGGGTTATGCATTGCTGGTGGCAGACTGCTTGTGGAACAGCTCCCGGAATACCGGATAGATATCATCCTGATCGCGGATATGCTGCATGGCAAAGTTATCGAACATCGACTGCAAATGTTCATACTCCCGCCACAGAGTCTGGTGCGCGCGGCGGGTGATTTCGATATAGCTGTAGTAACGCACGACGGGCAGAATTTTCTTCGCCAGAATTTCATGACACAGCGGCGAGTCGTCTGCCCAGTTATCGCCATCCGACGCCTGCGCGGCATAGATGTTCCACTGCGCCGGGTCATAACGCTCTTTCACCACTTCATCCATCAGCTTCAGGGCGCTCGATACAATGGTCCCACCGGTCTCCTGTGAGTAGAAGAACTCGTGTTCATCCACCTCTTTCGCCTGAGTATGGTGGCGAATATAGACCACCTCCACGTTCTTATAGGTTCTGCTCAGGAACAGGTAGAGCAGAATATAAAAACGCTTCGCCATATCTTTGGTGGCCTGGTCCATTGAACCGGAAACGTCCATCAGACAGAACATCACCGCCTGGCTGGATGGCTCTGGACGTTTTTCGTAGTTCTTGTAACGCAGGTCAAAAGTATCAATAAACGGCACGCGGTCGATTTTTGCCCGTAGCTCGGCAATCTCTTTGCGCAGGCGCTCCTCTTCCAGCAGTTGCGCCGGTTCCGTGTTTTCCACGACCTTCAGGCTGGTTTCCAGCTCGCGCAGTTCACGTCGTTTACCTGCTGTCATCGCCGTCCGTCGCGCCAGTGAGTTCTGCAGCGAACGCACGACGCTGATATTGGCGGGCACGCCGTTTGCGGTATAACCCGCGCGATGGGTTTTGTATTCGTTAAGCTGGCGGTGCTGGTTCTTTTTCAGATTAGGCAGCGCCAAATCCTCAAACAGCAGGTCGAGATATTCATCTTTCGAGATCTGGAAGACAAATTCATCCTGACCTTCACCGTCCTGGCTGGCTTGTCCCTGACCGCTTCCAGAACCGCCGCCACCGCCTTGTGGACGCTCGATTCGGTCATTCTGAACAAAGTGATCGTTACCTGGGTGGACGCGATGGCGCAGACCGCCTCGCCCCTGATGAAACATCGGTTCGCTGATGTCATCAGTGGGGATGGAGACAGACTCGCCGCTGTCTACGTCAGTCACCGAGCGTTTGTTGATGGCCTCGGAGATCGACTGTTTAATTTGCGCTTTATAACGACGCAAGAAGCGCTGGCGGTTAACCGTGCTCTTGTTTTTGCCGTTAAGACGCCGGTCAATAAACCAGGTCATATACCCCCCGTACTGCATTTGCCAACTTGCATTTTGTAGGCCCGGTAAGCGTGAACGCTACCGGGCACTTGTTTTAAGACGATTTGCGCACGCGCAGGTACCATTCGCAGAGCAGGCGGACCTGTTTGCGGGTATAGCCTTTCTCCATCATACGGTCGACAAAATCGTCGTGCTTTTTCTGCTCGTCGGTTGAGGTTTTGGCGTTAAACGAGATAACCGGCAACAGCTCTTCGGTATTGGAGAACATTTTTTTCTCAATGACCGTGCGCAGTTTTTCGTAGCTGGTCCAGTTCGGGTTACGCCCGTTGTTATGCGCTCTGGCGCGCAGGACGAAGTTGACAATCTCATTACGGAAGTCTTTCGGGTTGCTGATACCGGCAGGCTTCTCAATTTTTTCCAGTTCCGCGTTCAGGGATTCACGGTCAAACAGCTGGCCGGTATCCGGGTCGCGGTACTCCTGATCCTGGATCCAGAAGTCAGCATAGGTGACATAACGGTCGAAAATGTTCTGCCCGTATTCTGAATAGGATTCCAGGTAGGCGGTCTGGATCTCTTTGCCGATGAACTCGGCGTATTTCGGGATCAGGTAGCCTTTCAGGAACTCAAGGTAGCGTTCAGCCTGCTCCTGCGGGAACTGCTCGCGCTCGATTTGCTGCTCCAGGACATAGAACAGATGCACCGGGTTGGCCGCCACTTCCGCATGGTCAAAGTTAAAGACGCGGGAGAGGATCTTAAACGCGAAACGCGTGGACAGACCGTTCATCCCCTCGTCGACGCCAGCGTAATCGCGGTACTCCTGATAGGACTTCGCTTTCGGGTCGGTGTCCTTCAGGCTTTCACCATCATAGACGCGCATTTTCGAGTAGATGCTGGAGTTTTCTGGCTCTTTCAGGCGCGACAGAATGGAGAAGCGAGACAGCGTTTCCAGCGTTCCCGGTGCGCAAGGTGCGTGCACCAGCTCACTGTGGTTAAGCAGTTTCTCGTAAATTTTGATCTCTTCCGAGATCCGCAGGCAATAAGGCACTTTGACAATGTAAACACGGTCGAGAAACGCCTCATTGTTTTTATTATTACGGAAGGTGACCCACTCAGATTCGTTGGAGTGCGCCAGAATGATGCCGTTAAACGGCAGGGCGGAAATACCTTCCGTACCGTTGTAGTTCCCTTCCTGAGTGGCGGTCAGCAGCGGATGCAGCACTTTAATCGGTGCTTTAAACATCTCGACGAACTCCATAATCCCCTGGTTTGCACGGCACAGGGCGCCGGAGTAGCCATAGGCATCCGGGTCGTTTTGCGCGTGATGTTCCAGCTTACGGATATCGACTTTACCGACCAGGGCCGAAATATCCTGGTTGTTTTCGTCGCCGGGCTCCGTTTTGGCGATGGCAATCTGTTCCAGAATTGACGGCCAGACTTTGACGACGCGGAATTTGGTAATATCGCCACCAAACTCGTGCAGGCGTTTTGCCGCCCACGGTGACATAATCGTGCCGAGATAGCGGTGCGGGATGCCAAACTCTTTATCAAGGATCTGCGCATCTTCCTGCGGATTAAACAGGCACAGCGGATGGTCATTGACCGGGCTGCGTTCCCCGTTGGCACTCAGCACGTAAATCGGCACGCGTTGCATCAGCGCTTTAAGGCGCTCGGCAAGCGACGATTTACCGCCACCCACAGGACCCAGTAAATAGAGGATCTGCTTCTTCTCTTCCAGACCCTGAGCAGCATGCTTCAGGTAGGAGACGATCTGCTCGATGGCATCTTCCATGCCATAGAACTCTTCAAACGCCGGATATCGGGCGACGACCCGATTCGAAAAGAGACGGGAAAGCCGTGGCTCCAGGGCAGTATCAACCATGTTAGGCTCACCAATAGCCATCAATAGCCGTTCTGCCGCATTGGCATAGGCACTGCGATCTTGCCGACAAATGGTAAGAAACTCCTGCAGTGTGAACTCTTCGTCCTTGGCAGCTTCGTAGCGCTGGCGATAGTGATCGAATATATTCATGGCATGCCGTCCTTTCGTTTTTTAGCACAGGATAAGAGCCGTTCGTATGAGTAGTGGAGGCTCCCGGAAGAGAATTTCTCGCACCTCACTGCCAGAGCAGCAACCTGTGTGCCAGGTCAGACGCTAAGAAGTGCGGGGTGTGCAGCAAAATCTCTTCTTAAATTAAAGCGTAGATGGCATTTGCAAAACTTGCATGCTGAGAAAATCTAATTTCAATGACATATCAATAACTCATCCAAAAATTCCCACGTGCGTAATAAGGCGAAGCCGCGTTTTTCATTCAGGGTTCACATAAATGAAAGCAGCCTGTCATCTGAAAAGTAAAAAATAACGGGTTAATCAGACTCATTAGTCAGCAAAAAATTTTGGGATGAACGGGAATGGCGGTTACACTTCACCCGCTGATTATTTGACTACAGGAAAGAATGGATTGTGACCAAACTCAAACTTCTGGCATTGGGCATCCTTGCCGCTACCGCAGTGAACACCGCACAGGCAGAAAGTCAGTGGACTGTTGGCGCGGGCGCGGGTGTCATTAACAGCCCGTACAAACAGTATGACCGCGATGTGTATCCCGTTCCCGTTGTCACCTATGAAGGCGATAACTTCTGGTTCCGTGGCCTAGGCGGCGGCTACTATCTGTGGAACGATACGGCTGACAAGCTGTCGATCATGGCGTATTACGACCCGACGCACTTCAAGCCAGGCGACAGCGACAGCAACGCGCTTCGCCAACTGGACAAGCGCAGAAGCTCGCTGATGGCGGGTCTTTCTTACGTACATAATACCCAGTACGGCTTCCTGCGTACTGCGCTGGCGGCGGATACGCTCGACAACAGCAACGGCTTTATCTGGGATCTGGCGTGGCTTTATCGCTACACCAACGGCGCGCTGACGCTTACGCCGGGCATTGGTGTGCAGTACAGCAGCGAGAACTACAACGACTACTATTACGGCGTCTCTAAAGCTGAATCTCGTCGTAGCGGTTTGAAAAGCTACAGCGCGGATGATGGCTGGGATCCGTACCTGGAGCTGACCGCGAGCTATAACTTCCTGGGTGACTGGAACGTTTACGGTACTGGCCGTTACTCCCGCCTGAGTGATGAAATCAAAGATAGCCCGATGGTCGACAAATCCTGGTCAGGGCTCTTCTCTGTGGGTGTGACCTACAAGTTCTGAGTGTGCATCATTAGCGTGCATTCTGTGCATCAAAATGGGGCGCTATGCGCCCCGTTTGTTTTATTTTGGTGCAACAGAACAGTGTTAACGCTTCACAATCTTAATTGTCTGTCCTAAACGAGAGGGTTTTTCTTCGCTTGCTTTCTGCAGCGTGCTCACGCAGGCGGTTTCTACGCAAACAAAGGTTTTATAACCGTCATCCGTTACGTCCGCCATGCTGACAGAAAGAGCCGGGCCTGGGTTCCAGCCGACTACGTCGCTGTGATGGTGATGAACCACTTCAATACCGCGATTCAGGGCACCGTCATGGATCACGCTGCATGCTTCCGGGTGCAGGTAAACGCGGTCGGTACGGTCAGGGAAAGTTTGCACCCCGTCGCTCAGCTTTCCTTCCTTCGCGTTATCCACCTTGTCGATAAAGGTATCACCAAGACCGCTCACTTTTACCGCGCTAATATCACCCACGTTGAAATAGGTGTGCAGGGCTGACGTGGTTTCAAACTCGCCATGGGCTTCCAGCTCAATTTCGCAGGTTTTCGCCAGCTTGAAGCGGGCATAAAGGGTGAAATCGTGCGGCCACAGGGCGCGAGTTTCATTGTTTGCCTGCAGTTCAAAGGTCAGCACCGCGCCGTTATCATCTTCGTTGTGTGCTTTCAGCGTCCACTGTTGATTACGGGCAAAACCGTGAGACGGCAAACCCGGTTGCGCGGAAGGGCCGAACCACGGCCAGCAGATCGGCACGCCGCCACGGATAGCCGCCCCTTTTTTGAATGAGGTCGCATCGCTCAGCCATAAGCCTTCCACTTCTCCTTCCGGTTTCCAGGAGAGCAGGTGAGCGCCGTTCAGCGCCACGGAAGCTTTTACGCGCGGATGGTCTACAACGATAATATCAGCACCGTCGATCTGACGGCGGGAGAGCACAGGGGTAAGTTGTTCGACTACCGGAAGTGCAAAAATTTTATTAATCATTAAGCAATCCTCTGTCTTAAAACAATAAAAAAGGCGACCGAAGTCGCCTTTTTGGATCAAACACTCATCTCAACTTATTTGGAGATGTGAGCGATCAGGTCCAGTACTTTGTTAGAGTAGCCGGTTTCGTTGTCGTACCAGGAAACCAGTTTAACGAAGTTGTCGTTCAGTGCGATACCTGCTTTAGCATCGAACACGGAAGTGCACACTTCGCCGTTGAAATCGGTAGATACAACGTCGTCTTCGGTGTAGCCCAGAACGCCTTTCATTGCGCCTTCGGAAGCAGCTTTGATTGCTTTCTTAATTTCTTCATAAGAAGCAGCTTTTTCCAGACGAACGGTCAGGTCAACAACGGATACGTTAGGAGTTGGAACGCGGAACGCCATACCAGTCAGTTTGCCGTTCAGCTCTGGCAGTACAACGCCTACAGCTTTAGCAGCACCGGTAGAAGATGGGATGATGTTCTGAGCTGCGCCACGGCCGCCGCGCCAGTCTTTGTGAGACGGGCCATCAACAGTTTTCTGAGTAGCGGTAGTTGCGTGAACGGTGGTCATCAGGCCTTCAACGATACCGAAGTTGTCGTTGATAACTTTAGCCAGTGGAGCCAGGCAGTTGGTGGTGCAGGATGCGTTGGAAACGATGTCCTGGCCAGCGTATTTTTCGAAGTTAGCACCACGAACGAACATTGGGGTGTTGTCTTTGGAAGGACCAGTCAGAACAACTTTCTTCGCACCAGCGGTGATGTGTTTACGTGCGGTTTCGTCGGTCAGGAAGATACCGGTAGCTTCAGCTACAACGTCAACACCAATTTCGTTCCATTTCAGGTTAGCTGGGTCTTTCTCAGCAGTAACGCGGATGGTTTTACCGTTAACAACCAGGTGGCCGTCTTTCACTTCAACGGTGCCGTCGAAACGACCGTGAGTTGAGTCGTACTTCAGCATGTACGCCATGTATTCAGCGTCCAGGAGATCGTTGATACCAACGATTTCGATGTCAGAACGTTTCTGAGCAGCACGGAAAACAATACGGCCGATACGGCCAAAACCGTTGATACCTACTTTGATAGTCATATATTCCACCAGCTATTTGTTAGTGAATAAAAGGTTGCCTGTAAAATTACAAAAACCTTACGCAGCGTCAAGCGGAATCGTGTCAATCATTGCGACAAATCAATCCTGTGACTAACGTTTGTGCGACTGACTCGCCTCACTTTCCCTTTGAGCTAGCAACCACATGGGGGCTGCGGCCGGAATTTTAAAGGCCTCGCAGGATAAAAATGTGAAACAGATCACAATTGCCTGACCGCCTTTTCGCGACACATAAGTTTAGAACAAAAGTGCACGCAAGGGTGTTAATGTTTTGTTAGAATTCGGGTCAGAAGATGTCTGTTTCTACAGCGAGATGTAAGCATATGTCGAACCAACGTAACCCCGACGATTTGAAAAAAAACCTCACAGAAATGCAGTTTTACGTGACGCAGAACCACGGAACGGAACCGCCATTCACCGGGCGTTTACTGCACAACAAACGAGACGGCGTCTACCACTGTCTGGTGTGCGATGCGCCGCTGTTTAATTCGCAAACAAAATATGATTCAGGCTGTGGCTGGCCGAGCTTTTACGAGCCGGTGAGCGATGATGCAATCCGCTATCTGACGGACTCCTCGCACGGCATGGTACGCACTGAAATTCGTTGCGGAAACTGTGATGCGCACCTCGGGCATGTCTTCCCTGATGGGCCTCAGCCAACGGGTGAGCGTTTTTGCGTGAATTCAGCCTCGTTAAGCTTCACTGATGACGAAAATGGCGATCACACTAAAGGTTGAAAAATCGATTCAGCAAATTATTCCTTTAAAAGGGAGACATCATGAATATTGATGACATGATTAGCGGTATGACACCGGAGGTTTATCAGCGTCTGGTGACGGCCGTTGAACTGGGAAAATGGCCAGATGGTGTGGCGCTCACCCCGGAGCAAAAAGAGAACAGCCTGCAGCTGGTGATGTTATGGCAGGCGCGCAACAACACTGACGCGCAGCACATGACTATCGATACCAAAGGCCAGATGGTGATGAAAAGCAAGCGCGAGCTGAAAGAAGACTTCGGCATCACGCCGAAGCCGATTGCGACCATGAAAATGCAATAACGGTGCGGGTTGATGCCCTCACCGAACCCTCTCCCACGGGGAGAGGGCTTGATGTCTTACTACTTATGCGGGATCCCGAGCGACTCCGCCAGCTGCTTCGCTAACTGATTGTTGTCGTCCGCGCCGTACTCCCAGAACATCGCCCCTGCCAGACCTTTCTCTTTGATGTAGTCCGCTTTGATCGCCACAGAACGTGGGTTCTCATAGGAAATTGCAAACAGCGCCTTCCCGTCGGCAGTATTCACCGACAGCCATGGCACCTTCGCCTGGTCATCCCAGTGCTCGGTAAAGCGCTTCTGCGGATCGTTCAATAGCTTCTTCACGATATCGTTGTACTTCACGTAGGTATCTTTGGTCAGGTCATAGCCGAGTGACGTGAACAACCCGATCTCCTGAGGTCCGAAGTAGGGCTGGGTCACCGGATTTTTTTGCGCATCCGGTTTCGTCCAGTCGATCCCCGGCTCGACGGCGCGTTTCGGCACGCGGCCATAGAAACCGATCCCGAGGTTCATCTGCTGTGGCTTCAGCCCGGCGGCCAGATAATTGTTCACCACAAAATCGACGCTGTATTTATCGGCCGCGGCAACCGTCGGCCAGGCGCTGGAGTCGTAAAGGTTCGCGTTGAAATACTGCGTCCCGTACGCCATGTCGTAGGTCATCAGGTTGATATAATCGAGCAGCGGGGCGATGGCTTTGACATCCACCCAGCTTTTCGGACTTTCCGCATTCGCGCCTACCGCGATAGTGACCAGTTTTCCCTGCCCGAACGCCTCACGCAGCTCTTTCAGCAGGGCGGTGAAGTTATCCCGGTCGGCAGGCGTGCTGGCAACCAGCCCCCACGCGCCATTGACCGGATACTCCCAGTCGAGATCGATCCCGTCCAGGCCGTATTTATCGACGATCTCCTGCGCGGAGCGGATAAACACCGCGCGCGTCTCTTTAGTTGCCGCTGCGCCAGAGAAGCCACGCGCCCCCCAGCCGCCAACAGAAAGCAGCACTTTGAGGTTCGGGTTTTGTTTACGCAGGGTCGGGATCAGTGCCAGGTCGGAGGCGACTTTTGGGGATAGCCAGATTTGATGCAGCTTTGCTGGATCTTTTAAGGCGGCGTTGGTTTCGTCTTTCTCATTGTTGTAAACCAGACCAAACGAGTAGTTCAGGTGGGTGATCTGGCGGACGTCCAGCTTATTGATATCGCCACCCGGTCCGGCGGTGACATCGCCACCCCCGTTAAAGTAGCCCACGGACATCAGGGGACTGGCGGAGGCAACTGACGCGCAAAGCAAGGGTAATGCTGCCAGCAAGGGCAAACGTTTCATACAAGTTCCTCTTTGACTTATCAAAAAAACCACGCCACAGAAAAAGCGTGGCGGAAAAATAACCTGATGAGAATAGCATTGCCGCTTCGCTGAGGATGCGAGGGAGTTCACTTTATGGGAGATGGAGAGGGGGTTGCCGGGTGGCGCTGCGCTTACCCGGCCTACAAAACCAGAGAAGTCGGCCGGGTAAGGCAACGCCGCCACCCGGCTAAAAAGGCTTACGCCTGCGTTTCCAGCCAGTCTTCCAGCGTATACAGCGTCGCGCCTTCGGCGGCCATATCCATAAACGCCTGGGCGCTGTCCTGCGGGTTAATGTTCACCCCGCGGCAGCCGTCGGTGATGACGCTGACGGTATACCCCAACTGGAGTGCGTCCAGCACGGTAAACTTCACGCAGTAATCCGTCGCCAGGCCCAGCACAATCAACTCCGTGATTTCGTGGTGACGTAACCATGCGTCCAGCGCCGTTTTCTGGCGATGCCCGTTATCAAAAAACGCGCTATAGCTGTCGATAGTCGGGTTTTCCCCTTTATGGAACACCGCGTCGATGGCCTTATGATTCAGGAGGGGATGCAGCTCCGCGCCTTCCGTCTGCTGTACACAGTGATCCGGCCAGAAGGTTTGCGCCAGCCCGTCGAGTTCACCCTGGGTGAAGGGCGCAACGTCGTGCTGGCTGGCAAAACTGCCGTGGTTCGCCGGGTGCCAGTCCTGGCTTGCGACAACCGCCTCACCGCGGGCTTTGCACCAGTCAATCAGCGTATTCGCCACATCAACGGTGCTGTCACCTTCCGCGACGGCCAGCGCGCCGCCCGCGCAGAAATCATTTTGCAAATCGACCAGTAACAGGGCGCGTTGCTTCATGTGGCCTCCTTATTCGTCCGGGGTCAGCTCGCCGCGCAGGTTTTGCATCATCGCGCTACGAATGGACTGGATGTCCAGATCCTGGCTCAGTAAATAGTGAAGTTTAGTCAGCGTTGCCTCAACGGTCATATCAAAGCCGCTGATGACTCCGGCATGTGCGAGCGCGTTGCCGGTAGCGTAGCCGCCCATGTTCACCTTGCCGGACATACACTGGGTCAGGTTCACCACCACGATCCCGCGCTCGCTGGCTTCCTGAAGCTCTTTCAGGAATTCGCCGTTCTGCGGGGCGTTGCCGACGCCGTAAGAGCGCAAAATCAGCGCTTTCACTGGCTGACGCAGGAAGTTACGTACCACGTCCGCAGAGATCCCAGGGTAAATCGTCACCACGCCAATCGGTTGTGGGGTAATCGGGTGCACAATCAGCTCACCGGCGGTGTTCGGCGCAGGCGGCGTGCCCAGACGACGGATATGAATACCCGCTTCCAGCAGCGGCTGCAGGTTAGGTGAGGCGAAAGCGTCAAAGCCGTCTGCGTGCGCTTTGGTAGTGCGGTTCCCGCGATACAAACGGTTATTGAAGAACAGAGACACTTCGTTAATCGGATAATTCGCCGCAACGTACAGTGAATTAAGCAGGTTGATCTGCCCGTCCGAGCGCAGCTCCGCCAGCGGGATTTGCGAGCCAGTGACGATAACCGGCTTGCCCAGATTCTCCAGCATGAAGGAGAGCGCGGAAGCGGTAAACGCCATGGTGTCGGTGCCGTGCAGGATCACAAAGCCGTCGTACTGGTCGTAATGGGCTTTAATATCATCCGCGATGTGCTGCCAGTCTTCCGGCGTCATGTCGGAGGAGTCCATCAGCGGCTCGTATTCGTGGATGGTAAAGTCAGGCATTTCCGGGCGGTGGAATTCAGGCATCAGTGCAAGCTGACGCTGCAGGTGGCCGGAGACAGGAATATAGCCGTTTTCAGAGCGCTGCATCCCGATGGTACCGCCAGTGTAGGCTACATAAATCGATTTCTTCTGCATGGGTGTGAGTTCTTGTTCTTCAAAAGAAAAAATCCCCTCTTCGTGGGAAGAGGGGACGGTTTTTAACGGACGTTCGCGCAGGTCAGGCAAAACGCGTAACGACTTTGTGGATCATTAAAGGCCGCGAGCTTATCGCTTTCCGCCTTCATCGCTTTCGCCGCCGTGGCAACAGGCGCAGGCAGGTAAGCCTGCAGCGCCTCCGGCAGCATGGCGCGAACGGAAACGGACATGCTGTCCATCACCATATCGAAGAACGACGGCTCGTCCTGATAATACTCAACGTGCCACTGCTTGAGCTTCGCCAGTTCGGCCGCTTTCTTAACGGCGTCGTCAAAGTCACCCAGACTGTCCACCAGACCGTTGTTCTTCGCGTCCTGCCCGGTCCAGACGTGGCCCTGCGCAATCTGGTCAATCTGGTCTGGCGTCTTTTTACGCGAGTCGGCAACCAGCGTGATAAAGCGCTTGTACCCGTTTTCAATGCTGAGCTGCATCATCTCAGAGACTTCAGGCGGCAGAGATTTCGTCACCGACACATCCGCCAGCGGAGAAGTAGAAACGCCATCGGTATGCACGCCCAGATAGTCCAGACTGTTTTCCACAGTGTTGATCACCCCGAAGATGCCGATAGAGCCGGTCAATGTGCTTGGGTTGGCGACAATGTAGTTCGCTGGCGTCGAGATCCAATACCCGCCCGATGCGGCCATTCCGCCCATTGATACCACCACCGGTTTGCCAGCGGCGCGAGCCGCGGCCAGTTCGGCGCGGATCACCTCTGAAGCACTCACGCTGCCGCCAGGGCTGTTTACGCGCAGAACAATCGCTTTCACTTTCGGATCAAGGCGCGCATCGCGGATTTGCGATGCGGTGGTGTCCCCGCCAACGTTCCCCGGGGTCTCCTGTCCGTCCATGATAGCGCCGTTAGCAAATACCACGGCAACGCTGTCGCCGGTCTCATCCGGTTTTTTTGCTGCGTAGTCATACATGCTGATGGCGCTGAAGTTTTTATCCTCTTTGCTCCAGCCAAACTGTTTGGTCAGCGCTTTTTCGACATCCGCACTGGAGCCCAGCGCGTCAACCAGCTTGTTGTCGAGCGCATATTTCGCGGTATCGCCGTCAACCTTACGCAGCCCGTCCAGCATGCCGCGCGCGCCAGGGAAGACCTGTTCAGCGGTAATCTGACGGTTGGCGGCAATGGTGCCGAGATAGTTCTGCCACAGTTCGCCAATCCAGCGGCTGTCCGCTTCACGGGCAGCAGGGGACATATCGTCGCGGATAAACGGCTCAACCGCAGACTTATAGGTACCGACGCGGAAGACGTGGGTGGTGACTTTCAGCTTGTCGAGCAGCGACTTGTAATACAGCCCGTTGGTGGCAAAACCATGAAGGTCGACCGTACCCTGCGGCGAGAGCCAAATTTTATTGGCAAAGCTCGCCAGATAATATTGCCCCTGGCTGTAGCTGTCGCCCACGGCAATCACCGGTTTGCCGCTGTCGCGGAACTCGCGCAGCGCTTTACCGATGTACTGCATGGAAGGCTGATCGCCTCCGGCAAAATCTTTCAGATCCAGCACGATCCCGGTGATGTTGCGGTCGTCTTTGGCCTGACGAATGGTATCGACGATATCGAACAGGGAGTTTTCCTGCAGACGGTCGGATGTTGCGCCAAACAACTGGCGGCCAATCACGCCCAGACGGTTGCTGGTAGATGGTTTATCAACGATGACGCCGGTGATGTCGAGTAACAGCGCCCCACGGGTCGAATGTTGGGCCTGGTTGGCGTTGCTGATGTGCATCCAGACGCCTACGCAAACCAGCACCAGGAAGATGAAAAAGATGTTCATCACCAGGTTGCGGACGAAGTTGAGCAGTCGCCACGTCCATTTAAAGAAACCGGCAAAGATTCGCCAAAGGGTTCGCATGTATTCTCCCTAACCAGAAAATGACTGTTTCCGTCGCCACGTGACGGTAATGTTGGGCTATCGTAATGACCCAACCGCCACTTGTCAGCAGGAATCGCCTGACACGCTGTAACAAAATCTGCCGCCGTGTTAATTTTGTGAGTAAATTTCAAGAAAGGAGTTAACCAATGGATGCACTTGAACTGCTTGTTAACCGCCGTAGCGCGTCGCGTCTGGCCGAGCCTGCTCCAGCGGGCGAGCAGCTGGAAAACATTCTGCGTGCGGGCCTGCGCGCGCCGGATCATGGCACGCTCCAGCCCTGGCACTTCTTTGTGATTGAAGCCGAAGGCCGCGACCGCTTCAGTGCGTTACTGGAAAAAGGCGCGGTTGCTGCTGGTCAGGATGAGAAAGGGATTGATAAAGCCCGCAGTGCGCCTTTCCGCGCGCCGATGATCATCGCTGTCGTGGCGAAATGTCAGGCCGACCATAAGGTGCCGGTCTGGGAGCAGGAAATGTCCGCAGGCTGCGCGGTGATGGCGATGCAAATGGCCGCCGTCGCGCAGGGCTTCAATGGCATCTGGCGCACCGGGCCGCTGACCGAAAGTTCAGTCGTGCGTGATGGCTTTGCCTGTGGCGAGCACGATAAAATTGTCGGCTTCCTCTATCTTGGCACCCCGCAGCTTAAAGCCTCCAGCACCATCAGCGTGCCGGACACCACGCCTTTCGTCAGCCGTTTCTGATAACCCGCGCTAAACTGTCTGGATTCTGAGCATCCACCGCAGAATTCAGACAGTCATACTTACCTCTTTATGGAATGAGCGCTACCATAGCGCGATTGAGATGACAGGAGACGTCCATGAGCGAGCAAACCATTCGTTTAACGCAATACAGCCACGGAGCCGGTTGCGGTTGTAAAATTTCCCCGAAAGTGCTGGAGACCATCCTGCACAGCGAACAGGCGAAGTTTGTCGACCCGAACCTGCTTGTCGGTAACGAAACGCGTGACGATGCAGCGGTTTATGACTTAGGTAACGGCACCAGCATTATCAGCACCACCGATTTCTTTATGCCGATTGTCGATAACCCGTTCGATTTCGGGCGCATTGCGGCGACTAACGCCATCAGCGATATCTTCGCGATGGGCGGTAAGCCGATCATGGCGATTGCCATTCTGGGCTGGCCGATTAACACCATTCCACCTGAGATTGCCCGCGATGTGATTGAGGGCGGGCGCTTTGCCTGTCAGCAGGCGGGGATTGCCCTGGCCGGTGGTCACTCTATCGATGCGCCGGAGCCGATCTTCGGCCTGGCCGTTACGGGCGTGGTACCGACCGAGCGCGTGAAGCGCAACAGCACCGCGCAGGCGGGCTGCAAGCTGTTCCTCACCAAGCCGCTGGGCATTGGCGTACTCACCACCGCCGAGAAAAAATCCCTGCTGAAGCCCGAGCACGTGGGTCTGGCAACGGAAGTGATGTGCCAGATGAACCTCGCGGGTGCGGCTTTCGCCAACATCGACGGCGTGAAGGCGATGACCGACGTGACCGGTTTTGGTCTGCTGGGGCACCTGAGTGAAGTCTGCCAGGGAGCTGGCGTTCAGGCGCAGGTCTGGTATCAGGACGTGCCGAAGCTGCCGGGCGTGGAAGAGTATATTGCTGAGGGCGCGGTGCCGGGCGGTACCCAGCGCAACTTCGCCAGCTACGGTCACCTGATGGGCGAGATGCCTGAAGCGTGGCGCAACCTGCTGTGCGATCCGCAAACCTCCGGCGGCCTGCTGCTGGCGGTTACGCCGGGATCCGAAGCCGACGTTCAGGCGACCGCCGCTGAGTTTGGCATCACCCTGACGGCGATCGGCGAGCTGGTGACCGCGCGCGGCGGCCGACCGATGATTGAGATCCGTTAATTCGATGCGGTTGTTTATTGCCGAAAAGCCGAGCCTGGCCCGCGCCATTGCCGATGTGCTGCCTAAACCGCATCGCAAAGGCGACGGCTTCATCGAATGCGGTAACGGGCAGGTGGTCACCTGGTGTATTGGTCACCTGCTTGAGCAGGCGCAGCCGGATGTCTACGACAGCCGCTATGCCCGCTGGAACCTGAACGATCTGCCCATCGTGCCGGAAAAATGGCGCCTGCAGCCCCGGCCTTCGGTCACCAAACAGCTCAACGTGATCAAGCGCTTCCTGCATGAAGCGGCTGAAATCGTGCATGCGGGTGACCCGGACAGGGAAGGGCAGCTCCTGGTCGATGAAGTGCTGGACTACCTGGAGCTGGCGCCGGAAAAGCGCCAGCAGGTGCAGCGCTGTTTAATTAACGACCTCAACCCGCAGGCCGTCGAGCGGGCAATCTCGCGCCTGCGCGCCAACAGCGAGTTTATTCCACTGTGCGTCTCGGCTTTAGCCCGCGCCCGCGCCGACTGGCTGTACGGTATCAATATGACTCGCGCCTACACAATCCTCGGGCGCAACGCGGGCTATCAGGGCGTGCTCTCCGTGGGCCGCGTGCAGACGCCGGTGCTGGGGCTGGTGGTTCGCCGTGATGAAGAGATTGAAAACTTCGTCGCCAAAGATTTCTTTGAAGTGAAAGCGCATATCGTCACCCCAAAAGACGAGCGCTTTACCGCCGTCTGGCAGCCGAGCGACGCCTGCGAGTCATACCAGGATGAAGAGGGGCGTCTGCTCCATCGTCCGCTGGCCGATCACGTGGTTAACCGCATTACCGGGCAGCCCGCTATCGTCACCAGCTATAACGATAAACGGGAATCAGAACCCGCGCCGCTGCCATTTTCGCTCTCTGCACTTCAGATTGAGGCGGCCAAAAAGTTTGGCCTGAGCGCGCAGAACGTACTGGATATCTGCCAAAAGCTCTACGAAACCCATAAGCTCATCACCTATCCGCGTTCGGACAGCCGCTATCTGCCGGAAGAACACTTTGCCGGACGCCACTCGGTGATGAACGCCATCGGCGTGCATGCGCCGGATCTGCTCCCGCAGCCAACGGTCAACCCGGACACCCATAACCGCTGCTGGGATGATAAAAAGGTGGATGCCCACCACGCGATTATCCCGACGGCGCGTGCCAGCAGCGTCAATCTGACCGAGAACGAAGCGAAGGTGTACAACCTGGTCGCCCGTCAGTACCTGATGCAGTTCTGCCCGGACGCGGTGTTCCGTAAATGCGTCATTGAGCTTGAGATTGCCAAAGGCAAGTTTGTCGCCAAAGCGCGTTTCCTTGCGGAAGCGGGCTGGCGCACGCTGCTCGGTAACAAAGAGCGCGACGAGGAGAACGACGGCACGCCGCTGCCGGTGGTCGCTAAAGATGACGAGCTGCTGTGCGAGAAGGGCGAAGTGGTTGAGCGTCAGACCCAGCCGCCGCGCCATTTCACCGACGCGACGCTGCTTTCCGCCATGACCGGGATCGCCCGTTTTGTGCAGGATAAAGATCTGAAGAAGATCCTCCGCGCCACCGACGGTTTGGGTACGGAAGCAACCCGCGCGGGGATTATCGAGCTGCTGTTTAAGCGTGGTTTTCTCGAGAAAAAAGGGCGCTATATCCATTCGACAGAGCCGGGCCGGGCACTGATTCACTCCTTGCCAGAGCTGGCCGCGAGGCCGGACATGACCGCGCGCTGGGAGTCGGTGCTGACGCAGATCAGCGAGAAGCAGTGCCGCTATCAGGACTTTATGCAGCCGCTGGTCGGGACGCTTTACCAGCTGATCGATCAGGCGCGCAGCACGCCGGTGAAAACGTTCAGAGGGATGGTTGCACCCGGTGGTGGCGCGAAGAAAACGTTTAAAAAGAAAAAGAGCGCGGCAGCCTCTTAAACCGTAGGCCGGGTAAGGCGCAGCCGACACCCGGCGAAAAGCAGCTCTGCGGCCTTAAAAAAGCCCGGTGGCGCTAACGCTTACCGGGCCTACAAGAGCGAGAATGCAGCGAAAGCTTAAATCACGCCCTGCCCAATCATCGCATCCGCCACCTTCACGAACCCGGCAATATTCGCCCCGCGCACGTAGTTGGTTTGCGATGCTTCACCGCCGTACTCCACGCAGGCGTGGTGAATATCCAGCATGATGTGGTGCAGGCGCGCATCCACTTTCTCCGCTTTCCAGCCGAGGCGCGCGGCGTTTTGCGCCATCTCGAGGCCGGAGGTCGCCACGCCGCCCGCGTTAGCGGCCTTGCCCGGCGCAAACAGCACGCCCGCTTCCAGGAACAGGTCCGTCGCGTCGATGGTGGTCGGCATATTCGCCCCTTCAGCTACGGCTTTCACGCCGTTGCTAATCAATGTACGCGCGGCTTCAACATCCAGCTCGTTCTGCGTTGCGCACGGCAGGGCGATATCCACCGGCACGCCCCACGGCTGTTTCCCTTCCAGGTAGGTCAGGCCAAACTCTCGGGCATAATCCGCCACGCGACCGTCGCGGCTGGCTTTGATTTCACACAGGCGCGCCAGTTTCTCCGCCGTGAAGCCCGCTTCATCCACCACCGTGCCGCTGGAGTCAGAGGCGGTTACCACGCGAGCGCCAAACTGCATCGCTTTCTCAATAGCGTACTGCGCCACGTTACCGGAACCGGACACCGCGACGCGCATCCCTTCAAAACCTAAGCCGTGACGCTTGAGCATGGCTTCGGTGAAGTAAACCAGGCCGTATCCGGTCGCTTCCGGGCGGATCAGACTCCCGCCAAACGACAGCCCCTTGCCGGTAAAGACGCAGGCGCTGTTATTAGAGAGTTTTTTCATCATCCCGGCCATAAAGCCCACTTCACGTCCACCGACGCCGATATCACCGGCAGGAACGTCGGTGCCAGGACCAAGGTGACGATACAGTTCGGTCATTAGCGCCTGGCAGAAGCGCATCACTTCGCCTTCGCTTTTGCCTTTCGGATCGAAATCGCTGCCGCCTTTCCCGCCGCCCATCGGAAGCGTGGTGAGGGCGTTTTTAAAGGTCTGCTCGAAGCCGAGGAACTTCAGAATCGACAGGTTTACGGACGGGTGGAAGCGCATACCGCCCTTAAACGGGCCAATGGCGGAGTTAAACTGTACGCGCCACGCACGATTGACCTGCACCTGATTGCGATCGTCAACCCATGTCACGCGGAACTGGATCACGCGTTCTGGCTCGACAAGGCGTTCAAGCAGAGACATCTGACGGTAGCGCGGATTTTGTTCAAGGAAGGGCCACAGCGTGGTCATCACTTCACGAACGGCCTGCGCGAACTCGCTTTGGTGCGGGTCGCGCTGCTGAACATGGGCAAGGAAACTTTCCAGAGTGCGTGTCTGATCCATAGATATAAGAACCTCTTATAGTAATTTATGTGAGTTGCTTATGCGATTTGTGTTGTTTTTTTGACTATACCACCCGTACCGCTTTGTGAGGCAAGCAGAAATGTGTGCCGAAAGGGAAATTCATGAGAGAGGGCGGGTCATAACCAAAAGCGATGGCGAGATAAATTAAAGGTTCTGCTCAGGTTTACCGTTATAGTCAATATCAGGACACAACAGGAAGACAAGTCGATGAACCGTTACGTGATGACCGCGTTATGTTTGATGTTTACCGCTGGCGCTCAGGCTGACCGCATTCGCCCGGATGTGGAAGTGAACGTGCCGCCAGAGGTTTTTAGCTCCAGCGGCCAGCGCGCGCAGCCGTGCAATCAGTGCTGCATCTATCAGGATCAAAACTATTCTGAAGGGGCGGTGGTTAAAGCGGACGGTGTTTTACTGCAGTGCCAGCGTGATGAACGCACCATTAGCACGAATCCGCTGGTCTGGCGTCGCGTAAAAGAATAAAGGCCTCCAGCAGCGGAATATCCGCCGGGGCTAAGTCGTAGGCGAACGCCTCTTCCGGCGTACACCACACCAGCGCGCTGTGGTAGTGCGCCGTGAGCTCTCCACTGAAGACGGGAACATGCCAGGCGTGCAGGTTGATTAACCGCTGCGACACTTCGCGCTGGTGGCTTGCCACGTAGCGCGCAGGCTGAGCCTCAATGCCCAGCTCTTCACGCAGTTCGCGGATCAGCGCCTCGGGCTGGGTTTCACTGGCTTCGACTTTCCCGCCTGCAAATTCCCACATTCCCGGCTGGTCGGCGTGGGCAGGGCGCTGCGCCAGTAAAATGTTGTCGTCTTTTTCGATGATGGCGGCAACGACATCGAGTGTTTTCAGCATGGTCGTCAATAATTGTTAGCAAAAAAAGACATATTATCGTGCCCTTTCTCAGAGTCCAGCTATCAGGAGAATCAGGTGAAAAAGACCGCCACCTGGGTTGCCCCCATCGAATCCCTTCCCGCCAGCCTTAAGCCGATTGCCGCCATGCAGAAAAAACATTTTGGCGCGGTGCTTAATCCCACTCGCTGGTGGGGACGGATGCCGCGTCTGTTCTGGCTGGTGGCGCTGTTTGTCGGTTATCTGGAGCGCCGCAAGGCACCTCTTTCCCCGGTGCTGCGTTCACTGCTGATGACCCGTGTGTCGCAGCTATGTCACTGCGCATTTTGTATTGATGCCAACAGCCTCCGGCTTGCCGAGCGGGCGGGCGCACTGGATAAAGTCCAGGCGGTGAGCCATTGGCGTGAAAGCGATGTATTCAGCGACGAGGAGTGCGCTGCGCTGGCGTACGCCGAAGCCGTCAGCGCCACGCCGCCTCAGGTGGATGACGTGGTCAAAGCGCGGTTGAAGCGCCACTTTACAGACGACGCGATTACCGAAATGACAGCGTTGATTGCGTTTCAAAACCTCTCGGCACGTTTCAATGCCGCGCTCGACATTCCTGCTCAGGGGCTGTGCGCTACCTTTAAAGAGAAACCCCATGCTTGATAAACACCTGCATCCTCGCCTGAAACCTCTCCTTAACCAGCTCGTGGTCGTGCTGGATAAACCCTTTATTACCCCTGATGGCCTGACGTTAACAGGATTTGCCGTCGGCGTGCTGGCGCTGCCGTTTCTGGCGCTCGGCTGGTATTTTGCTGCGCTGGTCGCCATCGTATTCAACCGCCTGCTGGATGGCCTGGACGGTGCGCTGGCGCGCCGCAGGGGATTAACCGATGCGGGAGGGTTTCTGGATATCGCGCTCGATTTTCTGTTTTACGCGCTGGTCCCGTTTGGCTTTGCCCTGGCTGCACCCGACGAGAATGCGCTGGCCGCCGCCTGGCTGTTGTTCGCGTTTATCGGCACCGGCAGCAGTTTTCTGGCGTTTGCGGCGCTGGCGGCGAAACACGATATCGACAACCCCGGCTATGCGCACAAGTCGTTTTATTACATCGGTGGGCTAACGGAAGGGACGGAAACCATCGCGCTGTTCGTACTGTGCTGCCTGTTTCCGGCACACTTTACGCTGTTTGCGTGGATATTCGGCGCGTTGTGCTGGCTGACCACCACAACGCGCATCTGGAGCGGCTATATGACGCTGAAGTCACTCAACGCTTAGAGGGTACTCTCAGGCCCGCGTTTGCCGGCAGAGACCGGATTTTGCGGATGACTGCTCCATTCGTACCAGCCGCCGTCATAGACGGCGACGTTCTTCCAGCCCATCGCGCGGGCGTACATAAAGCTTTCTGACGCCCGCCAGCCGGTGCCGCAGTAAAACGCGACGTGCTGATCAGGCTGGATGTGCCAGGTCTTCCACATGGCGGCTATATCATCGGCGCTGCGCATGGTGCCATCCGGGTTATGGAAATCTTCCATGTGGGTCGCGTCGCTGCCCGCGTGACCCCAGCGCGCCCCGGCAATTTCACCTTTGGGCTTGATGTAGCTGTAGCCGCTGGTGTCACCGATAAACTCCGGCCACGAACGAATGCTGACCAGCGAGGCATCCTGACGGTGTAGCATGCCGCGCGCCTGTTCCATATCCACCATTAGCTGCGGCTGGCCGGGGATCGGTGCACCGAAATCCGGGGCGGGCTTCACGTTTGCGGGCATACCGCGCTCAACCGGCAGGTTGGCCTCTGACCATGCTTTCCAGCCGCCGTCGAGAATGCGAACATCCTTCACGCCCGCATACAGCATGATTTGCGCCACGCGCGCGGCGGCGTAAACGTCACGGCCATACAGAATGACGGTGGTATCGTGACGGATCCCGTGCTTCGCCAGCATCGCTTGCAGCGCGTCGTCAGAGACCTTATTCCACAGCGGCTCGCTTTCCACCTCGTTGGTGTCGATGTAGCCCGCGCCAGGGATATGGTTCAGCAGGTAAAACTTCGGTGCGCCCCAGGCGGCTTCAATCACTTTCCAGTCGCCAGCCGGGGCGGCGGTGACCGGTTTGCCTTGTTGCAGCTGGTGGATCCATTGCGGGTAGACGAGTTGTTCAAAGTGCGGCAGGCGCTGTAGGCGGTCGGGTGTTTGCAGGGCATCGCTGAGAAGCGACACATGCGTGTATCCGGCCTTCTCCAGGCGGGCTTTAACGGCCTGGTTGTCGGCATCGCGACCGTAAAGGGCAATTGGCGTGGACGGGGTAAGCTGGTGCTGTTTTATCCACGCGCCAATCTGCTCGTCGCTCATGGCGCTAAGCCAGGAGGCCGCCAGGTTGAGCGCGGCGGGTTCATGCCCGGAGGGGCCGCTGAGCGTTTGCGGCCAGCCGTTGTAAAACGCGCTGGGGCGAGTGTCGATGGCTTTGCCCTGTTGTGCGTGCAGTTCGGCCAGCGTAAGCGAAGAGGACATATCAGCCGCCACAGAGGAAAAAGAAGCGAGGCCGCAGAGCAGGGCCAGCGCGGTCAGTTGAGAAACACGTTTCATCGAATAACCTGACGTCAGTAAAAGAGGGGGGCATTGTCGTCTCTCCCGGATCTGAAAACATTGCGTTAGCACATTATTGCCAGCGAGAAATCTCGATCACCTCGCCACCGGGCGGAATGTCTTCCTCATCATGGGTGACCAGCACCGCTGGAATATTACGCGCACGAACGGCGTCAAACACCCAGGTTCGAAACGTCGTTCGTAACGCTTTATCGAGGCGGCTGAAAGGTTCATCCAGCAATAATGCCTGCGGCTCCGCAAGCAGGGCGCGCAGCAGGCTGACCCGAGCGCGTTCTCCGCCGGAAAGCGTAGCAGGGTCGCTGGCAGAGTAATTTGCCAGCCCGGCAGAACGTAGCGCCTGCTCAACGCGTTCCCGACGCGCCTCGCCTTTAATGCGGGAAGGCAGGGCGAGCATCAGGTTTTGCCCGACGCTGAAGTGGTCAAACAGCAGGGCGTCCTGAAAGAGGATCCCTAAACCACGCGTTTCCACGGGCAAGGTGTCACAGCGGCGTTCATCAAGCCACAGTTCTCCCTGCGCCTTAAAATCAGAAGATAACGCCCCTACCATCCAGGAGAAAAGTGTCGATTTCCCGCTACCGGACGGCCCCATCAGGGTCACTATCTCCCCGCACGGTACACAAAAATTGACCTGCCGGAAAAGCGGTTCAATGGTGAGATTTTGCACCTTTAACATTATCGTAATCCTCGACGGTAGCGGCCTGCCAGTCTGGATAAGAGGGCGGCGATGCCAAAAACGATGCCCGTCACCAGCAGTAATCCCAGCGCGCGGGTCGCCAGGATCGGAAGACTTCCCCCGCTGCTGAGCGCCACGGTTTCAGTGGTCAGCGTGGCAAAACGTCCGGCACCCAGCCACAGTGTGGGCATGTATTGCGCCATGCTCACCGAAAACCCGGTGGCAAAAGCCAGTAACGCCGGGCGTACCAGCAGCGGGCATTTTAGCATCCAGAATATTTTCATCCGTCCCCAGCCAAGCGTTCTGGCGGAGAGGAACAGTCGGGGATCCAGCTTTTGCCAGGCAGGTTGCAGCACCAGCAGGGTCCAGGGTAGTACCCACAGCAGGTGCCCCCAGAGCACGGCAGCGAACTGCCCGTCGATGCCCAGCGTGAGCGCAACGGCATATTGACCGGAGACAAGAGGTAGAGCGGGCAACGCGAGCGGCAGCCAGACCCACAGCGCGCCTCTTCTGGGCCCCCATTCGAGCCAGAGAAAACCCAGCCCAAGCGCCAGCACGCCAGAGAGCATCCCCAGCGTAAGGCTGGTGGTTAACGGGGACAGCGCGGCATCTATGGGACGCGCTAAACCGAGCAGCACGATGGCGCAGAGGATCCCACATCCCGGTAGCCACCAGGCGAGCGACTTTTCCGGTACCGGCAGGGACGCGCGGCGCCTGACGCCGGAGAGGTTTGGCAAGGTGCGTCGCCAGACTTTCCAGATGCCGAATCCCACGCCGGCCAGCAGCGCCAGAGTCAGGAGTAAGAGAAGGCAAACGAGCGTTCCCTGCGCCTGCTGCTGCGCATCGCCCTGGCTGAGCCACTGCCAGGCCAGCACCGCCAGCGTGGGGGGATTACCTGGCCCCAGAATAATGGCAACATCCACCACAGACAGCGACCAGGCCAGAACGGCCAGCATCACGGCCCCCAGCGCGGGGGCAATGGTCGGCAGGACCAGCCAGCACAGGCGCTGAAGGCGTCCGTAACCGAGGGTACGCAAAACCACATTCTTCTGCGCCAGCTGCGCTTCAGGCAGCGCGGCATAGAGTGCCCACAGGACAAACGCGCTCTCTTTGACCGCGAGCGTTAGCCCCAGCCCGATGCCATAACGATCGAGTTGCGGTGAGCAGAAAGTGCAGACCTGATAAAACAGCCCTCCCTCGGCAAACAGGAGTAACGCGCTGGTCGCGAAAGCGACGTGGGGCACCGCCAGCATCCAGGGTAACTGCGTGCACAAGCGACGCCAGCGTTCGCCGGGCCACAGCAGCGTGATGAACCCCAGGGCAATCACCAGCGAACCCAGCGTTGCCAACAGCGTCGAGACCAGCGTAGCGGCAAACGCCTGCGGCAACTGGGGGTCGTCAGCCAGCGCCTGCCAGCTATCGAGCGACAGCGCCGGGGTAAACAGCATAGCGACGGCAGGAAGCAGCGGGAGATAAATCACCGCCATTACCAGCCAGATCGCCGCGCTTAGCGGGTGCCGTAGCGGCGAAGCCATTCCTGCTCCAGCGCGTTAACCCAGGCGGCGTGCGGTTCAGGAAGAACTGCCGGTAACGCTTCTGGCGTGTGGCTGCGAAGCCGCTTCGCCTCATCGGCGGGTAGCGTTCCCGGGTCCAGCACGCTCGGGTCACCCCACACGGCCGGGTCGGCTTTGTGGATCTGCGCCTGCGGTGAAAGCAGGAAGTTTGCCACCACTTTTGCCCCCGCACTGGCGCTGGCATTCGCCGGAATGGCGACAAAATGGACGTTACCGATCGTACCGTTCTTAAACCCGAAGCTGTAGCTGTCGGCAGGGAGTTCACCGCTGGCGACCTTTTGCCGGGCATGTGCCGGGTTAAAGGTCATCGACAGAGCCAGGTTGCCGCTGGCGAGCAGGGCATCCATGCGCGCGGGCGAGAGAGGAAAATCTTGCCCTTTACGCCACAGCAGTGGATGCAGCGTGTCGAGGTAGCGCCACAGCGGCGCGGTAATCTGCTGGAAGGTATCATCCGGCGCTTTTTTTAGCGCGTCAGGCTGCGTGGTGAGCGTCAGAAGCAGCTGTTCCAGGAACGCCGTGCCGGTAAAGTCAGGCGGGCGCGGATAAGTGACGTAGCCCGGATGCTGCTGCGCCCAGGCCAGCAATGCCTGAGGGGTATCTGGCGGCGCGGGCATGCTTGCTTTACGGGCGATAAAGGTCAGCTGCGCGCCGCCCCACGGCGATTCTGCTCCCTCGGTTGGTATGGCAAAATCCTCTGTAACCGGTTTACGCGTATCAACGTATCGCCAGTTCGGCAACTGCTGCGCCCATTCGGTTTGCAGCAAACCCGCCTCTTTTAGGGTGCGGAAATTTTCTCCGTTAACCCAGAGTAAATCGACCGAGCCGTTGTGGTTTCGCCCTGCGGCATGTTCCGTCTGGATGCGTTTTACCGCATCGGCGGCATCCGCCAGACGAACAATTCTGAGGTCAATCGCGTAGTGCGTTTTCATTTCGCCGCTAACCCAGTCCAGGTAGCGGTTAACCGCCGGATCGCCACCCCAGGCATTAAACCAGACGGTCTGGCCTTTTGCCTGTTGTTGCAGGGATTGCCAGCTGTCTGCAGAAAAGGCTGGCGCCGCCAGCAGCAGGCTTGTCAGAAACGCGCAAAAACGCACACGGCGCATAATGCCTCACTTTTTGAACGAAGAGGTGTAACGGGAAAAGAGCCAGCGGGTGGCCAGCGGGAATAACCCCAGTAGTGTAAAGGCGAACAGCACACCCGGCGACAAAATATCGCGCAGTGATGTCACTCTTCCTAGCTCGCGCCCGGCGTTGAGAAAGACAACCGTTGCAGGCAGCATGGCGGCCTGACTTACCCACCAGTAGCGACGCACCGTGATGCGGGTCAGCCCCATCAGCAAATTCACCAGGAAAAACGGAAACAGCGGCATCAGGCGAAGGGCAAAAAGGTACCCCGCGCCGTCACGCGCCATCCCGGCATTGACCGTTTTCATCTGTAGCGTAAAACGCCGTTGCACCCCGTCGCGAAGCAGATAACGGCTGGCGAGCATCGCCAGCGTGGCGCCGAGCGTGGACGCAAACGACACCAGCAGTACGCCTTCCCACAAGCTGAAAAGTGCACCACCCAGCAGCGTCAGGATGGCTGCGCCAGGGATCGACAGGGCGCTTACCACGACATAGATAACAAAAAAGGTGAGCGCACTTCGCAGGGGGGCATGTTCGACCTGCGTGAGCAACGCCTGCTGGTGCGTTTTTATCATGTCGAGGGATAGCGTACCCGGTGGCAGGAGGAAGAACGCCAGCGCAAAGGCGCCCAGAAGGGCGCACAGGAAAAGTGTTTTTTGAATGTTCACACAGGGTTACAGCTTGAATTTCGCCCACACCGGCGCGTGGTCAGACGGTTTTTCCATGCTACGGATATCGTAGTCAATACCGGTTTCAATGCAGCGTTCTGCCAGCGGGGAGCTGGCCAGCAGCAGGTCGATGCGCAGGCCGCGGTTGTCATCAAAGCCTTTTGAGCGATAGTCAAACCACGAGAAGCGATCCTGCGTCTCCGGGTTGGCGGTACGGAAGGTATCCACCAGGCCCCAGTCCAGCAGGCGCTGCATCCACTCGCGCTCTTCCGGCAGGAAGGAACATTTGCCGGTACGCAGCCAGCGTTTGCGGCTGTCTTCACCGATGCCAATATCCAGGTCGGTCGGGCTGATGTTCACATCACCCATAATCAGCACCGGGTTGTCTTTGTTCAGTTCGGTAGTCAGATAGTCCTGCAGATCCTGATAAAACTTGGCTTTGGCCGGGAATTTGGTCGGATGGTCGCGGCTTTCGCCCTGGGGAAAGTAACCATTGATCACGGTGATGTTCCCCAGCGGGGAAGGCAGCTCCGCCATGATGATGCGGCGCTGTGCTTCTTCGTCATCGCCGGGAAAACCACGGCGCACAGAAACGGGCGTCTCTTTGGTCAACAGCGCAACGCCGTAATGGCCTTTCTGCCCATGATAAAAGACGTTGTAACCGAGTTTCGCCACCTCTTCGAGGGGGAACATGTCGTCGTGAACCTTGGTCTCCTGCAGGCCGATCACATCTGGCTGATGTTGCTCAACAATGGCTTCAAGCTGATGAGGACGGGCGCGCAGGCCGTTGATATTAAAAGAGACAAATTTCATAGTCGCTGCCAGTGCAAGGTGAATAGTGCATGGATGGTAGCAGAAATTGTGTCGTCTGTTATCCGCTTCGCCCAATTACTGCGACAGATAATGCCAACGGTGCAATTTTTGCACCATTCTGACGCGTCTTGCCCCCAAAGAGAGCGTAAAGGGTCAATAAATTTCGCGAGCGATCACAATTCCAGAATTATATTTGGCCTGTGCATACTCTTTCTGATTTTCATGCGGCAAAGCGCCGCTTGTCGTAAAAATATTCACTTTTTATGCATTAACAGTGAATAACTCCATATCGTAACCTGTTGATATTCTGTCTTGCTATCCCGTTTATGCATTTTTATCGCTGGCTGGCACGAAGCGTGCAATCTACATTCACAGTGCAAACACCCAATTATTTAACATTCAAATAACTTTTTATTTACCGGATGAGGTCGCTATGTCTCTGTCAATTACGCGTGAAAATTTCGATGAATGGATGATGCCGGTTTACGCTCCGGCGGCTTTTATTCCGGTACGTGGGGAAGGCTCGCGCCTGTGGGATCAGCAGGGCAAAGAGTACATCGACTTTGCGGGGGGGATTGCGGTGAATGCGCTGGGCCATGCGCACCCGGCGCTGCGTCAGGCGCTGAACGACCAGGCGGCGAAGTTCTGGCATACCGGTAACGGCTTTACCAACGAGCCTGCGCTGCGCCTGGCAAAAAAACTGATCGACGCGACCTTTGCCGAAAAAGTGTTTTTCTGTAACTCGGGGGCGGAAGCCAACGAAGCGGCGCTGAAGCTGGCGCGTAAATATGCCCACGACAAGTTTGGCACGCACAAGAGTGGGATTGTGGCGTTTAAGAATGCCTTCCACGGCCGCACGCTGTTTACCGTCAGCGCAGGCGGTCAGCCTTCTTACTCTCAGGACTTTGCGCCGCTGCCACCGGATATCCGTCACGCCATCTATAACGATCTGCAGTCCGCCAGCGAGCTGATTGACGACACAACCTGTGCGGTGATCGTCGAGCCGATGCAGGGCGAGGGTGGCGTACTTCCGGCGCAAAAAGCCTTCCTGCAGGGGCTGCGCGAGCTGTGCGATCGTCACAATGCGGTGCTGATTTTCGACGAAGTGCAGACCGGCGTGGGCCGCACCGGTGAGCTGTATGCCTATATGCACTATGGCGTTACCCCGGACGTGCTCTCAACCGCCAAAGCGCTGGGCGGCGGCTTCCCGATTGGGGCGATGCTGACCACCGATAAATTTGCCAGCGTAATGACCGTGGGCACCCATGGCACAACCTATGGCGGTAACCCGCTGGCTACCGCCGTCGCCGGGCAGGTGCTCGACATCATTAACACCCCTGAGGTGCTGAAAGGCGTTAAGCAGCGTCACGACTGGTTTGTTGAGCGCCTGAATGCCATTAACAGCAAAATGGGGCTGTTTAAAGAAGTTCGCGGTCTGGGGCTGTTAATCGGCTGCGAACTCACGTCGGAGTTTGCCGGAAAAGCTAAACTTATTTCACAGGAAGCGGCAAAAGTGGGCGTGATGGTGCTGATTGCCGGTGCCAACGTGGTGCGGTTTGCCCCTGCGCTGATCGTCAGCGAAGAAGAGGTGAGAACTGGCTTAGACCGTTTTGCTCTGGCCTGTGAACAGGTGAAATCCGGGGTGTCATCATGATGGTCATCCGTCCCGTTGAGCGCGGCGATCTCGCCGGGCTTATGCAGCTTGCCGGTAAGACGGGAGGCGGGCTGACCTCGCTTCCCGCCGATGAAAAAACGCTGTCGGCGCGCATTGAGCGCGCCCTGCACACCTGGCAGGGGACGTTGCCAAAAAGCGAACAGGGCTATGTGTTCGTGCTGGAAGAGACCGACACGGGCACCGTGGCCGGGATCTGCGCCATTGAAGTGGCCGTCGGGCTTAACGATCCGTGGTACAACTACCGCGTCGGTACCATGGTTCACGCCTCGAAAGAGCTGAACGTCTATAACGCGCTGCCCACGCTGTTTCTCTGTAATGACCACACGGGTGCCAGCGAGCTGTGCACGCTGTTCCTCGATCCGGCGTGGCGCAAAGAGGGCAACGGCTATCTGCTCTCCAAATCGCGCTTTATGTTTATGGCCGCCTTTCGCGATCGCTTTAACGAAAAAGTGGTTGCCGAGATGCGCGGCGTGATTGATGAGACAGGCTACTCGCCGTTCTGGGAGAGCCTGGGCGAGCGCTTCTTCTCGATGGAGTTCAGCCGGGCAGACTATCTCTGCGGCACGGGCCAGAAAGCCTTTATTGCCGAACTGATGCCGAAACATCCTATCTATACCCATTTCCTCACCCCGGAAGCGCAGGCAGTGATCGGCGAAGTGCATCCGCAGACCGCGCCCGCCCGCGCGGTGCTGGAGAAAGAGGGGTTCCGCTACCGTAACTATGTCGACATCTTCGACGGTGGCCCAACGCTTGAGTGTGACATCGACCGCGTGCGTGCCATTCGTAAAAGCCGTCTGGTGACGGTCTCCGAAGGACAGCCCGCGCCGGGCGAATGGCCAGCCTGTCTGGTCTCCAACGAAAATTACAACAATTTCCGCGCCATGCTGGTACGTACTGACCCTAAATGTGAGCGTCTGGTACTGACGGCGGCGCAGCTGGATGCATTGAAATGTAACGCGGGCGACTCGGTTCGCCTGGTGCGTCTCTGCCCTGAGGAGAAAACAGCATGACTTTATGGATTAACGGTGACTGGGTAACGGGTGAAGGCGACCTGCGGGTAAAAACCAATCCGGTCGGCCAGGCGGTGCTCTGGAAAGGAAATGATGCCAGTGCCGGGCAGGTAGAGCAGGCGGGCCAGGCTGCTCGCCGCGCGTTTCCGGCATGGGCAAAACAGCCCTTCGCCGTGCGCCAGGCGATTGTGGAAAAATTTGCCGGGCTGCTGGAGGCGAATAAGGCCGAACTGACGCGCATCATTGCGTCCGAAACCAGTAAACCGCGCTGGGAAGCGACCACCGAAGTGACGGCGATGATCAACAAAATCGCCATTTCGATCAAGGCGTACCACACCCGCACCGGCGAACAGCATACCGAGATGCCGGACGGCGCGGCCACGCTGCGCCACCGTCCACATGGCGTGCTGGCGGTATTTGGCCCGTACAACTTCCCGGGGCATCTGCCGAACGGCCACATTGTGCCCGCGCTGCTGGCGGGCAATACCGTTATTTTCAAACCGAGCGAGCTCACGCCATTAACCGGCGAGGCGGTGGTGAAGCTGTGGGAACAGGCCGGTCTGCCGCCGGGCGTGCTGAACCTGGTGCAGGGCGGGCGCGAAACCGGTCAGGCGCTGAGTGCGCTGAGCGATATCGACGGCCTGCTGTTTACCGGCAGCGCCGGAACGGGCTATCAGCTGCACCGCCAACTGGCAGGGCAGCCGGAGAAAATTCTGGCACTTGAAATGGGCGGCAACAACCCGCTGATTGTCGAAGATCCTGATGATATCGACGCCGCGGTGCACCTGACGATTCAGTCCGCCTTTATTACCGCCGGACAGCGCTGTACCTGTGCCCGCCGCCTGTTGGTCAAACATGGCGCGCAGGGGGATGCCTTCCTGAAGCGTCTGGTAGAGGTGAGCGCGCGTCTGGCGCCTGCCGCGTGGGATGCCGACCCGCAGCCGTTTATTGGCGGGCTTATTTCCGAACAGGCCGCGCTGAACGTGCTGAAAGCCTGGCAGGACCACGTCGCGCGCGGCGCGAAAACCCTGCTGGAGCCGAAGCTGGTTCAGCCTGGTACCTCGCTGCTGACGCCGGGCATTATTGAGATGAGCGGCGCGAGCAACGTGCCGGATGAAGAGGTCTTTGGCCCGCTGCTGTGTGTCTGGCGCTATGACGATTTTGATGCGGCCATTGCGATGGCGAATAACACCCGCTACGGCCTGTCAAGCGGGCTGATTTCACCGCATCGCGAGAAGTTTGATCAGCTGCTGCTTGAAGCGCGCGCCGGGATTGTGAACTGGAACAAACCGCTGACCGGGGCGGCAAGTACCGCCCCGTTCGGCGGCGTGGGCGCGTCGGGCAACCATCGCGCCAGCGCGTGGTATGCCGCCGATTACTGCGCGTGGCCGATGGCGAGTCTGGAAACTCCAGCGCTGACGCTGCCGGAGACGCTCAATCCGGGGCTGGATTTTACCGGAGGGGATCGCCATGAAAGCGCGTGAGGTTAACTTTGACGGGCTGGTGGGGCTGACGCACCACTATGCCGGTCTCTCATTCGGGAATGAAGCCTCGACGAAGCACCGTTTTCAGGTCTCCAACCCGAAGCTGGCGGCGAAGCAGGGGCTGCTAAAAATGAAGGCGCTGGCGGATGCCGGTTTCCCGCAGGCGGTCATCCCGCCGCAGGAGCGCCCGAACGTGGCTGTCCTTCGCCAGCTCGGCTTTAGCGGTACTGATGAGCAGGTGGTAGAAAAAGCGGGGACGCAAACGCCGCACCTGCTCTCTGCTGCAAGCTCCGCGTCGTCAATGTGGGTGGCAAACGCGGCGACCGTCGCGCCGTCAGCCGACACGCTGGATGGCAAAGTCCATCTGACCGTGGCGAACCTGAATAACAAATTCCACCGCGCCACCGAAGCGGAAACCACCGAGCGCGTGCTGCGCGCCATATTCCAGAATGACGCCCGTTTCGAGGTGCATCAGGCCCTGCCGCAGGTGGCGATGTTTGGCGACGAAGGGGCAGCCAACCACAACCGGCTGGGCGGTGATTATGGCGATCCTGCCGTGCAGCTGTTTATCTACGGGCGGGAAGAGGGCGGTCACAACGCGCCCACGCGCTATCCTGCACGCCAGACGCTGGCGGCGAGCCAGGCGGTTGCCCGGCTGAACCAGGTCAATCCGTCACAGGCGATCTTTGCCCAGCAAAACCCGCAGGTGATCGACCAGGGCGTATTCCATAACGACGTGATTGCTGTCTCCAACCGTCAGGTGCTGTTCTGCCATGAACAGGCGTTTGCGCATCAGGAGAGGTTGCTTGCCACGCTGCATGAGCATGTACCCGGTTTTACGCCTATTCAGGTACCCACCCAGGCGGTGAGCGTGCAGGATGCGGTAGAAACCTACCTCTTCAACAGCCAACTGCTGAGCCGTGACGATGGCAGCATGATGCTGGTGCTGCCGCAGGAGTCCCGTAATCATCAGGGCGTGTGGCGTTATTTGAGCGAACTGGTGAAAGCCGATAACCCGATTAATGAACTGCGCGTCTTTGATCTGCGTGAAAGCATGGCCAACGGCGGCGGGCCAGCCTGTTTACGTCTGCGCGTGGTGTTGACGCAGGACGAAATGCAGGCGGTAAACCCGGCGGTCATGATGAACGATACGCTCTTTGCGCGGCTGAACGACTGGGTCGATCGTTACTATCGGGATCGCTTGACCCAGGCCGATCTGGTTGACCCGCTGCTTCTGCGTGAAGGGCGCGAGGCGCTGGATGCGTTATCGACAATCCTGCAGCTGGGATCGGTTTATCCGTTCCAGCGCTAAGGGGCTGATATGGAAAATTTACTGGCGCTGACGCTGGCAGACGAAGCGCCCGAACAGATTGAGGGCGATGGCCCCTCATTCCACTGGCGCTGGCTGGGACGGGGCGTACTTGAACTGACGCCGTTTGCGCAGAGCGACGTATCGCTTCTGCTGTCGAGCGGTATTCACGGCAACGAAACCGCACCCGTTGAGATTGTCGACCTGCTGCTGCGCGCGTTATACCGTGGAGAGATTACGCTCGCGTGTCGCGTGCTGGTGGTGTTTGGCAATCCGCCAGCGCTGGCGCAAAACAAACGTTACCTGGTGAGTGATATCAACAGGATGTTTGGGGGCCGCTGGTCGCAGTTCCCCCAAAGCGATGAAACGGCGCGCGCGCAGTGGCTGGAGAGCGTAGTGACGACGTTTTTTGTCACCGCGGGGGGAACGCGCTGGCACCTCGACCTGCATACGGCTATCCGTGCCTCTTATCATGTGCGTTTTGGCGTCCTGCCGCAGCGCAGTCAGCCCTGGGATGAAACCTTTCTGAGCTGGCTGGGGGATGCGGGGCTGGAAGCCCTGGTCTTCCATCAGTCGCCGGGCGGTACGTTCACCCATTTTACGTGTGAAAACTTCAGCGCGCTGGCCTGCACGCTGGAGCTGGGAAAAGCGCTGCCTTTCGGGGCGAACGATCTGACGCGCTTTGCTCCGACGCACTCTGCGCTTCGGGCGCTGCTCGGCGGCACCGCCCCGGAACATGCGCACGAGCCCGTCGTGCGTTATCGGGTCGTGCAGCAGATCACCCGTCGCAGCGATGCCTTCCTTCTCCATATGGCGGCCCACACGCTGAACTTCACGCCGTTCCGTCAAGGGGTACTCCTGGCAGAGGACGGTGACGAGCGTTACGAGGTGCAGAAAGCCACAGAGTATGTTTTATTCCCCAATCCGTCGGTGGCGTTGGGTCTGCGAGCCGGACTGATGCTGGAAAAATTAGCCTGATAATTTCCCCTCTTGAAGTAAGAGGGGAAATTATTTTCTTAGCAATGAAGGCGGTTATATCTCTTTTGCAGAATATTCCTGGATAATTGCTTTATTAATAAACGCCACTTCGTTATACTCCTGCATAATCTCTTTAAAATCAGTGTATTGAATATTTATGTTTCACCTCTCCATGTTTTATCCTTAATTCCTCCACATTTGGCGAAAAATTGTTTTTTACACTTTCATTGTTTTACCGTTGCTCTGATTAATTGACGATAAACCCCGTAAAGTGAATATCGTCAACACGGCATAGCGCCGAAGAATAACTGAAAGTAAGGAAATACATTATGCGTAAGTTAACTGCACTGTTTGTTGCCTCTACCCTGGCTCTGGGCGCTACCAGCATGGCGTTCGCCGCAGATACCGCCACCACGACCGCCGCGCCAACTGAAGGCAAAATGATGATGCATCATAAAGGCAAGCCGGGTATGCACCATGAGATGATGATGTTTAAAGACCTGAATCTGACCGACGCGCAGAAACAGCAGGTTCGCGACATCATGAAAAGCCAGCGTGACCAGATGAAACGTCCTCCGCTGGAAGAGCGCCGCGCGATGCATGACATCATTGCCAGCGACAGCTTCGATAAAGCGAAAGCGGAAGCGCAGATCGACAAAATGGCCGAGCAGCATAAAGCCCGCATGCTTGCCCACATGGAAACCCAGAATAAGATCTACAACATTCTGACCCCGGAACAGAAAAAACAGTTTAATGCCAATTTTGAGAAGCGTCTGACAGAACGTCCGGCGCCAGAAGGTAAAATGCCAGCACCAGCCGAATAATCGGTTCACCCTCTTAAGACCGCCGGGATCCTGTTCACATAAGCAAAAACGCTGTGGACAGGACCGGCGGTTTTTTCTTTCTGCCCACCTCTTGCCTGCCGCCGCCAGCGCGGTATTCTCCTGTAGTCGCGTCAGAGATTTACTAAGGTTTGCCCACTCTGCTGCCGATAATACGTCTGTAGATTTCCAACGATAATAAACAAGACAGCAATGACAGCAATGTCGTTGCCCTGGCGCAGGTTGCGCCCCTCAGGAGTGGTGATGGAGTTCTTTGATATCCGTAAGATGCCGGTCAGTCTCTGGCGTAATGGCGCTGGCGAAACACGCGAAATATGTTGTTTTCCTCCCGCGACGCGTGATTTTTACTGGCGCGCCAGCATTGCCTCTATTGCCAGCAATGGCGAGTTCTCGTCGTTTCCCGGCGTCGATCGGGTAATCACCCTGCTGGAAGGGGGAGAGGTCACGCTGGATGCCGGTCAGGCATTTTTCCATACCCTGAAACATCACCAGCCCTACAGTTTTGCCGGCGATCTGCCGGTGAAAGCGCTGCTGTCGGATGGGCAGATGTCGATGGATTTTAATATTATGACCCGGCGGGATTGTTGCCAGGCGAAGGTTCGCGTCGCGGATCGGACCTTCACCACCTATGCCTCCCGCGGTGGCGTGATATTTGTGTTAAGCGGGGCATGGCAGCTTGGCGAAAAATTGCTGACGGCGGATCAGGGAGCCAGCTGGGAGGAGGGCACGCATACCCTCCGGCTGCTGGAATCTACAGGAACGCTGTTGTTCAGTGAAATTACGTGGCTGCCAGGTCATTAAGCGAAATGATCTCGTACTTGCCGGTTAACACGGGTTTACAGAGTATTTTGTAGCCGTCGTGGTCGAATCCGGCGGGGGTACGCAGCAGGGTTGCGGCGTCTTGCAACGTATCAACGGCGCCCAGCCAAAGCCAGTTGTGGACGATGTGATACTGCGTCATCAATTCACCCACTTCCTTCAGGGCAACGGCACCTTCCCATGGCCAGCATTTGACGCTGATGGCCCCCAGCCCGGCGAGCAGTCGGGCATTATGTTCCTCGACGCTCTCTTTCCCACAACAGGCACCCGCGCAGCGTTTCAGCGCCGAGCGGAAACAGGCGCGACCGCGCGTGGTGCCTTCTAATCCTAAAAGGCTGTAGCAAAGCTGTAAATCGTCGGCGAGCGCCTGCAAAGCCTGCAGTGCCGCACGTTTATTGGCGAACAGGCCATAGAGGTTCGGCTCATGAGAAAAATCAACGTCACGGGCGTACACAACCTGTGGTTTGCCGTTGCTGATCTGCAGGGAGCAGAGCTGGCGATTGCGCCGAAGCCGCTTATTGAACAGCGGCTGCTGCTCTTTTATCAATCGGGCTTCCAGCAATAGCGCGCCCATTTCACCCGCAGTCGGAAACCAGGTGATGCGTCTCGACTGGCGGAGCATCGCGGCTTCGTCCGGCGTGCGCAAATGGGATAATACCCGGCTGCGAATATTCACGCTTTTACCGATATAGAGCGGAAGGGTGTCGCTTTCGCCGTGAAAGATGTACACACCCGGCTGTTTAGGCAACGCTTCAAGCCAGGGGCGAAGATGTTCGGGATATTCATAAATAGCCGCCGCTTCAAACTCAAGACGCGGGGCAGATTGACGCCTGCTCACATACTGCTCCATATACTGTTCAGGTATACAGTGTAGCAGGTGTGTTGTGGTTAAAAAAGAGCCGGATGGCCTGATGCCCTCACCCCAACCCTCTCCCACGGGAGAGGGCGCAAACACTAAAAACGGTAACCAGGTTACCGTTTTGCTTTTATTTCCAGAAATCGTCAAACACCGTAATCGGCGTGTGACGCTTGTGTTCGGTTTTCAGGTACCAGCCTTCAATAATCTTCGCGGTACCTTCATCCAGCTGTTTGCCTTCCAGATAGTCGTCAATATTGTCATAGGTCACGCCCAGTGCGGCTTCATCCGGCAGGGAAGGGCGACCGTCTTCCAGATCGGCGGTTGGCGCCTTCTTGTATAAATGCTCCGGGCAGCCAAGTGCGGCGAGAAGCTGTTTACCCTGACGCTTGTTGAGGCGGAAGATCGGATTAATGTCGGTGCCGCCGTCGCCGTATTTGGTAAAGAAACCGGTGACCGCTTCCGCTGCGTGATCGGTGCCGACAACAACACCTTTGGTCATGCCCGCAATGCTGTACTGCGCTTTCATACGCTCACGCGCTTTTTCGTTGCCGCGTACGAAATCGCTCAGCTCGATACCGGCTTCGCGCAGCGCCTGTTCGCTCGCCAGCACGGAACCTTTAATGTTCACGGTCAGAACACGGTCGGGCTGAATGAAGGTAATCGCGTCCTGGCAATCTTGTTCGTCGGCCTGCACACCATAAGGAAGGCGCACGGCGATAAACTGCAGCGCATTATCACCCGTTTCTTCACGCAGCTCTGAAATGGCCATCTGGCACAGTTTGCCGGTCAGTGTAGAGTCCTGGCCGCCGCTGATGCCCAGCACCAGTGACTTCAGGAAAGCGTTTGTTTTTAGGTAGGACTTCAAAAAATCAACGCTTCGGCGGATCTCTTCATTTGCATCTACTGCAGGTTTCGCGCCCAGCGCCTGGATAATCTGTTGTTGCAGAGCCATTACGCCCTCCCTATGCAGAACGAGACAGAAAAATGTTATCTGTTAAAACTAACCCTTTGGGCGGAAAACGACAAGGATCACAGTTTCGAGTGCGCTAAATTGCGCCGCTTTAGCAGCTTATCGTTGTTTTATTAGAATTTTCCGAAATTCGTGTGGCGTAACTCGCAAAGTTGAACAATAGTATTTTTTATCCCATGCTTAGTTAACACGCTGATAAACAAGAGGACGGAATATGAACAAGAACGTAGCAGGAATTTTAAGCGCAGCGGCGGTACTGACTATGCTGGCAGGGTGTACGGCTTACGATCGCACCAAAGATCAGTTTACCCAGCCAGTTGTAAAAGACGTCAAAAAAGGGATGACGCGTTCGCAGGTTGCTGCAATTGCAGGTAAACCTTCTTCTGAAGTCACCATGATTCATGCTAAGGGAACCTGTCAGACCTACATACTGGGTCAACGTGATGGTAAGGCAGAGACCTACTTTGTCGCGCTGGATGATACCGGTCATGTGATTAACTCCGGCTATCAGACCTGTGCAGAATACGACACCGATCCACAGGCCCCTAAGGCGCAGTAACCGCGCTTGCCTGAGGATGTTAACTAACCGGCCTGGTGGCCGGTTTTTTTATGCATACGTAAATCTTATTTCTTTGCGCGAATTATTTGCCCAAAATGTGAAGAGAGTCAACAAGCCAGGTCAATGAGAGACAATTTGACCCTATCCAGAATTATCCCCTCCTTGTACCATTGCGTATACTCGTTTCAACGACAAACAACAGTAAGTAACCTACCCGTCAGCCGGGATAGCAAGTCGAGTGATAGCGCGACGGCGGGGGGCACACAAGAGGGAAGTTATTATGGAAAAGAAACATATCTATCTGTTCTGTTCTGCGGGCATGTCAACCTCGCTTCTGGTTTCCAAGATGCGTGCGCAGGCCGAAAAGTATGAAGTTCCTGTGGTGATCGAGGCGTTTCCAGAGACGCTGGCGGGCGAAAAGGGCCAGACAGCAGATGTTATTTTACTGGGGCCGCAAATCGCTTATATGTTGCCAGAAATTCAGCGTTTGCTGCCTCATAAGCCGGTCGAAGTCATCGACTCGGGGCTGTACGGTAAGATTGATGGTTTAGGTGTATTAAAAGCTGCTGTTGCAGCCATTAAAAAAGCTGCTAATTAATTATTTATTTTTCCCGTCAAAGAGTTATTTCACACACAATACGCCGTAACATGCGTTACGGCATTTAAGGGTATTTTCCTATGAGTAAAGTCATCGCTTCACTTGAAAAGGTACTCCTTCCTTTTGCTGTTAAAATAGGAAAGCAGCCTCACGTTAATGCCATCAAAAACGGCTTTATTAAATTAATGCCGTTGACGCTGGCCGGGGCAATGTTCGTTTTAATTAACAACGTTTTTCTGAGCTTTGGTGAAGGTTCCTTCTTTTATTCATTAGGAATTCGGTTAGACGCTTCCACTATTGAAACCCTTAATGGTCTTAAAGCCATCGGCGGCAACGTATACAACGGCACGTTGGGTATTATGTCGCTGATGGCGCCTTTCTTTATCGGGATGGCGCTGGCTGAAGAGCGTAAAGTGGATCCTCTGGCCGCAGGTTTACTCTCTGTCGCAGCATTTATGACGGTTACCCCATACAGCGTCGGCGAGGCTTATGCTGTCGGTGCTAACTGGCTGGGTGGCGCTAATATTATTTCGGGTATTGTTATCGGTCTGGTCGTTGCGGAAATGTTCACGTTTATTATTCGCCGCAACTGGGTTATCCGTCTGCCGGATAGCGTACCGGCATCGGTATCTCGTTCATTTTCCGCGTTGATTCCAGGCTTCATTATTCTCTCCATTATGGGGATTATCGCCTGGGCGCTCTCTCACTGGGGTACAAACTTCCACCAGATCATTATGGACTCTATCTCTACGCCGCTGGCGTCAATGGGTGGAGTGGTGGGTTGGGCGTATGTCATCTTTACCTCCCTGCTGTGGTTCTTCGGCGTGCATGGTTCACTGGCACTGGCGGCGCTGGACAGCGGTATCATGACCCCTTGGGCACTGGAAAACGTTGCGCTTTATCAGCAGTACGGCTCCGTTGATGCGGCGCTGGCAGCCGGTAAAACCTTCCATGTGTGGGCGAAGCCGATGCTTGACTCCTATATCTTCCTGGGGGGTACCGGGGCGACGTTAGGTCTGATCATCGCGGTCTTTATTGTCTCTCGTCGTGCCGATCATCGTCAGGTGGCGAAGCTGGCGCTGCCGTCAGGCATCTTCCAGATTAACGAACCGATTCTGTTTGGTCTGCCAATCATCATGAACCCAGTGATGTTCATTCCATTCATCCTGGTGCAACCGCTGCTGGCGGCAATCACCCTGACCGCGTACTACCTGGGCATTATCCCACCGGTGACCAACATTGCACCGTGGACCATGCCAGCCGGTCTGGGCGCGTTCTTTAACACCAACGGTAGCGTCGCGGCCTTCCTGCTGGCGATATTCAACCTCGGGATTGCAACCCTGCTTTACATGCCATTCGTGGCAATAGCGAACAAAGCGGCAACCGTTATCGATGAAGAAGAGAGCGAAGAGGATATCGCCCTCGCACTGAAATTCTAAAAATTGCACGGCGCGGGGCAACCCGCGCCAGCTAAAAGGAGCTTAACGATGTTAGATTTGGATAGTATTGTCGCAGACGAAACCGTAGAGAACGATCTGGAAGAAGTGGTGATGGGGCTTATCATCAACTCTGGACAGGCACGCAGCCTGGCATATGCCGCGCTGAAGCAGGCCAAGCAGGGTGATTTCGCCGCAGCAAAAACCATGATGGACCAGTCCCGTCTTGCACTGAATGAAGCGCATCTGGTGCAGACGAAGCTCATCGAAGGCGACCAGGGCGAAGGGAAAATGAAGGTGAGCCTGGTGCTGGTACATGCCCAGGATCATCTGATGACCTCCATGCTGGCGCGCGAGCTGGTGGCAGAGTTAATCGAGCTTCACGAGAAGATGCAGTAAGTCAGGTCAGGCAGCAGGAGGTCAGCACGATGGAAATTAAAACCGCACTTGAGCAGCAGCTGTTTAATGGCAAGAATTTTCACGTGGTTATTTACAACAAGACGGAGAGCGCCAGTGGTCTGCACCAGCATGACTACTACGAGTTCACGATTGTTCTGACCGGCCGCTACTACCAGGAGATCAACGGCAAGCGCGTGTTACTGGAGCGCGGAGATTTTGTCTTCCTGCCGATGGGGTCCTATCATCAGAGCTTTTACGAGTTTGGTGCCACACGCATTCTGAATGTGGGCGTCAGCCGACGCTTCTTTGAGAAACATTATCTGCCGCTGGTACCGTTCTGCTTCGTGGCGTCACAGGTCTATCGCGTCAAAAACGAGTTCATGACCTGGATCGAAACGGTTATTGCCTCACTCAACTTCCGCGACAATGAGTTCGACGAGTTTATTGAAACCGTGACGTTTTATGTGATGAACCGCCTTCGCCATCATCGCGAAGAACAGCAGGTCATTGATGATATCCCACAGTGGCTTCGCAGTACCGTTGAGCTCATGCACGACAAAGGGCAATTCAGCGACAACGCGCTGGAAAATATGGTTTCGTTGTCGGGCAAGTCCCAGGAGTATTTAACCCGCGCGACGCAGCGTTATTATCGTAAAACGCCTGTGCAAATCATTAATGAAATCCGCATTAACTTTGCCAAGAAACAGCTGGAAATTACCAATTACTCTGTCACCGATATTGCTTATGAGTCAGGTTACAGTAGCCCCAGCCTGTTTATTAAAACGTTTAAGAAGTTTACTTCGTTCACACCAAACAGTTACCGCAAAAATCTGACGGTAATTAATTAATACCCGGCGATTTTATTCGCCACGAATATTGACGTAATTGCTTGCCCAAATAGCGGGAAGAGAACGCTATACCTTGCAGGCGGTTAACCTGATACGCTAAGGGAGATATTATGCAACAGAAATTAAAAGTCGTAACCATTGGTGGCGGCAGCAGCTATACCCCGGAATTACTGGAAGGTTTCCTGAAACGTTATCATGAATTACCGGTCAGCGAATTATGGCTGGTGGATGTAGAAGAAGGTCAGGAAAAGCTGAATATTATTTTCGACCTGTGTAAACGTATGGTTGAGAAAGCCGGTGTGCCATTGACCGTACATAAAACGCTGGATCGCCGTCTGGCGCTGAAAGATGCTGATTTCGTCACCACCCAGCTGCGCGTCGGCCAGCTGAAAGCACGCGAGCTGGATGAGCGTATTCCGCTGAGCCACGGCTATCTGGGACAGGAAACTAACGGTGCGGGCGGTCTGTTTAAAGGTCTGCGTACCATTCCGGTGATTTTCGACATCATCAAAGACGTGGAAGAGATTTGCCCGAATGCGTGGGTGATTAACTTCACCAACCCGGCGGGAATGGTGACTGAGGCAGTCTATCGCCACACCGGTTTCAAACGCTTTATCGGCGTCTGTAATATCCCGATTGGCATGAAGATGTTTATCCGCGACGTGCTGGCGCTGACCGACAACGACGAGCTCTCCATCGATCTGTTCGGCCTGAACCACATGGTGTTTATCAAAGATGTGATCGTTAACGGCACGTCGCGCTTTGCCGAACTGCTCGACGGTGTTGCTTCGGGTCGACTGACCGCCGCATCGGTGAAGAACATTTTCGATCTGCCATTCAGTGAAGGACTGATCCGCTCCCTGAACCTGCTGCCGTGCTCGTACCTGCTCTACTATTTCAAGCAGAAAGAGATGCTGGCTATCGAAATGGGCGAGTACTATAAAGGCGGCGCGCGTGCCCAGGTGGTACAAAAAGTTGAGAAGCAGCTGTTTGATTTGTATAAAGATCCAAATCTTAATGTTAAACCGAAAGAGCTGGAGCAGCGCGGCGGGGCATACTATTCCGATGCGGCCTGCGAAGTGATTAACGCCATTTACAACGACAAGCAGGCTGAGCACTACGTCAACGTGCCGCATCATGGCCACATTGATAATATCCCGGCTGACTGGGCCGTTGAGATGACCTGCATTCTGGGTCGCGATGGCGCGAAACCGCACCCGCGTATTACTCACTTTGATGACAAAGTGATGGGCCTGATCCACACCATCAAAGGCTTTGAGGTGGCAGCAAGCAATGCGGCGTTGAGCGGTGAACTGAATGATGTGCTTCTGGCCCTGAACCTCAGTCCGCTGGTGCATTCCGACCGTGATGCGGAGCAACTGGCGAGTGAGATGATCCTGGCGCATGAAAAATGGCTGCCAAACTTTGCTGCAACGGTTGAGAAACTGAAGTTCACCCACCGTTAAGAGGATGTACGATGGAAAACCTGCTGATCGTAAACGCCGATGATTTTGGCCTGTCGAAAGGGCAGAACTACGGCATCATTGAAGCCTGTCGTCGGGGTGTGGTGAGTTCAACCACGGCGTTGATTAACGGCGAGGCGGTTGAACATGCGGCTCAGCTAAGTCGGGACGTTCCCGGGCTGGGTGTGGGCATGCATTTTGTTCTGACGCTGGGTATGCCGCTTTCACCGATGCCGGGTCTGACGCGTGACGGGCAGTTAGGGAAATGGATTTGGGAAATGGCAGAGCAGGGCGCTCTGCCGCTCGAAGAGATTACCCGTGAACTGGATTGCCAGTTTAACCGCTTTGTTGATGTGTTTGGCAGGGAGCCGACGCACATCGATAGCCATCACCACGTGCACATGATCCCGGCGATTTTCCCGATTGTCGCGGAGTTTGCACAGCGTAAAGGCGTCGCGATCCGCGTGGATCGTGAGGTGCCCGGCGTGCCGGACTGCGCTGTGAAATCAACAGATGGATTCAGCAGTGCATTTTACGGCGACGAGATCGACGAAGCGCTGTTCCTGAAGGTGCTGGATGAGTCCGCCGCTCGCGGTGAAAAGTCCGTAGAGGTGATGGCGCACCCGGCATTTGTCGATAATACCGTGCGGAAAAGTGCCTACTGCTGGCCGCGTCTGGTGGAACTGGATGTGCTGACGTCGGCATCGCTGAAGTATGCGATTGCCGAGCGAGGGTATCGGTTGGGGACGTTTGGGGATTTGTGAGAAATCCCCCTCACCCTAACCCTCTCCCCAAAGGGGCGAGGGCACTGGGCGGTGCGGTTTGTCATGCCAGCACAGGTCAGCATTTCTCCCTCTCCCTTTCAGGGAGAGGGCCGGGGTGAGGGTATTGTTTACGCTGGAATGTGATCGATCTTACTGCTGCGCGACCAGACGCGGTGCGCGGCGAGTAAATCAAACAGCTTCGTCATAAAGGCATCGTCAACGTTATCGCCCTCGACAATGCCGTCCTCACCCTGATCGGCCACCTTCAGCTGCGCCTTAAACTGTCGCGCATCGCCTGCCAGGGCGATCGGTTTCAGATGCTTATAGGCTTCCAGCAGATAATACACGGCGTCACCGTTGGTCAGCAGGCTGTCAATATCTCCACACGGCACAATCACCGCATCAACGGTCAGCGAAGGCGCCCCGGCAAAGGTCGCCGCCACCGGCAGCACGGAGCCATCATCGGCGGTCACTTCGCCCATACGGGAATAAAGCAGTTTCGCATGCACGCCCTGGGTTTTCAGCGCCTGCATAATCCCCAGCACGTCGCTGGCGCGGGTTTTATCGTTCAGCAGGATGGCGACCACGCGGCCCTTAATCGATCCGCCCGGTACGGCGTACAGGCTCAGAGACGGATCCTTTTTCAGCCCGTTAACGTCTTTCGGTGGAGCTGCGTTACGTTGCTCATCGGTCAGGGTAATACCGAGGTTAACGGCGACGCTCTGCGCAAGCTGGATATCTATTCGCGCCAGCTGATCAACCACGCGCTCGCGGATGTAGGTGCGCACCACCTTGCTCAGCTCAAAGCTGAAGCCGCCGATGATATGCTGCTGCTCAATCGGGGTCTGGCTGTTCCAGAACAGGCGAGGATGGGCGTAATACTCACCGAAGGATGGGCTGCGTTCGCGAATTTTGGTCCCCTCGACGCGTTCCTGATACGACTCAAACCCGCCACGTTTCGGGCCCGGTGGTGTTTCACGTGGCCAGTTATCGTTGATCGAGTTCGGTTCGTAGTTCGCCGGGTTGGTGTCGATATCCTGGCGATGCATCCCGTCGCGCTGGAAATTGTGATACGGGCAGGTAGGGCGGTTAATGGGGATTTCGTGGAAGTTCGGTCCGCCGAGACGGCTAATCTGCGTGTCGGTGTAGGAGAACAGACGACCCTGTAACAGCGGGTCGTTGGTGAAATCCAGACCGGGGACAATATGGCCCGGGTGGAAGGCGGCCTGTTCATTCTCGGCAAAGAAATTATCCGGATTACGGTTGAGCACCATTTTCCCTACCAGTTGAACCGGCACCAGTTCCTCAGGAATGAGTTTAGTCGGATCAAGCAGGTCGAAATCAAATTTGAACTCGTCCTCTTCCGGAATCAACTGTAACCCCAGTTCGTATTCCGGGAAGTCTCCGGCTTCAATGGATTCCCACAGCTCGCGGCGGTGGAAATCAGGATCGCGGCCAGTCAGCTTCTGCGCTTCATCCCACACCAGCGACGCTTTACCCGCCACAGGTTTCCAGTGGAAGCGCACGAAAGTGGCTTTGCCTTCCGCGTTAATCAGGCGGAAGGTGTGGATGCCAAACCCTTCCATGGTGCGATAGCTGCGCGGAATGCCGCGGTCTGACATTGCCCACATCACGTTGTGCAATGTTTCTGGCTGTAGCGAGACGTAGTCCCAGAAGGTGTCGTGCGCACTTTGTCCCTGCGGTATGGCCCAGTGGGGCTCCGGTTTTACCGCATGGACAAAGTCAGGAAATTTATGCGCATCCTGAATGAAAAACACCGGGGTATTGTTGCCGACCAGGTCGAAAATACCTTCTTCGGTATAAAATTTGGTGGCAAAGCCGCGGATATCGCGCACCGTGTCGGCCGAGCCTGCGCCACCCTGCACGGTAGAAAAGCGCACAAACACCGGGGTGATTTTATCCGGGTCGGAGAGGAAATCCGCTTTGGTAATGTCTTTCAGACTTTTATAGGGCTGGAAGTATCCGTGCGCAGCCGAGCCGCGCGCGTGAACGATGCGTTCCGGTATGCGCTCGTGGTCAAAATGGGTAATCTTTTCCCGCAGGATGAAATCTTCCAGCAGGGTCGGCCCACGTGTGCCTGCGCGAAGGGAGTTCTGATCGTCAGCAATACGCACGCCCTGATTGGTCGTGAGCGCAAAACCTTCGCTACCTTTACGGTGTGGCTCAAGCGATTCCAGCTTCTCGTTCTCCGTATCCGGCGATTTCATGCTTCCCGGTGCGGTAGGCTGCTCGCCAGGCGCGGAAGGGCCCGGTGAGGGGCGGTGAGAGCCGTCAGCAGGAGCGAGAGAGTCCATACCCGGTTGCGATTCTTCAGTGCCATGAATCGGTGATTGATGTGTTTTATCTTTGTTCGACATTGCACGTTTCTCCTTTATCCATTGCTAAAAACCCTATTAAGGATAGAACAATGTCGTGAGATGGCTCGCCAACTAAGAGTTTTCACATGCCGTCATTAACGAAAGGAGCCATCTCACCCACTCTGAGCGCGACGGAAGGTAGTCGGATCGGCTATCATAGAATTTTCCTGCTTCAAGAATTTGCTTTAGTGAACCCGTCGCTTATGAAACCTCTTCGTCAACAAAACCGCCAGGTTATTAGCTATGTGCCCCGCGTTGAGCCCGCGCCGCCTGACCATGCCCTGAAAGTGGATGGTTTTCGCGACGTCTGGCAGTTACGGGGTAAATACGTGGCCTTTGTGCTGATCGGCGAACATTTCCGCCGCTCACCCACGTTTACGGTGCCGGAGTCAGCGCAACGGTGGGCGATGCAGATCCGCCAGGATGAAGAGGTTGAAGAATAACAGCCATAAAAAAACCGCCATCAGGCGGTTTTTTTATTTCAACAGTGATTAACGGTGCGCCAGCTCGGCGTCGTCTTCACTGTCCAGGATCGCTTTATCGGTCTGCTTCAGCCACTGGCTGGTTAGCGTACCGGCGGTCATGGAGCCACTCACGTTCAGCGCGGTACGTCCCATGTCGATCAGCGGTTCAACGGAGATCAGCAGCGCAACCAGCGTCACAGGCAGACCCAGCGCGGGCAGCACAATCAGCGCGGCGAAGGTTGCACCACCACCAACACCCGCAACGCCTGCGGAGCTGATGGTCACAATGCCCACCAGGGTGGCAATCCACACCGGATCCAGCGGGTTGATACCCACAGTCGGCGCGACCATTACGGCCAGCATTGCCGGGTACAGACCTGCACAGCCGTTCTGTCCAATGGTGGCACCAAAGGAAGCAGAGAAGCTGGCGATGGACTCAGGAACGCCCAGGCGACGCGTTTGCGCTTCCACGTTCAGCGGTATAGACGCAGCACTGGAACGGCTGGTAAACGCGAAGGTCAGCACTGGCCACACTTTACGGAAGTATTTCAGCGGGCTGACGCCGTTCACGCCCAGCAGGATGCCGTGCACCACAAACATGATGCCCAGACCCAGGTAAGAGGCGACGACAAAGCTGCCCAGCTTGATGATGTCCTGCAGGTTTGATCCCGCAACCACTTTGGTCATCAGTGCCAGCACGCCGTAAGGCGTCAGCTGCATGACCAGACGGACCAGTTTCATTACCCAGCTCTGCAGGGTATCGATAGCGGTCAGCACGCGTTCACCTTTTGGCGCATCGTCTTTCAGCAGCTTCAGCGCAGCCACACCCAGGAACGCGGCGAAGATCACCACGCTTATGATGGAGGTTGGGCTTGCGCCGGTCAGGTCAGCAAACGGGTTTTTAGGAATAAAGGAGAGCACCATCTGCGGAACCGTCAGGTCGGCCACTTTGCCAACATAGTTGGTTTGAATCGCCGTCAGACGCGCGGTTTCAGCCGTACCCTGGACCAGGCCTTCAGCGGTCAGGCCAAACAGGTTGGTCACCAGCACGCCCACCAGCGCGGCAATCAGCGTGGTGAACAGCAGCGTACCGATAGTCAGGAAGCTGATTTTCCCCAGCTGAGTCGCATTATGCAGACGAGCAACGGCGCTCAGAATAGACGCGAACACCAGCGGCATCACAATCATCTGCAGCAGCTGCACGTAACCGTTACCGACAATGTTGAACCATTGAATGGAATCTTTCAGTACCGGGTTATCGGAGCCGTAAACAGCGTGTAATGCCAGACCAAAGGCCACACCCATGACCAGACCGACCAGCACTTTTTTCGCCAGGCTCCACTGTTTGTGGCGCGCCTGCGCGAGAAGCAATAGCAATACAACGAACACAATAATGTTCGCGATGAGTGGAAAATTCATCCCCGTTCTCCTGATTTATTATACGGTCGGTTTTTACCGATCCTGATGGCGCAAGGTTAGCAGAAGTGTGATGCAGCGCTTATATCCAAATGGAATGGTTTATGACAAACGGGATTATTTTGTTTGTTTACTGTTCAATCTGGTGATGAATGAAACGATTGAACTGAAATTGCAGCGAATTGATCATCTGCGATGACCAACGAACTGCACCATTTTCGGGCAACGTCTGCGGCATCCAGACGGCGTACGCGAAGAGTGCCATGCACAAAACGCGCTCCAGCTGATTGCCTTTTTGCGGGGCGAGAATGGGAAAACGGAAACGCCACCGGCAGGGCCACAGGAGGGGGACACCGGCAGGCGTCAGCATATCGGCAAGAATATGACTTAAATAACCCAGCACCATCCCCTGTATGGCATCTGCCGGCACTATCCAGCTTTCAGGCACTTTTAAATAGAACAGGGTAAGCAGGGCAAACACGGCCAGCAGGCTGTGGGTAAACCCACGATGGCCAAACGCTCTGGCAATGGGTTTTGCGATCCACTTCAACCGTTGTCCAAGAAACGACTTGGGGTGATCGATGTCCGGCAGGAGACAGGTTAATACGGCGGAAGGGACGATATGCCACCAGTCACCCTGTGCCAGCACAGGGGTCAGTTCAGCGTTTTTGGCAAACACTGCGCATGCAATTGAAAAAAGCAGGTGGCCTTCCGCCGTCATGATAAAACCCAACAAACTGTCAATTCATACAGTATAGGGTTTTTATACAGTGTGCGGAAGAGGTGACGGTGTAACTCTTTGTCACAAAGCGGCGTCAGCGCGCCAGCCAGCCACCGTCTACGGCCAGGGTGTGACCGTTGACATAATCCGATGCAGCAGAGGCAAGGAAAACAACCGGACCTTGCAAATCCTCCGGCAATCCCCAGCGCCCGGCCGGGATACGCTCCAGGATCGCCTGGCTACGCTGTTCATCGTCGCGCAACTGCTGCGTGTTATTGGTCGCCATATAACCCGGCGCAATGGCGTTCACGTTGATGCCATGCGTAGCCCATTCGTTGGCGAGCAGGCGCGTGATACCCAGAACACCGCTTTTAGACGCGGTGTAAGAAGGCACGCGGATCCCCCCCTGGAATGAAAGCATCGAGGCAATATTGATGATTTTCCCACCCTGACCCTGCTGGATAAACTGTTTGGCCACCGCCTGAGAGAGGAAAAAAACCGATTTGAGATTCAGGTTAACAACATCGTCCCAGTCTTTTTCACTGAATGCCAGGGCATCCTCCCGACGTATGGTCCCGGCGTTATTCACCAGAATATCGACGCGTCCCATCTCGGCGACAGCGCTATCCACTACGCGCTGAATGCTTTCTTGTTGACCGAGATCGGCCCGAATCGCCATAAATCGACGCCCGAGAGCGGTGATGCGCGCGGCCGTTTCGTCGGGAACTTTACGGTTCACGCCAACAATATCGCATCCGGCTTGTGCGAGCGCCACGGCCATGCCCTGTCCCAGCCCGGTATCGCATCCCGTGACGATGGCCACTTTTCCTGAAAGAGTGAAGGACTCCAGTATCATACGCGCCTCAGAAGTAAGGTTATTGTCATTCTGAAGGTAAGAATAGGAGGTGAAAGCAGGAAATGCAATTAAATGAAACGATGTTTTATTTTTATTTCAGGCAGCGAAGGGCTGCCTGAAAGAGAAGGTCACTCGCCGCGCAGATGGGCAACCGTAAGGTCTTCCAGCGAGGCCAGTTTCACATCCGCCAGGGCAAAGCGGGGATCGTGGCGGCCTTCTTCCGCAGGCACAACGATAGAGCGCATGCGTGCGGCTTTGGAGGCCACCATGCCGTTAACGGAATCTTCCAGCGCCACGCAGGTGAGCGGATCCAGACCCAGTTTTGCGGCGCAGTCCATATAGACCTGAGGGTGCGGCTTGCTGTAGGGCAGTTTCTCGGCTGAGGCCAGCGCGTCGAAGCTGTCGCGCAGTTCGAACAGGGACAGCACTTTTTCCAGCATATGCAGCGGCGAAGCGGAGGCCAGCCCGACCTTCAATCCTTGCGCCTTGCACAGGGCGATCGCATCACGCACGCCCGGAAGCAGGGGCTTCTGCTCTTCAACCAGCGTAATGGCGCGGTTAATAATACGTGCGGTGACGTCGTCACGACCGGGGCCAACCCATGGCTGGTGGGCATACCAGAGGTCTACAACCATATCAATGCGAAGTCCCAGCGTATCGGGAAGTTCGTTCCGGCGGCTGATATCGACGCCGAGGCTCGCCATCACATCCAGTTCAGCCCGATCCCACAGCGGTTCGGAGTCAATCAGCAATCCGTCCATGTCAAAAATGGCGGCAAGTATTTGGCGCGGTGTCGACATCACAACGTCTCCTTATCTCAGGTGTTCGACAGACGATACGTGCTAAGCACAATCTGCAATTTAGCATAATGCTTTTAAAGAACGGGCGAAAATGATGGGCAGCAGGTAGACTTAGGCAAAAATAACGCGTCTTTTTGAAGGGGAACGAATGACGTATCAACAAGCTGGACGCATCGCTGTCTTAAAACGTATTGCCGGTTGGGCCATTTTTATTCCGGCTGTGATTTCCACACTGATTTCCGTACTCAAATTTATGTACGATCACAGTGAAAAGCAGCCGGGTATCAATGCGGTAATGCTGGATTTCGCGCATGTGATGATTGAAATGATGCGTTTTAACACCCCGTTCTTAAACTTTTTCTGGTTTAACTCACCGACACCGAATTTTCATCAACAGGCGAATGTTGGCTTTTGGGTGATTTACGCGCTGATTTTTATCGCGATGGCATTGCAGGCATCAGGCGCGCGCATGAGTCGCCAGACGCGTTTTTTACGCGAAGGTGTGGAAGACCAGCTCATTCTTGAGCAGGCGAAAGGGCCGGACGGAATGAGCCGCGAGCAAATCGAATCCCGCATTGTTGTTCCGCGTCACACGATTTTCCTGCAGATTTTCCCGCTCTATGTATTACCGTTAGTCATCATCGTGGCCGGTTATTTCTTTTTCTCTCTGCTCGGTTTTATCTAGAGCCACAGCGGGTGGTGCATGACCGCCCGCTACGCCGCCAGTACCCGCTCCAGTGCGCGCTGCGCATTCACCAGATGTTGACCGCCAAACAGAATTGCCCGATTCAACAGGGTATAAAGTTGATACACCGGCTGGCGGTCGAGGAAGTCAGGCGGCAACGGCGAGACCGACTGGTATCCGTCATAAATCTGCGGCAGCTGTTCAGGATGCAGTGGTAGCATGGCGAGGTCGCACTCTCTGTCACCCCAGTAACAGGCAGGGTCGAAGATATAAGGGCCGTTCGGACCCAGCGCACAGTTATCTGACCACAAATCCCCGTGCAACAGTGAAGCCTGAGGCTGATGCGCGGCAAGACGCTGCTGCACGTGTTCGACAATCGCATCAATGTTGCCAAATTCCAGCCCTTTCTCTGCCGCCAGTTCCAGCTGCCAGCCAATACGTTGCTCTGCAAAGAAGATCGACCAGCGGCGTTGCCAGGCGTTCGGCTGTGGTGTGGTGGAGAGATCGTTGTCGAAATCGAGTCCAAACTGCGGTTGATCGCTCCACTGGTGCAATCGTGCTAGCTGCTGTCCAAGAATAAACGCGTTATGGGCATCCAGTGGGCGAGCGGGGAGATATTCCATGACCAGAAAACTGTAGTCGCGGTCACTGCCCACGGCCCAGACGTGCGGGACGGTGACCGTTTTGCTGCGCGACAGCAGATCCAACTGATCGGCTTCGGCAGTGAAGATGGGGAGAAGTTCACGTTCATCGCATTTAACGAAAAGGTCGCGCCCCGCGTAGCGTAAATGCCACGCGGCGTGGATCTCACCGCCAGGCAGTTCATTACGCAGTTCAATTTCACCTTCACCTAATTGCTCGCTTAAAAGATGACTGATAGCCTGCCACATGATATCTCTCCCATGTTGTCTGCCAGATCATAAAGTTAGCGCAAAACGGCTGTTAAAAAATACGAACTAACGCACACCTGAGCGGTTTAAATTCATACAACGCACTTATTGTTCTTTTTTTCGCCAGCTTTCCCAGGTCTCTACCTCAATATCCGCGTCCTTGTCAGTCACACTCTCGGCCAGGCTGCTTGCCAGGGCGTGAACTTCCTCGTCGCTGAGGGCGCTTATCAGGCCAAATGTCAGCGTACCTAAATCATGAATATTGCCCTCGTCGTCCGTGAGGGTGAGCAGAAAATTTGCCCGTGTAAAAGCGTTGTTGAGTTCATTGAGCTCGGTCAGTGACGCTTCATGAATGTTGACGGTAATGACGTAGCGGGTGATGTCACCACTGCTCATAGTTCACCTCATTGTTATCATGAAAGTTTTCTTAGCATAGTCGATAGTACGTTTTTGGCGACTATAGCTCGTCTTTACCCTCTCCCCGGAAGAGAGAGGGGGACGGTTAATTTTGGGACAGATAATTAACAATTTTCTCGGTGTCAGGCAGCGAACAAAGCCGCGTGCCCTGATTGATGGTTGCAGCGCTACCTGCTGCAACGCCGTAGCGCGTCATCTCCAGCAGCGACGCCCCCTGCGCCAGTTTCAGCGTCATCGCCCCCACCATACTGTCGCCTGCGCCAACGGTGCTCTGGCTTTTCATGGGGGGTGGCACAACCTGCACATAGCCCGTTCCATCCACGGCCAGCGCACCCTGAGGGCCAAGAGAAACCACCACGCGCAATGCCTTGCCGCTGCGTATCAGCTCTTGCGCGGCATTACGGACGTCATCCGGCTGGGTGAGTTCACGATTCACCAGTGCGCTTAGCTCTTTCTGATTGGGTTTAACCAGCTCAAGGTTGCCTGGCTCCAGAGCGGCTTTTAACGCCTCGCCGGAACTGTCGACAATGCACCGGATGCCCCGTTGCAGGGCTGCCCGAATTAATGCTGTGAGTTTCTCTGTGCTCACGCCCGGCGGCAGGCTGCCGCTGATCACCAGCAAAGCGCCCCTTTCAATTGTCAGGACCTTCTCCTCAAGCTGACGAAACTCATCATCACTCAATTTTGCCCCCGGCATAACAAAACGGTACTGCTCGCCGCTGGACTCAACGTGAACGTGCAGGTTCTGACGCGTCCAGTCGCTGGCCTCGACGGTTTGCACGGCAACCTGTTCGTCTGCCAGCAGAGACACCAGATGTTCACCAGTGGCACCACCGGCAGGAAAAATCGCCGTCGCTTTGCCTCCAAGGTGGGTAATTGCGCGTGCGACGTTGATACCGCCACCACCGGGCTCAAACACCGGGGCGCTACAGCGCAGTTTACCTTCCGGGTAAATCTGTGCGGTTAAGGTAGCGGAATCGAGAGAAGGGGAGAGTGTCAGCGTGTAGACAGGAACCATCATAACCTCCTTTTTGCATGGGTTCCTTTAAGCCTGGCATCAATCGACAGGAAGGCAACGTAAATAACAGTATGATTTTAAATATGAATGCTGACAAAAGTACGGGGTTGTTTTTATAAAATAAAAGTCGTTTTGAGATCGTTCTTATTCAAAAAATGAAATAAGAAAACATTGCTATGTTATTTGCGGCTTTTTATAATTTGTTACCTTTCTCTGGACGCCTTGTCATTGATCCTCAAGAAAGTTTCCGAGACCGTGATGGTCTCTTTTTTTGTTGTATGGACTCCTTAATAAAATGAAGCTTTTGAAGACAGTACCCGCTGCAATGATGCTGGTGGGTGGCGTGTTTGCGTCAATGAATGCAATCGCCGATGATACCGTTTTTACTGTCATGGACGATCCCTCCACAGCGCAAAAACCTTTTGAAGGTAACCTGAACGCAGGGTATCTGGCGCAATCCGGCAACACGAAAAGCTCTTCCCTGACCGCAGACAGCACCCTGACGTGGTATGGCAACACCACCGCCTGGTCACTGTGGGGGAATGCCAGCAACACCTCAGCGAATGACGAGCGATCGTCAGAGAAATACGCCGTAGGCGGGCGTAGTCGTTACAATATGACCGATTATGATTACCTGTTCGGTCAGGCAAGCTGGCTAACCGACCGCTATAACGGCTACCGGCAGCGTGATGTCTTCACTGCAGGTTATGGTCGCCAGTTCCTGAACGGACCAGTACACAGCCTGCGTTTTGAATTCGGTCCAGGCGTACGTTATGACGAATACACCGACGGTGATACCAAAACCCAACCGCTGGGCTATGCGTCGGGTACTTACGCCTGGCAGATGACCGACAACACCAAATTCACGCAGGGTGTTTCGGTATTCGGTGCTGATGATACGACGCTGAACTCTGAGACGGCGCTGAATGTGGCCATCAATGAACACTTTGGGTTAAAGGTAGCGTACAACGTGACCTGGAACTCAGCACCGCCTGAAACTGCGCCTGATCATACCGACCGCAGGACGACAATTTCTTTGGGTTATAAAATGTAATCTAAACGGGCCGACATTATTTCGGCCCTTTTTTAATTTTTAGAAATTGTGCTGATTTATATTAAACGGCGTTTTAAAATAATTGGTCCGAAAATATCTCCATATTTTCTTCATAATTACACCACTCCCCGAATATTCAGATTATTTGACACGAATTGATAAATAAACTGACTATGCAAAAGTGTGATCCAGATCTACACTGTCACTACAGGCAAAATTCAGCCTTAGGTCTTTATGCTCTAATTAAGTATGAGAAGAATCATGATGAAAAAAATCAAAACTGCTGCAGCAGCAATGGTGCTTTCGGCACTCGCTTTTGGCGTATTCGCTGCTGATCGCACGGGTATTAGTACCGCCTCTGATGTTGAAGCGGGTTCAAACATCGCCCCGGCGTCACAGTCTACCGGTCAGTCAATGAATGATGCGTTTGACGTGCATACACTGGTTGCCGGTGAGTGGTCCTGATACGTGTTTCGGTTTTAAAACTCACCGTAAAAAACCGGATTGTGATGTACCGGTTTTCATCACAGCAATGCTGTAAAGATATTCAAAGAGTTTTCAGGTTTTGATGTCTTATTACTTTTGCTTGCAATGCATAAACACTAACCCCATATCATTGCAGCCCAGCGCAATAACAACATTGCACCGCAGATTGCAATTAATACGACCACCATTTTCCAGTGCTTCGCGGCAAAGCGTTTTGTTGGCATAACCTCTTCCTTGTCAGTTTATTGTTCCAGTCTACCAAAAAAATGCAGTAAAAAGCGCATTATTCGGGACAAAGGGTTATGCAACGGCATTGATTCATGTCAGAACCAATGGAATCTGTCGGCAAGAATCAACACTAAACCGGCAGCGGAAAGGATATTCAATATCACAACGGTTCTACTGGACACATTCATGTGATGCCCCTTGGGTGTGTAAGGACCTGTTCAAGAATAGCTCAGCACTTTTGAATTGCGAGCCATGGTTCGCGAAAGTTCGTTCACTCATACCGATGAGTGAAGGTTCAAACTGGTCGCAGAGGGTGCATTCGCCCTTTCATTAGTGTTACCATTAGGGGGCTTGCCGTAAATCCGCATTTGTCTGAAATCGGCGGGAGCATGATGACGAGCCAATTTGACGATTGTTGGTCAGATGGTTTCGCAATCTATTGTTAAATAATGATTATTTTCTTTGTATATGCTCTTATGTGTGGGGCATCACTGCAAATAAGGATATAAAATGCCTGTAATTACTCTTCCTGATGGCAGCCAACGCCATTACGACCACGCTGTTAGCCCAATGGATGTTGCCCTGGATATCGGCCCTGGACTCGCGAAAGCGACCATCGCTGGCCGTGTAAATGGTGAGCTGGTTGATGCGTCCGATCTGATCGAGAGCGATGCGAAGCTGTCTATCATCACCGCGAAAGACGAAGAAGGTCTTGAGATCATTCGTCACTCCTGCGCGCACCTGTTAGGTCATGCGATTAAACAGCTGTGGCCAAATACCAAAATGGCGATCGGCCCGGTTATCGACAACGGCTTCTACTATGACGTTGACCTCGATCATACCCTGACCCAGGAAGATATCGACGCGCTCGAAAAACGTATGCACGAGCTCGCCGAAACCAACTATGACGTCATCAAGAAGAAAGTCAGCTGGCACGAAGCGCGTGAAACCTTCGTGAAGCGCGGCGAGAACTATAAAGTCTCTATTCTTGACGAAAATATTTCGCATGATGACAAGCCTGGCTTGTACCATCACGAAGAATACGTCGACATGTGCCGTGGACCGCACGTGCCGAACATGCGCTTCTGTCATCACTTCAAGCTGATGAAGATCGCGGGCGCCTACTGGCGTGGCGACAGCAACAACAAGATGTTGCAGCGTATTTATGGTACCGCGTGGGCAGATAAGAAAGCCCTGAGCGCGTACCTGCAGCGCCTGGAAGAGGCTGCGAAGCGTGACCACCGTAAAATCGGTAAGCAGCTTGACCTGTATCATATGCAGGAAGAAGCGCCGGGTATGGTGTTCTGGCATAACGACGGCTGGACTATCTTCCGTGAACTGGAAACCTTCGTTCGCTCCAAGCTGAAAGAGTACCAGTACCAGGAAGTGAAAGGCCCGTTCATGATGGACCGTGTGCTGTGGGAAAAAACCGGCCACTGGGACAACTACAAAGATGCGATGTTCACCACCTCGTCTGAGAACCGTGAGTACTGCATCAAGCCAATGAACTGTCCGGGTCACGTTCAGATCTTCAACCAGGGTCTGAAATCCTACCGCGACCTGCCGCTGCGTATGGCGGAGTTCGGTAGCTGCCACCGTAACGAGCCATCAGGTGCGCTGCACGGTCTGATGCGCGTTCGTGGCTTTACTCAGGATGATGCGCATATCTTCTGTACTGAAGATCAGGTCCGTGACGAAGTTAACGCCTGTATTCGTATGGTCTACGATATGTACAGCACCTTTGGCTTCGAGAAGATCGTGGTCAAACTCTCAACGCGTCCGGAAAAACGTATCGGTAGCGATGAGACCTGGGATCGCGCAGAAGCGGATCTCGCCGTGGCGCTGGAAGAGAACGGCATTCCGTTCGAATACCAGCTGGGCGAGGGCGCATTCTACGGTCCGAAAATTGAATTTACCCTGTATGACTGCCTCGATCGCGCATGGCAGTGCGGTACTGTACAGCTGGACTTCTCCCTGCCGCAGCGTTTAAGCGCCTCTTATGTTGGCGAAGACAACGAGCGTCAGGTACCGGTAATGATTCACCGTGCAATTCTCGGTTCACTGGAGCGCTTCATCGGCATCCTGACCGAAGAGTTCGCGGGCTTCTTCCCAACCTGGCTTGCGCCAGTGCAGGTCGTGGTGATGAACATTACCGATTCTCAGGCGGATTACGTTAAAGAATTGACGCAGAAACTACAAAATGCGGGCATTCGCGTAAAAGCAGACTTGAGAAATGAGAAGATTGGCTTTAAAATCCGCGAGCACACTTTACGTCGTGTCCCGTATATGTTGGTCTGTGGTGATAAAGAGGTGGAAGCAGGCAAAGTTGCCGTTCGCACCCGCCGTGGTAAAGACCTGGGGAGCCTGGACGTAAGTGAAGTGATTGAGAAGCTGCAACAAGAGATTCGCAGCCGCAGTCTTCAACAACTGGAGGAATAAGGTATTAAAGGCGGAAAACGAGTTCAAACGGCACGTCCGAATCGTATCAATGGCGAGATTCGCGCCCAGGAAGTTCGCTTAACAGATCTTGAAGGTGAACCACTGGGGATTGTGAGTCTGAGAGAAGCGATCGAAAAAGCTGAAGAAGCTGGAGTAGATTTAGTTGAAATCAGCCCTAACGCCGAACCGCCAGTTTGTCGTATCATGGACTACGGCAAGTTCCTTTATGAAAAAAGTAAGTCTTCTAAGGAACAGAAGAAGAAGCAAAAAGTTATCCAGGTTAAGGAAATCAAATTCCGTCCTGGTACCGACGATGGCGATTATCAGGTAAAACTCCGCAGCCTGATTCGCTTTCTGGAAGATGGCGATAAGGCCAAGATCACACTGCGTTTCCGTGGTCGTGAGATGGCCCACCAACAGATCGGTATGGAAGTGCTTAACCGCGTCCGTGAAGATCTGAGTGAACTGGCAGTAGTCGAATCCTTCCCTACGAAGATCGAAGGCCGCCAGATGATCATGGTGCTCGCTCCTAAGAAGAAACAGTAAGGCCTTCAAGCAGCAAAATCTGTGGAGCCTTCGGGTTTCATAGGTTTTGTTCGCCTATGTTTCGTTTATTTAACAATGCGAAGTGGAAGTTATTAAGATGCCAAAAATTAAGACCGTACGCGGTGCTGCTAAGCGCTTCAAAAAAACCGGTGGTGGTGGATTTAAGCGTAAGCACGCAAACCTGCGTCATATTCTGACCAAAAAATCTACTAAGCGTAAACGTCACCTGCGTCCAAAAGGCCTTGTTTCTAAAGGCGATCTGGGTCTGGTTATCGCGTGCCTGCCGTACGCATAAGCCGTTAACGTTTAATTTTTTTACTAAGAATATAGATACAGGAGAGCACACATGGCTCGCGTAAAACGTGGTGTAATTGCACGTGCACGTCACAAGAAAATTTTGAAACAAGCTAAAGGCTACTACGGTGCGCGTTCACGCGTTTACCGCGTTGCCTTCCAGGCTGTTATCAAAGCAGGTCAGTACGCTTACCGTGACCGTCGTCAGCGTAAGCGTCAGTTCCGTCAACTGTGGATTGCGCGTATCAACGCAGCAGCACGTCAGAACGGTATTTCTTACAGCAAATTCATCAACGGCCTGAAAAAAGCCTCTGTTGAAATCGACCGTAAGATCCTGGCTGACATCGCAGTATTCGACAAAGTAGCGTTCACCGCTCTGGTCGAAAAAGCGAAAGCAGCACTGGCATAAGCCAGTTGAGAGAGGGAGCTTTGCTCCCTCTTTTGTTTTAACATCATCAGAACATTGACTTTTACCCGTCCAGGCTTTTCAATAAGGTCTTCACGGTTTTTACCACACAAGGTAACGCAAGCATGAATGCTGCTATTTTCCGCTTCTTCTTTTACTTTAGCACCTGAATTCAGGAGGCTAGCGCGTGAAAGATGAAACGAAAAACAGCGCCAGATAAGCCTCCCGATGGAGGCTTTTTTTGTGTCTAAATTCGAGAGAATAAGTCCACCAAATCGGTGTCTGCACCGACATAATGAGGAAAACCATGTCACATCTCGCAGAGCTGGTTGCCAGTGCAACGGCCGCCATTAACCAGGTCTCAGATGTTGCCGCGTTAGACAATGTCCGCGTCGAATATCTGGGCAAGAAAGGGCATTTAACCCTTCAAATGACTACCCTGCGTGAGCTGCCGCCGGAAGAACGCCCGGCAGCGGGTGCGGTGATTAACGAAGCCAAGGAGCAGGTACAGCAGGCGCTGAACGCGCGTAAAGCTGAACTCGAAAGCGCGGTGCTGAATGCGCGTCTGGCGGCGGAAACCATCGACGTTTCTCTGCCCGGTCGCCGTATTGAAAACGGGGGTCTGCACCCGGTAACCCGTACCATCGATCGCATTGAAAGTTTCTTCGGTGAGCTCGGCTTTACCGTGGCGACTGGCCCGGAAATTGAAGATGATTATCACAACTTCGATGCCCTGAACATTCCTGGCCATCATCCGGCACGCGCTGACCACGACACTTTCTGGTTCGACGCTACGCGTCTGCTGCGTACTCAGACCTCCGGCGTACAGATCCGTACCATGAAGGATCAGGAGCCGCCAATCCGTATTATCGCGCCGGGTCGCGTCTATCGTAACGACTACGATCAGACCCACACCCCAATGTTCCACCAGATGGAAGGTCTGATTGTTGATAAAAACATCAGCTTCACCAACCTGAAGGGTACGCTGCACGATTTCCTGAACAACTTCTTTGAGGAAGATCTGCAGGTTCGTTTCCGTCCGTCCTACTTCCCGTTCACCGAACCGTCTGCGGAAGTTGACGTGATGGGTAAAAACGGCAAATGGCTGGAAGTGCTGGGCTGCGGTATGGTGCATCCAAACGTGCTGCGTAACGTGGGTATCGATCCGGAAGTATACTCCGGCTTCGCATTCGGTATGGGCATGGAGCGTCTGACCATGCTGCGCTACGGCGTGACCGACTTACGTGCATTCTTCGAAAACGATCTGCGTTTCCTCAAACAGTTTAAATAAGGGCAGGACAGAACAATGAAATTCAGTGAACTGTGGTTACGCGAATGGGTGAACACGACGCTCGACAGCGAAGCACTTTCTAACCAGATCACCATGGCGGGTCTGGAAGTTGATGGCGTCGATCCTGTCTCGGGTGCTTTTACCGGCGTGGTGGTGGGTGAAGTGGTCGAGTGCGGCCAGCACCCTAACGCCGACAAACTGCGCGTGACGAAAGTGAACGTGGGCGGTGACCGTCTGCTGGATATCGTCTGCGGCGCGCCAAACTGCCGTCAGGGGCTGAAGGTGGCTGTGGCGACCGTCGGTGCAGTGCTGCCGGGCGATTTCAAAATTAAAGCGGCTAAGCTGCGCGGCGAGCCGTCTGAAGGCATGCTGTGCTCCTTCTCCGAGCTGGGTATTTCCGACGACCACAACGGCATCATTGAGCTGCCGCTGGATGCGCCAATCGGCACCGATATCCGTGAATACCTGAAGCTTGACGACAACACCATTGAAATCAGCGTCACGCCAAACCGTGCCGACTGCTTAGGTATCATCGGCGTGGCGCGTGACGTTGCCGTGCTGAACCAGACCGAACTGAACGCGCCGGAGATTGCTTCGGTTGAAGCGACCATCAGTGACGTGCTGCCAATCCAGGTTGAGGCTGCGGATGCTTGCCCGCGCTATCTGGGCCGCGTGGTGAAAGGCATTAACGTTAAGGCGCCAACGCCGCTGTGGATGAAAGAGAAGCTGCGTCGCTGCGGTATCCGCTCAATCGATGCGGTTGTTGACGTAACCAACTACGTTCTGCTGGAGCTGGGCCAGCCGATGCACGCGTTCGATAAAGATCGTATCGACGGCGGCATCGTTGTGCGCATGGCGAAAGAGGGCGAAACCCTGGTTCTGCTGGACGGCAGCGAAGCCAAACTGAACGCCGATACGCTGGTGATTGCTGACCACAGCAAAGCGCTGGCAATGGGCGGTATCTTCGGGGGTGAACACTCTGGCGTGAACGATGAAACGCAAAACGTTCTGCTGGAATGCGCGTTCTTCAGCCCACTCTCAATTACCGGCCGCGCACGCCGACACGGTCTGCATACCGATGCCTCTCACCGCTACGAGCGCGGCGTTGACCCGGCTCTGCAGTACAAAGCGATGGAACGTGCGACTCGCCTGCTGATCGACATCTGCGGCGGCGAAGCGGGTCCGGTTATCGACGTGACCAACGAAGCGACGCTGCCTAAGCGTGCCACCATTACCCTGCGCCGCAGCAAGCTGGATCGCCTGATTGGCCACCACGTTGCCGATGCACAGGTTACCGACATTCTGACCCGTCTGGGCTGTGAAGTGACCGAAGGCCTGGACGAGTGGAAAGCCGTTGCGCCATCATGGCGTTTCGACATGGAAATTGAAGAAGATCTGGTGGAAGAAGTGGCCCGCGTTTACGGCTACAACAACATCCCTGACGAGCCGGTACAGGCGGGTCTGGTGATGGGCACCCACCGTGAAGCCGACTTGTCCCTGAAGCGTGTGAAAACCATGCTCAACGACAAAGGCTATCAGGAAGTGATCACTTACAGCTTTGTTGATCCTAAGCTGCAGCAGCTGATCCACCCGGGCCAGGAGGCGCTGATCCTGCCAAGCCCGATCTCCAGCGAGATGTCCGCGATGCGTCTGTCCCTGTGGACCGGCCTGCTCGGCACTATCGTGTATAACCAGAATCGTCAGCAAAACCGCGTGCGAATTTTCGAAAGTGGATTGCGCTTTGTACCGGATACTCAGGCGAATTTAGGCATCCGTCAGGATCTCATGCTGGCGGGGGCTATCAGCGGTAATCGCTATGAAGAGCACTGGGATCTGGCAAAAGGTACGGTTGATTTCTACGATATGAAGGGCGATCTGGAAGCCATTCTCGATCTGACCGGTAAATTATCTGAAATTGAATTCCGTGCAGAAGCGAATCCAGCCCTGCATCCGGGCCAGAGCGCGGCGATTTATTTGGACGGTAAACGCGTTGGTTTCATTGGAGTTGTTCATCCGGAACTGGAGCGTAAGCTGGACCTGAATGGCCGTACCATCGTGTTCGAGCTGGAGTGGAACCCGGTTGCAGACCGCGTCATTCCTCAGGCGCAGGACGTATCACGCTTCCCGGCGAACCGCCGTGATATCGCGGTTGTCGTCGCTGAAAACGTGCCCGCAGCAGATATTTTGGCCGAATGTAAGAAAGTTGGCGTAAATCAGGTAGTTGGCGTAAACTTATTTGACGTGTACCGCGGCAAGGGCGTAGCAGAAGGTTTCAAGAGCCTCGCTATTAGCCTTATCCTTCAGGATACCAGCCGTACACTCGAAGAAGAGGAGATTGCCGCTACCGTTGCCAGATGTGTAGAGGCATTAAAAGAGCGATTCCAGGCATCATTGAGGGATTGAACCTATGGCGCTTACAAAAGCTGAAATGTCAGAATATCTGTTTGATAAGCTTGGGCTTAGCAAACGGGATGCCAAAGAGCTGGTAGAGCTGTTTTTCGAAGAGATCCGTCGTGCTCTGGAAAATGGTGAGCAGGTAAAACTCTCCGGTTTTGGCAATTTTGATTTGCGAGACAAAAACCAACGTCCGGGTCGCAACCCGAAGACGGGGGAAGATATTCCCATTACAGCCCGCCGCGTGGTGACCTTCAGACCCGGCCAGAAGTTAAAAAGCCGTGTCGAAAACGCAACGCCTAAAGCAGAGTAATATGAACTAACTAAAAAGGCCGCTATTGCGGCCTTTTTTCTTTGCGCTCTTCTGCAAACCCACCGTAAAATCAATTACATCTCACGTGACTAAAACCATACCCATGCTTGATTTTGCCCATCGCCAGCACTGTTCCGAACGACGTCGCCTGCTTCTGCTTGCGCTGCTGCTCATTGTGGCCGCTGTCGTTAGCCTGTGCGCGGGCGACAGGTGGCTGGGGCCGGAAAGCTGGTTGGGTCCGGATGGCCAGCTTTTTGTCTGGCAAATACGCCTGCCGCGCACGCTGGCGGTGATCCTGGTGGGGGCCGCGCTGGCGCTGTGCGGCACCATCATGCAGGCGCTGTTTGAAAATCCGCTGGCGGAGCCCGGGCTGCTTGGCGTGTCGAATGGGGCTGGCGTGGGGCTGATTGCGGCTGTCATGCTGGGGGGCGGGGCACTCTCAGCGTGGAGCATTAGCTTTAGCGCTATTCTCGGCGCCTTGCTGATAACCATCATTCTGCTGCGTTTTGCCAGACGGCATCTGTCGACCAGTCGGCTGCTGCTTGCCGGGGTGGCGCTGGGGATCATCTGCAGCGCGTTAATGACCTGGGCAGTCTATTTTTCAACGTCGTTCGATTTACGTCAGCTCATGTACTGGATGATGGGCGGATTCGGTGGCGTCGACTGGCGGCAGGGCTGGCTGATGGCGCTGTTGATCCCGGTCATACTGTGGACCTCTTTTCAGGCACAGCCGCTGAATATTCTCGCGCTCGGCGAAACGTCGGCTCGCCAGCTCGGCATGCCGATTAGCTTCTGGCGCAATGCGCTGGTGATTGCCATTGGCTGGATGGTGGGGGTGAGCGTGGCGCTGGCGGGGGCGATTGGCTTTATCGGGCTGGTTATCCCACATATGTTGCGTCTGTGCGGTATTACCGACCATCGGACGTTACTTCCGGCCTCGGCGGTTGCCGGGGCGGCAACGCTGCTGGTGGCTGACATCATCGCCCGACTCGCCCTGAGCGCAGCCGAACTGCCGATTGGTGTAGTGACCGCTACGCTGGGCGCGCCGGTATTTATCTGGCTACTCTTAAAAGCTGGACGTTAAATCACTACCCGTAAGACAACCTGAGGGAATGCTATGCAGACTGATATTCTGAATACCGAAGTGACCACCATTGACGGCGAGAAAACCACGCTGGAAGGCTACAAGGGCAACGTGTTGCTCATCGTCAACGTGGCATCCAAATGTGGCCTGACGCCGCAGTACGAACAGCTGGAGAACATTCAGAAAGCCTGGGGGAAAGACGGTTTCACCGTACTGGGCTTCCCGTGTAACCAATTCCTGGGTCAGGAGCCGGGCAGCGAAGAGGAGATTAAAACCTTCTGCAGCACCACCTATGGCGTGACGTTCCCGCTATTCAGCAAGATCGACGTCAACGGTGAAGATCGCCACCCGCTCTATGCGAAGCTGGTGGCCGCAGCGCCGACCGCCGTGGCGCCAGAGGGCAGCGGTTTCTATGAACGTATGGCAAGCAAAGGGCGCGCGCCGCTCTATCCTGACGATATCCTGTGGAATTTTGAAAAATTCCTGATTGGTCGCGACGGCCAGGTTGTCCAGCGTTTCTCACCGGATATGACGCCTGAAGATCCGATCGTCATGGAGTCTATCAAGCTGGCGCTGGCGAAATAATGACGTTGCTGATGCAGCTCACGGACGTCGCCGATAAGGGACGTCTGGAGCCGGTAACCGGTGCTATCAATGCCGGAGAAATCCTGCATCTTGTCGGGCCAAATGGGGCCGGTAAAAGCACGCTGCTGGCACGTATGGCGGGCTTGACCTCTGGTCCGGGCGAGATCGTGCTGCAGGGTCACGCCCTTGCCGACTGGTCACCGGTATCGCTGGCACATCGGCGTAGCTATTTAGTTCAGCAGCAGGTGCCACCGTTTGCGATGCCGGTCTGGCACTATCTGATGCTGCATCTGCATGATAAAAACAGCGCCACGCTGCTCTCGGATGTCGCGACGGGGTTAGGGTTAGACGATAAACTCACCCGTCACGCCAGCCAGCTCTCCGGTGGGGAGTGGCAGCGCGTGCGTCTGGCCGCGGTTATCCTGCAGATCCATCCGGCAGGAAATCCTCACGGACGCTTGCTGCTTCTGGACGAGCCGATGAGCGGTCTGGATGTTGCCCAGCAGGCGGCGCTGGATACCCTGCTAAGCGGGTTGTCCCGTCAGGGGATAGCCGTCGTCATGAGCAGTCATGACCTGAACCACACGCTGCGTCATGCCCACAGGGTCTGGCTGCTGTCGCGAGGCAAAATGATTGCCAGCGGCGCGCGTGACCAGGTTCTTACGCCTCCAAATCTTGCCCGCGCCTACAATATGTCGTTTCGCAGGCTGGACATAGAAGGGCATAAGATGCTGATTTCTACCGCGCAAGAGTAACCGTTTCTTGCCTGGTAGCCTACTTGCACGCTAAATTACAAAAAGAATAAAAAAGCAGAGGATTCGTCTGGACATGCGATTCTGGTTTCTCTTTGTGGCAGCGCTCTTTCTTGCGGGATGCAGTAGCCATCGTGCGCCACCCCCTAATGCCCGGCTCTCGGATTCAATCACCGTGATTGCCAGCCTGAACGACCAGTTAAGCAACTGGCGCGGCACGCCTTATCGCTACGGCGGTATGAGTCGCGGCGGCGTGGACTGTTCTGGTTTTGTGCTAATGACCTTTCGCGATAAGTTTGATTTGCAGCTTCCGCGTGAAACGCGCAAGCAAGCTGAAATAGGCACGGAAATCAACAAAGATGAGTTACTGCCTGGCGACCTGGTCTTTTTCAAAACCGGTTCGGGTGAAAGCGGTCTCCATGTTGGCATTTACGATACGGATAACCAGTTTATTCATGCTTCGACCAGCCGTGGGGTGATGCGCTCTTCGCTCGATAATGTCTACTGGCGTAAAAATTTCTGGCAGGCGAGGCGTATTTAGTCGCGCCTTGACGGCTTAACGCTGGCGGCAGGGTAACTAATAAACTATGCCGCTTTTAATCATATAAGATGATTAAAGTTAAATTTACGAAGAATTAGTTATGTCCAGATGTATCTGTTTTATCTAAAACTGGCTATTACACAGCAACCAGGATAAGATTAATTTAGATTCAGGGATAAATCTGAAAAATATTACGGAACTGATGAAATTAATCTTATTAAAATCAAGACAGTGGAATTGTGTCGTCAATTGCTCCAGGATGTCCTCTCTCATCTTTAATGCGGGGCGAGTGCAATGATTATTACGCTAGATAATGCCTACAAGTCTGAACTTTTGCTGCAGCCTGCGCGTAATAGCGCCGGGGAGCTTAAAGGTTTAGAGCTTGTGGTTAACTTTGCTGGCGTTGACACGGAAGTGAGGATCCCTACTGAACTGGTTATCCCGCGTCTTTCACCCGCAGAAGAGTTAGTGCTGTTTCAAGAGAAACTGCAATTGCTCGACACCTGTAAACTGTTCTTTATTCAGCACCAGTTAATTGCATGGATCAATATTACACCTGTAATAGTTGAGTTTTTATTAACGAATGGAAATGCTGTTTCATTACTTGAGCGCTATCCTTTTCTTGAGTTTACTGTTAATGAGAACTATCCAGGTTTAAATAATGGAAAAGATGATCTGAATCTGGCGAGAATGGCAATCCATTTTCCTTTAGTGCTGACAAACTTTGGCGCAGGTGCAGCATCTCTCAAAGCGGTTTATGACGGTTTGTTTAAGCGCGTAATACTGGACAAGGGTTTTATCCAGCAGCGGGCTGCAGCGCTTTCTTTTGAGCCCTTTATGCGCGCTATTCTCTGGCAAATCACCCCACACTGCCAGTCGGTTATGGTATCCGGGATTGACGATCACAGCCTGTTGCAGCGCGTGCTGACGTTTAATTTTGGCGCGATGCAGGGAAGTCTCTGGCCTGCCGTACCGGCAGAGCAGGTGACAACGCTCGTTCAATGATAACCCTTCTCTTCGCCCGTGTTTAAGACCCGCTAAACCCTCTACACTAAAAGCAGGAGGACCTATGACCCTGTCTTTTACTGCACACTGGCATGACGAGTTGCCTGGCTTTTATACCGCACTCAAACCTACACCGTTACACCATTCCCGTCTTATCTGGCATAACGCGCCGCTGGCTGACGAACTGGCGATCCCGCCTGACCTGTTCCAGCCTGCTGAAGGGGTTGGCGTCTGGGGCGGCGAAACGCTTTTGCCGGGCATGCATCCACTGGCTCAGGTCTACAGCGGCCACCAGTTTGGCGTCTGGGCGGGGCAACTGGGTGATGGCCGGGGGATCCTGCTCGGTGAACAGCAGCTTCCCAACGGGGAGACGGTTGACTGGCATCTGAAAGGTGCGGGTCTTACCCCCTATTCGCGAATGGGCGACGGGCGCGCGGTGCTGCGCTCAACGATCCGCGAAAGCCTGGCGTCGGAAGCCATGCATGCGCTGGGGATCCCTACCACGCGCGCGCTGTCCATTGTTACCAGCGACACGCCGGTTGCGCGTGAGACGATGGAGCAGGGGGCAATGCTGGTCCGCATCGCTGAAAGCCATCTGCGCTTTGGTCATTTTGAACACTTTTACTATCGCCGCGAGCCGGAAAAAGTCCGACAGCTTGCAGACTATGCCATTCGCCGCCACTGGCCACAGTTGCAGGGCGAAGCGGAAAAGTATGTTCTCTGGTTCCGCGATATCGTCTCCCGTACCGCCTCAATGATTGCCCGCTGGCAGACCGTCGGGTTTGCACACGGGGTCATGAATACCGATAACATGTCCCTTCTGGGACTCACCTTCGATTACGGTCCGTATGGCTTCCTTGATGATTACCAGCCGGGTTACATCTGTAACCATTCGGACTATCAGGGACGCTACAGTTTTGATAATCAGCCTGCTGTAGGGTTGTGGAATCTACAACGCCTTGCGCAAAGCCTGTCGCCTTTTATTGACGTCGATGCCCTGAACGATGCGCTCGACGGTTATCAGGAGGTTCTGCTGCGGGAGTATGGTGCGCTGATGCGCAACAAGCTGGGCCTGCTGACCCAGGAGAAGGGCGATAACGAATTACTGAACACCTTGTTTGCGCTGATGGCGCGGGAAGGGAGTGACTACACCCGCATCTTCCGGATGCTGAGCCAGACGGAGCAGAACAGCGCGGCGTCACCGCTGCGTGACGAGTTTATCGACAGGCAGGCGTTTGACGACTGGTTCACGCTCTACCGCTCGCGGCTTCAGCAGGAGCAGGTGGATGATGCAACCCGCCAGGAGAAGATGAAGGCCGCGAACCCCGCAATGGTGTTGCGCAACTGGCTGGCGCAGCGGGCGATTGAGCAGGCAGAGCAGGGACAGTACGACGAGCTACACCGCCTGCATGTGGCGTTGCGCACGCCGTTTGCCGACCGGGACGATGACTACGTCAGCCGCCCACCTGACTGGGGCAAGCGGCTGGAAGTGAGCTGCTCAAGCTAGGGAGCGAGAAATACCTGCGGCGCGGCGTGAGCCGGATGTTGACCCACGTGCAGCTGTGCGCCATACCAGTGGGCCAGCGCATCGGCCTGCAGGACGGCCTCCGGTGTGCCTCCGGCGACCAGCCTGCCGTTATGCAACAGCAGGATCCTGTCTGCCCACAGCGCCGCCAGATTGAGATCGTGCAGCACCACGCAGACGTGCAGATCCTTTTGACGGGTCAGCGATCTTAACAGCCGCAGCAGATACTGCTGATGGTAGAGATCCAGCGCGGAGGTGGGTTCATCCAGGAACAGCCAGCCGCGCGGAGCACCGTCGCACCAGAGCTGCGCCAGCGCGCGCGCAAGCTGGACACGCTGCTGTTCGCCACCGGAAAGCGCCGCAAATTGCCTTCCGGCAAGCGGTAAACATTCGGTGATCCGCATGATTTCCTGAATCACTGCCGCTTCAGGCGTGCGCGTCCACGGGGCGCGGCCCATGCCGACAACGGCCTCCACCGGCCAGTCAAATCCCAGCTGTGTGTTTTGTCGCATTACCGCCCGCTGGCGGGAAAGCGCGTCCGGACGCCATGCGCTGAGGGGTTTCCCCGCCAGAAGACAGTGCCCGCTGGCAGGCTTGAGATAACCCGTTAACAGCCGTAATAACGTCGATTTCCCGGCACCGTTCGGGCCTATTAACGCGATCAGTTCACCCTGCGACAACGACAGCGAAATGTCGTTGATTATCGTGCGTCGTCCCGCCTGAAAAACAATATTTTCAGCGCAATAGCGGTCAGCCATGTTGCCCTCCACGACGGAAGATAAGCCAGAGAAACCAGGGGGCGCCAAGAAGGCTGGTCAGTAAACCGACCGGCATTTCTGCTGGCGCGACCAGCGTTCGCGCGGCCGTATCCGCAACCAACAGCAGCGAAGCTCCGGCGAGGACCGAACCGGGGATCGCGGCCCGGTGATCCGCGCCCAGCCACATACGCATCAGATGCGGCACCACCAGCCCCACAAAGCTGATCACGCCGCTGACCGCCACTGCGGCAGCAACCAGCAGGGCGCTGCACAGCAGCAGGATTCGCTGTACGACGGCGACATCCACACCCAGGTAATGCGCTTCCTCATCACCGAGTTGCAGCACGTTGAGCGCGTTCGCCAGCCGCCAGATAACCAGAACGGTGGGCACCATCAGCGAGGTAACGGCCAGCAGTGTCGACCACTGCGCCTGACCGAGGCTGCCCATTCCCCAGAGCGAAAGCTGGCGAAGCTGCGCATCGTTACTCACCCAGGAGAGGACGCCGACCGCCGCGCCGCACAGGGCGTTTATCGCAATGCCAACCAGTAACAGACGTGACAGGGAGCTGTTACGCTGCTGGCTGAGCAGGAAGATCGCAACGGTCGCTGCCAGCGCGCCGAGAAAGGCTGCCAGCATCGGGGCGTAGAGCATCACGAGGGCAGGTAACGAGAGCGGAAGAACGACCCACAGCGCGACCGCCAGCGCCGCGCCGCTGCTGATGCCGAGCAAACCCGGATCCGCCAGGGGATTGCGAAACAGTCCTTGCATCACACACCCCGCCAGCGCCAGCGACCCGCCGATGACCAGCGCCAGCAGCACGCGAGGCAGGCGGATCGTCAGCCAGATTTGACGCAGCGCCTCGTCGCTGCCGTTCCACAGCAGGCTGACCGGCAGGCGCAACGCACCAAAGCCGGTGGCCGTGAACGTCAAAAGGGAGAGCAGGGCAGCCAGCAGCCACAGTGAAACCGTAACCCGTCGGGACATCAGGGGAGTTGCTCCGCTTTGGCGCGCAGCTGCTGGATCGCTTTCGGCGTTCGCACGCTAAAGCCCAGCAGCGCCATGTCATCAATCGCCAGCATCTGTCTGTTCCGCCCGGCTGGCGTTTGCGCCAGACCCGGCAGCGTCCACAGATTTTCTTCACCGCCCAGCGCCCGCACGCCGTCCTGCGAAATCACCACCAGGTCGGGCTGGCTGGCAATCACGCCCTCCTGCGACAGCGGCTGATAGCGGGAAAATCCCTGCATAGCGTTCTGTAAACCTGCCGCACGGATGGCGGCATCCGCGCCGGTCTGCTGCCCGGCAGCCATGGCGGTCATCCCGCCGTGGTTAAGAATAAACAGCACCCGCTTGTTCAGCGACGACCCAGACAGTGCGGCCAGCTCCGCACGCAGCGTTTTGCGCAGGATTTCTCCCTGCGCCTGCTGGTGCGTTGCTTCGGCGATCGTCCGGACTTTCTCGTCAATCACGCTCAGGGCGTTACTGGCGGGAACGGTGACAACCCTGACGTGGCTTTGCTCAACCTGCTTCAGTGCCAGAGAGGGCTGAGCCTGAGCGCTCGCCAGCACCAGCGTGGGACGCATGGACAAAATCCCCTCTGCATTAAGCTGGCGCAGATAACCCACGTCTGGCAGGTCGTTCGCCGCCTGCGGCCACTGGCTGGTGCTGTCGCGCGCGACCAGAGAAGACTGTGCGCCAAGGGCATAAACGATCTCCGTGACGTCGCCGCCGAGGGTGATAATTTTCTCCTGCGTGGCGGCAAACGCCACCAGTGGCAGGGCGCTTAGCAGGGCAAACCAGCTTTTCATGCGGCCATCCCTTTTGGCGTCAGGGCATCAATCTGGCTGCGCCACTGGCTCTGCTCCGGCTCGCCTTCGGTACGCTGGCCATACAGCTGGGCGATTTGCGTACCGTCGGCGGCAAACAGTTCCAGGCTGGTGACGTGGCCATCTGCGGTCGGCTTGCGCGTTACCCAGCTCTCCGCGACGGCGTCTTCCAGCAGATGCAGCGTAAAGGCGGGGTTAAAGATATTCAGCCAGCCTTTCATCGGTACGACTTTTTCCACCGCGCCGGTGAAGATCTGCACGCAGCCGCGGTTGCCCACGAAGACCATGATTTCGTTACCGTCCTGACGTGCCGTTTCCAGCAGTTGCCCCAGCGCGCTGTTCTCAACTTTGCAGGCGAGGTCGTCGCCCACCAGACGAAACGCCTGCTGACGGCTGAGGTTATGGCGCTTCAACAGGCTGAAGAACTGATGAACGTCGGTCATGGCGCGCCACTCTTTGTCCACACGCGCGCCATCCGCATTCTCAGCGTGAGCCGGGGCATCGGCGGCCTTCAGCTCAAGCGGCGGGTTATCGGCAAAGATAAAACGGGTCAACACGTCGCCCCAGGCAGAGACGTCGGTATTGTCCGTGGTATACACCTTCAGCAGGGCATCGCCCTGACGATCGAAAAACTGAATGCTCTGACGCTCACCGCGTGCGGTGGTTTCGCTGATGTGAAACACGCTCGCCCACTGGTTGAGGAACAGGCGCAGATCCAGCGCGTGCGGGTTCAGCACCAGCCCGGCGTGGCCGTTCAGGTGCTGGTTGGTAAAGCTCCCGACCTGCTCGTGCACGGCGTATTCGTTGCGGCAGATACACCGGGTTTCGCCCACGGCTTCCAGCGCGCCTAAAATCTCGCGGATTTCACCGTGCAGTCGCCAGGCGTCATGACCTACGCGGGCAAAGGTCAGCTCCGCTTCACTGATGTTCATTAACCCTGCGATGTCGCGCGCGTATTTACCCGGATTGTCTTCTTTTAACTCAAGCCAGCGTGTGTAGTGATTCATTGTCTCTTCCTTCTCAATATGCGTTACCACTGATAACTCACGAAAATCTTACCGTTACGACCGTCCTGCGGGATCCCCTGCGGTGACCAGTACGCTTTGTCGAAGGCGTTGCCTAGCACCAGCGTGGTGGTCACGCCTTTGAGCTGTTCCTGACCTTTATAGCTGACGTAGAAATCATTGACCGCATAGCCCGGCTGTTTACTGTAGCTGCTGCTGATATGCGTTGAGCGATCGACAAAAGTACCGATCCAGCCGACGGAAAACCCGCTTTGCGCCACCGGGATATCCAGCTTGCTGGTGACGGTGTCCGGGTTAATGCTGGAGATATACTCGCCGGTGTTGGTGTCTTTGCCGCGCGTGCGGTTGTAGGCCACGTCGAGGTTGAACAGGTCGGCGGAGTATTTCGCCATTACGTCCCATCCCCAGATTTTGGCGTCGGGGACGTTATAGGACATGGTGGTCGCCGCGGCAAAATCGACGGTGGTAGAGATGTAGTCTTTGGCTTTGGTATCGAAATAGCTGGCCTTAAACTCCAGCGCATCGTTGGCAAGCATCAGATCGTCAAAGCGCAGACCAAAACCGAACTCCTGGGTTTTGTTGGTTTCCGGGCGCAGATTCGGGTTGGGTACCCAGTAGTTAGTGTAGAAGCTGCCGATGGAGAAGTGTTTCGCATCGTTATACATCTCGCCCATGGTCGGCGCGCGGAAGGCCTGCGCATAAGAGCCGAACAGCATCAGCCAGTCGGTTGGGCTCACGGTTAGCCCGGCGCGGGATGACCACTTATCGGCATCCACATCGTCGTAACCCTCGCTGCTGCCGCGATAATTGTCGTAGCGCGTACCGCCCAGCAGGGTCACGGGCAGATCGCGCAGGGTGATCTCATCCTGCAGCCAGCCGGAGCTGAAATCGATTTTGGCATTCGGGAAGCCGGTTGTCGCACCGCCCGGGCGTTGCTCCTGACGATAGTATTCGCCGCCGTAGGTCAGGAGATGAGACGCAAAGGAGTCGCTGAACAGACGGGTGCGGTTTTCCACTTTACCGCCTTTGGTGGTCTGCTTGCGGAACTCGCCGGTGCCGTCGACGTTCTGGGCGTTAATGCGCGCTTCGGACCAGTAGACTTTTGCATCGGCGTTCAGCCAGTCGTTACCTTCCGGGGCAAGGTGGTAGCCAAGCTGCGCATCACGCTGGATGGTGGAGCGGTCGGTCATGGGGTTGCTGCTGTCGGACGCGTCGGTGGTTTGCGGGTTTTTCGGCTCCTGCGCGTCGTTGTTGTAGTAGCGCAGGGAGCCGCTCAGGGTTTGAGCCGGGTCGATTTTCCAGCTCCCTTTTGCCAGCATGTTATTAATGGATTCGTCGTTAGGCGCCGTTGCACCGTCACTCTGACGAATATCACCGCGATCCCGGCTCGACCATGCCACCAGACCGTCCAGCGTCTCGGTACGGCCGTAGGCGCTGGCACCCATTCCGATGCTGTGATCGCCCGTCGCGCCCGTACCAAACACGCGGTAGCCGCTGTTCTTGCCCGGATCGAGCAGATCGTTGGCGTCGGCGGTGTCATAGGAAATCACGCCGCCCAATGCGCCACTGCCGTACAGAAGAGCGGAAGGACCGCGCACCACTTCGATACGTTTGATCAGCGCCGGGTCGAGGAAGGTGCTGTTGAGGTGGCCGGTATCGGTTCCCTGACGTACGCCGTCGACCAGGACCAGCACGCCGCGACGGTCGTAACCGCGCAGGTTGGCGTCCTGACCATTCGTGCGGCCGGTACCGTCCAGCGTCAGACCGGGGACCTTGCGCAGCAGGTCGGCGGCAGAGCTGGCGGTCTGGTTTTCCGGGGCGGTGGCGTCAATGACGCTAACCATCATCGGCGCCTCAAAGGCGCTTCGGGCGTTGCCGGTGGCGGTTACGGTGATGTCGTCTGTAGCGGCAAACGCAGCCCCCGGCAGGGTGCTGACAATCGCCAGCGCCAGAAGTGACGGACGTAAAGACGTGGAATGCAGGTGTGGCATAGCAACTCTCCATAAGAATTGAAAAGCGCTGGCTGCCTGGGGATCACCTGGGTGGCTGGCGAAATTATCGTGTTGTTTATTTAGTCAGTATCAGTTTTCCGGCATGGGTCTGGCGCAGAAGATAGTGCTGGCCGTCATGCTCGATAATGACCCGCCCCTCATCACCGAGCAGGGTTTTGCTGTCGATACGGCGATCGGTGGAGGTGGGGGAAGGCGCTGTGTGTGTTTTTATTGGCGTTGCCGCGCTGTTATCCGTACGTGACATAATGTTTATAAATAACAATCAATGTAACAATGATAATCATTATCAATAAACTGCAAATTCACGGCAAGCGTTTTTGTGAAAATTGTGTGACGGGATCAAATTTGTGGGAGGTGCAGTCTGATGCCCTCTCCCACAGGGAGAGGGCACGGATCGTAGGTCGGGTAAGCGCAGCGTCACCCGACAATAAGATCAGAAGCGAGAATCAACCGCAGCTGCCAGCTTCTCCAGCAGCAGCTCGCTGTCTTCCCAGCTCAGGCACGGGTCGGTGATCGACTGGCCGTAAACCATCTGCTGTCCGGTAACGATTTTCTGCGTGCCTTCTTTGAGGAAGCTTTCCGCCATAATGCCTGCCACGGCGGTGGAACCGCTGCGGATCTGCTGGCAGATCTCATCGCAGACATCCAGCTGGCGACGGTGCTGCTTCTGGCAGTTGCCGTGGCTGAAATCCACCACCAGGTGTTCCGGCAGGTCGAATTCGGCCAGCGTTTCGCAGGCTGCTGCGATATCTTGCGCATGATAATTCGGTTTTTTGCCGCCGCGCATAATGATATGCCCGTACGGATTACCGCTGGTCTGGTAGATGGTCATGTGACCGCTCTTATCCGGCGACAGGAACATATGGCTGGCACGCGAGGCGCGGATCGCGTCGACCGCAATTCGCGTGTTGCCATCGGTCCCGTTTTTAAAGCCGACCGGACAGGAGAGAGCAGAGGCCATCTCACGGTGGATCTGACTTTCGGTGGTCCGTGCACCAATTGCGCCCCAGCTGATCAGATCGGCGATAAACTGCCCGGTCACCATATCGAGAAACTCGGTCGCCGTCGGAACGCCCAGCTCGTTGACCTGTAAAAGCAGCTTCCGCGCCAGCTCAATACCGTGGTTCACGCGATAGCTGCCGTTGAGGTCTGGATCGGAAATCAGTCCCTTCCAGCCCACCACGGTGCGCGGTTTTTCAAAGTAGGTGCGCATGACGATCTCAAGGCGATGCTGATACTTCTCACGCATCCCCTGAAGACGTTTTGCGTAGTCCATCGCGGCATCCAGGTCGTGAATGGAGCAGGGGCCAATCACCACCAGAAGGCGCTTGTCTTCGCCGTTCAGGATTTTTTCAATGCGGCGGCGGGACGCCGTTACATGTTCCGCAACGCCTGCGGAAACGGGGTGCCGCTGGGCCAGTTCAGCCGGAGTCACCAGGCTATCAATGCGCGCAGTGCGGAGTTCGTCGGTTTTGTTCATGGAATGTCTCAGAATTTTTGTGCTTCATCGGCAGACTACCGGGAAGTGATGGGCATCACCTTAAACCAATCCCTGCTGATTTCAAGTTCGGGGCAAATTCGCCCCGATGATGCCCATTATGATAACTGAAACTGGATTAATGTACTAGCATATTAGTACATGCGGCGATTCAGCCCCATGATGTCGAGGATTTTGGTAGCAATTTCTTCTACGGAATAGTTGGTGCTGTTCAGCCACGGGATCTGGTTTTTGCGGTACAGCGCTTCAACCTCGGAAACTTCCATCCGGCACTGGCGCATGGAGGCGTAGCGGCTGTTCTCGCGGCGCTCTTCGCGGATGGCGGCGAGGCGCTCCGGGTTAATGGTCAGGCCGAACAGCTTGTGCTGCAGCGGCTTAAGGGCGGCGGGCAGCACCAGGTTGTCCATATCGTCGGCAATAAACGGGTAGTTTGCAGCGCGAATGCCAAACTGCATGGCCAGATAGAGGCTGGTCGGGGTTTTGCCGCAGCGCGACACGCCCAGCAGGATCACCTGCGCCTGGTCAAGATTACGCAGCGAGATCCCGTCGTCGTGGGCGAGGGTGTAGTCAATGGCGGCGATACGCGCATCGTACTTGGTCAGGTTTCCGGGGTTCAGCCCGTGTGTACGGTGGGCGATAGGCGTGGGGTCGAGCTTGAGCTCGCTTTGCAGCGGTGCCACCAGCGCCTGCACGATGTCCTGGCAGAAACCTTCACTTTGCAGAATGATGCTGCGAATTTCCGGGATAACAATCGAATAGAACACCAGCGGGCGCACGCCGGTTTGCTGGAAGATGGCGTCAATCTGGTCTTTCACCGCTTTGGCGCGGCTCTCATTTTCCACAAAGGGCAGCGTGATGCTGTTAATCGAAACGGGAAACTGCGACATCACCGCGTGCCCCAGCACCTCGGCGGTGATCGCCGTACCATCAGAAATATAAAAAACGTGGCGATCGACAGCACTATCCATTTTACTCACCCTGAATATCTAACCTAATTGTCTGAAAGCATAAATTAAAAAAGTTAATTGCACAGCAAAGAACTTATCTGAATTTAAAATGAAACGGTGTTTTTGATTTTCCTGAAAAGTGGATTTCATTTTTCAAATAGCGACTTTATTTTTGTGGTTTTTGGCTGAATATATAGGAATCATCGGTTTAGCGAGTGATGGGAAAGTATCCGAAAAGTTGAAAATTTAAATTGCTTACACGATTCACCGTTTTTTTAGCGGAAGTAAATATGCCAGTATAAATACGTAGTCAGGTGTTTCTTACTCCGATCAAATATCACAAAAGGATTGTTTCGATGTCCAACAATGGCTCGTCACCGCTGGTGCTTTGGTATAACCAACTCGGCATGAATGATGTAGACAGAGTTGGGGGCAAAAATGCCTCCCTGGGTGAAATGATTACAAATCTGTCCGGTATGGGTGTTTCCGTACCAAACGGGTTTGCCACCACCGCCGATGCCTTTAACCTGTTTTTAGACCAGAGCGGTGTTAACCAGCGCATTTACGACCTGCTGGATAAAACGGATATTGATGACGTCACCGAGCTTGCCAAAGCCGGGTCACAAATCCGCCAGTGGATCATCGACACACCTTTCCAGCCGGAACTGGAAAAAGCCATTCATGACGCGTACAACCAGCTCTCTGCTGACGATGCGCAGGCCTCCTTTGCCGTGCGTTCTTCTGCAACCGCAGAAGATATGCCCGATGCCTCATTCGCCGGACAACAGGAAACCTTCCTGAACGTTCAGGGTTACGATGCGGTGCTGGTGGCGGTGAAGCACGTGTTTGCTTCCCTGTTTAATGACCGCGCCATCTCCTATCGCGTGCACCAGGGCTACGACCATCGCGGTGTCGCGCTTTCCGCCGGCGTGCAGCGCATGGTGCGCTCGGACGTAGGTTCTTCCGGCGTGATGTTCTCCATCGATACTGAATCCGGCTTCGACCAGGTGGTGTTTATCACCTCCGCGTGGGGCCTGGGTGAGATGGTGGTGCAGGGCGCGGTAAACCCTGACGAATTCTACGTCCACAAGCCTACGCTGGCGGCTAACCGTCCGGCAGTGGTGCGCCGCACCATGGGCTCGAAAAAAATTCGCATGATCTATGCCCCAACCCAGGAGCATGGCAAGCAGGTTAAGATTGAAGATGTGCCGCAGGAGCAGCGCGACCGTTTCTCCCTGACCGACGCCGAAGTGGAAGAGCTGGCGAAGCAGGCGGTGCAGATCGAAAAACACTACGGTCGTCCGATGGATATCGAATGGGCGAAAGACGGTAACACCGGCAAGCTGTTTATCGTGCAGGCGCGTCCGGAAACCGTCCGCTCTCGTGGTCAGGTGATGGAGCGTTATACGCTGCACGCGCAGGGCAAAATCGTGGCGGAAGGCCGCGCCATCGGTCACCGTATCGGTGCTGGTCCGGTGAAAGTGATCCACGACATCAGCGAGATGAACCGCATTGAGCCAGGCGACGTGCTGGTGACCGACATGACCGACCCGGACTGGGAACCGATCATGAAGAAAGCGGCGGCCATTGTCACCAACCGCGGCGGTCGTACCTGTCACGCGGCGATCATTGCCCGCGAGCTGGGTATTCCTGCGGTTGTCGGCTGCGGTGACGCCACCGAGCGGATGAAGGACGGGCAGAACGTGACCGTCTCCTGTGCCGAAGGCGATACCGGCTACGTGTACGCCGACATCCTCGACTTCAGCGTGAAGAGCTCCAGCGTGGATACCATGCCGGACCTGCCGCTGAAGATCATGATGAACGTCGGTAACCCGGACCGCGCGTTTGACTTCGCCTGCCTGCCAAACGAAGGCGTGGGCCTGGCGCGTCTGGAATTCATCATCAACCGTATGATCGGCGTTCACCCGCGCGCGCTGCTGGAGTTTGACGACCAGGAGCCGAAGCTGCAGAACGAAATCCGCGAGATGATGAAAGGCTACGACTCACCAAGAGAGTTCTACGTCGGCCGTCTGACCGAAGGGATCGCGACGCTGGGCGCGGCGTTCTACCCGAAACGCGTGATTGTGCGTCTGTCAGACTTTAAGTCTAACGAATACGCCAACCTGGTGGGTGGCGAACGCTACGAGCCGGAAGAAGAGAACCCGATGCTGGGCTTCCGCGGGGCCGGACGCTACGTGTCCGACAGCTTCCGCGACTGTTTCGCGCTGGAGTGTGACGCGGTGAAACGCGTGCGCAACGACATGGGGCTGACCAACGTGGAGATCATGATCCCGTTCGTGCGTACCGTGGACCAGGCGAAAGCGGTGGTGGACGAGCTGGCGCGTCAGGGGCTGAAGCGCGGCGAGAACGGGCTGAAGATCATCATGATGTGCGAAATCCCGTCCAACGCCTTGCTAGCCGAGCAGTTCCTCGAGCACTTCGACGGCTTCTCTATCGGCTCGAACGACATGACGCAGTTGGCGCTCGGTCTGGACCGCGACTCTGGCGTGGTCTCTGAGCTGTTCGACGAGCGTAACGAGGCGGTGAAAGCGCTGCTCTCGATGTCCATCCGCGCGGCGAAGAAGCAGGGGAAATACGTCGGGATCTGCGGTCAGGGTCCGTCCGACCATGAAGACTTTGCCGCCTGGCTGATGGAAGAGGGGATTGATAGCCTCTCCCTGAACCCGGATACCGTGGTGCAAACCTGGCTGAGCCTGGCGGAACTGAATAAGTAACCGCGTAAAAACGGAAAAAGGCGAGGAGATATCTCCTCGCCTTTTTTTATTTCCATCCGAATATGCTCCCCATCACAAATAAAACAAAAAACCAAATATCATAATTTGTCTGTTAATTTAGACAATTGTTAGCGCGCAAAGCGTTGCTAATACTTGAGCCTTACTGCGCACTTCCCTTCAGATGATGCGCAACTGGTTGAAATACGTTTTAACCTGATAAAAAGGCAAATAACAATGACAATCTCCTCTGTATTACGTACGAAAGATAAAATAGGTTATGGCTTAGGTGATATGGCCAGCGCGCTGGTCTGGCAAACGGCGACATTATTTCTCGCCTATTTTTATACGGACGTTTTTGGCTTGCCCGCCGCGATTATGGGCACCATGTTTTTAGTGGTGCGCGTGGTCGATGCATTTATCGATCCCTGCATTGGTGCGCTCGTCGACCGCACGCAAACGCGCCACGGTCGTTTTCGCCCCTGGCTGCTGTGGTTTGCTATTCCGTTTGGCGTCAGCTGTCTGATTACCTTCTATGTACCGGACGTCGGGCCGACCGGGAAAATCGTCTATGCGTGCGTGACTTACGCCATTCTGAGCCTTATCTACTCGGCGATTAACGTGCCTTACTGCGCCATGCCGGGGGCGCTGACGCTGGATCCCCGCGAACGCCACTCTCTGCAATCCTGGCGCTTTGGGTTGTCCTTTATCGGCGGGCTGATCGTGACGGTGATTGCCCTGCCGCTGGTGTCACAGCTGGGGCAAGGTAACGTACAGAAAGGCTATTTCTATGCCATGAGCCTGATGGGGCTGCTGGGTATTGTTTTATTCTTCTGCTGCTTCCTGATGACCCGCGAACGTTATTCACCACGAAATGATACCTCCGGCTCCATGCTGACGGATTTAAAACTGCTGACCAAAAACAGCCAGTGGCGAATTGTGTTCGTGTTTAATATTCTGCTGTTAACGGCTGTCGTGACGCGTGGCTCTGCCACCATGTATTACGTCAATTATGTGCTGCTGCGCCCGGAACTGGTCTTTGCCTTTATTGTTTCAGGCATGGTGGCCTCATTAAGCGGGGCATTATTATCTGAACGCCTGCTCGGAAAATTTGATCGCGTTCGCGCCTATCAGTGGACCATTATGACGTTCGTGATTTTCGGGGCGCTGATTTTCTTCATTCCGCCTTCGCAGGTCTGGCTGATATTCGGCCTCAACATCGTTTTTAGCTTTATTCAAAACCTGACCACGCCGCTCCAGTGGACCATGTTCTCCGACGTGGTGGATTACGAAGAGCATCGCAGCGGTCGTCGTCTGGACGGTCTGGTCTTCTCTACCGCGCTGTTTGCCATCAAGTTTGGGCTGGCGCTGGGCGGGGCCGTGGTCGGTTGGGTGCTTGGCATGGTGGATTACGCCCCGGGCCAGGTGACGCAGGCGCCGCACGTGCTCTCTACCATCAACGCGCTCTTTACGCTCATTCCTTGCGTGCTGTTCCTCTGCATGGTGGCGCTTCTTTCCATTTACAAACTCAACAGTCGGCTGGTGGATTCCATTGCCCGTGAACTTGCGGGCAAGCGTGATGTGCGTCCCGACGCGAGGCAGCTCAGCCCGGCAACCCATTCTGCAATACAGGAGTAAAACATGACGGCTATCTATAAGGACGCAGGACGTCCGGTACACGAGCGCGTCGCCGATTTACTGGCGCGCATGACCCCGGAAGAGAAGTTTGCCCAGATGCACGCGTACTGGCTGATCCTCGATGAAAACGGCAATCACCGTGAACGGAGCGATCTCAGCGATGAGTTCGCAGGCGTGAGCGAGCAGGCCTCGCTCAGCGAACGGCTGAAGCTGGGTGTGGGGCAGATCACGCGTCCGCTCGGCACGCATATTGTTGATGCGAAAACGGGCGTGCGCGCGGCCAACCGACTCCAGCGCATGATGATGGAAGAGACGCGTCTCGGTATTCCGGCGCTGTTCCACGAGGAGTGTCTGGTGGGGCTGCTGTGCAAAGACGCAACACTGTTTCCGTCCTCGCTGAACTATGGGTCGACCTGGGACCCAGAGCTGGTGCAGCGGGCGGCGGAGCAGATTGGCAAAGAGGCGCGGTCTGTCGGCTGTCAGCAGGGGCTGGCGCCGGTGCTGGACGTGTCCCGCGACGTGCGCTGGGGGCGTACCGAAGAGACCTTCGGCGAAGATCCCTGGCTGGTGGGGGTGATGGCGACCGCCTACGTGAAGGGGTTACAGGGCGATAAACGCGACCTGCTGGCGACCCTGAAACATTACGTTGGCCACTCGTTTAGCGAAGGGGCGCGCAACCACGCGCCGGTGCACCTCGGGTTTAGCGAGCTGAATGATACCTTCCTGCTGCCGTTTGAAATGGCGGTGAAGCTGGCAAACGCCGGTTCGGTCATGCCCGCCTACCATGACATTGATAATCAGCCGGGTCACAGCGACAGCTTCCTGCTTACCACCGTCCTGCGTGAACAGTGGGGATTCGATGGGATTATTGTGGCGGACTACGGCGGCGTCAGCCTGTTGCACCAGCACCACGGGATTTCCCACGACGCGGCCGAATCTGCTGCGCTGGCGTTCAACGCCGGGCTGGACGTTGAGCTGCCGAAAGATGACTGCGCGCGCCATCTGGCGGAAGCGGTAGAGCGTGGGCTGATTTCGATGGCGAAGGTGGACGAGATCGTGGCGCGTACGCTGACGGAAAAATTCCGCCTTGGCCTGTTTGAACGTCCCTATGCCGATGAGCAGGGCAGCGATCTGCAAAATGAGACGACCCGGCAGGTGGCGCGTGATGTCGCGACAACGTCGATCACGCTTCTGGAAAACAATGGCATTCTGCCCCTCGGCGGAAAGCCTCGCGTTGCGCTGGTCGGCCCGACGGCAGACGATCCGCTGGCGTTACTCAGCGGTTACAGCTTCCCGGTACACCTGATCATCAGCGACATGGTGGAAGAGACGTCGCAGGTGACGACCCCGCGCGCGGCGCTGGAACACTATCTGGGTGCATCGAACGTGCGCTATGCCAAAGGGTGCCACATCATTGAAAAACGGATGGCGGGCGCGCCGGTCTTCCCCGGCGACAGTGGTGGTAATCCGATGCAGCAGTCGCCGGTTTCACTGAGCACCGCACTGATCCCCGAGGCGGTAGACGCCGCGCAACAAAGTGACGTGGTGGTGGCCTGCGTTGGCGATCTGGCCGGGCTGTTCCAGAGCGGCACCGTGGGTGAAGGCTCAGATACTGACTCATTGAATCTGCCTGGCGTGCAGCAACAGCTGCTGGAAGCGCTGGTCGCCACTGGTAAACCGGTGATCGTAGTGATGACCGGCGGGCGTCCGTACAACCTTCAGGGCCTCGAAGATAAGGTCGCGGCGCTGATGATGGCCTGGGCGCCCGGGCAGGAAGGGGGCTGGGCGATTGCGGACGTGCTGACGGGGCGGGCGGAGCCGCAGGGGCGTCTGGTGGTGAGCGTGCCGAAAAGCGCTGGGGCAATGCCGTATTACTACAATCACAAGCTCAAAAGCGGCGGCACGCCGTTTGCGTTCCATTTCGGTTCGCGTTACCCGTTTGGCTTCGGCCTCGGCTGGACGCAGTTTAGCTGGGGAGCGGCAAAAGTGGCGGCATCCAGCGTGCCGGTCGACGGCGAGGTGACGCTGAATGTGGATATCACCAATACCGGTGAGCGCAGCGGCAGCGAGGTGGTACAGGTTTACGTCAGGGATAAGGTCGCCACGCAGGTGCGGCCGCTTCAGGAGCTGAAGGCCTTCCAGCGCGTCACGCTCTCGCCGGGCGAAACCGCCACACTCACCTTTACGCTACCGGTTGAGATGTTCAACTTTACCCGTCGCGACGGGAAACGCATCGTTGAGCCGGGTGAGTTTGAACTGCAGGTTGGCGCATCGTCGGGGGATATTCGCGAGGCGGTGATGGTCAATGTGACAGGGGAAACGCGGGTATTGCCTGTTGAGTGGCGGATGCTCAGTACCTGTGAGGTTAAGCGCGCGTAGTCAGGATAAAAAAAAGCCCATCGTGGGAGATGGGCAAAGACTACACACAGCAATTCGTTGTTTCACTCAGGGGATTTCCATGCTTATAAATCAAGGTGTTGATTTATAACCGTGTCCTAATAGTAGGCATGTCGGCTTTTAGCGTCGATCAGATTCGTCTCAATAGTTAAAGAGACGTAAAGATTTCTTGAGGTTAGCAGCGGACTTGCTGCTGAAATGGCGGGTCTGACCAGTGAGTAATGAATAAATACTTTAGCAGCATTTAAGTATTATACGAAAGCATGTAGGCCGGGTAAGCGTTAGCGCCACCCGGCCAAAAGGCTTAATGCGTGTTCTTCTCTTCCAGCTCTTCCAGTTCGCTCAGGATCACATCCGGATCTGTTCCCGGAGGGGGAACTTCATGCACCCAGGCTGAGAAGAGACGCCATGTCACTGCGAGCAGCACCGGGCCGATAAAGAGGCCGATCATCCCAAACGCGATTAACCCGCCGATAACGCCTGACAGGATCAGAATCAACGGTAAATCAGCCCCCATGCGGATCAGTATCGGGCGAATGACGTTATCCATGGTGCCGACCACGCAGCTCCAGACCAGAAGCACGGTGCCCCAGGTGGTATCGCCTGTCCAGTAGAGCCAAATGATGGAAGGCACCAGCACCAGCAACGGTCCCAGTTGCGCAAGACAGGTCATCAGCATGACAACGGTGAATACGGTAGCGTACGGCACGCCGGAAATGGCCAGACCGATACCGCCCAGCACCGCCTGCACCAGCGCGGTCACCACCACGCCCAGCGCAACGGCACGGACGGCTTGCGCAGCCAGCAGCACGGCGGCATCGCCGCGTTTACCCGCCAGTCGGGTGGCAAAATGACGCACCCCAAGGGCAACCTGCTCACCGCGCCAGTACAGGAGCGCGCTAAAGACCAGCATCAGCGCGCAGTGCATCATAAAGCGACCAATATGCGCCGCCTGACCGACAAACCAGGTGGTGGTGGTGCCAATATACGGCCGCACTTTCGCGATCAGCGCGCTGCCGCCCATCTCCAGCAGGCTGTGCCAGCCGCTATAGAGTTTTGCACCGACCAGTGGAATGCTGTTAAGCCACGCGAGATCCGGCAACGTCAGATCCCCGCTGGTGGCGGCACGGATAACCGGGCCACTGGAGTCGACAAGACTATTTACCAGCAGGGCAATCGGAATAATAAACAGCATGAACAGCAGCAGCGTCATGACCAGCACCGCCAGGCCACGGCGGCCAAACAGCAGTTTCTGCAGCCGTAATAGCAGAGGCCAGGTGGCGACGACAACGGTAGCGGCCCACGCAAAGCCAAGCACGAAGGGTTGAACAATCCACAGACACGCAATAATCATCAGGGCTAAAAACAGCACCGACAGCAAAATTTGCGCAACATCCCTGGGCTGACGAAGATTAACCATAAACGTAACTTTCCTTAAATGAACACCAGCATGGCTGGCGAGAACGTGAACCGCCTTTCTCTAATCATTAGTGATATCAGCGATTTTTGACAGGCGGATTTTGCCCGTAATTCTGCTGAGCGCATAAGAAAAAAATGTGATAAAAAGTTGTGATACAACGCAAACGATTTCCACAACAACTCTAATTAGGGTCGACAGTGATGATCCCACAGATTTCTCAGGCACCTGGCGTCGTTCAGCTGGTGCTTAATTTTTTGCAAGCACTGGAGCAACAGGGTTTTACAGGTGATACCGCCACGAATTATGCCGACAGGCTGACAATGGCGACCGATAACAGTATCTACCAGCTTCTCCCCGATGCCGTCGTTTTTCCACGCTCTACAGCAGATGTGGCGCTGATTGCCCGTCTGGCCTCGCAGGAGCGCTTCACCTCTCTGGTTTTCACACCCCGTGGCGGCGGTACCGGCACCAACGGGCAGGCGCTGAACCAGGGCATCATCATCGATATGTCCCGCTATATGAACCGCATCATTGAAATCAACCCTGAAGAGGGATGGGTGCGCGTGGAGGCGGGGGTTATCAAAGATCAGCTTAATCAATTCTTAAAACCGTACGGCTACTTTTTTGCGCCGGAACTGTCGACCAGCAACCGGGCGACCATTGGCGGGATGATCAATACCGACGCATCCGGTCAGGGCTCTCTGGTCTACGGTAAAACTTCCGATCACGTGCTGGGCGTGCGCGCGGTGCTTCTGGGGGGCGACATCCTCGATACCCAGCCAATGCCGGTCGAGTTGGCCGAGACGCTGGGTAAAGAGAGCACGGCGAGCGGGCGGATTTATCGCACCGTGCTGGAGCGCTGTCGCGATAACCGTCAACTGATCCTCGACAAATTCCCGAAACTGAACCGCTTCCTGACGGGTTACGATCTGCGTCACGTCTTTAACGACGACCTGACCCAGTTCGATTTAACCCGCGTGTTGACCGGTTCGGAAGGTACGCTGGCGTTTATTACCGAAGCGCGTCTGGATATCACCCGGCTGCCGAAGGTGCGTCGCCTGGTGAACGTTAAATACAACTCCTTCGATTCTGCCCTGCGCAATGCGCCGTTTATGGTGGATGCGCGGGCGTTGTCGGTGGAAACCGTTGATTCAAAAGTGTTGAACCTGGCAAGGGAAGATATCGTCTGGCATTCGGTCAGTGAGCTGATTACCGATGTACCCGACAAAGAGATGCTCGGTCTGAACATCGTCGAGTTCGCTGGCGATGACGCCGAACTGATCGAACGTCAGGTTAGCACGCTGTGCCAGCGGCTGGACGAACTGATTGCACGTGGTGAAGGCGGCGTGATCGGCTGGCAGCTGTGCAACGATCTCTCCGGCATTGAGCGTATCTATGCGATGCGTAAAAAAGCGGTGGGGCTGCTCGGGAATGCGAAAGGGGCCGCGAAGCCGATTCCGTTTGCCGAGGATACCTGCGTGCCGCCGGAACATCTGGCGGATTACATCGTTGAATTCCGCGCGCTGCTGGACAGCCACGGCCTGAGCTACGGCATGTTTGGCCACGTGGACGCGGGCGTGCTGCACGTGCGTCCGGCGCTGGATATGTGCGACCCGCAGCAGGAGATCCTGATGAAGGAGATCTCCGACGACGTGGTGGCCTTAACCGCCAAATATGGCGGCCTGCTGTGGGGTGAGCACGGCAAAGGGTTCCGCGCGGAGTACAGCCCGGCGTTCTTCGGGGAGCAACTCTTCGGTGAACTGCGTAAGGTCAAAGCGGCCTTCGACCCGGATAACCGCCTCAATCCCGGTAAGATTTGCCCGCCGGAGGGCGTTGACGCGCCAATGCTGCAGGTGGATGCGGTCAAGCGCGGCACCTATGACCGACAAATCCCGATTGCGGTGCGCTCTTCCTGGCGTGGCGCGATGGAGTGCAACGGCAACGGCCTGTGCTTTAACTTCGATGTGAAGAGCCCGATGTGTCCGTCGATGAAAATCACCAGCAACCGTATCCACTCGCCAAAAGGGCGTGCGACGCTGGTGCGCGAGTGGCTGCGACTGCTGGCGGACCGCGGCGTCGACCCGCTCAAGCTTGAGCAGGAACTGCCGGAAAAACGCGCCAGCCTGCGTTCCCTTATCGAACGCACCCGCAACAGCTGGCATGCGAATAAAGGCGAATACGACTTCTCGCATGAAGTGAAAGAGGCCATGTCCGGCTGCCTGGCCTGCAAGGCCTGTTCGACGCAGTGTCCGATCAAAATCGACGTGCCGGAGTTCCGCTCGCGCTTCCTGCAGCTTTACCACACGCGCTATCTGCGACCGATGCGCGACCATCTGGTGGCGACGGTGGAAAGCTACGCCCCGCTGATGGCGCGTGCGCCGAAGACCTTTAACTTCTTTATCAATCAGCCGCTGGTGCGCAAGCTTTCCGAAAAACATATCGGCATGGTGGATCTGCCGCTGCTCTCGACACCGTCGCTGCAACGCCAGCTGGTGGGACACCGCTCGGCAAACATGACGCTGGAGCAGCTTGAAGCCCTGAGTGATGCGCAAAAAGCCAACGTGGTGCTGGTGGTGCAGGATCCGTTTACCAGTTACTACGATGCGCAGGTGGTGGCCGATTTTATCCGTCTGGCGGAAAAAGTGGGCTACCAGCCGGTTGTGCTGCCTTTCTCCCCGAATGGCAAGGCGCAGCACATTAAGGGCTTCCTGACCCGTTTTGCGAAAACGGCGCAGAAAACGTCTGACTTCCTGAATCGCGTGGCGCAGCTTGGGATACCCATGGTCGGCGTCGATCCGGCGCTGGTACTGTGCTACCGCGATGAGTACAAGCAGAAGCTGGGCGAAAAACGCGGTGATTTTCATGTCATGCTGGTACACGAGTGGCTGCCTTTAGCGCTACAGCAAACTGCCGCGCGAGAGGCCAGCGGTGAGCCATGGTATCTCTTTGGCCACTGTACTGAAGTCACGGCACTGCCGGGTGCTCCCGCCCAGTGGGCCGCTATTTTCGCCCGTTTTGGCGCGAAGCTGGAAAACGTCAGTGTGGGCTGCTGCGGTATGGCAGGTACCTACGGGCACGAAGTGAAAAACTACGCCAATTCGCTTGGGATCTATGAATTATCGTGGCAACAGGCGATGCAGCGTCTACCGCGTAACCGCTGCCTGGCCACGGGGTATTCGTGTCGCAGCCAGGTAAAACGCGTTGAAGGTAACGGCGTTCGCCATCCATTACAGGCTTTGCTGGAGATTATCGGATGATCTGGAAACGTGCGGTGACGCTGCAGGCGTTAAACGCCATGGGCGAGGGAAACATGGTGGGGCTGCTGGACATCCAGTTTACCCGCATTGGCGAGAATGAGCTGGAAGCGACGATGCCCGTCGATAGCCGCACCCATCAGCCGTTCGGTTTATTGCACGGCGGCGCGTCCGTTGTGCTGGCTGAAACGCTGGGTTCGGTTGCGGGCTATCTCTGTACCGAAGGGGAGCAGAAGGTTGTCGGGCTGGAGGTGAACGCTAACCATATCCGCTCTGTTCGCAGCGGGCGCGTGCGCGGTATTTGCCGCGCGCTTCATGCCGGGAGCCGTCATCAGGTGTGGCAGATCGATATTCTCGATGAGCAGGAACGCCTGTGCTGCTCCTCAAGACTGACGACGGCAGTTGTGTAAAGTTTCCTGATGTTTTTGCCCATGGTCAAAAACTAGCCAGCGCGTTGTGATATACTGGTCAGGATTTGTACATAAGCGAGGACATCATGGATACTGAAATAACCCCAACCCAACTGGCAATTGAATATTTACGTCGCGATAAGAGCAACCTGTCTCCGGCGCAGTACCTGAAAAAACTGAAACAACTTGAGCTGGAATTTGCAGATTTGCTGGCGCTCTCTTCAAACGAGCTGAAAGAAGAGATCTATTTTGCCTGGCGGTTGGGCGTTCACGTCCATTGAGTGCGAATGAAAAGGCCGCGTATGCGGCCTTTTTTGTGTCTGGAATTCAGTATTTGGCGGGAAGCTTATTGATTTTTATCAGCCTGCCTTCATCGATTTCAATAAATCCGCCTGTTTTTAGATCGGCCAGAATGCGCATAACGCCACTGCGCGAGAGCTGCGTTTTTTCCCTGATATACCTTTCTGCCGTCACGCCGAGCCGATAAGCCTCATCTTCCTCCATCAGCTTAAGAAGCTGCTGGCGAATCATCTCATACGCCGTCGGTGCGCCTTGTGGCATTACGTTGTTATACAGTCGGCTATAGACAAACATCAGCTGGTTAGAAAGCAGGCCCCATAACGCTTTCTCTTTAATAATTTCACTGACCTTCTCGGTAGGGAGAATGCCAATCAGGCATGGGCTCACGGTTTTGATGTAATCATTGAAATAAATGTCCGTCAGATTCGCGAGACCAAACAGAGCAGGGCTGCGGGCGGTGGAGAGCATCATGTCATCGCTTCTGCGGTAGACGGCAATTGTCCCCTCCAGAATTAAATAACAGATCCCCTTGCCGTTGACCTGAAGATCGAATTGCTCACCACGGCCTGTTCTGCGCGCGGTGCAGTACGGCTCTAAATAAGAGATCAGTTCCCGGGCGTAGGGAGAGCCGCGATGTTGTTGTGCTGAAGACATTGTCTGAAACCTGAAAAAAGATCGGACTGATTATAGTGTCGCTCTTATCCTCTACCTTCTCCAGATATAAATGTGAGGTCAGTACTTTCGGGGTAAGTGATGGATATCCATCAGCACTCCGCGCGCCATAGTGATGTATTTACCCGTTCGTAACTCCGCCAGAATACGCATAATACCGCTACGGGAAAGATAGGTCCGGCTTTTGATATAGGCTGCGGCGGTCGTGTTGAGCCTTATCGCCTCAGGCTCCTGCATCAGTTCAACAAGCTGAAAGCGGATGATGTCGTAAGCCGACATTTGCGATATCTGGGCACAGTGTTCATAGACGCGTGAGGCGGTATAGATCAGCAGGTTAGAAAAATGCTCCCACAGATTTTGCTGCGCAACGATGCAATTAAAACGCTCCAGCGACACAGCCGCGACTTCGGAGGTTTCCAGCGCCCTGACATAAAGATGCTCAGAGGAGAACTGGCTGCTTACACCCAGAATAAAGGGCGCTGATTCAGAATTTAAGACAATACCATCTCCACGGCGGTGTAATGCCACGCTCCCCTGGATCAGTAAAAAACACTGGCGAATATCGCTCTTGTAATAGTGAACCACTTCCCCTCTGGACAGTATTTTCCTTTCTGCTGAAGGAAGTAGGGTATCGATAATTTTTTCAATGTGCTTATAGGGTTTTAGGTGGAGCACGGTGGAATTGTCTTTACTATATTCTGTAGCCATTCGGGTATTCATCAGCTGCCTCATTCACTCATGCGATCATTTTTTGATCGGCATAAAGAATTATCTTAAAAAACAGCATTTCAGGGAATGATCGAAGCAGGTCTAATAATAGACTGGTGGATGTGTAAAATCTAATCTTATGAATTTAAAGGATTTCTATTAAGAGTCTAAAAGTAGACCCTGAATAATCTGTCTAAGGTTTATCTAAAAGGAGATGTTTCGTGATTGTTAAATGTCAGTCTACAGCTAGACCTCAAAAGAATTGTGTGCGGAATAAGAGTTGGTTAAATTTTGACTCGTCGACAGGAATGCTCAGACTTCTATTTGTGAGTCATTTATCGGGTTCCTGACAAAAATAAAAGGCAACGCTCAGATTGATTGAAGCTTGTGGGGAACGTTTGCCCGGATTTCAGTAATAAATAAAGTGATACAGGGTAGGATATGATGAAAAAGAAAATGATGATGGCAATGCTGGCAGTGAGTTCTGCACTGCCGATGACGCAGGCTTTTGCTGCAGCGGGTACCGTTAATTTTAACGGTAATATTCTGGATTCCGCCTGCGACGTTGATGTGGCGTCTCAGAACCAGGTCGTCGTATTAGGCGATTATTATAAAACTGAATTCCCAACAACGGGAGCCAGAACCGCTGCCACGCAATTCAGTATTGTATTGAAAAACTGTCCGGTCACGGTGACTAACGCGAAAGTGCGCTTTGACGGTACGCCTGATTTAAGCAACGCCAGCCTGCTGGCAATTGACTCCTCGGTGGCAGGGGCGGCAACAGGGGTGGCAATCAACCTGATGAGCGCCGATAAGGCCGATCTGCCTCTGCATGGCAGCAACAGCTATTCCTATGCACTGAGCAGCACCGCAGATAATACGCTGAACTTCTATGCGCAGTATATTTCGACCGCCGCGTCAGTCACTGCCGGTCCGGCAAACTCGGTCGCGAACTTCTCCGTGGTTTACAACTGAGTTTTTGCAGCAATCAGTAGGGGGCCCAACCCGGCCCCTTTGTTTTAAGAGGTTTTTTCCCATGCATTTTATCAGAACAACAGGGCTGGCGGTGGCGCTGTTACCGTTGGCATTAATGACGGCCAATGCCGGGGTTATTATTGGTGGTACTCGCATTATTTTCGAGGGTGCGAAGAAAGAAGCCACAATCAATATTACTAACCCTGACAATACTCCTTATTTAATCCAGTCCTGGATAGATATGCAGGATGGGGGGGCGGGTAAAGCGCCGTTTATTATTACGCCGCCGCTGTATCGCCTGGACGGTGGACAAAAAAACCTTGAGCGTATTGTAATGACGGGTTCCCTGCCTCAGGAGCAGGAAAGTTTATTTTGGTTGAATATTAAAGCGATTCCCTCAGCCTCAAAACAGATGAACGCCCTGCAAATTGCGGTAAAGACGCGGATTAAATTAATTTATCGGCCTGAAGGTCTGCGTGCGTCAACTCCGGAAGAACAAGCGAATAAATTAACGTGGCAACAATCCGGGAATGCGATTCAGGTGAATAATCCCACGCCCTACGTGATCAATTTCAATGAGATTACTCTGGGCGGGCGAAAACTTGATGATGTGACCTATGTTTTACCCGGCGCATCAGCCCGATTTTTATTACCTGAAGGGGTGAGTGGTCATTCTCTCACATTTAAAGTCATTAATGACTATGGCAGTCCTGGCACCGCACATCAAGCCAGTTTCTGATGCTCGTGCATTCATTAGGTTTCCTGCAATGACAACCTCAACGCATAGGATACGGCCTGCTCGTCTGGCGATATTTATCGCCTGCGCACTTGCCGGTTCATCACCGGCACTTTATGCCAGTGAAACGTTTAATACGGAACTGGTTGAGCTGGATAATCCTGGAATGGGCAAAGCAGACCTGTCGGCTTTTGAAACAGGCTCTCAGGCACCGGGAACGTACCATGTTGACATCATTCTTGACGACCAGTTAATGGAGACCCGCGATATCGCCTTTGCCGCAGTGAAAAGCGACAACGGTAATGAGATATTGCAGCCTTGCCTGAGTATCGACCAGTTAAAACAGTGGGGAGTGAAAACCGCGCTATTTCCTCAGCTTGCTTCGGGAAAAAGTGACTGCGCGGATCTTCAGGCCATTCCGCAAGCCAGTACCGATTTTCAGTTTGGCGCTCAGCGCCTTCTGATCAGCATTCCACAGGCGGCGATCGATCTGCCCGCGCGAGGCTATGTGTCGCCAGAGATGTGGGATGAGGGGATCGCGGCGGCCATGCTCAATTACAGCCTGAGCGGCGCGAACACCCGGGCGAGCCACGGTGAAGGCAACAGTAGCAACAGCCAGTATGCCAACCTGCGTCCGGGGATCAATATCGGTCCGTGGCGTCTGCGCAATTACTCCACGTGGTCACGGGACGGTTCCGGTCAGGGCAGGTGGGACACCGTCTATACCTATGCGCAGCGTGCCGTGATCCCCCTGAAAGCACAGCTGACGCTTGGAGACAGTTCTGCACCAGCTGACGTGTTTGACAGTATGCCGTTTCGCGGCGCTCAGTTGGCATCTGATGACGACATGCTGCCAGATTCCCTGAAGGGGTATGCCCCAGTCGTGCGGGGTATCGCGCGCACCAGTGCGCAGGTTGTGGTGCGGCAGAATGGTTATCAGATCTACCAAAGCTACGTAGCACCCGGTGCATTCGAGATTACGGATATGTATCCGACCGGAGGGGCTGGCGATCTGGACGTGACGATCAAAGAAGCCGATGGCAGCGAGCAACATTTCATACTGCCGTATGCGTCGTTGCCGGTACTGCAGCGTGAAGGCCGTCTGAAATATGCCCTCACCGGGGGGCAATATCGATCCTATAACCACAGCGTGGACAACACGCCTTTCGGGCAACTTACCGGCATTTATGGCCTGAAGCACGGGATCACCCTCTATGGCGGAGTGCAGGGCTCAAGCAGATATCGTTCGTTGGCTATGGGGGTGGGTAAGAACATGGGCGATTTCGGCGCGCTCTCAGCAGACCTCACGCAGGGTTGGTCAACGCCGGATAACACAGCCAAAACCAACGGTCAGTCCTTACGCGCGAGGTATAGCAAGAATTTCGTGAATACCGGGACGAACTTTTCCATCGCGGGATACCGCTATTCAACCCGCGGTTATTACGGGATGCAGGAGGTGCTGGATTCTTACGGAGACAGCAGCGCGCTTCAGGAGAGGCGGCGTAACCGCGCAGAGCTGACGATGAGCCAGACGCTGGGCGTCGACCTTGGGTCTCTAACCCTTAGCGCGGCGCGGGAAGATTACTGGAACACCGGTAAGTCGATGGCTTCCTGGAGTGTCGGATACAACAACGACTGGCATAACATCAGCTACGGGGTGACCTGGACATACAGTAAAAATGCCAGCGCTGCGTCATACGGCAGCGGGAGTGGGAAAACCTATGACCATGACCAGCAGCTGGCATTCAACATCAGCGTGCCGCTGGATAAATTCCTGCCGCGGACGTGGGCCAACTATGCCATGAGCGCCAGCAAGAATAACGGCACCACGCACAATATCGGCATGAACGGCGTTGCGCTCGAGAACAGCGCGCTCGGCTGGAACGTGCAGCAGGGTTACGGCACGAACGGCGTGGGTTACACCGGCAACATGAACGGTGATTACAAAGGCACCTACGGCGAACTGACAGCGGGCTATGGCTACGACAAAAACAGCGAGCGTCTGAATTACGGGCTGCAGGGGGGCATACTCACACACGCCGATGGCGTCACGTTTTCTCAGCCGCTGGGTGAGACGAATGCCCTGATAAAAGCGCCCGGTGCGCGGGGTGTCGATATCCGAAATCAGTCCGGAGTACGTACGGATTATCGCGGTTATACGGTGGTCAGTAATTTGTCCGTGTACCGAAAAAACGATCTCATCCTCGATCCGGAAAATATGCCTGACGATGTTGAGCTGGAGATCAATACCCGTACGGTCACCCCGACGCGCGGGGCGGTGGTGAGAGCGGACTATCTTTCCAGAGTCGGACGTCGGGTGCTGATGACCCTGACAGACAACAACCGTCCCGTCCCGTTTGGCGCCGTGGTCACCCTCGCGGGCGAGCGTAACAACAGTTTCATCGTGGGCGATCGCGGCCAGGTGTATTTGACCGGCATGAGCGAGCAGGGGACGTTAGTTGCGACCTGGGGAAACCAGGACAGCCAACAATGCCGTGCTGTTTTCAATCTGCCGAAACAATCTACCTACAGTGGAATAACGGACGTGAGTGCCACGTGTCGCCAGGAGCATTAACATGAAATTCATTCAGGCTATTTTACTGCTCTGTTTACTCACGGGCTGGAATAACAGCGTGCGTGCAGGGAGCTGCACGACAATAATACCGCAAATTTCCACGCTGTCGGTGGGCACGATAAATGTCCAGCGCGATGCGCCTGTCGGGACGGTGGTATTTTCCGGCGCGGCCACCTATACGGGATCCTATCTTACCGGGTGCAGTAATCCATTAATGCTCGGATTTAGCATGCGCTATAACAACGCCACGTTGAGCAGCTACGGCAACCATGTTTACAACACCAATATCAGCGGAATTGGGATTCGTTTTTCTTCGAATAACAACTTTGAAAATCCGGCCAATACGTTTTCTTATAATGCGCAGACCTCTTATGTTGACTGGTACGGCGGCAAAATTGAACTTGTGGTCACCGGTCCGGTTTCGTCTGGTGCCTTAACGCCGGGGGTCATAGGCGTAGTGACGCTTCAGGGGAGCGATGGCGTCTACCGCGACGGCCTGACGACCCAGCTCACCAGCGGGACGATCAATGCGCTTGCATGCAGTATTACCACGCCTCAGCTGACGTTCCCCATTGGCGATATCTCCGCCTCAGCGTTTGGCACGGCGATCGGAACCACGCCCACGGGCGCGCAGAATACGCAAAACCTGGGGTTAACCTGCACCCCCGGAACCAATATTAGCGTTTCGCTTGGCGGAATTCAGAACCCGGACAGCAGCAATACCAGCGTAATGGCGCTAACGGGACAGGGGATGACCGGTACGGCAAAAGGCGTGGGCGTGCAACTTTTATATAACGGCACGCCGCTGGTGTTGAATAGCCGCCTGCTATTAAAACAATCTTCGGGTGGAGAAGAGACGATGCCGTTAACGGTGCGATATTACCAGACGCTAACGTCTGTCGAATCCGGCGCGGCCAATGCCTCTGCCACGCTTAATTTGACCTACCAGTAGCAGGTAAATGATGAAACTCTCACACAAGAAACTGCTCTTTCTCGCCTTGCTGAGCTGGACGGCCTTTTCCGCCGATAACGTGAGTCTTGACGTGACGGGAAATATTGTGGCCTCGCCCTGCATATTTAATGGCGGGAATACGCAGCTGGATATTAATCTCGGCAATATTCAGGCGACAAACATGGTGACGCCGGGTTCATCCTCCGACCCGGTGACGTTTAATCTGCAGTTTACGCAGTGTCCCGCGGGGACGCGCAGCGTGACGGTCTCCTTCACCGGAAACCCCGATCCGGTTGCCGGGGCGGACTACTACATGAACAGCGGCTCAGCAATGAACGTGGCGGTTGCCATGCGTGAGGCGGGGACCGGCATGCTCAAAGGAACGGGCTCCAGCATGACGCAAAATATTGCAGCAGACCGAACGGCCAGCATGCCCATGCAGGCATCGGTGATATCCCAGGCCGGTGGCGCGACGCCGGGAAGCATCAGCGCGGTTGTTGTGATGACGATGCAATACAACTGAATGCCGGAAAGCGCATTTATCATGAGACGTGGGGGAGCTATGTTGAATATCCTGATTCAGGAAACGAATTTATTCTTTCAGGCTGGGCTGCAGTATTTTTTCGAGGATTTCTTTGAGCATAATTTTCATCGACCCATCCATTTTAACGCAGGCCTGACCGCGGACAACGTCATTCAGGCCGATATTATTGTCCTTTCGCTCTGTCAGGGTGAAACGCTGACCTGTTTTCCTGAATTGCAGGTCCGGGAAAAAGGGATTGTGATAGGTCTGGTGGATGATGAGCACCGTTTTTCCGCGTTGCCCTCCTGTTTTCAGGACATCATTTTCCTCTCTCGCCGTGCTTCGCTGGATCATATAAGCGGCGCATTGTTTATCGCCTTGTTCAGGACGCAATTACCGGGATACACCTGGAATAAAAAATCCTGTTTCGAATGCCAACATAAAGTCCTGTCACCGCAACAGATTCGAATTATGGTGAATTTCTATCAGGGGCACTCGGTTGTGCAGACCGCCAACATATTAAAGATGAGTGATAAAACTGTCTTTACCCATAAATATATGATGATGCAGAAGTTTAACCTGCGAAGTGATTACGAGCTGATCGTTCTGCTCAGAAGGTTAATGGAGAAAAAGAGTCGGCCAAACCTGCTTCGCGATTACCTGGAAAATAATTATGCATGAGCGGTAATTTGATATTGCTGCAGAAAATATGCCGGGCAAGCGTAGCGCCGCCCGGCAGTATATTCACACGTTTACCGCACTGATTAACCGCGACTTCATGGACTGGTAGGCCGACGCCGCAAAGTCCTCGGCCCAGCGCTGATCCTCAATCGCCTCCAGCTGCACCGCACAATACTTCGTTTCCGGCGTTTTGGAGACGGGGTCGAGGTTATCCTGGGTCAGCTCGTTGCAGGCGCCAATCCACCACTGATAGGTCATGTAGACGGCTCCGGCGTTGATGCGTTCGCTGATGCTGGCGCGGGTTATCACTTTACCCCGGCGTGAACGTACCCAGACCAGTTGGCCGTCTGCAATTCCCAGTCTATAGGCATCGGCAGGGTTCATCTGGACGCGTCCAGGCTCGTCGGCCAGGCTTTGCAGCGCCGCGAAGTTTCCGGTCATGGAGCGACAGGAGTAGTGCCCCACCTCGCGTACCGTGCACAGCACCAGCGGATAATCCTCATCCGGGGTTTCCGCTGGCGCGCGCCAGGCGGCGGCAAAAAGTTGCCCTTTGCCCGTTGGGGTGTCGAACTGATTGTCCTTGTACAGGTAGGGCGTACCGGGGTGATCGAGCGTCGGGCACGGCCACTGAACATGGCCCATCTCGCCCATTTTTGCGTAGGTCACGCCGTAGAACAGCGGGCACAGCTCGCGCATTTCGTCCCAGATCTGCTGGTTGTCGTCGTAATGCATCGGGTAGCCCATCTCCGTCGCCAGCAGGCTGATGATCTCCCAGTCGCGCTTCACGTTGCCGCTGGCCTCAATGGCTTTCCCGAAACGCTGGAAGCCACGATCGGCGCAGGTAAAGACGCCTCCGTGTTCACCCCATGAGGTCGCCGGTAACAGCACGTCCGCCACTTCCGCCGTTTTGGTCATAAAGATGTCCTGAACCACCACAAAATCGAGCGCGTCGAAACCGCGACGGACCAGGCTGAGATCGGCTTCTGTCTGAAGCGGATCTTCCCCCATGATGTAATACGCTTTGACCTTACCTTCCAGCGCAAGATGCGGCACCTCGGTGATGCGCGTCCCGATGCGATCGTCCATTCTGTTGACGTCTACCTTCCACGCATCGGCAAATTTCTGTCTGACCGCCGGGTCCGTTACCTCCTGATAGCCGGGGAACATATTGGGCAGAACGCCCATGTCACACGCGCCTTGAACGTTGTTTTGCCCGCGCACCGGGCCAACGCCGACCGCCGGACGGCCCAGGTTGCCTGTCAGCAGCGCCAGGCTGGAAAGGCCTTTCACCACATCAACCGCCTGACCAAACTGGGTAACACCCATCCCCCACATTACCGTCGCTGACGGTGCCGCCGCGAACGTGCGCATTGCCTGACGCACATCGCGTGCGGGGATGCCGGTCAGATGCTCCACGCGCTCTGGCGCGTAATCTTTGACGATCTGTCGGTACGCCTCCAGCCCTTCCGTAAAACGTGCGACGTAGTTTTTATCGTACAGTTCCTCTTCCAGCAGTACATAGCCAAAGGCATTCACCAGTGCCATGTTGCTGCCGTTTTTCAGCTGAAGATGCTGATCGGCAATGCGTGCCGTTTCAATGCGACGCGGATCGCAGACGATGATTTTTGCGCCATTCTCACGCGCTTTCAGCACGCGCCGGGCGACGATAGGGTGAGAGTCTGCGCAGTTATAGCCGAACACCAGCAGGCATTTTGAGTTTTCAATGTCGTTGATCGAGTTACTCATGGCGCCGTTACCGAGCGTCTCCTGCAAACCGGCAACCGAAGGGCCATGGCAGACGCGCGCACAGCAATCGACGTTGTTGGTATTAAGCACGGCACGGGCAAATTTCTGCATGACATAGTTGGTCTCATTACCCGTTCCTCGCGAGGAGCCGGTGGTCATGATTGACCGTGGACCGAACTGTTCTTTGATGCTCTTGAGCCTGTGGGCGGTATAGCGAATGGCCTCTTCCCAGGTGACAGGGGTGAACGCCTCTCCTTTGTGGTAGCGGATCATGGGCTGCGTCAGGCGGGGGGTGAGCAGGCGGGTGTCGTTGAGGAAATCCCAGCCGTAGAATCCTTTCAGGCAAAGCGTACCCTGATTGGTGATGCCGTCTGCTGCTTCGGCTCGGATAATACGGTTATTTTCAACGACAAGGTTAAGTTTGCAGCCTGCACCGCAGTACGGGCAGACGCTGGCGATTTTTTTCATCAATAACAGACCTGTTAAGAAATGAAGCAATGTTTAACTGGAAAGCCCAGTCCCTTATTGGGCTTAAGCAGGAACCATGCCACATTGCTTGTGCTTGATTTACAGGGTGTTATGGAAGGAGGACGTGTCATCGTCAGGCTGTTCGTCAGAATTGACGATGACACGTTCGCTTTTTTGTGGGGAAGGATGTCAAAGATCGTCCATGGTGTAACCGACGACGATTTCCAGCGTCTTGCGGATCACATCCGCCTGAACGACATCGTCAGTGGCTTCCAGAGTCTGGATCAGCCAGAGGATAATGGCCTTATTGGTCAGATGTCCTTCAGACGCAAGGACACAGCGTACTGCAGTAGAAAAAACAGCGGACTCTTCAGCAAAACGTTCGCCTGCATGACGGAAGTATTCCGATAACGCACTGTCTAGAAAAGCAGAGTGAAATTCGGGTTGAAGCTGAATATTTTGTCTCATTTGTTCTCACCGTAGCTGTATGGTTGCAGTCAATGTATCTTCTTTGGATCGGACGGTTTTCCATTACCCAATAACGGCACTACATTGTCTCGACTCTCTCTGAGAGATCCCTCTCTTTTTGGTCGTCCGTGTGCGGTTCTGCGACGTTTAAAGGCGAGGTCATTTGAACCGATTTCGGCAATCACCCTCGCAAGTGTCTCCCGCCGCTGGGGATCCTTTTCATGTGCTTTCATACTGCGCAGACGCTGAATGAGACCTTCGGTTGTCACGGGGCCACGCTCTCTCAGAAGAGAAAGAACGGCTTCACCGATTAGCTGGTCGATCAGGCGATCTGCGTCACTACTGTTCATCACGTTACCGTTCGAAAAGCAGTCCAAGCAGCATGTGATAATGCTGTTCCTCTTCCGGGCCTTCAGCCCTTTCGAGGCGACTTAAAAGTTTGGTACAGAGCGATTTGCGATTGAGATGTCGCCCGTCGCTAAGAATCTCAACAACCACCTGACCCAGGGTCTCCTGCTGAGTAGGTAGCGCGGCTTTCTCGAAGTACTGCGCGATTGCTGCTGCTGAATCTGCGACATAACCGTTCTGGTTCATGTTTCGCTCCTGTAAATATCCGTAATCAGTAACGTTACAATTAAGGTATACATATTTTTCAAATCTGTACATTCAAAATGTACAGATTTTTAGATTTTTCTTGATATATTTTATAATTTTTATAAATATCAGTTGGTTGTGATTGTATCATTCAGCGTTATCGTTGCAGGATATATTGTACAATCTCTATTGTGCTCAGAGAGTTGTACAACACCAAAACCAGACTTTGTAAATGCGCTAAATCATTGACGTGTAAATTATTTGTTAAGCAATGAATGTGCTATAACAACACTCTATCCACGATCTTTTCGTGGCCGAACCTATAAACCCCCAGGAAAAGCATGCTAACAACCATCATTTACCGCAGTCATATCTGCGAGGACGTTCCGGTGAAAGCGCTGGAAGAAATGGTAGCTGCTGCAAATCGTAAAAATCGGCACTCCGATGTCACGGGGATCTTGCTGTTTAACGGCACACATTTTTTCCAGTTACTTGAAGGGCCAGTCGATAATGTGACGGCCATCTATCAGCATATCTGCCGTGACCCGCGACATCATAATGTGGTGGAACTCATGTGCGATCACGGTCCCTTCCGACGCTTTGGCAATGTGGGCATGGAGCTTTTCGATTTGCGTCAATTTGATACAGACGAAGTGCTCCAGCAGGTGCTTGATAAAGGGACGACGAAGTACCGGTTGACGTATAACGACCGTGCCCTGCAGTTTTTCCGGACCTTCGTTGAGGCCACAGAAAAAGCCAACTACTTTGAACTGCCTCCAGCGAACAGCTGGGATTTTATTCCTGAAGAGACGCCCTTATCCGCGCAGTCAGAGGTTGTGGCAAAAGGTGCAGATTGCAGCTTTGCGTTTCAACCTATTGTCGATCCCTTTATGCAGCAGATTGTTTCCTGGGAAGCGCTGATTCGTACGCCCGAAGGGGATTCACCTGCGGCCTATTTTCAGACTCTGGCGCGAGACGCGCTTTATGAGGCCGATCTGAAAAGCAAGCAGGTGGCACTGTCGATGGCCAGCGCGCTGGGGCTGCACACCCAAACGCTGTCCCTCAATCTGCTGCCGATGACGCTGGTTAACGTGCCTAACGCGGTTGATTTCCTGCTTACGGTCATTGAGGCGAATGGTTTTGTGCCGGAACAGATCGTTGTCGAGTTCACGGAGAGTGAAGCGATCTCCCGCTTTGACGAATTTACACACTCAGTCAGGCAGTTAAAGAGCGCGGGAATCAGTGTGACGATCGATCACTTTGGCGCAGGGTTTGCCGGGCTGCAGCTGCTGGCGCAGTTCCAGCCGGACAGAATTAAGATTAATCGGGATTTGATTGCCAACGTGCACAAAAGCGGCCCGCGCCAGGCGATTGTACAAGCCATCATCAAATGCTGCGCGTCCCTGGAAATCCAGTTCTGCGCGGTGGGGGTAGAGCTGGCTGAGGAGTGGATGTGGCTGGAATCCGCCGGGATTTCGCAGTTTCAGGGGCATCTGTTCGCCAGCCCGCGTCTGGGCGGGATCCCGGCTGTTGCCTGGCCTGAGAAAAAGAACGATTTCTAAAAACATGTACATGACACTCGAGAGTTAACTGTACGAAGAGATAAATTTAGACAACAATAGATAAACGAGTGAAAGGATTTGACCCCTTTCACTTGTCTCAGAACGAGGAGTTGGTTATACAAATGCGTTGTACAATCTGATAAGGTTGGTGCGGTTAGGTATGGAAGTGTTGAGCGTGAGGGAGTTAATGGCCTATTACAGTATCGGCGAAGTCGCCGAACGATGCGGTATCAACCCCGTTACGCTGCGTGCCTGGCAACGCCGTTATGGTTTGTTGAAGCCGCAACGCAGCGAAGGGGGCCATCGTCAGTTTGACGATGAGGATATCCTGCGTATCGAAGAGATCAAGCGCCTGATGAAAACCGGCGTCTCGGTCGGAAAAGTCAAAGCGTTACTGGAAAACAAAGAAGAGCTGACGCAGGGCAACTGGATCTCTTTCCAGGAAGAGATGATGACGGTTCTGCGTTACGCCAGCCCAGGTAAACTGCGCGCCAAAATCGGCGAGTTCCGCCGCGATCATGCGATGGATGCGCTGATCGATAACATTATTTCTCCGGTCCGACAGCGAATGAACCAGGACCAAAACACCGTGCGTCACATGGCGAGTCTTTTTGACGGCGTACTGATCGAATTCGCGGTCGCAAGCCTCGCGGAATCCCGCAAGAAAGCCGGTAAAGATGCTCTCCTGATCGGCTGGGAATGCGACGACCGAACGCATCTTTGGCTTGAAGCCGCGCGTTTGGCACAAAAGGGCTGGCATATTGACGTGCTGGCTGAACCCATCGATTCACCACGTCCTGAACTGTTCCCGGGGCAAAAAATCTTCGTCTGGACGGGGAAATCCCCCACACCTCGCCAGCAGGAACAGCTCGATCACTGGCGTGAACAGGGATTTGCTGTTTCATTTCATCACCGATCGTAAGAGGCCTTGAGGGCCTTTTTTTGTTTTTATCACTTCCTGAGCAAAAGCTATCTTAAAAATAGGCATTTCCGATGCATATTTTACTTTTCTCCTGTCCGCCACAAATGCCGCGGCGAAATACATTATTTATCAATGTATTGAACAATTAAATCCATCCTGCCTGCATCCTTCCACAGGGTCTATGCTTAATAAAAGTAACCAAAAAGGGCGGTTTACCCAGATGCCCCTACTGACAGGGGGTTGAAGTGATAATCGTTATCACTAACATGGTGTTATGCCCTGATGGCTATTCAGACGAGGTGGACCTATGGAACTGCATTCAGAAACCTTTAATCCGGCCGATTTTGCTTGGCGTGGTTTAACGCTCACGCCAGCGGCGGCGGCACACATTCACGAGCTGGTGGCGAAAAAGCCCGAGATCCTCGGCGTGCGTTTAGGCGTCAAACAGACCGGATGCGCAGGTTTTGGTTACGTGCTTGATACCGTCACCGAACCCGAGAAAGATGACCTGGTCTTCGAAACCGATGGCGCGAAACTGTTCGTGGCGCTGCAGGCGATGCCCTTTATCGACGGCACCGAAGTGGACTACGTCCGCGAAGGCTTAAACCAGTTATTCAAATTTCATAACCCGAAAGCCCAGAACGAATGCGGCTGCGGCGAAAGCTTTGGGGTATAGGCGGTACTATGTCTCGTAATACTGAAGCAACGAGTGATGTGAACACCTGGAGCGGCGGACACCTGAATTATAAAGAAGGGTTCTTCACGCAGCTGCAGACCGATGAGCTGGCGAAAGGCATCAACGAAGATGTCGTGCGGGCGATCTCGGCCAAACGTAACGAGCCCGAGTGGATGCTCGAATTTCGTCTGAGCGCCTTCCGCGCCTGGCTGGAAATGGAAGAGCCGCACTGGCTGAAAGCGCACTACGACAAGCTGAACTATCAGGATTACAGCTACTACTCCGCGCCCTCCTGCGGCAGCTGTGACGACACCTGCGCCTCGCAGCCGGGTGCGGTACAGCAAACTGGCGCAGAAAACAGTTTCCTGAGCAAAGAAGTTGAAGAAGCCTTTAATCAGCTTGGCGTGCCCGTTCGCGAAGGGAGAGAGGTGGCGGTGGACGCCATTTTCGACTCCGTCTCGGTGGCGACCACCTACCGCGAGAAGCTGGCAGAGCAGGGGATCATTTTCTGCTCCTTCGGCGAAGCGATTCACGACCATCCGGAACTGGTGAAAAAGTACATTGGGACCGTGGTGCCCTCTAACGATAATTTCTTCGCGGCGCTCAACGCGGCGGTGGCCTCCGACGGTACCTTTATTTACGTACCAAAAGGCGTACGTTGCCCGATGGAGCTGTCGACTTATTTCCGTATCAACGCGGAAAAAACCGGCCAGTTTGAACGTACCATTCTGGTGGCCGATGAAGGCAGCTACGTCAGCTATATCGAAGGCTGTTCCGCCCCGGTACGCGACAGCTATCAGCTGCACGCGGCGGTGGTGGAGGTCATCATCCACAAAGACGCTGAGGTGAAATACTCCACGGTGCAAAACTGGTTCCCGGGCGACGGCAACACCGGCGGCATTTTGAACTTCGTTACCAAGCGCGCGCTGTGCGAAGGCGAAAACAGCAAGATGTCCTGGACCCAGTCGGAAACCGGCTCGGCCATTACCTGGAAATACCCGAGCTGCATCCTACGCGGGGATAACTCCATCGGTGAGTTTTACTCGGTGGCGCTGACCAGCGGCCATCAGCAGGCCGATACCGGCACCAAGATGATCCACATTGGTAAAAACACCAAATCCACCATTATCTCGAAAGGGATCTCCGCCGGGCACAGCCAGAACAGCTATCGCGGGCTGGTGAAAATCATGCCGACAGCCACCAACGCGCGTAACTTTACCCAGTGTGACTCGATGCTGATTGGCGCTGACTGCGGCGCGCATACCTTCCCGTACGTCGAGTGCCGTAATAACACGGCCCAGCTTGAGCACGAAGCGACCACGTCGCGCATCGGGGAAGACCAGCTCTTCTACTGCCTGCAGCGCGGGATCAGTGAAGAAGATGCCATTTCAATGATTGTGAACGGCTTCTGTAAGGACGTGTTCTCTGAACTGCCGCTGGAATTCGCCGTTGAAGCACAAAAACTCCTCGCCATTAGTCTTGAACACAGCGTCGGTTAAGGAAAGCACATGTTAAGCATTAAAGATTTACAGGTTAGCGTGGAAGAGAAAGAGATCCTGCGCGGCCTCAATTTTGACGTCAAGCCGGGTGAAGTTCACGCCATCATGGGGCCGAACGGCTCCGGGAAAAGTACGCTTTCCGCGACGCTGGCAGGACGCGAAGATTACGAAGTCACCCACGGCTCCGTCGAGTTTAACGGCAAAGATCTGCTGGAGATGTCGCCGGAAGAGCGGGCTGGGGAGGGCATCTTTATGGCCTTCCAGTACCCGGTAGAAATTCCGGGCGTCAGCAATCAGTTCTTCCTGCAGACGGCGCTGAACGCGGTGCGCAAATATCGCGGTCTCGACGCGCTGGACCGCTTCGACTTCCAGGATCTGATGGAAGAGAAGATCAAGCTGCTGAAAATGCCGGAAGACCTGCTGACCCGTTCGGTCAACGTCGGCTTCTCCGGCGGTGAGAAAAAGCGTAACGACATTCTGCAGATGGCGGTGCTCGAGCCCGAGCTGTGCATTCTTGATGAGACCGATTCAGGCCTGGACATCGACGCCCTGAAGATTGTCGCAGACGGGGTGAACTCGCTGCGTGACGGCAAGCGCTCGTTTATTATCGTCACCCACTACCAGCGCATTCTTGACTACATCAAACCAGACTACGTCCACGTGCTTTACCAGGGGCGCATTGTGAAATCCGGCGATTTCACACTGGTTAAACAACTGGAGGAGCAGGGTTATGGCTGGCTTACCGAACAGCAGTAATGCACTCCAGCAGTGGCACCGGCTGTTTGAAACGCAGGGGCAATCGCGTTCTGAACAGGCCCAGCAGCACCTTCAGCAGATGCTGCGTCTGGGTCTGCCGACCCGTAAGCACGAAAACTGGAAATACACACCGCTTGATGGCCTGCTGAACGGCGAGTTTGTCACGCGCTCGGCGGACGTCACTCCGGTCCAGCGAGACGGGCTGGCGTTACCTGTGGATGCGTTGCGTCTGGTCTTTGTCGACGGCGTGTTTCACCCGGAACTCAGTGACGAGACGCGACACAGCGGCTTCGAAATCGCCGTGAATGACGTTCATCAGAGTCTGGCCGCACCGGTACAGCCGGAGGTCTTTCTGCATCTCACCGAAAGTCTGGCGCAGTCTGTGACGCATATCAGCGTAAAACGTAACCAGCGTCCGGCGAAGCCGCTGCTGCTGATGCACATCACTCAGGGGCTGGACGGTGACGAAATCAACACCGCGCACTATCGCCACCATCTTGAACTGGCGGAGGGGGCAGAGGCCACGGTGATTGAACATTACGTCAGCCTCAACGAGACGCGCCACTTTACCGGCTCGCGTCTGACGATGAATGTGGCGGCCAATGCCCAGCTTCACCACATCAAGCTGGCATTTGAGAACCCGCAGAGCCACCACTTTGCCCATAACGACATTTTACTTGGGCAAGATGCCGCGGCCTACAGCCATAGCTTCCTGCTCGGCAGCGCGGTGCTGCGCCACAATACCAGCACCCAGCTTAACGGTGAAAATACCACGCTACGCATTAACAGCCTGGCGATGCCGGTCAAATCTGAAGTGTGCGACACGCGCACCTGGCTTGAGCACAACAAAGGCTATTGCAACAGCCGTCAGCTGCATAAAACGATCGTCAGCGACAAAGGGCGCGCGGTGTTTAACGGCCTGATTAACGTGGCCCAGCACGCCATTAAAACCGACGGACAGATGACCAACAACAACCTGCTGCTGGGGCGTCTGGCGGAAGTGGACACCAAACCGCAGCTGGAGATCTACGCCGATGACGTGAAATGCAGCCACGGTGCGACGGTCGGGCGGATTGACGATGAGCAGATGTTCTACCTGCGCTCCCGCGGTATCGATCGGCAGGCGGCGCAGAAGATGATCATCTACGCGTTTGCCGCCGAGCTGACGGAAGCGCTGCACGATGGCGCGTTAAAACAGCAGGTGCTGGCCCGTATAGGTCAGCGTCTGCCTGGAGGCGAAGCATGAGTTTTCCCGTCGAGAAAGTACGGGCAGATTTTCCCGTTCTGACCCGTGAAGTGAACGGTCTACCGTTGGCCTATCTGGACAGCGCGGCCAGCGCGCAGAAACCGAATCAGGTGGTGGATGCAGAAGCCGAATTCTATCGTCACGGCTACGCCGCCGTGCATCGCGGTATTCATACCCTGAGCGCCGAGGCGACCCAACGTATGGAAAACGTGCGCACGCAGATTGCCGCCTTCCTCAATGCGCAATCGCCTGAAGAGCTGGTCTTCGTGCGCGGCACCACCGAAGGGATCAACCTGGTCGCCAACAGCTGGGGCAACGCGCAGGTGCATGCGGGCGATAACATCGTCATCACGCAAATGGAGCACCACGCCAATATCGTGCCGTGGCAAATGCTCTGTGAGCGCGTTGGCGCGCAGCTGCGGGTGATCCCGTTGAATGCCGACGGGACGCTTCAACTTGAGCAGCTTGACGCGTTGCTGGATGAGCACACGCGGCTGGTGGCGGTCACCCAGGTCTCTAACGTTCTGGGGACTGAGAACCCGGTGGCGGAGATTATCGCAAAGGCCCATCAGGCAGGGGCGAAGGTACTGATTGACGGCGCGCAGGCGGTGATGCACCACGCGGTTGATGTCCAGGCGCTGGACTGCGATTTCTACGTCTTCTCGGGACACAAGCTCTACGGCCCGACCGGGATTGGCGTGCTGTATGTGAAAGAAGACATCCTGCAGGCGATGCCGCCGTGGGAAGGGGGCGGGTCGATGATCGCCACCGTTAGCCTCTCAGAAGGGACTACCTACGCCCGCGCGCCGTGGCGTTTTGAGGCGGGCACGCCCAACACCGGGGGCATTATCGGGCTGGGGGCGGCGGTCTCCTACGTTTCTGCGATTGGCCTTGATGCCATTCAGGAATATGAACAGCTGCTGATGCACTATGCGCTTGCCCAGCTTGCCAGCGTACCGGATCTTACCCTCTACGGACCTGCCGACCGGCAAGGGGTGATCGCGTTTAATCTCGGGAAACACCACGCCTATGACGTGGGCAGTTTCCTCGATAACTACGGCGTAGCGGTCCGTACCGGGCACCACTGCGCCATGCCCCTGATGGCGTTTTACCAGGTGCCGGCAATGTGTCGCGCGTCGCTGGTGATGTACAACACAACGGAAGAGGTCGACAGGCTGGTGGCGGGGCTTAAGCGCATTCACCAGTTGCTGGGCTAACGGAGAGGCGAAAGATGGCAGAACTGCCGGATAAAGATAAATTGCTGCGCAACTTCGGGCGTTGCGCTAACTGGGAAGAGAAATATCTCTATATTATTGAGTTGGGGCAGCGTTTAGCGCCGCTCAGCGAAGAGGCGCATAACCCGGATAATATTATTCAGGGTTGCCAGAGCCAGGTGTGGATTGTGATGAAACAATCTGCCGATGGCACTATCGAATTACATGGCGACAGCGACGCTGCGATTGTGAAAGGGCTTATTGCCGTCGTCTTTATTCTCTATCACCAGATGTCGGCGCAGGACATTGTCGCTTTTGATGTTCGTCCCTGGTTCGAAAAAATGGCGCTCACCCAACATCTCACCCCGTCCCGATCCCAGGGACTGGAAGCGATGATCCGCGGCATTCGCGCCAAAGCTGCAATCCTTAGCTAGACTTAGAGAACAGCATTCATTCTGTTTCGCGAGGTGGTTCCCGCCTCGCTGGTTTTTCAGCTTTCTGGCGTTCTGTCAGTGAATAAGGAATCTCAGCATGAAGCGCGCGTCTCTAATAACTCTATTACTCCTTGGTTCGCTCGGTGTGCTTAATTCGGCCCGGGCGGTGGATTATCCATTGCCGCCCGCAGGCAGCCGTCTGATTGGGCAAAATCAAACCTACACGATTCAGGAAGGCGACAATAAACTGCAGGCCATTGCCCGCCGGTTTAATACGGCTGCGCAGCTTATTCTTGAAACCAATAATACCATTGCACCGGTGAACCCCGCGCCGGGGACGGTGATCACCATTCCTTCTCAAATGCTGCTGCCGGATACCCCGCGGGAAGGGATCGTGGTCAACCTGGCTGAGCTTCGGCTTTACTATTTCCCGCCGGGGGAGAATATCGTTCAGGTCTTCCCGCTCGGTATCGGGCAACTGGGACTGGAAACGCCGGTGACGACCACCCGCGTGAGTCAGAAAATCCCTAATCCAACCTGGACACCGACAGCGGGCATCAGGGCGCGCTCTCTGGCGCAAGGAATTCAATTGCCGCCGGTCGTGCCAGCAGGGCCAAATAACCCGTTAGGACGCTTTGCGCTGCGTTTAGGCGTTGGGAACGGTGAATATCTTATCCACGGCACCAGCGCGCCGGACAGCGTCGGTTTACGGGTCAGTTCAGGCTGTATGCGGATGAACGCTCCGGATATCAAAGCGCTGTTTGGGCAGGTGCGTGTTGGCACGCGGGTCCAGATTATCAATGAGCCGGTGAAGTTTGCCGTCGAGCCGGACGGGAAGCGCTACATCGAAGTACATCGCCCGCTGGCGCAGGTTGAGGGGGAAAACCCACAGGTAGCGCCCATTAGCCACTCCGAAGATTTCGCGACCTTCGTGTCTCAATCGGGGAGTGATAAAGCGCTTATCGATAAAGCCCTGTCACGTCGTGCGGGGATCCCGGTAGCAGTGTCTGCCGGTAATGGCCCATCAGCCAGCAACAGCGTGTTGTCGGTGCAGAACAGTCGGGTGTCAGCTGCGGTAGCCGAAGAGGAAGGGGAGAGGGTGACGCAGTAGGGGTTTGACGAAGGCAAAAAAAATGGCGCACAATGTGCGCCATTTTATTAACAGGTACTATTACTTACGGTATTTAGTAGCCTGGTTGTCCAGACGCTGGTTAGCGCGAGCTGCGTCGTCTTTAGCAGCCTGAACGTCGGAACGGATTGCGTTCACGTCGTTGCTCAGCTGGTCAACTTTAGCGTTCAGAGTCTGAACGTCAGAAGACAGCTGATCGATTTTAGCGTTGCTGGAGCAACCTGCCAGCAGAGTAGAACCCAGGATTACCGCGCCCAGTACCAGTTTAGTACGATTCATTATTAATACCCTCTAGATTGAGTTAATCTCCATGTAGCGTTACAAGTATTACACAAAGTTTTTTGGGTTGAGAATATTTTTTTGATGGGAATACGCCTATTTTTGATCGTTCGCTCAAAGAAGCAACGAATTTGGCCTTTTTGTCGAAAAAGCCATGTTAAAAAAGGCATTTTTCATCGGATTCATCTTAGATAAATCGCAATTAAATAGAAAAACCCGATTTGCTTTTTGAATAGATAGGGCTAATGACAGGAATAAAAAAAGCGCCCCGAAGGACGCTTTCTATCAAAAAATAATTCGTTCGGGAATTATTACAGTACGTGAACAGATGCAGTGTTAGTGGTACCTGCTGGAACCAGGGCACCAGAAACCATCACCACAACGTCGCCTTTCTGTGCCAGACCGCTTTCCAGCGCCATCGCTTTACCCTGAATGTAGAAATCATCGGTAGACGCGATCTCTTTCACCAGATGGGCAACCACGCCTTTGCTCAGCACCAGCTGACGCGCGGTGGTTTCATTGGTGGTCAGGGCCAGGATGGTGGCATCCGGGAAGTATTTACGCACTGCACGAGCAGATTTACCGCCCTGGGTCGCTACCACGATCAGCGGTGCGTCCAGTTTCTCAGCGGTTTCAACTGCACCGCGGCACACAGCTTCAGTGATGCGCAGTTTGCGGCTGTCGTTGTTGAAGTCCAGACGGCTGGTCATCACGCGGTCAGTACGCTCGCAAATGGTCGCCATGATGCCGACCGCTTCCAGCGGGTATTTACCCTTCGCAGACTCACCGGACAGCATCACTGCATCGGTACCGTCGAGGATGGCGTTCGCCACGTCACCTGCTTCAGCGCGGGTAGGGCGTGGGTTTTTGATCATGGAGTCCAGCATCTGCGTTGCAGTGATAACCACTTTACGCGCGCGAACGCATTTCTCGATCATCATCTTCTGCGCGAAGATCACTTCTTCAACCGGGATCTCAACGCCCAGGTCGCCACGTGCAACCATGATGCCGTCAGACGCTTCGAGAATTTCGTCGAAGTTGTTCAGGCCTTCCTGGTTTTCGATTTTGGAGATGATCTGGATCTTCTCGCCGCCGTGCGCTTTCAGGTGCTCACGGATCTCAACCACGTCAGAACGCTTACGGATGAAGGATGCAGCAACGAAATCAACACCTTGCTCGCAACCAAAGATCAGGTCCTGTTTGTCTTTTTCAGCCAGTGCTGGCAGCGCGATAGAGACGCCCGGCAGGTTAACGCCTTTGTTCTCGCCCAGGTCGCCGTTGTTCAGCACTTTACAGATAACCTTGTTACCTTCGATAGCGGTAACTTCCATACCGATCAGGCCATCGTCCACCAGCACGGTGTTGCCGACGGACAGATCGCTGGTGAAACCTTCGTAGGTCACTGCAACGATTTCGCTGTTACCGACAACGGATTTGTCGGTGGTGAAGGTGAAGGTCTGGCCCGCTTTCAGAGAAACGTCGTTACCGCCTTCCAGTTTGATGGTACGGATTTCCGGACCTTTGGTATCCAGCAGAATAGCGGCTTTTTTGCCGGTTTTGCTCATCACGTTGCGCAAGTTCTGGATACGCTGACCGTGCTCTGCATAGTCGCCGTGGGAGAAGTTCAGACGCATCACGTTCATGCCGGCATCCAGCATTTTGCTCAGCATCTCTTCAGATTCGGTTTTCGGGCCGATAGTACAAACAATTTTCGTCTTTTTCATGACAGTCTTAGTCTTTAAGTTGGGAAGGATATGGAAATCTCGCTCCGGGGGCGCACCGCCGCGGAGTCAAACCTGTGTTGCAAAAGAGTATATGACACGCACTAAGGATAGGAGACATCAAATGAGCGTGCAGAAGAAAGTGTGCCTGAGTGTCAGCCCAACGAAGGAGAGGAGAAGTTGTACGTTGTTTTTTGTATTCCAAGCGCTGAAACCATTCACCAGGGATTTGGCGCGCATTATACGCTGATTTTAAGATAAAAGGAAAATGGAAACAGCGTTTCAAAAATAATCTGTGCAGATTCACATAAGTTTGTTATCAAGGCGTTAAGGCATAATGACAACTTATGGCGGCAGGTGCCTGACCTGCCGCGTTTTGCTTATTTTTGCAGCGCCTGGCTGAGGTCGGCAATCAGGTCTTTTGGATCTTCAATTCCGACTGACAGGCGGATCAACTGCGGCACAATACCGTTGGCCAGGCGTTGTTCCAGCGGAATTGACGCGTGGGTCATGCTGTAGGGCTGGCTCACCAGACTCTCCACGCCGCCCAGGCTTTCCGCGAGGGTGAACAACTTCAGGTTGCGGATCACCTCGGTGGCGCGTTGCGCATCGCCTTTCACCACGACGGAAATCATCCCGCCTGGCAGCGCCATCTGCGTGCGGGCAAGCTGATATTGTGGATGCGATTCCAGACCGGGATAGAAAACGTTTTCCACCAGAGGATGCTGATCGAGCCATTGCGCAATCGCCAGCGCGTTGGTGCTGTGCTTTTCGACGCGCAGCGCAAGGGTGCGAATACCGCGCAGGGTCAGGAAGCTGCTGAACGGATCCAGTACGCCGCCCACCGCGTTTTGCAGATAACCCAGCTTATCCGCCAGTTCCTTGTTGTCCCCGACAATTGCCAGCCCGGCCACCACGTCTGAGTGGCCGTTCAGGTATTTGGTGGCGGAGTGCACCACGATATCGAAACCTGATTCCAGCGGACGGTGGATCACCGGCGACGCGAAGGTGTTATCCGCCACGCTGATGACGTTATGACGACGAGCAATTTGCGCAATGGCCGCCAGATCCGCCAGCTTCAGCAGCGGGTTGGTTGGCGTTTCAACCCACACCATGCGGGTTTCCGGACGAATGGCGGCCTCAAGCCCGGCCAGGTCGTCCGGTTTAACCCAGCTGACCTGCAGACCGGCGCTGCGCTTGCGCACGTTTTCAATCAGGCGATACGTCCCGCCGTAAACGTCATCAATGGCGACAATATGGCTGTCTTTATCCAGCAGTTCGAGCACCGTGGAGATGGCCGCCAGACCGGAGGCAAACGCGTAGCCGCGCGAGCCGCCTTCCAGTTCGGCAATGGCGGTTTCCAGCGCGTGGCGGGTGGGGTTGCCGCTGCGGGAATACTCATAGCCGGTATGCTCACCGGGTGACGGTTGCGCAAACGTCGAGGTAGCGTAAATCGGCGGCATGACGGCGCCGTGCTGGTCGTTGAACTCGCCGCTGTGAACGCTCAGGGTTGCCAGGTTTTTCATCTCTTATTCCTTTATTGTTGTAGACGGTTGCGCCAGGCGGTCAGGACGTCGCTGCGCGTGATCAGACCCAAAAAGCGGTCGTTGTCATTAATAACGGCCACCAGGCCACGGTCGAAAATAGCGTTCAGGGCGCTCTCAGGGGCGTGTTTATCAAGGAACTCCACCTGACGCGTCATGGCTGCCGTCACCGGAAGGGCGAAGCGATCGCCATCGCCGCCGATATGCCGCAGCAGATCCCACTCGTCGATGATGCCCACCACCTTGCCGTTCTCCAGCACCGGAAGCTGGGAGATGTCATACAAACGCATGCGCGCCAGTACGGTTGAAAGCGTGTCGTCCGGGGCGGCGGTGACGGTGGCACCTTCATCGTGACGCAGGGCAATATAGTCTGAGAGATCGCCCGCCTGAGGACGCGTGATGAGCCCTTGCTGACGCATCCAGTCATCGTTGAACATCTTCGAGAGGTATTTATTGCCGCTGTCGCAGGCGAAGGTGACCACGCGTTTCGGCGTAGTCTGCGCCTGACAATATTTCAGCGCCGCCGCCAGCAGCGTGCCGCTGGAGGAGCCCGCCAGAATGCCTTCCGTTTTCAGTAGATCGCGTGCGGTGGTGAAGGCTTCCCGGTCGGTGATGCGCCAGGCGCGATTCACCCCTTCGATGTGGGCCAGCGGCGGAATAAAGTCTTCTCCAATCCCTTCAACCAGCCATGAGCCAGCATCGTGATAGCGTCCGGTTTCCACCTGGTCGGCCAGAACCGATCCGGCCGGGTCTGCCAGGACAAACTCCGTATCGGGGGAATGTTCCGCAAACCACGCCTGCAATCCCCCCAGCGTGCCGCCAGAGCCCACGCCGACAACAATGGCATCGATCCGCCCATCAAGCTGTTCAAACAGTTCCGGCGCCGTCGTGGTGCGGTGCGCAAGCGGGTTGGCCTCATTATTGAACTGGTCGATGTAAAACGCGCCGGGCAATTCGTTGGCCAGACGCTGGGCGTAATCCTGGTAATAGGCCGGATGCCCCTTATTCACATCGGAGCGGGTCAACACCACCTGAGCCCCCAGCGCGCGCAGGTGGAAAATCTTTTCGCGGCTCATTTTGTCGGGTACTACCAGGATCAGCGAGTAGCCTTTCTGTGCGGCGATCAGGGCCAGGCCGAGGCCGGTATTGCCCGCCGTCGCTTCTATAATCGTGCCACCCGGCTGCAGCTGCCCGGTGCGCTCCGCTTCGTTGATCATCGACAGCGCAACGCGGTCTTTAATCGAGCCGCCGGGATTTTGGTTTTCCAGCTTCAGGAACAAGGAGCAGGGACCGGTATCCAGTTTGTGCAGCTGGATAAGCGGCGTGCGGCCAATCAGTTCGGTGACGGAGTGATAAATCGTCATGGTCTTTTTCCTTTAACGAGGTCATGACCGGATGATAGGACCATGAAAATTTCTCAATAAAGAACGTTTCACTGCCTTTTAGAACAGAAAGGAATATTCAGCATGTTTTCGGATGTAAGGACAGCAAGACGTAAAGTTGTCTGGATGTGAGGATGGCTATATCGGGATAAAATGCTGCAAAAATGACCATTTTTGCAGCGGGTCAGCCATCGAATATGCGTATGGCAGATAATGATTGCTGAAAATGATCTAAATGCTTTCCAGCCGTTAAATTCACGGTTTATTTCCGAAAGTTATAACAAATTCTTTTTTGTTCATTTAAAACCTGATAACGCCTGTTTACTATCGTTTGGACATCCATACTGCTAAACCGCCATGGGCGGAACGGATAACGAATAAGAATGATTGTACTGAGCAATATTTCGAAGGTTTTTGACAACGGAAAGGTGGCACTGACAGCCGTTGATAATGTCAATTTGACGATAGCGCAGGGACAAATTTACGGGATTATCGGTTACAGCGGCGCCGGGAAAAGTACGCTTATCCGCCTGCTGAACGGTCTGGAAAAACCCAGTACCGGCAGCGTAACCATCAACGGGCAGAATATTTCTGCCGCTAAGGGCGAAGCCTTACGACAGGCGCGACTGAAGATCAGCATGGTGTTCCAGCATTTCAACCTGCTCTGGTCGCGAACGGTTAACGAGAACATCGCCTTCTCGATGCAAATCGCGGGCGTGCCAAAAGCCAATATCAAGGCGCGCGTTGCTGAGTTGGTGGATTTGGTCGGCCTGAAAGGGCGCGAGAATGCGTACCCGTCCCAGCTGAGCGGCGGGCAAAAACAGCGCGTGGGCATTGCGCGCGCGCTGGCCAATAATCCGGACGTGCTGCTCTGCGACGAAGCCACGTCGGCTCTTGACCCACAGACCACCGATCAGATCCTCGATCTGCTGCTGGATATTAACCGTCGTTTCAAACTCACCATCGTGCTGATCACTCACGAGATGCACGTGGTGCGCAAAATCTGCGACCGCGTGGCGGTGATGGAGAATGGCAAGGTGGTGGAAGAGGGCGACGTCCTGAGCGTCTTTACCCATCCGCAACAGCCCATCACGCAGCAGTTTGTTCGTCAGGTGAGCCAGTACGCCGAGGAAGAGACCTTCAACGCTGAGCTGGCAAATGAACTGGAAGGCACGGTTATCAAGCTGACCTTTACCGGACATAGCACGCATAAGCCTGTCGTCGGTGAATTAACGCTGCGCTATGGCCTGCCGTTTAACATCCTGCACGGAAAAATGACGCAAACCGCCCACGGTGTTTTCGGGCAACTCTGGGTGCACGTAGTGGCATCTGATGAACAACTGAACAATATCCTCGCCGACCTGCAGCACAGCGATATTGAAGGCGAGGTGATTAAACATGGCTGAGGATCTCTTTCCGCATCTGAAGTGGGACCAGCTGTGGGCAGCAACCCAGGAGACGCTGTACATGACCGCGCTCTCAGGCGTGGCGACCTTTGTTCTGGGGCTCGTGCTCGGTCTGACGCTGTTTTTAACCGCGCGCGGCGGGCTGTTCCATAACCGCACGGTCTACAGTGTGATTTCGATTGTGGTGAACGTGTTCCGCTCCATTCCGTTCATCATCCTGATTGTATTGCTGATCCCGTTCACGAAAACCATCGTGGGGACCATCCTTGGCGCCAACGCGGCACTCCCGGCGCTGATTGTGGGCGCAGCATCGTTCTACGCACGCCTGGTGGAAATCGCCCTGCGTGAAGTGGACAAAGGCGTTATTGAAGCAACGCGCTCGATGGGCGCACGACTGAGCACGTTAGTGTTTCGGGTTTTACTGCCGGAATCATCACCTGCACTGGTTTCAGGTATTACGGTGACGCTGATTGCGCTGGTGAGCTATAGCGCAATGGCGGGGGTGATTGGTGCCGGCGGTTTGGGAAATCTGGCTTATCTGGAAGGATTCCAGCGCAACCATGGTGACGTCACGCTGGTGGCAACGGTGACCATTTTAATCATCGTTTTCATTATCCAGTTCTGCGGCGATGTCATTACTTCACTGTTAGATAAACGCTAATAAATACACACAGGAACCATCATCATGAAAAAGACACTGACACTGATCGCCGCAGCAACCCTGAGCGCCCTGAGCTTCGCCTCCTGGGCTGACACGCTGACCGTAGGCGCGTCCAACACGCCGCACGCCGAAATTCTGGAGCAGGCTAAGCCGATTCTGGCGAAGCAGGGTATCGACCTGGAGATTAAACCGTTCCAGGACTACATTCTGCCTAACACCGCGCTGGCGGGACGTGACATCGATGCGAACTATTTCCAGCACATTCCTTATCTGAACAGCGTGCTGAAAGATCATGCGGGCGATAAGGACTACGATTTTGTCAGCGCAGGCGCGATCCACATTGAGCCAATCGGCATCTACTCTAAAAAATACAAGTCGCTGAAAGACCTGCCGGAAGGCGGCAAGATCATCATGCGTGACGCGGTTTCCGAAGAGGGCCGCATTCTCTCTATCTTCGAGAAAGAGGGCGTGATCAAGCTGAAGCCGGGCATTGATAAAGTGACCGCGCGCATCAGCGATATCGTCGAAAACCCGAAAAAGCTGCAGTTCACACCTAACGTCGAAGCGTCTCTGCTGCCGCAGATGTACAACAACGACGAAGGCGCTGCGGTGGTGATCAACGCCAACTACGCGATTGATGCAGGTCTGGACCCGGTTCACGATCCGATTGCGGTAGAGAGTGGTGAAAATAACCCGTACGCCAACATCATTACCGTACACCGCGGTGATGAGAAGAAAAAAGACATCGTCGCGCTGGTGAACGTCCTGCACTCCAAAGAGATTCAGGACTGGATCCGCACCAAATACAAAGGCGCGGTCATTCCCGTAAACAACTAATTAGCTGATTTTACAGATGAAGCCCGGCGAGTCTCTCGTCGGGCTTCTTTTTTGTATCCGGCAGGAGAATCATTTAAGCTCAACGTTTAAAAGGCAATGGAGTGATGACGATGGGTAACGTGACCAAAGATGAAGCGCTTTACCAGGAGATGTGCCGGGTGGTCGGGAAGGTCGTGCTTGAGATGCGTGATTTAGGGCAGGAGCCAAAGCATATTGTGATTGCCGGTGTGCTGCGAACCGCGCTGGCGAACCAGCGCGTCAAACGCAGTGAATTGACAACCGAAGCGATGGAAACGGTGGTTAAAGCGCTGGCCGGGTAATGCGCCAGCGCTTCGCGAGTTGCTCAAGCGAGCAGCACAGCAGGTAGTAAACCACCCCCGTAAAGATAAAAATGGCCGCCGGGTAGATTTGCACCCGGTTGTTCACCTGGCCCGCCACGGTGGTCAGTTCAGGTACGTTCACAATAAACGCCAACGACGTATCCTTCAGCAGGCTGATAAATATCCCCACCAGAGACGGCAGAATATTGCGCATCACCTGCGGGAGCAGCACGCGCCACAAGGTTTGCCGCGTGCTGAATCCCTGAGTCAGTGCCGCTTCATATTGCCCGGCGGGCAACGCGTTTAGTCCGGCGAGTACCGAATGCATGACCGATGCCGCCGTGAACCAGGCCAGCGCCAGCGTCACGGTAAGAGCGCCGGGCAGATCGCCGCCGGTCATCAGGGGCAGCAGATACCACATCCAGAAAATCACAAAGATGAGCGGAATGCCGCGTATCAACTCTGCCCACAGGAACAGCGCCTTACGCACAAGCCCGGGATAGCGCCACGCAGCGCACGCCAGCGCAATTCCACAGGGCAGAGCAAGTATGGCGGCTCCTGCGGCCATCAGCAGCGAGAGCAACACGCCGCCGGGTTCACCCGCAGCAGCACGTCCCCACAGCAGATAATCCAGGTTATCAGCTATGACGTTAAATCCGGCAATCATGCTGAGTCCTCCCTGCGCGAGGGCCGAGTCGCGTCAGTAGCATACCCATTAGCACGCCGGTAAGCAGATACAGTGCGGTTCCCACGGTAAAGGCCTCCAGCGCGTGCGCGTTATAGCTTTCAATCTGCCGCACCTGATAGGTGAGTTCGGCAAAGCCAATGCCGCTGGCGAGTGAGGAGAGCTTCATCAGGTTGAGATACTGACCGATGACAGGCTGCCAGGCATTCGCCAGTCCTTGCGGCAGCAGAATGTAGCGAAATAACCGCCACGCAGAAAACCCCTGCGCCAGCGCCGCCTCCCGCTGTCCGTTGGGGACGGAACGCAGCCCGGACTCAATCTCCTCAATTAAAAAGGCCGAGGTGAACACGCCCAATCCCCAGGCAGAACATAAAAATTCAGGCGTGAACCACCAGACGTCACCGGGCAAAATCGACCAGGCGTGATCGGCATTTACGACGTCCCGAAACCCGAGCGGCAGCCCGTTCCAGGCAGCGAAGTACCAGAACAGGAGCTGCACCAGCAGCGGCGTGTTGCGAAACAGCGAGACCCAGCCGCTGACGACGGCATGACCGAACCGTCCTGCGGAGAGGCGAAGCAGCAGAAAAAACAACGCAAGCAGGGTGGCAAGTCCCACGCCCGCGAGCGTGACCCACAGCGTGGTGAGAAAACCGGATACTATCCACTGCAGGGGCTGCCCGGTCAGCACTCCCTGCCAGTCGAGCGCGGCCATTACAGCGGCTCCTGGTGAAGCGGGTCGAGCACTTTTTGCAGGAACCGCTGGGCGCGTGGATGCGACGGTTGACTGAAAAATTGCGCAGGCGGGGCGGTTTCGAGAATGTGTCCGCCGTCGATAAAGACGATCCGGTCAGCAATCTCCCGGGCAAACTGCATCTCGTGCGTCACCACAATCATGGTGATCCCGCTGTGGGCGAGGGCTTTCATCACATATAACACTTCGCCAATCATCTCGGGATCGAGGGCTGACGTCGGTTCATCAAAGAGAATGATTTGCGGCGACGAGGCCAGCGCGCGAGCAATCGCCACGCGCTGCTGCTGGCCGCCGGAGAGCTGTGCGGGAAAATGATGGGCTTTTTCCAGCATCCCGACCTTTTCCAGCAGCGCCAGCGCGCGCTCCTGGGCGGGCTGCGGCTTCCAGCCGTGAACGTGCTCCAGCGCCAGAGTGATGTTCTGGCTGGCGGTGAGGTGGGCGTAAAGGTTAAATTGCTGGAACACAAAACCGACGCGGCTGCGTAACTGGCGCAGTGCCGCAGTGGAAAGCCGGGCGGTGGGTTTGTTATCAATCAGAATGTCGCCGTCACTGAGGGTTTCAAGCTGGTTGATAAGACGGATCAACGTCGATTTCCCTGAACCGGATGGACCGAGGATCGCCACCACTTCACCCGGAGAAATGCTGAGGTTAATGCCTTTTAATACCTCATGGTCGCCGTAACGTTTTACGACGTCACGAAACTCGACGCTGGCGTGTTCCAGATGTGAAAAATCCGCGGCACCGGCCGCGGAGTGTGAAAATAAACCTGAGAGCATATTACTGGGCTTCTATTTTAAAGGCGCGAGGCTGTGGAGCTGGCGTGTTTGGGCCAAACCAGACATCGTAGATTTTTGCCGCCTGACCGTTCTTCTCGAGATTAACCAGCTCATCGTTAACGGCCTTCAGCAGCGCGGTTTCACCTTTTTTCACCCCAACGCCAATCTCTTCCTTGCTGAGCAGATCGGGCAAGATTTTAAAGTTCGCTTTATCCGGGGCCTGTGCCAGCAGGCCTGCAAGAATAGTGCTGTCCTGGGTGATGGCCTGCACATTGCCGTTGCGCAGCGCCGTCAGCGCCAGAGGAATGTCATCATAAGAGAGCACGCGAGACTGCGGGAAACGCTGGTGCAGCGCCTGCTCGCCCGTTGTCCCTTTCACCGCACCAATGCGTGCCCGGCTGTATTCATCCAACTTATCGGGTGATTTGGCGGGGACCAGGAACTGTTGTCCGGTCACGAAATAGGGGGTGGAGAAATCAATCACCTGTGCGCGTTCCGGGGTGATGGTGATATCCGCCACGATCAGATCTGCTTTACCGGACTGAAGCAACGGAATTCGGTTCGCCGGATTGGTGGCAACCAGTTCAAGCTTCACGCCGAGTGATTTTGCCAGCGCTTTGGCGAAGTCTACGTCGTAACCCACGATGTCGTGCGTCTTTGCATCAATAGAGCCAAACGGCGGATTGGCGTCAAAGGTGGCGACTTTCACCACCCCTGCGGCCTTAATATCCGCCAGCTGATCGGCCTGTACCTGCGCTGAAAGCAGGCTCCCGGCTGCCAGTAATCCCAGAACCAGTGTCCGTTTGTTAAACCCTTTCGTTTTTGCTGCCATAGTCATACGTCATCCCGTCGTTTTTTGTTTTGTCCCTTTACGCTCCCATAAGCGAAAGCTATCGCCAAATAAGAAATCGTTCTTTGCTATAAGCAAAAAAGCATTAGTGAACAGGGTGTTATGAACAGGTAAATGAAAGGGGACGCTATTTGCAGATACTGCACATGAACAGACGATATTGGTATTTCCCTCGCGCTGAAGTTGAGTGTTTAACTTAGGTCAGGCAAAGCGAAGAGGGGTAAAGACAATGAAAAAATGGATAAGCACGTTACGGCGGTTTTTTGCGACCCGGCAGGTCAATGCGGAGAACAGCGCGCAACGGGTTCTTGAGTCGATACTGCCTGTCGCCAGCCTGTATGGCGTGGACGTTGCCAACATCGATCCGGAGTGGTTCTATGATAAAACGTCACGCTGAATTGCGCCGGACGCGCGAAATGTACTGGAATGAGCTGTGCGCTTTTTTGTTATGACAATCGTTAACTGTTAATGTGACAGGATGTAACACCTGCCAGTTAACGGAATGAAAAACACACTGTTCACGCGCGCCATCATTGTCTGGATCGCCGTCTGCTTTGTCAGCGGTATCCTGCTCTATGCCGAACAAATCCGCCGACAGTACTGGGAGCGCGATCGGGAGTATTCGGCGCTCTTTTCTGAGATTAGCGCCGTCCTTACCCAGAACGAGTCTGTATTGCCGCTACTGAGCGGTGATGAAGATATCACGGCACTGAATAAAAAATTCCCCCATCTTCTTGCGCTGGAGAAAACAACCGGACGCGCGCTGGACGCCGCCCGCGTTGAGCCCGCCAGCGATCGACAATACTGGCTCTACAATCCCTGGCGGCAAATCCGTGTACGGGTTGATCTTGCCCCACTACTCAATACGCATCATGCCTTTGAGCGCCTCGACGTCTATTATTCGAAGCGAAGCGAACCACACCCTTCAGATGCCTTCTGGCACTGGGCACGCTCCTTCCCACAGGTAACGCAACCCTTCGTGCTTTCAGCCGATGCTCAGCCAGACTGGCTCGGTATTCAGTGTTTTATCTTCCTGGTAGTCTTTACTGGATGGGGTGTGGTCATTGCGGTGGGCAGCGTGGCGCTCTGGCAGCGCAAGGCAAGACGAGACGCAGAGCAGCGCGCCTTGTATTACCAGCATGCCCGACTCAACACGCTGGGGGAGATCACTACGGGTATTGTCCATGAGATCAACCAGCCGCTCACGGCCGTGCAGACCTGGATCCAGGGCGCGCAGCGACAGCAAAAGCTGGACAATCCACAGGCGGTGTCCCAGGCACTGGCAGCAGCGCTGGTGCAAACACAGCGTATCAGCGCCCTGTTAACCCGTTTTCGTGAACACGTGGTGCAGGAGAAAGTGACGCTGCGCGAAACCGACCTGGCGCAATGCTGGCAGCAGGTTGTGAATTTACTGGAGCACGAGAGACGCGCTGAACATATCATCGTTACCCATGCGTTTACACCGGAGGCAACGACGGTTCTGGCTGACAGACTCTGGCTTGAGCAGGTCCTGCACAATCTGCTCAGCAATGCGATTCAGGCTCAACAGGCGAACGCGCAGGGTTGGGTGCGGATCGAAAGCCGGAAAGGCGCAAATGGCATTCAGGTAATCGTGACGGATGGCGGCCCCGGTTTTAGCCCGGAGGCGCTACAGAATGCCTTTATGCCGTTTTACAGTGGTAGAGAAGAGGGAATTGGCCTGGGGATGACCTTAACGGAGTCACTGATGACGCGCATGAACGGATCGATTACGCTGGGGAATTCGCCGGAGGGAGGGGCGCGAATCGTCCTGCAACTGGCTAATGGAAAGGAGACGACGCATGGATAATATAATCTGGCTGATCGATGACGATGAATCCATCAGAGAGTCGATGGCATTTTTACTTTCAGGCATGGGCTGGGAAGTGAAGACATTCGGGAGTATCGACGCGTTTACCACGGCCCATGTTAAGGACTCAACGCTCGTCGGCTGCCTGCTACTGGATATGCGCATGCCGGGAAAAGGGGGGCTGACGTGGCTGGAAGAGGGCGAGTGGCCGTGGCCTCTGCTGCCGGTAATTATCATGACCGGGCACGGCAGCGTCGACGCCTGCCGCCGGGCGTTCCGTAACGGCGTCTTTGAGTTTTTCACCAAGCCGCTGGATGCGGACAAGCTTATCGAATCCGTGGGGCTGGCGTGCGAGGAGAGCCAGCGACGGTTCGCCGACTGGCAGGCGCTCTCACGAATAAAAGCGCGCTTTGAACAACTCACCGCGCGGGAACATGAGGTATTGGCGGTGTTGATGGAAGGGCTCAGCAATAAAGAGGTGGCGGCGCGACTTGACCTGTCGCCGCGCACGGTGGAAGCGCATCGTGCAGCTGCGTTTGCCAAGCTGGGCGTCACGAGCCTGGTTCAGGCAAGCCGCGAGTACGATAAATTGCAATCCGTATAATTACCAGGATGCGTGCGTAATCAACCGAATTACGCGTCGTTGCCTGTCCCGGTATCCTCGAATGGTCTTCAGTTATTCTATTCGAGGTTATGCAATGAAAAAGTTAATGATGGCGGCAGCGCTGGTCGCGGGTAGCGTAAGTCTGACTGCGCAGGCAGATTCCGTGAGTCAGAAAAATCTCTCCCTGGCGCAGGCCAATGCGCTGGCAAACTCTGCCGTTCAGGCGTGTCTGGCGAAGAACTATCAGGTTTCGGTGACCGTGGTTGACCGTGCGGGTGTGGTGAAAGCGGTACAGCGCACCGATAATGCGGGCCCACATACGGTCAAAGCCAGTGAAATGAAAGCCTTCACGGCGCTCAGCTCGAAGAATGCCTCAGGCAAAGTGATGGAAGCGGCGCAGAACAACGCGGGCGCGCAGAATATGCGTGATATCCCAGGCTTCCTGCTGCTGGCGGGTGGCTTACCCGTTAAAGAGGGCGATGAGGTGATCGGGGCGATTGGTATCGGCGGGGCGCCGGGCGGTCATCTGGATGAGGCCTGTGCTCAGGCTGCCATTGACGGGCTGAAGAAGTAACATCAAAAAAAGCACCGGCTTTACCGGTGCTTTGCAATCAGATCTTGCAGGCGTCGCCGCAGTCATCATCGGCAACCATCGCCTGCGCTTTTTTGTCTGCGTCGTCCAGACGTTCGGCGTTACGCTCTTCTGCTTCATCCAGTCCGTTAAAGACCAGGTTATCGAGATCAATTTCCATGTGGCACCTGCTATGTTCAGTTTTTGATACTGGCACAGTATAGGGCAAAAAAAACCAGGAATGTACCTCGCAGCACATAAGGATAATCCCTGCCATACTCAGTGCGTTGTCACTGAGGAAAGCACATGATTATACTCTGTAAAGCCTGCGGGACCTCGTATGCGTATCAACCCGACAGATGCCCTGTCTGCGAGGATGAACGCCAGTATGTTCCAGTTACCGGGCAGGCGTGGACCGAACTTAAAACCGTCACTGCCACGCATACCAACAAATGGCAGCAGCTTGAACCGCAGCTCTTTAGCATCAAAACGGTGCCCGCCTTTGCCATCAATCAACGGGCACTGCTGCTGCGCACCCCACACGGCAATATTCTGTGGGATTGCATCGCCAACCTCGACCCGGCAACCCGAACGCTGATCGCCGCCCTCGGGGGTATCAGTGCCATCGCCATTTCACACCCTCACTATTACACCACCATGCAGGACTGGGCGGAGACGTTCGACGCGCCGGTGTATCTTCATGCGAGCGATCGGGAGTGGGTCATGCGCGACAGTCCGGCCATTCACTTCTGGCAAGGCGAAACGCTGGAGATTGTCCCCTCCGTGACGTTGCTGCGTCTCGGCGGCCACTTTGCGGGCGGAACGGTGCTGCACTGGCAGGAGGGCGAAGGGGTTTTGCTGGCGGGGGATATTCTGCAGGTCACGCCGGGGAAAGACGCCGTTTCGTTTATGTGGAGCTATCCGAATATGCTTCCGCTACCCGCCCACACCGTAGCGTCCGTCACCCATCGCCTTGAAGGCAGAAAATTTGAACGTCTGTATGGCGCGTTCGAGGGGCAGAACATCCAGGCTTTCGCGGACGATATTGTGCAGCGGTCGGGCCAAAAATATATTGCTTGTCTGAAGTAAAGCACGGTGGGTAAACTTTACGAGTGTGATCGCGATCATACCTAAACTACAACAGATAAAAGAGAAATTGCTATGCAACATATCATTGAAGGTTTTCTCAGCTTTCAAAAAGAGATTTTCCCGCAACGTAAAGAGCTCTTCCGCAGTTTAGCGTCCAGCCAGAATCCCAAAGCGCTGTTCATCTCCTGCTCCGACAGCCGACTGGTGCCAGAACTGGTCACGCAACAAGAGCCAGGACAACTCTTTGTCATTCGTAATGCTGGCAATATTGTGCCGCCGTTCGGGCCAGAGCCAGGCGGCGTCTCCGCCACTATCGAATACGCGGTTGTCGCGCTGGGCGTGACCGATATCGTGATCTGTGGCCACTCTAACTGTGGTGCGATGAAAGCGATTGCCGACAATGCAAACCTGGAGCCGATGCCTGCGGTCTCCCACTGGCTGCGCTACTCTGATGCGGCTAAAGCCGTGGTGGAGAAGAAATCCTGGGACCAGCCAATCGATAAAGTGAATGCGATGGTGCAGGAGAACGTGTTTGCGCAGCTGAGCAACATTAAGACCCACCCGTCCGTCGCGGTGGGCCTGCGTAATAATTCCATCCGTCTGCACGGCTGGGTGTACGACATTGAAAGCGGTGACATTCGCGCGCTGGATAAAGCGACGAAAACCTTTATCTCTCTGTCTGAAAACCCGGAGGTTTTCTTCGAGTAATCAGGCCGTTCAGGGCAGGGAGGCCCTGTCAGTTATCCATAAAAGGTAACTTTTTGCGCGTAACCGACGCAGGTTTATTTGCCGCTTTTGCCATTGCTTCCCCAATCTCTGCGCACTCTGCGAGCCCCTGGACAAAGGGGTGGTCGTGCATCAGCCACGGTATCGCACCAAAGGCAATACGTCCGCGAAGCGTATCGGGTGCCAGCAGCGTGTAATCTTCACCAACATCGGGTATGTCATCGCCTGTCGTTTGTAGCAGTTTACGCAAGGACGGGAAGGGTAAATCTTCTGTCTTGAGGGGGTTCTGCCCGCGCGCATCAATAAAGACGTCGAAGCGGTAGCGGTGCTCTTTGGTGGTAATGACCGTTTCAGCACTACCGATATCCAGAGTGTAATCCTCACCCAATGCCACTACGCTTATGATCCCCGCCTCGCGCAGGGCAAGCAGCCTGCGAATAGACTGAGGGGGGATGGCGGCATAGTTATCAATAAACACGCGCTCCAGCCCGGCTTTGAACCGCGCTCTGTCCTTTTCATTCAGGGCGGGTACGATTTCTGCAACGATCTCGTGCAGGCGAAGTATGGTATAGCGCCAGGCTACGGTGCGCCGTTCACGTTTGTTTCGCTCGACCTCTTTAAGATTCTCTTCTGCCCAGGTAAAGGGACCGTGCTGTTTACGCTCTTCAAACCACGCCTCGCGAAGGCTGTCTGCGTCCCGTTGCCTCAGCGATATGGCCTCGCACCACGCCGGGTCTGCAAGTTCAAGCTCTTTAACCATCAGGGCAAAGATGCGGTCCAGCAAGCCGTCTGCTCCTTTGGCAATCTCGTTTTGAACCACGTATTCGGTCAATACCGACAGCGGCTCGTAAGGAATAGGGCAGTAAAAATCGGCCTCTGGCAAAATGCCGGTCCGGGACATCAGGACAATTTTTAGCGCCTCGCTTCCTTTATCCAGAATGAACGCGTCGTCCACAAACTCACCGTGCTGCATCACCACCGCCATGGCCGCGTCCAGGCCGCTCAAAGACGTTCCCATAATGCCCACCTTGCAGGGGCGGATTTCGGCGTCCATGAGTCCTGACCACGGGCTTGGGAAGAACGTGCGCGTGGCTTCATCTTCGTCTGGCCAGACATGGCCGGTGGCGATAACCGCAAGGTCGAAGCGTTCAGGAAAGGCGTTGTCGTTGACGGAAAGCGTGACGCCTTCTTTCGTGGGCACGATATCGGTGACCTGGGCAGATTCATGAACATCAATCTGGAAACCCCGTTTTTTGGCCTCTTTTACGATTGACCGAAAGCTGTCGCGGAAATACTCACCCAGCAGGAGTCGGGGCAGGAACTGTCGGTCATGCAAACGGGCTTTATCAACCTTAAAGCGCGCCAGATGGGTTTCGCTCTGGCCCTTAAGCCAGTCGAGATAGGTCATAAAAATAGGCGGGATTTCAATGCTCGCAATGTTCGCCAGCATCAGACGAGAGTTTTCGTCGTCGTTATAGGGCATACCCACGCCAGCTTCCTCAGCTTGTTCAAAGACGGAGACCGAAAGCGGCTGCGGATTTTTAAGAAGTGCGTAAAAGGTGTAAATCCCTGTTGGGCCGGAGCCAATAATCGCGATTTTCTTCATCGGCGTTCTTCCTGCTTTTTTTGTCATGAGAAAAGCGTAGCAGGAGAATAATTAAGAAATCAGGAGATTGGGATAATTCAGAACATAAAGAGAGGATTTGCACCATTTCAGGACTGAAATGGTGCGTCCGAGTGGACTCGAACCACCGACCCCCACCATGTCAAGGTGGTGCTCTAACCAACTGAGCTACGGACGCAGAATGGTGCGTTCAATTGGACTCGAACCAACGACCCCCACCATGTCAAGGTGGTGCTCTAACCAACTGAGCTATGAACGCAACGTGTTGTCGGTGACAACGGGGACGAATATTAGCGGCACAGCATCGTTGAGGCAAGAGGGAAAACGCATTTTTCTCTCTGAATTCACGCGATTGCTTCATTACCGCGCAAAGTGAAGAGAAAGTAGCCGCCAGCTGGCGGCTACTGTCTGTTTAACGTGCGGCGCGTTGCAAAATGACCGTAGAAGGCTGGCGTTGCAGAAAACGCATACGCAGCATCATCATGATGGCCGCAGAGGTCAGACCGATGATAAAGCCCATCCAGAACCCTGCCGGACCCATGCGATCCACCACCAGGTCGGTAAGCGCCAGGATGTAGCCTGTCGGCAGTCCCAGCACCCAATAGGCGATGAAGGTAATAAAGAAAATAGAACGCGTATCTTTATATCCGCGCAGCACGCCGCTGCCAATCACCTGGATGGAGTCAGAGATCTGGTAAATCGCGGCCAGCAGCATCAGGTGCGACGCCAGCGTGACGACTTCCGGATTGTCGTTGTAGAGCAGCGCAATCTGCTCGCGTAATGCAACGGTAAAGAGCGCCGTACAGACGGCCATGCAGACGCCGACGCCCAGCCCGGTCCGGGCGGCCGTTTGCGCATCCAGCGTTGACCCTTGGCCCAGACGGAAGCCTACGCGAATCGTCACCGCCGCGGCCAGCGACATCGGCAGGACGAACATCAGGGAACTGAAGTTCAACGCAATCTGGTGGCCCGCGACATCAATAATGCCCAGCGGGGAGACCAGCAGGGCGACCACGGCAAACAGGGTCACTTCGAAGAACAGCGCCAGCGCGATAGGCAGCCCTAACTGCACCAGGCGCGTCATGATGTTCCAGTCCGGCGTGCTAAATATTTTCTCGTTGCGAATATCGCGCATGGAACGGGCGCGTTTTACAAAGGTGATCATCGAGAAGAACATCACCCAGTAAACGGCTGCCGTCGCCACGCCGCACCCGACGCCGCCCAGTTCCGGCATGCCGAAGTGGCCGTAAATAAAGATGTAATTCACCGGGATATTGACCAGCAGACCGATAAAGCCCATCACCATACCGGGCTTGGTTTTTGCCAGACCTTCACACTGGTTACGCGCGACCTGGAAAAAGAGGTAGCCAGGCGCGCCCCAGAGCAGCGCGCGCAGATAGCCCACGGCTTTATCCGCCAGCGCCGGGTCGATGTTATGCATCGCGCGGATGATATGCCCGGCGTTCCAGAGCACCACCATAATCAGCACGGAGACAAACCCTGCCAGCCAAAAACCCTGGCGAACCTGGTGGGCAATGCGCTCGCGGCGGCCCGAGCCGTTCAGCTGTGCAATAACTGGCGTGAGCGCGAGCAGTAAACCGTGACCAAACAGGATGGCCGGTAGCCAGATAGATGTGCCGATTGCCACGGCAGCCATATCGGTGGCGCTGTAGCCACCTGCCATTACCGTATCCACAAATCCCATTGCGGTTTGGGCCACTTGCGCGATGATCACTGGTATAGCCAGTGCCAATAACTGGCGCGCTTCATTCATGTACTTCTGCACGTGAACACCTTTATTTTGTAGTTATTTGAGAGACTAAAAAAGCCGCCGTAACTGGCAGCAAGAAGAAAATGCAGGGGGGTGCCAGCTATTGTAGCGGGCTTTAACTATTTATCTAGTGAAAAAATCGCCAGAAAATGCGCTCCACTGGCAACCTGTTTTTCCAACTGTTATTGTGATGGGATTAAACGGTGTCACCACCGTCCGGAAAAAACAGGAGTTGTAAGCATGTTTACTGGTATTGTGCAGGGCACCGCCAAAGTGGTGTCCATTGATGAAAAACCCAATTTCCGCACCCACGTGGTTGAGCTGCCGGAATATATGCTCGACGGCATAGAGACCGGCGCCTCGATTGCACATAACGGCTGCTGCCTGACGGTGACCGAAATTAACGGTAACCAGATTAGCTTTGATTTAATGAAAGAGACGCTGCGTATCACCAACCTGGGTGAACTGGTGGTGGGGGATACCGTCAACGTTGAGCGCGCGGCGAAGTTCAGCGACGAGATCGGCGGCCATCTGATGTCGGGCCACATCATGACCACCGCCGAGGTCGCAAAAATTGTGACCTCGGAAAATAACCGTCAAATCTGGTTTAAAGTTCAGGATCCCGCATTAATGAAATACATCCTGTATAAAGGATTTATTGGTATTGATGGGATTAGTCTGACGGTCGGAGAAGTGACGCCGACGCGCTTTTGCGTGCATTTAATTCCCGAAACGCTGCAGCGCACAACGCTGGGCGCAAAAAAACTGGGGCATCGCGTGAATATCGAAATCGATCCGCAAACCCAGGCGGTTGTGGATACCGTTGAACGTGTCCTGGCGGCAAAAGAGGCGGCGATAATAAAAGCCGTTGAGGAAGAATAAAAAATAACCCCGGATATCCGGGGTTATTTTTTAGCGGGCGACACGTAATCCGTGTTCAATGCCGCGACTGAAAACAACCTGCCAGAGCTGAATATCCCGCGCACGGAACGCACCCGCACAGGCATTCAGGTAATAGCTAAACATGCGTTTGAACCGTTCGGAATAGTTGTCTGCAATCTCAGGCCAGGCTTCCTGAAAACGGGAGTGCCATGCCATCAATGTGGTGTCGTAATCCGCGCCGAAGTTATGCCAGTCTTCCACAATGAAGTGGGGCTCGCTGGCGTTAGCAATCTGGCGCACGGAAGGTAAACAGCCATTCGGAAAGATGTATTTATTGATCCACGGGTCCACGTTATTGTCTGTGCGCTTAGAACCAATGGTATGGAGCAGGAAAATACCGTCAGGCTTCAGGTTTCGGTCGGCAACGTCAAAATAGGTTCTGTAGTTTTTCGGACCCACGTGCTCGAACATACCAACGGAAACGATGCGGTCGAACTGTTCGTTCAGGTCGCGGTAGTCCTGAAGCCGAATATCGACATCCAGCTCCTGGCAACGTGTCTGAGCCATTTTTTGTTGCTCAGCTGAAATCGTCACGCCCACAACGCTGGCACCGTAATGCTTCGCCATGAAATACGCCAGACCGCCCCAGCCGCAGCCGATATCCAGCACGCGCATACCCGGTTTTAACTGCAGCTTCTCGCAGATTAGACGCAGTTTATCTTGCTGCGCCTCTTCAAGCGTTGTGGCCTTTTTCCAGTAGCCGCAGGAATATTGCATTAAGGGATCGAGCATACGACTGAACAGGTCATTACCGAGATCGTAGTGCTCTTTACCGACGATCCATGCCCGCTTTTTACTTTGCAGATTGAACAGTCGAGCGGAGGCGATACGCAGCGTGTCTTTGAAGTGGCGAGGGAGCTGATTTTCAAGACCGGCGCGCAATACGCTGGAGAAAAACATGTCCAGCCGTTCACACTCCCACCAGCCGTCCATATAGCTTTCGCCCAGGCCTAACGATCCCTCCTGCAAGACGCGTTTAAAAAAATCGGGATGTTTGACCTGCGGATCGGCGGGGGAAGACCCATTAATCGTGATGCCCGCACGTCCCAACAGTTCACTGACGATCCGGGACCAGTTATCGTCCGGAACGCTGACTTCTTCTATACACGATGAACTCATAGCTTCTCCATCACCTTGCTGTGATCAGAACCTTAAAACAGCGTAGACGCTTTTTTGGGTTTGTGAGAAATCTCACGGTAAATGCCCGCGAGGCTAATATCCGACGTAGAACAGAGGAAGGGAGATAACCCTTGCCGAAAAGCCTTCCATGGTAAAACGGGAGCACTCCGGCTCCCGTTAACACTTAATATTTATCGTATTTAATCGAACCAAATTTAGTATAGGCCTCAAAATTTGGTGATTCAATAGAAAATTCTTAGCAACCTAATCACTATGTCTTAACATAATTTCTGGCGCGATTATGCGTGCGACGTTTCCACCTTCTGACGCGCATTCTGCTCGCGCTGAGCGGAAGACTGCATACGGTAGCCAAGGGCAGCCAGCGCAACGGTCACCAGCATCACACTGGTGGTGGTCAGGAGCGGTGTGGCAATCAACGCAGAGACCACCAGACTCGCCAGGAAGCACAGACCCAACTGTAACGTGTTCTGCAGCGCGGCGGCGCGTCCCGTCGCCTGTGGGAACGGACGTAACGCATGCGCTACCACGATTGGGTAAATAGCACCGTTAGCGACCGCCATGACGCAGAACGGAATCAAAATTTCGGTCAGGCCCGTACCCGGAATAAACCCGACGGCCCATGTGCCGAAAACGCTTAACGCGAACAGTACCAGTAGCCAGGGCAGCATCTGCTGGCCTTCCCACTTCTGCAGCGCTGCACGACAGCCGTAGCCGCCGACCAGGAAAGCGATGGTCTGCGGAACATAACTCAGGCCGATTGCCGCCGGGCTGTATCCCATATCGTGCAGAATGAACGGCGAGCCAGTCAGCCACGCGAAGAAACTGGCGGAACAGGCCGCGTAAATCAGGACGTTGCCACGATACGCTTTTGAACGCAGCAGCGAGGCAAAGGTAATCGGCTTCGCGTCAGGATGCGTCTCTTTTTTATGCGCAGGCTTGAGGAAAAACGCAGGCAGCATCAGTATCAGCGTGATGGCAAAGAGCGTGGCGAAGATCGCCTGCCAGTCGAAATGGGCCAGGATCCAGCTTCCGAGCAACGGTGCAAGGGCAGGCGAGAGACCGACCAGCGGCATAATTGTGGCGAAAATTCGGTTAGTGCGGGATGCCGGATAATAATCGGTCACCAGCGCCTGCCAGGTGACCGCTGCAGCACAGACGCCAATGGCCTGAATGAATCGCAGTACCAGCAGCCAGGTAGCATCGCGTACCCACAGCATGCCCAGGCAGCCCACGGCAAAAATAGCCAGACCCAGCAGCAGCACGGGTTTACGACCAAAGCGGTCGGAGAGTGGCCCCCAGAGGAGTTGTGCGATGGCAAAACCGGCGAGGAACAGGCTCAGGCTGGCGCTGATAGCGGCTGCGGGGGTTTGCAGATCTTCCTGCATCGCGGCAAATGCGGGCAGATACATGTCGGTCGCTAAAAAGCCCAGCACGCTTAAGCCGCCGAGCCAGACTAAAAATCCTTTCCTGGGTTGCATTGTTTTATTCTCCTGAGGAGGCAGGTGTACGTTGGCGCAGAGTGTAGGGAGTGCAAAGCGGCTTGTGAAACGCTAATATTTGCTGAGTGCATTCAAATTTTTTGCAGGCAGAACATGTGGTCAGATTATTCTCTTGAAGTTGTGGATGCTGTTGCTCGTAACGGCAGTTTCACCGGTGCCGCGCAGGAGTTACACCGCGTACCCTCGGCGATCAGTTACACCGTGCGTCAGCTGGAAGAGTGGCTGGCGGTTCCGCTGTTCGAGCGGCGTCATCGCGACGTGGAATTAACGCCTGCAGGCGCGTGGTTTTTGAAGGAAGGGCGTTCTGTCATCAAAAAAATGCAGATCACCCGCGAGCAGTGTCAGCAGATCGCTAACGGCTGGCGAGGCCATCTCTCCATCGCGGTGGATAATATCGTTAAGCCGGAACGGACCCGGCAAATGATCGTGGATTTCTATCGTCATTTTTCTGATGTCGAACTGCGGGTCTCCCAGGAGGTATTCAACGGCGTCTGGGATGCGCTGGCGGATGGCAGGGTGGAGATGGCGATTGGTGCAACGCAGGCGATCCCCGTTGGGGGACGCTATGCGTTTCGCGACATGGGGATGCTGAGCTGGACCTGCGTTGTCGCCCGCGAACATCCGCTGGCGGCAATGGAAGGCCCGCTCAGCGATGACACGCTGCGCAACTGGCCGTCGCTGGTGCTGGAAGATACCTCGCGCTCGCTGCCCAAGCGCATCACCTGGCTCCTGGACAACCAGCGCCGCGTGGTGGCCCCTGACTGGGAATCGTCGGCAACCTGTCTTTCTGCGGGGCTGTGCGTGGCGATGGTGCCCATTCACTTCGCGCGTCCGCGCATCGATACCGGAGAGTGGACAGCGCTGACGCTGGAAAATCCGTTCCCGGATGCGGCCTGCTGTCTGACCTGGCAGCAAAACGACGTATCGCCTGCGATGGCCTGGCTTCTGGATTATCTGGGAGACAGTGAAACGTTGAATCGGGAGTGGCTACGGGAGCCAGCATAACTGGCTCCGTAAGCGATTAACGGCGATAGTCGCGGAACGGACCGTCCGCCACGGAGCGGCGCTCGATGAGGCGCGGGTGAACTTCAATCGACTGGGATTCTTCACGCTTGTTGACGATCCTGTCCATCAGCATGTTGAAAGCCGTTTCGCCCAGCGAGTCTTTTGGCTGGTGAATGGTGGTCAGCGCCGGGGTGAAGAAGCGCGCGTTACGCACGTTGTCATACCCGATCACGGAAATATCCTGCGGCACCCGCAGGCCCAGCTCGTCGGCGGCGCAGAGTGCGCCCATCGCCATAATATCGCCGCCACAGAAAACAGCTGTCGGGCGATGCGGTTGGGAGACAATCTGCTGCATTGCGCGGTAACCGGATTCCGGCTCAAAGTCGCCTTGAACGATCCAGTTTTCCGGCACGGTGATGAGCGCCTCTTCCATCGCCTTCATAAACCCGGCCAGACGGCCCGCACCGGTGTTGCGCTCCAGCGGACCCGGGATCACGCCAATCTCGCGGTGACCGCGTTCGATCAGATAACGACCGGCCATATAGCCGCCTTCAAAGGCATTATCGATAACGGAATCGGTGAAGTCCGCGCGTGCTTCGCCCCAGTCCATCACCACCATCGGGATGTGGCGGTACTCTTCCAGCATGGAAAGTACGGACTCTGGGTACTCGGAACACATTACCAGCAGGCCATCGACGCGCTTTTGCGCCATCATCGACAGGTAGGCGCGCTGCTTCTCAATGCTGTTCCACGCATTGCCCAGAATCAGCGTATAGCCTTTCTGGAAGCAGTTTTTCTCAACGGCTTCGATGATTTCGGCAAAATAGGCCGCTTCACTGCTGGTCGCCAGCAAGCCAATCGACTTGGTGTGATTCACCTTCAGGCTGCGCGCAACCGCACTTGGGGAGTAATGTAACTCCTTGATCGCCGCCCAGACGGCGTTGCGCGTCTCTTCCGCGACGAAGCGGGTTTTGTTAATTACATGTGATACGGTTGTAGTGGAAACGTTTGCGCGTTTTGCTACGTCTTTTATTGTTGCCATTCAATGTCACTCCAGACCATATCCTAAACTCCTGAAAAACTTGAAGGTAAACGTTTGCCTTCTCTCACCCTTATTACGCAATCTTGAGTTGCGACACGCCGGGAAAACGACACAGGACGTCAGGAGGGGGTCAATGGCCGGTACGCTAATAAATTTAGCGTGGAATTTTGTCCTATCTTGATGAAAAGGGGAAGAGCTAAAGTGGATATCAGTTTAAATCCAGGAAGATTTTTGACGTAAACTGTGTAAAAATGAGCAAGCTCACTTTTCGTGGGGTGATTAAAAGGAGAAAAATTGATGAGTTCCGATCTGAAGTTTTCGCTGGTGACCACCTTTATCGTGCTGGCATTGATTGTTGCCGGTGGTTTGACGGCTGCGCTGCACTGATTTACGCGGGGGGAGAAGTCTTTTCCCTCCTCATTTTCTTCCTATTGTTACCTCTCCGGCAAAAATCTTTTGCCAAAATGTTAACTTCTCAAATTTTGTGATTGATGTCATGCTTTTGACTTCTTAGTTCTGTGTCGCGTGATGACACGGCATCCGGAGTTGACTCATGAAAATCAATTTTCCTCTGCTGGCCCTGGCGATTGGCGCCTTTGGGATCGGCACTACTGAATTCTCCCCGATGGGGTTACTGCCTGTTATCGCACGCGGTGTAGACGTCTCTATTCCTGCGGCCGGGATGTTAATCAGCGCCTATGCCATCGGCGTGATGGTCGGGGCCCCGCTGATGACGCTGCTGCTGTCGCACCGCGCGCGTCGCAATGCGCTGATATTTTTGATGGCGATCTTTACGCTGGGCAACGTGCTCTCCGCGATTGCGCCGGATTACACCACTCTGATGCTGTCGCGTATTCTGACCAGCCTGAACCATGGCGCATTTTTCGGTCTGGGCTCGGTTGTTGCGGCAAGCGTGGTTCCGAAGCACAAGCAGGCCAGCGCGGTGGCGACCATGTTTATGGGGCTGACGATCGCCAACATAGGCGGTGTGCCTGCGGCCACCTGGCTGGGTGAAGTCATTGGCTGGCGAATGTCTTTCCTGGCGACAGCAGGGCTGGGCGTGGTGGCGATGGTAGCGCTGTTCTTCTCCTTACCGAAGGGGAGCGCCGGGGAACGTCCTGACGTGCGCAAAGAGCTGTCGGTGCTGATGCGTCCTCAGGTGCTTTCCGCGCTGCTGACCACGGTGCTGGGGGCCGGTGCGATGTTTACCCTCTACACCTATATTTCACCGGTGCTGCACGATATTACCCACGCGACGCCGATCTTTATTACCGCGATGCTGGTGCTGATAGGCGTGGGCTTCTCTATCGGTAACTATCTGGGCGGGAAACTGGCCGATCGCTCCGTGAGCGGTACGCTGAAAGGCTTTTTAACCCTGCTGATTGTCATCATGATTGCGATCCCGTGGCTGGCACGCAACGAATGGGGTGCTGCGATCGCAATGGTCGTGTGGGGTGCTGCCACTTTTGCCGTGGTACCACCGCTTCAGATGCGGGTGATGCGTGTCGCCCATGAGGCGCCAGGTCTCTCTTCTTCCGTGAATATCGGTGCGTTTAACCTGGGTAATGCGCTGGGGGCTGCAGCGGGCGGGGCGGTGATTTCCGGTGGGCTGGGATACAGTTTTGTGCCGGTTATGGGGGCAATTATTGCCGCACTCGGCCTGCTGTTAGTGCTAATGTCCGGTCGTAAACAGCCAGAAGCTGCCTGCGCGGCGGAATAAACAAAAACGCAGAAGGGCGAACCCTTCTGCGTGTCTCTTACGCGGCGAAGTTCTTCGCCACAAAGTCCCAGTTAGCCAGTGCCCAGAAGTGCTCCAGATAGTTAGGACGCGCGTTACGGTAATCAATGTAGTAAGCGTGTTCCCATACGTCCACGGTCATCAGCGGTTTAGCGCTGGTGGTCAGCGGGGTACCCGCATTAGAGGTGGAAACGATAGCCAGCTTGCCATCCGCTTCTTTGACCAGCCACGTCCAGCCGGAACCGAAGTTTTTGATGGCCGCATCGGTAAACTTCGCCTTGAAGTCCGCGAAGCTGCCAAAAGCGGCGTTAATGGCGCTCGCCAGTTCACCGTCAGGTTCACCACCGGCATTTGGCGCCAGGCAGTGCCAGTAGAAGGTGTGGTTCCACACCTGAGCCGCGTTGTTAAACACGCCACCCTCTGAGCTACGGACGATCTCTTCCAGCGTTTTGCCTTCGAAATCGGTACCTTTAATGAGGTTGTTCAGATTGGTGACATAGGTTTGATGATGTTTGCCGTAATGGTACTCCAGCGTTTCCGCAGAAATGTGTGGTGCCAGGGCGTCTTTTGCATACGGTAGTGCAGGTAATTCGAACGACATTGCTTCTCTCCTTATTTTATTTGTACGTTGTCAATAACCCTACAGACAACAGGGAAAGGATAGCAAATTGAAAGAGTATGCAAAAGAGGAACTTACCCTGCCACGCGAGCGACAGGGCAGGGGTTAGCGAATGGTTTTTGGCGTCATCACACGGCGCGCGCCAACGTAATGACGCACCCAGTAGTCTTCACTGAGTGAGGTAATCTGGATGTCCTGGCCGCTACGCGGTGACTGAATGAATTTTCCGTTGCCGACATAGACCCCGACATGGTCAGCCGTGCCGCGACCCTGGGTACGGAAGAACACCAGGTCACCGTTCTCCAGCTCACCACGATTGACCGGTGCGGCGTCGCGCAGGTGGTACATTTCATTGGCGGTACGCGGAATACGGAACTTCACTAGGTCTTTATATGCGTAATACACCAGGCCACTGCAATCGAAACCCGTTCGTGGAGAAGTGCCACCCCAGTGATACGGTTTACCTATTTGCCCCATTAATTTATTCATCGCCGTTTTTTGCGCTTTCTGCATACGAACTTTATGCACTTCGGCTAATTTCGTGACTTTCGTGCACTTCGCTTTGCGACCTTTACGGGTAGTGCATTTTTCTGTCACGAGGTTGGCGGCCGTTTGCGAGGCTTTACGTCGGCTAGAATGTGCGGTGTGGATTGGGGATGTTTTCGTCTTACTGGAGGCGGTCTTTTTGGTCTGTGTGGGTGTTTTTTTCTTTACGGTCTTGCTGGTGGTTTTTTTCTTACGTTCTGTGGACTTAACCAGATGCGATTTTTGTACAGCAGAATGCCGCGCCTGTTCAGAGGCGTTCGCCGCTGGCGTGAAAGTGAGTGATGTAAACAGTAAAGCACAGAGCGTGATCGAGATTTTATTTATCCGCGCCACTGGGCAGTCCCCTGATTAATGCAGGCCATCAATAATACCCGCGTATGATTTACAAAGCCTGTCGATTCTAATCCATAAAAACCCGAGAAGTTAATAGCATTTTTCATTCTAAAATCATGTTTCGTTAGCAAGTGCAAAAAAACTCATCGTTCTGTCGCACTATTGTTCACTCCCTAAGCAAAACCGTACTGCAAACAGGGATAAACGTCATTTGCGATGCATCTTTTAGCGTTAGCCGTTAAAATAGTAAAACGTGACAAAAATGTTATTTTCCGATGTCTGTCTGAACCGCTACAATGTCAGACTAATGCCGTAACAGAAGTTAAAGGAAGCAAGACATGAGCACCACTATTGAAAAAATTCAGCAACAAATCGCTGAAAACCCGATTCTCCTGTACATGAAAGGTTCTCCGAAGCTGCCAAGCTGCGGTTTCTCCGCGCAAGCGGTTCAGGCGTTATCTGCCTGTGGTGAGCGTTTTGCTTACGTTGATATCCTGCAGAACCCGGACATCCGCGCTGAGCTGCCAAAATACGCAAACTGGCCGACTTTCCCACAGCTGTGGGTTGACGGTGAGCTGGTGGGCGGTTGCGACATCCTGATTGAAATGTATCAGCGTGGCGAACTGCAGCAGCTGATCAAAGAGACGGCGGCGAAGTACAAAACGGAAGAACCAGACGCAGAGTAAGTTTCTGCGTTAATAAAAAAGCGACCCGCTTAGTGTGGTCGCTTTTTTTTTGCCGGGCGGCGCTGCGCTTTCCCGGCCTACAATTGGCGATCGGCCTCATCATCCATCGGCAGAGGCCAGCCGCCCAGACGTTTCCAGCGGTTCACAATTTCACAGAATAGTTCTGCCGTACGCTCTGTATCGTAGAGGGCCGAGTGCGCCTGGGTGCCGTCAAACTCAATCCCTGCCGTGATGCAGGCTTTAGACAAGACCGTTTGCCCCAGCGCCAGACCGCTTAGCGCTGCGGTGTCAAAGGTCACAAACGGATGGAACGGGTTGCGTTTCAGCGAGGCGCGCTCTGCGGCGGCCATCGTAAAGCTGTGGTCGAACGTCGCGTTGTGGGCCACCATAATGGCGCGGCTACAATCATTCTCTTTCATGCCTTTGCGCACCATTTTAAAAATGGCGTGCAGCGCGTCATATTCGCTGACCGCGCCACGTAACGGGTTTTTCGGATCAATACCGTTAAAGGCCAGCGCCTCTGGCTGCAGGTTTGCCCCTTCGAAAGGTTCAACATGGAAATGCAGCGTGGTGTCCGGTGTAAGCCAGCCCTGTTCATCCATCTTCAGCGTGATGGCGGCAATTTCAAGCAGCGCATCGGTTTTAGCGTTAAATCCGGCTGTTTCTACATCAATGACAACGGGATAAAAACCACGAAAACGGTCGCACAGACCGGTAAATTGAGCGTTATCGGACATCAGGGTCTCTTACAAGGGGAAAAAAGCAGTGCGCATTATGGCAAATTTTGAGAGGGGATGCAGTAAAACTACGGGCGCAAAGTGCGCCCTGCGGGATCAGTTGCCCAGACCGCGGCCAGCGTCTTTGGCTTCGATCAGTTCGATTTTATAACCGTCGGGATCTTCAACAAACGCAATCACGGTGGTGCCGCCTTTTACCGGGCCCGCTTCACGCGTAACGTTGCCGCCGTTGCTGCGGATACGCTCGCAGGCTTCCGCTGCGTTGTCCACTTCCAGCGCGATATGACCGTATGCGGTGCCCAGCTCATAGCTGTCCACGCCCCAGTTATAGGTCAGCTCAATGACGGCTTCATCGGTTTCCGGGCCGTAACCCACGAATGCCAGCGAGTATTTGTATTCAGGGTTTTCGCTGGTGCGCAGCAGCGTCATGCCCAGAACGTTAGTGTAGAAATTGATGGAACGTTGCAGGTCGCCAACGCGCAGCATGGTGTGAAGTAGGCGCATAATTTCCTCATTAACCAATAGAATGGAGTAACTTTTTGAACAGAAACGATGTTTTAGTATAGCGGCGAAATGTCGCCGCTATCAATGCACAATGGGGGATTACAGCGAAGGGTAGTCGGTATAGCCTTCCGCGCCGCCGCCGTAGAAGCTTTCAGGGCGCTGTGGGTTGAGCTCCGCTTGCTTCTGCAGACGGGCAACCAGATCCGGGTTCGCAATAAAGTCACGGCCAAACGCGACCGCGTCGATCAGACCTTTGCCGATCAGATCTTCCGCTTTTTCTGGGGTATACGCACCCGCACCGATGATCACACCGTGGAAGCGCTCGCGCACTTTCTGGCGGAATGCTTCTGTGTAAGGCTGGCCGCCTGCCCAGTCCGGCTCGGACATGTGCAGATAAGCAATACCGCGTTTCGCCAGCTCTTCAATCAGATACAGCGCGTCCGCTTCTTCGTTCGGACCGTTGTCGACGTTCTGGAAAGAACCAATTGGGGAGACGCGAATACCAATACGGTCTGCGCTCCACTCTTTACACACCGCATCCACCACTTCCAGGACCAGACGCGCGCGGTTTTCGACGCTGCCGCCATACTGGTCCGTGCGGTGGTTAGAAGACGGTGACAGGAACTGGTGCAGCAGGTAACCGTGTGCAGAGTGTAGCTCAACCAGGTCGAAACCGGCTTCACGGGCGTTCGCCACGGCTTGACGGAAATCGTTCACGATACCAGGGATCTCGTTCAGCTCCAGCGCGCGCGGCATGGAGGTATCGACGCGGATGGCATTGCCGTTTTCATCGCGCAGGGACGTTCGGGTATTTGCGCTCAGGGCAGAAGCGGACACCGGAGCCTGACCGCCAGGCTGGATGCTGCTGTGCGAGATACGGCCGGTGTGCCACAGCTGAACCGCAATGCGGCCATCTTCTGCGTGCACGCCTGCGGTGATTTTCTTCCACGCGGCAATCTGTTCCGGGCTGTGCAGACCGGGTGCACCGGCGTAGCCTTTCGCCTGGGCTGAAATCTGCGTGGCTTCTGAGATGATAAGGCCTGAGCTTGCGCGCTGACGGTAATATTCACCCATCAGAGGCGTTGGGATGTCACCCGGCTCGATGCTGCGAAGACGGGTCAGCGGGGCCATAAACACACGATTTGGCGCGGTAACGGCGCCCACTTTCAGTGGGGTAAATAACTTTTCAGCGGACATAACGACTCCTGAGTAGACCAGTCGACTAGTAATAATGTAAATAAAAACGCCTGCTAAGCGCCAGGCGCAGTAATACTGCTTTTTACATGTGCCAGCGCGCTTTCGAGCGGCACGGCACTGCGAGAAATCTTGGCCTGCAGGTTGGCTCCTAACCAGAGGGAGTATAAAACCTGAGCCTGTGTTAGCGGGTCACCGGGGAAGGAGAGCGTGTTTTCATCACGCCCCTTCGCCAGCGCCTGCGCGAGCAGGGCGATAACCCCGCTGGCACCTTTATCCATCGCCGCGCGCATATCTTCGGAGAGATCGCACACTTCCGCAGAGAGTTTTACCGTCAGGCAACCGCTGATGATGCCCTGCTGACAGAACTGCGTCAGCGTTTCCTGATAGTAGTTCAGAACACGATCCCGGTAGTTACCTGCACCGCTGGCGAAGTGGGTGGCAAGGCGCTGATGATAGCTGGCGTAGTGCCGCTCCAGCATGGCCACGCCGAAGGCTTCTTTGGAGCGGAAGTAGTGATAAAACGACCCCTTCGGCACCTCAGCGGTTTTCAGTAACTCACTCAACCCCATACCGGTAAACCCGCGGTGCATGCAAAGACGCTCGCCGGTTGCCAGTAAATGTTCGCGTGTATCGTGTTCAGTGTGTCTGCTCATGGGTGCACTCTAATAGACCGTTCGGTCTAATGCAAGCCCGCTCAGTGACGACATGGCGACAAAATATCCATCTGTTGCTGATAAACCGTTGATTTCACGTCCATCATACCCAGTACGGTGGCGAACAAATTGTCCTGCGATACCGCATCTTTTGCTGCATGGTCACGCAAACACTGCTCGTTGACGCCATAATTTTTCGCGTAGTCAGGGGAGAGCCAGAACATAAAGGGAATATGCGTTTGCTGCTCTGGCGCCAGCATGTACGGCGTACCGTGCAGATAAATCCCGCTTTCACCCAGTGATTCACCGTGATCGGAAAGATATATCAGCGCCGTGTTCATGTTGGCCTGACGGGCTTTTAAGGCGTCAATCGTTTTACTGACCACACTGTCGGTATAGAGGATGGTGTTGTCATAGGTATTCATCAGCGCCTGATGATCGCAGTCCTGAATTTCGTTGGTATCACAGGTTGGCGTAAATTTTCGGAAACTGTCCGGATAGCGTTTGCTATACGCCGGACCGTGACTACCCATCAGATGGATAACCAATACCGTGTCTTGCTGCAGGCCGTCCAGAACATTATCCAGACGATAGAGATTCACATCATCAATGCAGCTTTTGTCTTTGCAGAATTGATCCAGCTTCCACTGCGTCATATCTGTATGCGGCACACGGTCGCAGGCACCTTTACAGCCGCCGTCGTTATCGCGCCACAGCAGATTGACACCTGCATGGTTAAGCACGTCGAGCAGACCTTCCTGGTGACGCGCGAGGTCGGCATCGTATTTTTTCCGGGTCATGCCGGAAAACATACAAGGGACAGAAACGGCGGTTTCGGTACCACAGGATGAGGCCTGCGGGAAGTTAATGACGTCTTGCTTTTTCAGTTCCGGGTTAGTTTCGCGCCCGTAACCGTTGAGCGAGTAGTTTGCCGCGCGTGAGGCTTCACCGACGACCAGCACCAGCACGGTTTTTTTCTGCTGCCCGGCAATCAGTGGGCCTTTATGGGCATCTTCACCGATGCGTACCAGCGTTTGGTCGCCCGCAAACCAGCGCATTTTGCTGTATTTCACGACGGCGCTGACGTAGTTTGCCGGCGTGACCATTTTGACAATGCTTTTATTATTCCGAAACAGCGAGGCGTAATCTTTATAAAAGACGGCAGCCACCAGAATAATGACCAAAAGTGCCCCCAGCATTGCTGCAAAGCGCATCAGGAGGGCATACCACCATTTCCCGGTACGGATCCGCGTCAGGGCGAGTATGACGGAAGGGACAATACCGGCAACGGCAATCCACAGGATCATCTGCGGCGTGAGCAGTGCCGTGGCTTCCTGAGAATTGGTTTCAAACACGTTCACAATCATGTTCTGATCGATAACCGCGCCGTAGGTGTACATAAAGTAGGTCGCGGCAGCACATCCCATGGTCAGGAGAATCAGCAACGGCTTACGAATAAAGGGAATATTAAGTAGGCTAAAGACAATCACCCAGCCGCAAAACAGCACCAGCGGTACGGAAGCGGCGAAGAGGATATCGTGCAGATGTGCAGGGGCGATAATGGCCCAGCTGCGCTGAATAAAAAGTGCATTTAGCGCAGTGAAGAAAAGCGCACAACCCAGAGTGAATTTAATATCGTTACAGTGTAACTTTTTTGCAAACCACATCATAAGCAAACCATTCTTTATAGTGATGCGGCGAGTATAGAGAGGGAAGATTAGTGAAACCTTAATGCCACAAAACGGTGGTAAATCTCTTGCACAGTAGGCGCATAACGTCTTCACTGTATGTGATGGTCGGTTTGTGGAGGTGAGTGTGGCAGAGCAACTGGAATTTTTCCCCATCCAGAGCCCGTGCCGGGGGATTTGTCAGGTTGATGAACGCGGCTATTGCCGTGGGTGTATGCGTACCCGTGACGAGCGGTTTAACTGGCAAAACTTTAGCGATACACAAAAGCAGGACGTGCTTCGCCTCTGCCGACAGCGTCTGCTGCGCAAAATTCGCGCAAACAAAGCGGGGGAAACCGAAGAACCCCAGCAACCTTCACTGTTTTAACACGGTAATTGCGTATACTCATGACATCACGTTCTTGAGGAAAATGTTATGGTTCAGCGTATTACCCTTGCCCCGCAGGGCCCGGAATTCTCCCGTTTTGTCATGGGCTACTGGCGTTTGATGGACTGGAATATGTCCCCGCTTCAGCTGGCAAGCTTCATTGAAGAGCATCTCGATTTAGGCATCACCACCGTCGATCATGCCGACATCTATGGCGGCTATCAGTGTGAATCCGCCTTCGGTGAGGCGCTAAAGCTGGTGCCAGCCCTGCGTCAGCGGATGGAGATCGTCACCAAGTGCGGGATCGCCACCACCGCGAAACCTGAAAACGCGCTCGGCCACTACATTACCGACAGCGCACACATTATTAAGAGTGCCGAGCAATCTCTGGTGAATCTGGCAACCGATCATATCGATCTGCTGCTGATCCATCGGCCGGACCCGTTGATGGATGCCGATGAGGTGGCGGAAGCGTTTCTGAATCTGCACCAGAGTGGCAAAGTCCGACACTTTGGCGTGTCTAACTTCACCCCGGCGCAGTTTGCGCTCCTGCAATCGCGTCTGCCGTTTACCCTGGCCACTAATCAGGTCGAGATTTCTCCAGTACACCAGCCGCTGCTGCTGGATGGTACGCTCGATCAGCTGCAGCAGCTGCGCATCCGTCCTATGGCGTGGTCGTGCCTGGGCGGCGGTCGTTTGTTCAATGACGATGAATTCCAGCCCCTGCGTGACGAACTGGAAACCGTTGCCCGCGAACTGAATGCCGAAAGCATTGAGCAGGTGGTCTATGCGTGGATCCTGCGTCTGCCGTCTAAACCACTGCCGATTATCGGTTCGGGTAAAATTGAGCGTGTGCGGTCCGCGTTGGCGGCCGAAGAGCTGCAGATGAGCCGTCAGCAGTGGTTCCGCATCCGCAAGGCCGCGCTGGGTTACGACGTGCCATAAACCGCCATAAGGTGACTTTCCGGTGAAATCTTTGCCTCTGGTATACACTTAAGGGGCAAAAAATAACCAGCGGAGGTCATATGAAGCGTTTTGCTCTGGCATTGGTCACGCTGGTTGTTTGCGCAGGGGCGCAGGCAGCCAGCGACGAAGTAGAAATGAATCTCGTCACCTCACAGGGGGTAGGTCAGTCCATCGGTACGGTGAAGATCACGGAGACCGATAAAGGGCTGGAGTTCGCCCCCAACCTCAAAGCACTTCCTCCCGGTGAACATGGTTTCCATGTCCATGCTAAAGGCAGCTGTCAGCCCGCTTTAAAAGAAGGCAAACCGTCGGCGGCAGAAGCTGCAGGGGGTCACCTCGATCCGCAGCATTCCGGCAAGCATGAAGGCCCGGAGGGAATGGGGCATTTAGGCGATTTGCCTGTGCTGGTGGTGAACAATGACGGTAAAGCGACGGATCCGGTGGTGGCGCCTCGTCTGAAAAAGCTGGATGAGGTGAAAGGGAAAGCGCTGATGATCCATGTCGGTGGCGATAACATGTCCGATCAGCCTAAACCCCTCGGGGGTGGCGGAGCACGCTATGCCTGTGGTGTGATCTGATCCCCAATCGTTCCCGGTGGAGGTGCCTGTTCCAGCTGCGACAGCGAGCAGTGCAGGCGCCAGATTATCGAGGCCAAATCACGAGCCGCGGGCAGATGATGCCGCGCAAGGGTATCGCAGATCCGTTGCAGTTCAGCCAGCGTGGTTTCCAGCGGCCGCTGCTGGACGCCGCGCTCACTCATTACATCGCGTAGCAGGGAGAGGCAGACATCGCGCACCTGCGACAGCGGGTCGGAACGCGTTTCCCACGCACGAAGCTGCCAGACGACGTGTGAACAGTTCAGCAGTACCACGCCCCAGCGTAACAGCCAGCGACGGGAAAGAGAGTCCTGGCTATTATTGAGCTGGCTGACATGGTGATAAACCAGCGATTCATACTCGCTTTCACGCAGATGCGGTTTACGGCTAAGCTGGTCGACAAAACCCCGTCTTAGTTCACGGATATGTCTACGGCTTTTACGCGCATCAGAACCTGGCCGCAGTACGGCGAACGCCAGCCACGCCAGACCCACGCCGAGGATCTTCGCCAGATTGTCATTGAGAAAGTCGGCGTAATCATACACCGGTGGATTCGTCACTGAGATAAACGACCCCATAAAGACAATCAGTTGCCCCCAAAGACCGGCCAGCCTGGGCATTTGTAGCTTCAGCAACTGCATGGTGGTTAACAGCGGAAACAGGAACAGCAGGAACTGCCACAGGTCGCTTATCTGAACCATCAATCCAAACTTCACCACAAAACTGAACAGCGACAGCAACAGCAGCGTGCGTAACAGCAGCGTAAGCGAGTTAAACGGTGACGCGGCAACGGAATAGAGCACGCAGCTGATGGCGGCAAGCGTCAAGGCCGCAGAGCCGGATTCCCACTGCGTGGTGATGCTCCACGCGCCAACGAGGGTAAGGGCGCAAAAGGTGCGAAAACCGCTCCACAGCGCTTCCATATAGTCGGTGTGGCGCGCCAGCGCCGGGCTGCTGGGGACGGTGAATTCCGTTATTGGAGTGGCATTTTCGACCGCGTTGATCCAGCGACTGCTTCGCAGATACAGCCGACAAAAATAGTTCAGGCGCTGCCAGAACGCGCGGTGACGGTAATCGTATTCATCGACGGGAGCGAGCGGGGCGATGATCCTTGCCACGGTGTAGATGTCCGTATCCGGGCGGGCGAGGGCAGCGAGCAAGGTATCAATGACGGCGCGCGTGTTGGCAGGCGGCGCGGGCCAGTTGAGCAGCATTCGACGCAGGCTGGAGATAGCGCTGGTCATCCGCAACTGCTGATGCAGCAAATAGTTGAGGAGTTTGTTCTGCCGACGAAAGCGATAGTGGCTCCAGAAGGCCTGAATGCGCAGAAGATTCATGGTCAGGATCTGCCCGATGACCTTTTCGTGGGCCAGACGGATTTCATCGTTGGTATCTGGCTGCCAGAGAAGGCTTGCATGCTCCAGTAGGCGGGCATGCATGGTCTTCAGGGCGGTGATAAGCGCTGTACCGTCGGAGGTACTGGGCAGGATCATCATCATAAACCCACCGCTAAGAATGCCGACAATCACTTCACAGACGCGCGCCTGGGCGATGTCCCATAGCTCGGTGGTGTCGAGTACATTCACTACGGGAAAGGCAATAATGGCGGCGGTATAACCCGCCAGCTGGAATGCGTAGGCAACGTTATTGGTAAAATGGGCGCAGGCCCAGGTACAAAACCCCAGCCAGGCCGCCATGCTCAGTAAAAAGAGCCACGGATCGTTTAGCGTATGCCCCGCAATGATTAACGCCGCGGTGGCTCCCAGCAGGCTTCCGGCCACGCGCCCCAGACTTTTGCTGATGACCCCACCGACGGTCGGGAAGCTTACCACCGCCGCAGAGGTCATCGCCCAATAGGGTTCATCCAGATTCAGGTAATAGGCGACGGTCAGCGCAAGGCACATGGCAATGCCGTTTCGCAGCGCGTAACGCCACTGAGGACGCGATGCTTTTACCCAAGGAAGGTTTTGCCAGGAGAGCACCCGCAGGTTCATCTGCGCGTTCCGATAGAAACAGTACAGGTCGTGCCTGAAACCAGCGTGAGATTCTGGGGCAGGTTATCAAATTCTACGCGAACCGGAACGCGCTGTGCCAGACGAACCCACGGAACGTTAGGTTTAATATCGGGTACCAGGCCGGAATCCGTCTCAACGCTTTGATCGTAAATGGCGCGCCCAATGCTGGAAACGTGACCCTGTAACCTGTTCGAACCGCTGTAGAGGGTGATGGTTGCAGGCGCACCTTCCTGAATATGCCGAAGCTTGGTCTCTTCAAAATAGCCCACGACATAAAAAGAGTGGCTGTCGACTAAGGCAAAAACGGGTTGACCGGTAGTGGCATAGTTCCCCACGCGGGCAGAGAGGTTAGTCACCCAGCCATCGACCGGTGCTTCCACCACCGTTTGCGTTAGCGCCCACTGCGCCTGCTTGAGCGTAGCTTCCGCCACGTTAACGCTGGCTTGCATAGCCTTAACGTTTATGTTGGCAGTGTCTAAATCTTCGGCAGAGATATAGTTTTGCGACAAATGCCGACGGCGGGTCGCTTCGTTATTGGCTTTCGCGAGATCGGACTGCGCTTTCGCTAGCTGTGCCTGGGCGTTGAGGATGGCGATATGAAAGGGCGTATCATCAATACGGAATAAAACGTCTCCCTTTTTGACGAACTGGTTATCCTTAACAAGAAGTGTCGTGATGCTTCCTGACACCTGCGGTGTGATGCTTACCTGCTCTGCGCGAATTTTACCGTCGCGTGTCCAGGGGGACTGCATGTAGTAGTTCCACATCCACCAACCGGCAACCAGCGCCAGCGCCAGAACAAGAAGAGTGGAAAAGTATTTCAGCGTTTTCAGAGACATATTCACCACACGGTCAACACAGCAAGGCCCAGGCATACGGAGAGGGCAAACAGGGAGAGATCCATCAGCATGGGGTGCCAGATCTCGCCGGAATACATCCAGTCTCGCAGGAGCCGGTGTGCGACAAGCCAGATAGCAAAGCCCACCAGTACGGCTTTAAACAGGGGAGGAAAATAGACTGATGCACCAAAGATCAGGTCCTGAAGGGGTAACCCCGTGGAGTTTAACGAGAACGTCACGAGCAGTGGTCCTTTGCAGTGAACTGAGTGCCACGATGGCCTGTCTTACAATGAAGTAACATCTGTATTCAGTGTAAATCATACTTTTATTAATGTTGAATGCAGTAATGCATTTGTTTTGGCAATATAAATACTGCACACTATTCTAAAATCAGTATAATAACTTAGCAAGCTAATTATAAGGAGATGAAATTGGAATCGCCATTAGGTTCTGATCTGGCAAGGTTGGTACGCGTCTGGCGTGCTCTGATTGACCATCGCCTGAAACCTCTGGAATTGACACAGACGCATTGGGTCACGCTGCATAACATTCATCAGCTACCGCCCGAGCAGTCCCAAATTCAACTGGCAAAAGCGATCGGTATTGAGCAACCGTCACTGGTGCGCACGCTCGATCAGCTGGAAGAGAAAGGACTCATCTCCCGGCAAACCTGTGCCAGCGATCGTCGCGCGAAGCGGATTAAACTGACGGAAAAAGCGGCGCCTATCATTACTGAGATGGAAGCCGTTATCAGTAAAACGCGAGGTGAAATCCTGTCCGGGGTATCACCTGAAGAACTGGAAATGCTCATCAGCCTCATTGGACGCCTTGAGCAAAACATTCATGAGTTGCAGTCACGCGACTGAGAAGTAAAAAAAGGCCTTGCATGAGCAAGGCCTTTCTCTTTTTACTGGAAAATCACCACGCGGTTTCGGCCAGTCTCTTTGGCCTCGTACATCGCCTTATCCGCACTTTCCACGCACTTCTCGGCGGTTATGTCCGGCGATGTTGCCGTGAAGACGCCCATACTGATCGTAATCGGCTCGGGCAGCTGCCCCTCACTGCTGGCTTTATCAAAATTGCTTAACTTTATACGGATGCGTTCAGCGACCTGGCGTGCCTCTTCTGAAGAGGTATTTTCCAGCATCAGGACAAACTCCTCGCCGCCGATACGTGCCGCGATATCTTGCGGTCGCACGGAATCCATCAGCAGGTTAGAGACAAACTGCAGCACCTTGTCGCCCTGCAAGTGCCCGTAGTTGTCGTTAATACGTTTGAAGCGATCGAGATCGCTGACAATCACCGAAACCGGACGGTTGGCTTTGGCGATAGCCAGCGCCTGATTTAATGAATCATAAAAATAACTGCGGTTATAAAGACGCGTCAGCGGATCGCGAATCGAGTTCTGATAAGACTGCTGATATTTTAAATGTGATTCACGATACAAATTGAAAACGTCGTAAAGCAGGACAAAAATAATAAGCAGCGTCGCGACAGTCTCAAATAAACGGGCGCGATACCAGGAGATATCTTCGGCATGCCCACCCACTAACAGCATTGACAGCGTGACCACATAACAGACGCAGAGGAAATTCCCCCCGACCCAGAATAGGTTGCGTACGCGCGTAATAAACATCAGCGTTGCTAATGTCACCATCCACAGCACAATTAATGAAATATTGATGCACTGGCTCCAGAGAACCATAAACTGGCGGGTTTCATTATCCACCAGGTCAATTGATAACAAATCTGAATGACTTGAATAGAGCCAGGCCAGAAACACGGCACAAAAGGTAAAGACAAATAACCCGCTAATAATTGAAACATGCGCCAGCCGTGACAGTGGCCGACTCCGCGTGGTGTAGAGTAATGCCGAGACGATGATCAGTATCGCCATTAACAGATGGCGGAACATGTAGTAAATCATCGCATCGTTATAGTTGACGACATTGAATTGATAGAGATCCAGCCAGGCCGGGAAACTCGACAGCGTGCCAACCATCAATAATGCCGAACCGGCAAAGGCGAAGGCGATCGCTACCAGATACAACCGTTTCCTGTCACACCAGTATTTCATTGCCATAAAACAGGCAATAAAGAGGTGAAATACCAGCAGGAAAATGGTGAGCGTCGGGAACAGAAACGGTGAAAAGGAGGGGATCCATTCCACCAGTTTGATAAATAACGTTTGTAATATCCCGATGACAACAATGCAACCGAGACAGAACGAGATATAACGACCTTTTACAAAACGACTCATCGCAAGCATATAATTTTTAACAAAGTTATAATGAATTAAAAGAGGTAAGTGCGATGAGTCTAATCTATTAATTCAATAAATACTTTGCGCAGAAACAATATCAGATAACATTAATAATAAATGCAATAAATATATATTGTAAATATATTCATTCAAATGATGTTTTTTGTAAATGGATGTGGCCCGAGAGCCACATCCGTTATCAGATTAACGCGGGGAAACCGTCACCTGACGGCCATTGCTCGCCAGAACAACACGCTGGCCAGCGGAGAAACGGGTGTTGCCTTGTTTCTGAACGACCATAATGGTGCTACCGTCATCTTTGCGGATTTCCAGCTCCACGCCCTGGGTTTTGTTCATTGCACCCTGAACGCCCTGGCCTGCGACACCACCGGCAACGGCACCTGCTGCTGTCGCCAGCGAACGGCCCGTACCACCGCCTACGGTGTTACCGAGGAAGCCGCCCAGAACCGCACCGCCGATAGCACCCATTACGTTGTTTTCATCGCCGCCCTGAATTTGAACAGGACGCGCATTAACAATGGTACCGTAAGTCACGTTCTGAACTTGTTTAGCTTCAGAAGCGCTATAGACGTCGCCAGAAAGTGAACTGTCATTCACACAACCAGCGAGTGTTAAACCAATCAGCGAAACGCCCAGTACACGTAAAATCATTTGAATCTCCTGTTCACCCAAAACGCCCGGTTCGGGCATCCATTATGGCTAAATTATATGGCATTACGGGCCATACTTCATATCTTTGCACTAACTATCAGAAAATTGTACTTGAATTTGGCTTAACGGAAGATAAACGGACTTCCCGCGTGCCACCTGTCTGACATTGTTAAAAAATATTATCTCCGCATAGCAAAGCACCGCTGTTTATGGTGGAGTGGATATCCTTAGCCCACTCAACGTAAGGAAAGCGCATGAAATCGGGTCGCTATATCGGTGTGATGTCTGGAACCAGTCTTGACGGTGTCGATGTCGTCCTGGCCGCCATTGATGAAAACATGGTGGCGCAGCAGGCGAGTCTGACCTGGCCTATTCCCGTTTCGCTCAAAGAAGACATTTTGAGCATTTGCCAGGGTCAACAACTGACGCTTTCGCAGCTGGGACAGCTCGATGTGCGGCTGGGGGCGCTGTTTGCAGAGGCTGTTTTAGCCCTGATGCGCAAAGAGAATCTGCACCCGCAGGATGTGGTCGCCATTGGTTGTCACGGTCAGACCGTCTGGCATGAACCCACTGGCGACGCGCCGCACACGTTGCAAATCGGTGATAATAATCAGATTGTGGCAAAAACAGGTGTCACCGTGGTGGGGGATTTTCGTCGCCGCGATATTGCGCTGGGCGGGCAGGGTGCGCCGCTGGTACCAGCGTTCCATCACGCGTTGCTGGCACATCCGGTTGAGCGCCGTATGGTGCTTAATATCGGCGGGATTGCAAACCTGTCGATGCTGATCCCCGGTCAGCCCGTGCGCGGGTACGATACGGGGCCGGGCAATATGTTAATGGATGCCTGGATCTGGCGTCAGTGCGGAAAGCCCTATGATGAAGACGCGGAGTGGGCCAGCGAAGGCAAAGTCATTCTTCCGCTGCTGCAGTCCATGCTAAGCGATCCCTGGTTTGCGCTGCCTGCGCCGAAGAGTACGGGGCGCGAGTATTTCAACTACGGCTGGCTTGAACGCCAGCTGGCGCAGTTCCCTGCGCTGGCACCACAGGATGTTCAGGCCACGCTCACCGAATTGACCGCAGTGTCGATATCCGAACAGGTTCTCCTCAGCGGAGGGTGCGAACGCCTGCTGGTGTGTGGCGGAGGGAGCCGGAATCCGCTGGTGATGGCGCGTCTGGCGGCGCTACTGCCGGGTACTGAAGTCACCACAACGGATGAAGCCGGGATCAGCGGTGATGATATGGAAGCGCTGGCTTTCGCCTGGCTTGCCTGGCGTACCGTTGCCGGTTTGCCCGGTAATTTACCTTCTGTCACCGGCGCGCGGGAGGCGAGCGTCCTCGGAGCGATTTTCCCGGCAAATCCGCGTCATAATCAGAGTTAACTGAAATTCATCGTGGCGTGTCGTCGTTAGAATGGAACGAAACAGGAGGGCAGCGATGTCCTCCAGGACCAGGAAAGTCTTCGGAATACGCCCATGAAAAAACTTCTTCTTATTGCCGCGCCTTTATTGCTGTCAGGATGCAGCGTCTATAACCAGCTCCTTGAGCGCATGCAGACCGATACGCTGGCGTATCGCTGCGATGAAAAGCCGCTGACCGTTAAGCTGAATAATCCGCGTCAGGAAGCCAGTTTTGTCTACGACAACAAACTGCTGACCCTGAAACAGGGGATGTCGGCTTCCGGGGCGCGTTATACGGACGGGATTTACGTGTTCTGGTCGAAAGGTGACAGCGCAACGGTCTACAAACGTGACCGCATTGTGCTGAACAATTGCCAGCTCGAAAATCCGAAGCGTTGAGATTTTTACAGGGGCGGCGCACAATAGCGCCTCCCACTCTCAATGTCAGCTAACGCCATGTCAGATAACGACGAACTGCAGCAAATTGCGCATCTGCGCCGTGAATACACCAAAGGCGGCCTGCGTCGCCAGGATCTTCCCGCTGAACCCCTTGTGCTTTTCGAACGCTGGCTGAAACAGGCCTGCGAAGCGAAACTGGCCGACCCCACCGCCATGGTTGTCGCGACGGTTGATGAAAACGGTCAACCGTATCAGCGCATCGTATTGCTCAAGCATTATGACGAGAAAGGGCTGGTGTTCTATACCAACCTGGGCAGCCGCAAAGCGCACCACCTGGAAAACAATCCTCGCATCAGCCTGCTGTTTCCGTGGCACATGCTGGAGCGTCAGGTGATGGTGACAGGCAAAGCGGAACGTCTTTCGACGCTGGAAGTGGTGAAGTATTTCCACAGCCGCCCGCGCGACAGCCAGATTGGCGCCTGGGTTTCGAAACAGTCCAGCCGTATCTCTGCCCGCGGCGTGCTGGAAAGCAAATTCCTCGAACTCAAACAGAAGTTCCAGCAGGGTGAAGTGCCGCTGCCAAGCTTCTGGGGCGGTTTCCGCATCCCCATTGAGCAGATGGAATTCTGGCAGGGGGGCGAACACCGCCTGCACGACCGCTTTTTATACCAGCGCGACAACGGCGGCTGGAAAATCGACAGACTGGCACCGTAATCCCCGAAATTTGTTGATTTAAGCGCTAGCGCACACCGCGCTTGCGCTTTATTCTATGGTTGTTTCGCATCAGGCGAAAAGTCGTGTACCGGCAAAGGTGCAGTCGTTTATACATGGAGAATTTGATGGCAAGCAGTAACTTGATTAAACAATTGCAAGAGCGGGGCCTCGTGGCCCAGGTGACGGACGAGGAAGCGTTAGCAGAGCGACTGGCGCAAGGCCCGATCGCGCTCTATTGCGGCTTCGATCCCACCGCTGACAGCTTGCATTTGGGGCATCTTGTTCCATTGTTATGCCTGAAACGCTTCCAGATGGCGGGCCATAAGCCTGTTGCCCTGGTGGGCGGCGCGACCGGTCTGATTGGTGACCCAAGCTTCAAAGCCGCTGAGCGTAAACTGAACACAGAAGACACTGTGCAGGAGTGGGTGGATAAAATCCGCAAACAGGTGGCACCGTTCCTCGACTTCAACTGTGGCGACAACTCCGCAATTGCTGCTAACAACTACGACTGGTTTGGTGGCATGAACGTGCTGACCTTCCTGCGTGATATCGGCAAACACTTCTCTGTTAACCAGATGATTAACAAAGAAGCCGTGAAGCAGCGTCTGAACCGTGACGACCAGGGCATCTCCTTCACCGAGTTCTCCTACAACCTGCTGCAGGGCTATGACTTTGCCTGCCTGAACAAACTGCACGGCGTTTCCCTGCAGATTGGCGGTTCTGACCAGTGGGGTAACATTACCTCCGGTATCGATCTGACTCGTCGCCTGCATCAGAACCAGGTCTTTGGTCTGACCGTTCCGCTGATCACCAAAGCCGACGGCACCAAATTCGGTAAGACCGAAGGCGGCGCGGTATGGCTCGATCCGAAGAAAACCAGCCCGTACAAATTCTACCAGTTCTGGATCAACACGGCGGATGCCGATGTTTATCGCTTCCTGAAGTTTTTCACCTTTATGGACATTGAAGAAATCAATGCGCTGGAAGAAGAAGACAAGAACAGCGGTAAAGCGCCACGTGCTCAGTACGTGCTGGCGGATGAAGTGACCAAACTGGTCCACGGTGAAGACGGTCTGGCCGCGGCAAAACGCATTACCGCAAGCCTGTTCAACGGTACCCTGAGCGATCTGAGCGAAGCGGACTTCGAACAGCTGGCGCAGGACGGCGTGCCAATGGTTGAGATGGAGAAAGGGGCTGACCTGATGCAGGCGCTGGTGGATTCTGAGCTGCAGCCGTCTCGCGGTCAGGCGCGTAAAACCATCGCGTCTAACGCCATCACCATTAACGGTGAGAAGCAGGCTGATCCGGAATACACCTTCGTTGACGGCGATCGTCTGTACGGACGTTACACGCTGCTGCGTCGCGGTAAGAAAAATTACTGTCTGGTCTGCTGGAAGTAATTAAAAGTACACAGGGGCGTGGGAAACCACGCCCCTTTTGTTTTTACAGGGTTTGGTAAGAAAAAATGAAGAACATCCTCGCCATCCAGTCCCACGTTGTTTTTGGGCATGCTGGCAACAGCGCAGCGGAATTCCCGATGCGCCGCCTCGGTGCCAACGTCTGGCCCCTCAATACCGTACAGTTTTCAAACCACACGCAATACGGCAAATGGACCGGCTGCGTGATGCCGCCATCGCACTTGACGGAAGTTGTGCAGGGTATTGCCGAAATCGACCAGCTTAAGCGCTGTGACGCAGTGCTGAGCGGCTATCTCGGTTCAGCAGAGCAGGGGGAACATATCCTGGGGATCGTTCGCCAGGTGAAAGCGGCGAATCCTGCGGCAAAGTTTTTTTGCGATCCGGTCATGGGCCACCCTGAAAAGGGCTGTATTGTCGCGCCCGGCGTGGCGGAGTTTCACGTCCGCCACGCGCTGCTGGCCAGCGATATTATTGCGCCAAATCTGATCGAGCTTGAAATCCTCTGCGAGCATCCGGTAAACAGCGTAAAAGAGGCTGTAAGCGCTTCTCGCGAGCTAATTGCTCAGGGGCCTGAGATTGTCCTGGTGAAGCATCTTGCGCGCGCAGGGTTAAGCCAGGACCGTTTTGAGATGCTGCTGGTGACGAAAGACGAGGCATGGCACATCAGCCGTCCGCTGGTGGATTTTGGTACGCGTCAGCCGGTAGGGGTGGGCGATGTGACCAGCGGCCTGCTGCTGGTGAAGTTGCTCCAGGGGACGGCTCTGCGGGATGCACTTGAGCATGTGACCGCAGCAGTTTATGAAATTATGATGGCGACGAAAAACATGCAGGAATATGAGCTGCAGGTGGTGGCAGCGCAGGATCGTATCGCGAAGCCCGAGCATTATTTCAGCGCAACCCAATTGTAAGAGCAGGGAAAGTGTCGGCCGGGTAAGCGCAGCGCCACCCGGCAATACAGAGCGCTCGGATTAATTCAACCCTTCTGCCTTCAGCGCCGCTGCAACCGCAGGGCGCGTCGCGACGCGTTCCATATACGACGCAATATGATCTAACCCTTCCAGGTTCAGCTTCACCGCGCGCGCCCAGCGCAGAACGGTAAACAGATACGCATCAGCAATGGTGAAACGCGCACCGCAGATCCACTGATCGTCTTTCAGTGATTCATTAATGTACTGCATCTTTTTCTCAAGTAACGCACGTACGGTCGGTTTGTACTCTTCCGGCGTGTCCGGGCGGAACAGCGGCGTAAAGCCTTTGTGCAGCTCGGTCGCGATGTAGTTAAGCCACTCAAGGGTTTTATAGCGAGAGATACTGCCTGTTGGTGCCAGCAGCTGACGATCCGGCACGTTGTCGGCCAGGTACTGCATAATCGCCACGCCTTCGGTCAGCAGCGTACCGTCATCCAGCAGCAAAGCCGGAACTTGTCCTTTCGGGTTGATCGCGAAAAAATCATCGCCGTTTTCGAGGCGCTTTTTCATCAGGTCAACGCCGTCCAGCGTGAAATCTTTGCCGCTCTCGCGAAGAGTGATATGGGAAGCAAGAGAGCAGGCGCCCGGTTTGTAGAACAGTTTCATCGGTAACTCCTTTTTGCTGAGGTATCAGCTATGTTAGTGCGCGTTCGGATAAAAAAAAAGCCGCTAATGCTTTAGCGGCTTCTTTCCATTCAGTCGTTTCCCGATGACATTACGCGGTAGCGGTTTCGGTCGCTTTAGACGTTTTGTCGTCGTCCTGAGTCATGCGATTCAGCTTAGGCGCGGTCAGCAGCATCAGCACAGCGATAACCGCCGTGGCAATACCAATCTGCATGAACACGGTGCCGTATACGTTCAGGGAAAGCAGTGGGTCAGTCACGTTTTCCGGAACCGCCATCAGGTTAGCAATCTTACCGGCAATGATTGCCGCACCCGCAGTGGTCAGGAACCAGCTACCCATGATGAAGCCCATCAGACGCTGTGGCACCAGCTGTGCAACCATCGCCAGGCCCAGACCGGAGATCATCAGCTCACCGATAGACTGCAGGGCGTAGCTCAGGATCAGCCAGTTAACGGAGACGATACCCGCGTCGGACGCAAATTTCGTTCCCAGCGGCAGCACCAGGAAGGCGCAAGAGCACAGCACCATGCCCACGGCGAACTTGTGCGGCATTGGCAGGCGGTCGCCCATCTTGTTATAGATAGCGGCCAGAATCGGGGAACCAATCATGATCCAGAACGGGTTCAGAGCCTGGAACTGCTCAGGTTCGAACGCGATACCGAGGATTGAATGTTCAACGTTACGGATAGCGAAGAAGTTCAGGGAAGTTGGCATCTGGCTGTACAGCACGAAGAAGATAATCGCTTCCAGCATCAGGATGAACGCGACAATCATCTTACGACGTGCAGCGCCCTGCATGGCGAAGGCTTCTTTCGCAAAGATGCAGACGATACCCAGCGCAACCACGCCCAGAACCGCACGTGCAACGCCCTGGTTATGCAGCAGCCAGGTGGCAATCGCAGCGAGAACGACAACGCCCGCGATGGTGGCCAGCAGTTTACCCATGTGAACCGGTTCGAAGTCTGGCTTAGAACCGTAGTCTTTAACCCAGCTGCGGCAGAACAGGAAGTTCACAACGGTGATCAGCATACCCACGAAGCTCAGCGCAAAGGCCACGCTCCAGCCGAATTTCGCTGCCAGCCATGGTGTTGCCAGCATGGAGAAGAATGAGCCAATATTGATGGACATGTAGTACATGGTAAATGCACCGTCCAAACGTGGGTCATCTTTGTTGTAGCAGGTAGAGAGCAGGGAGGACGGGTTCGCTTTGAACAGACCGTTACCGACGGCAATCGTTGCCATACCCATATAGACCACAGCCGCATCGTGTCCAGACCATGCAACCAGACCATAGCCAATCGCCAGGACAATGGCGCCCAGCATAATGACGCGTTTGGTGCCGAGGACTTTGTCACCCAGCCAGCCGCCGATAGCAACCAGACCGTACACCAGAGCACTGAAGGAGGAGAACAGCGTGATGGAATCCGCTTCGGACATACCCAGTTGTTTAACCAGGTAAACTGCCATGATCCCTTGCAGGCCGTAATAACCAAAACGCTCCCATAACTCGATTGAGAAGATGAGATAGAACGCTTTCGGCTGTTTGAAAGCGTTGAGACTCACGCTTTCATTTGTTGGTTTATTGTTTGCAGTAGACACATATACCTCTTTTTTTACATCCCATATTAACGGGGGTGTTCATAGCGTGATGACCGTAGTCCATCCGCTTTATAGTTATATTGGGAGGGGAAACGGCGGGTAATGTTCACTATCCTGACCCATCTGGCAATATGTTTGAAATACTCTGTTACATATAACTGGGGTGGTATAATCCGCGGGTCACACAAATGTTATTCAGCGTTAAATTTCATCCGTTGCGTTTTGTTGGTTTTTTTCACTACCCCCAACCCCCTTCCAGCCCGATATGGCAATATGTTCTGCTATTTGACCTTTAAGGTAGTGATATAGCCCATAATCTGAAAAATGACTGGTCTTATATGCGGTATATGGATGGTTAATTCTTGTCAGGCAAAGGTTTTGCGAGGTGTTTGACAACAAAAATCCAACATGACGTTATCAGAGTGATCTTGATCACAGATGTATAGAAATTTTTGGTGATGAAAAAACTATTAACCTGTTTCAGTGTTAAATGGCCGAACAATCCATAAGGTGGGATAGCGCAAAAGCGGACAAATTACGGTCAAAAGGAAGGTATGCAGAGGACCTTCCTTTTATAGGGTTTTGATTCGGGAGTGAAAAAGGCTAAAGCGATCAGGGATAGACTTTTTCTTTATATTCGCAAAGATCTTCGATGATGCAGGAGCCGCAGCGAGGCTTGCGTGCGATGCAGGTATAGCGGCCATGCAAAATCAGCCAGTGATGACAGTCGACCTTAAATTCCGCCGGGACGACTTTTAATAACTTCTCCTCAACCTGTTCAACGTTTTTGCCAGGTGCAAAGTTGGTGCGGTTAGAGACGCGGAAAATGTGCGTATCGACGGCGATAGTCGGCCAGCCGAAGGCCGTATTCAGCACCACGTTCGCCGTTTTGCGTCCGACGCCGGGCAGTGCCTCCAGCGCGGCACGATCCTCTGGCACTTCGCCTCCGTGCTGTTCCAGCAAAATCCGGCAGGTTTTGATCACGTTCTCGGCCTTGCTGTTAAACAGGCCGATGGTTTTGATATACGACTTCACGCCTTCGACGCCTAACTCAAGCATCGCCTTCGGCGTATTGGCCACCGGATAGAGCAGGGCGGTGGCTTTATTGACGCTGACATCGGTAGCCTGCGCAGAGAGCAACACGGCGATCAGCAGCTCAAACGGGGAGGTAAAATTCAGCTCCGTCGTTGGGTGCGGGTTCTCGTCCCGCAGACGGGTCAGGATCGCAATGCGCTTTTCTTTATTCATGAAGCCTTCTCGGGTGTCCCTTCCAGAACGCTACGCTCAGCCGCGCGGCGCTTACGTTTTTCATCAATCAGGTATTTTATCGCCAGCATCATGCCAAGGCCAATGAAAGCACCCGGCGGCAGCATGGCCAGCAGGAATGGCGTATCGGTGTGGAACACTTCAATACGCAACGCTTTTGCCCAGCCGCCCAGCAGCGCATCTGCACCGTCGAACAGCGTACCGTTGCCGAGGATCTCACGAAGCGAGCCGAGGACAAACATGGCACCTGTCGCCCCCATACCGATGGCGAAACCGTCAAGCGCAGACATCGCCGGGCTGTTCTTCACGGCAAACGCCTCGGCACGCCCGACCACAATACAGTTGGTCACGATCAGCGGAATGAAGATCCCAAGCGACTGATACAGGCCAAACGCGTAAGCGTTAATCAGCATCTGAACGATACTCACCACCGACGCGATGATCATGACGTAAATCGGAATACGGATCTCCGAAGGCGTCCAGCGGCGCAGTGCGGAAATGGACAGGTTAGTCAGTGTCAGCACCAGCGTGGTCGCCAGCCCCAGACCGAGTGCGTTAGTCGCAGTCGAGGTGACGGCCAGCAGTGGACACATCCCCAGAAGCTGCACCAGCGCGGAGTTGTTCTTCCACAGCCCCTGAACAATAACCTCTTTAACCTGGCTCATGGCTACTCCTCACAGGCAGGAAGATTGTTAATCTGCGCAGGCAGCGTTTCAGCATACAGCCCGGCGCGTTTTACAGCGTTAACCACGGCGCGCGGCGTGATGGTCGCACCCGTGAACTGGTCGAACTCACCGCCATCTTTCTTCACCGCAAACGCTGCGTCATTTTCGCCGTGGATCACTTTACCGGCAAAGTGCAAAATCCAGTCGCTTAAGCGCGTTTCAATTTTATCGCCAAGACCCGGCGTCTCGTGATGCTCCGTCACACGGGTACCCAGTACGGTACCGGAAAAATCGCTGCCGACGAGCAGTTGAATGGCTCCGGAATAACCGTCGGGGGCCGTGGTTTCCATGACTGCACCCACAGGCCGATCCCCTTTGCGGGCGATAAAGACGCGGTGCGAGCCTTTCCCAAGCTGCGGCGCTTCTACAACAAAGCAGCTTTTCTGCAGGTCATTATCGTAGAAGTCAGACGGGATCACCTGATCAAACAGCGCTTTTTGCTGCTTTGCCGCCTGCTCATCAATCGTCGATTTGGTCAGCTCGTTCACCAGCGCCGTCAGGCCGGTCAGCACCGCAGCGAAAATAGCCAGCGTGACGCCGTGTTTTTGCATGGTCTTTAACATGGCGAAACCCTTAGCGATGACCGTACACGCGCGGACGCGTGTAGTAGTCGATGAGCGGAACGGTAATGTTGGCGAGCAGGACGGCGAACGCTACCCCATCCGGATAACCGCCAAAGCTGCGAATCAGCCACACCAGCAGACCCGCCAGCGCGCCGAAGATCAAACGGCCACGATTGGTGGTCGACGCCGTAACCGGGTCGGTAAGAATAAAGAATGCACCCAGCATGGTCGCGCCGGAGAGCAGATGCATCTGCGGGCTGGCCAGTGACTCAGGAGAGAAGACCCATCCCAGCGTAGCGCAAACCGCCAGCGTCACGAGGAAGCTGACGGGAATATGCCAGCGGATCGCTTTTTGTTGCAGCAGGAACAGGCCGCCCAGCAGATACGCCAGGTTGACCCACTGCCAGCCTGCACCGGCCAGCACGCCGCTGTAGATGGCGGATTTCATGATCTGCTCAACGCTGTGCCCGGCGTGCAGGGACGTTTTAAAGGTATCGAGAGGCGTTGCCTGGCTGATACCGTCCACGCCCATACGCAGCGCGTTCATATCCGCGCCGAGGGCCGTATGGCCGGTAAAGATAACGTGCAGGGCATCCATAAAGCCAGGCACCGTGGCGGCAATTTCATGGGGTGGCAACCAGCTGGTCATCTGCACCGGGAAGGAGATCAGCAGAACAACATAGCCGATCATAGCCGGGTTAAACGGGTTATGCCCGAGCCCGCCGTACAGCTGTTTGGCGATAATCACCGCAAACACGGTACCCAGCACCACCATCCACCACGGGGCAAACGGTGGAATACTGATCGCCAGCAGCAGCCCGGTCAGCAACGCGGAGTTGTCAGCGAGAATGCGGGAGACCGCCATTTTTCGCAGCTTCAATACGAGCGCTTCCGCCGCTAACGCACTGGCGCAGCCAAGGACCAACTGGAAAAGGGTTCCCCAGCCAAAAAACCAGAACTGAACGGCGATGCCCGGCAATGCCGCCAGGCAGACCAGCATCATGATGCGCGATGTCTGGCGCTGGTTATGGGTGTAAGGGGAACTTGCGATTCTGAAAACCATTTAATCCTCGTTAACTGCTTGTTGTGCGGCTTTCTTCGCCTGAACGCGCGCAATCGCGGCGGCGACGGCGGCTTTGCGTGGATCGTCGTTTGCGGCCTGCGGCTGCTCTTCCTGCAGGGCGGCTTTGCGCGCTTTGGCCCGAGCGATAGCGGCTTCGACAGCGGCTTTGCGTGGATCTACCGGCACTTCGGGCTCCGCAGTTTGCGCCTGCTGCGCTGCTTTGCGCGCTTTCGCGCGTGCAATGGCCGCTTCGACGGCAGCTTTACGCGGATCGTCAGCGTCTTTCTCAACAACCACGTCCTTCTGACCCGCTTTACGGGCTTTGGCACGGGCAATTGCCGCTTCAACCGCCGCTTTACGCGGATCGACGCCCGTTTCCGGCTGGGCAGTTTCTGCTTTCTCTGCCTGACGGGCGCGAGCCTGGGCCTTGCGCGCTTCGCGTGCCGCAATCGCTTCGCTGTTATCCGGTTTTTCGCCTGCCGGGATCACCAGGGTTTGCGCTGCAGTGGCTTTTTTCTCTCGCACGCGCGCCAGTGCAGCGTTGATGGCGTCCTGATCTTTCTCACCAGGCTGAACGGCAGCCTGTTTATGGCGCTCCTGGCGGGCGATTTTCTCGCGTTCGAGACGCGCCTGGCGGGCTTCAAAGCGCGCTTTGGCTTCGGCTGCGCGCTTCTCTTCCATTGAGATGGCATAAATCTCGGCCTTCTCCTGACGGAAGTATTGCACCAGCGGAATATTGCTTGGGCACACCCAGGCGCAGGCACCGCATTCAATGCAGTCGGCAAGATTGTGGGCCTGCGCTTTGTCGTGCAGCTGGCCTTTGCTGTACCAGTACAGCTGCTGCGGGAGCAGGTCCGCCGGGCAGGCATCAGCACAGGCGCTGCAGCGGATGCAGCCTTTTTCTTCCTGTTCTTCACCCATCTCGGTCGGAGAGGGGGCGAGCAGACAGTTAGTAATTTTGACGACCGGGACATCCAGCCACGGCAGGGTAAAGCCCATCAGCGGGCCGCCCATGATCACCATCTGGTCGCTACCAGGGCAAAACTCGGCCTGCTCCAGCAGATGACGCACCGGCGTACCCAGACGCGCCCAGACGTTGCCTGGACGGGATACCGATTCACCGGTCAACGTCACCACGCGCTCGGTTAGCGGCTCGCCGTCAATCACCGCACGTTTTACCGCATACGCCGTACCGACGTTTTGCATCAGCACGCCGATGTCAGAGGAGCGGCCACCGTGCGGTACTTGTTTACCGGTGAGGATCTGGGTCAGCTGCTTTGCGCCGCCAGACGGGTATTTGGTCGGGATTACGCGCAGGCTAATATCATGGCAACCCGCCAGCACGGCCCGCAGCATGGAAATGGCCTGCGGCTTATTGTCTTCAATGCCGATCAGCACTTCTCGTGGCTGCAGAATATGGGCGAGAATGCGAATACCTTCCACCACCTGGGCGGCACAGTCCTGCATCAGACGGTCATCGGCGGTGATATAAGGTTCGCATTCCGCAGCGTTGATGATTAACGTGTTAATTTTGTCGCCACCGCCGCGCAGTTTGGTACCCGTCGGGAAACCTGCGCCGCCAAGACCGGCCACGCCGAACTGATGAACGCGTTCAATCAGCTCTTCGCGGCTGCGGGAACGGTAATCGCTCCAGCCGTCACGGTCGATCCAGCGGTCTTCACCGTCGGCTTCAATAATCACGCTCAGTTCAGACAGCGCTGAAGGGTGCGCGACGGTATGTGGGGCGATCGACACCACTTTACCGGAGGTGGGGGCGTGTACCGGCAGCATTCGTCCCCGACCAAAGGTCAGCGGCTGGCCGCGAAGAACGGTATCGCCTTCTTTAACGCAGAGTTCGCCTTCCGCGCCGATATGCTGTTTGAGCGGCATGACGTAACGCGTCGCCAGCGGAATTTGTCGCAGCGGCGTGCCGTTTGACTGGGTTTTCATCTCCGGGGGATGGATACCGCCGTCGAAGTCCCAAATTTTCTCTTTTCTGAAAGCAGAAAATAACTTAAGCATGTTGTTCCACAGGAATATTGCGAACCGGAATGGTCTGAAGATCCCATTTCCAGCTTTCGGTAGTCGTTTCAACCGGGCGCAGTTCTATGCACTGCGTTGGGCAGGGGGCCACGCAAAGGTTACAGCCGGTGCACAGATCGGCCACAACGGTGTGCATGGCGCGGGTTGCGCCCACAATGGCATCAACAGGGCAGGCCTGAATACATTTGGTGCAGCCGATGCAGTTCGCTTCGTCAATCACCGCGAGGGCGCGAACCGGCTCCTGCACCTCGGCATCGCCGTCGACAGGCTGCGGGTCAACGTTAAGCAGGGCGGCAATTTTGAGCATCACCGCTTCGCCACCGGGCGCACAGCGGTTGATTTTTTCACCCTGCACGCCAACCGCTTCGGCATAAGGCCGACAGCCGGGGTAGCCACATTGCCCACACTGGCTTTGCGGCAGCAGCTCGTCAATTTTTTCGACAACGGGATCGTCCTCAACCGCGAAACGGCGGGAGGCGTAACCCAGAATCAGGCCAAACACCAACCCCAGTACGCTGATGGAGGCGATGGCAATCCAGATAGCACTCATTACAACTTCACCAGACCACTAAAGCCCATAAAGGCCAGAGACATTAAACCTGCCGTCACCAGTGCAATGGCGTTTCCGCGGAAGGGCGCGGGAATATCCGCTGCAGCCAGACGTTCACGAATAGAGGCAAACAGAACCATGACCAGTGAGAAACCGACGGCGGCAGAAAAGCCGTACAGCGCCGATTGCATGAAGTTATGCCCGAGGTTGATGTTCAGCAACGCCACCCCGAGTACGGCGCAGTTGGTGGTGATCAGCGGCAGGAAGATACCCAGCAGGCGATAGAGCGCCGGGCTGGTTTTGCGCACCACCATTTCGGTAAATTGCACGACGACCGCAATGACCAGAATAAAGGACAAGGTGCGCAAATAGATCATGTCCAGCGGGATCAGGATCCAGGTATCAATCAACCATGCGCAGATGGACGCCAGCGTCATGACGAAGGTTGTCGCCAGCCCCATGCCCATCGCGGTCTCCAGTTTTTTGGAAACCCCCATAAAAGGACACAGGCCAAGAAACTTCACCAGAACGAAGTTGTTAACCAGCACAGTGCCGACAAAGAGCAGTAAGTAATCGGTCATTATTCAGCCTGAAATAAAAAAGCCGCCTATTATCGGACAAAGCACGACAGGCGACAACAGGTTAACAGTAAGGTTATTACGGGTTCACGAAGGTTTTCTTCACCCGCGTCGAACGCTTGAAGTAAGGGACCAGCAGCGCAGCAGCCAGTAACGGGAATAACAGCTGGCGAACCGCTAGCGCGTCAGAAACCGGAGAAAAAGCAAAGGCTTTCACCGCCAACAGCACGGAAATCAGCAGCCAGATAATATAATGTTTTGGCACACTTTTGCGGCGCTTAAAGAACGCAATGGTCAACCAGAGCGTGTAGTACCACATCCCGATGGCGAAGACGAACGAGGCAAACCACAACGCAATATTAAGCACACTTTGCGACATCAGGGTCTGAATGGCATGAGGTGTGATCAGCGCGGTGGTATAGAGTAACAGCGCAAGCGATGCGCTTAATAATGCAACCAGCAGCCATGCCAGCGGGGCGATTAACCAGCCTCCAATTCTTTCTCCAGGCGATACGGTCATGCTCTCTCCCATAGTCTGCGCGAAAGGGTATACAGAAATTTGCAGGGCGGAGAGTATATAACATTTCGCGCGGATGGCTACTTTCTTATAAAACGTAACGCCATACGGACTTCGGCACTTCCCCGACGTTGAACAAACGGCCACCGGAGACCAGTTCAGCGCGGCGGTGGTCCGCGGCGCGATACATATTGATAATTTCGTGATTATCCGACAGCGTGTAGTTTAGATGGTCAAACAGTTTTTCCAGGCTCTCAAGGGAATTGATCTTGCGAAATTTTAATAAATAGTCCTGAACTGTCATGTTAATAAGTTTCCATATAAAAGTGAGTAATACCCGTGTCGGTAATTCGTTCGAATAATAAACGGATAAATAAAGACGTAAAACAGCCCACTCAGGTAATGTGACGAAATTAGGAGTTTTCTTTGCTGAAAGATTCAGGCATCAGACGATGCCTGGAAGAGAAGGTTAACCCTGTTCAACACGGCTGGCAATATGCAACTGACAGAATGTGTCACAAGGGCGTTACTTCGGTTGTGCGACGGTGACAGGCTCCGGCGGTTGGTAGTTATCGATGTGGCTGGCAACGCCAAGCAAAATGACCGAAACCCCAAGGACAATCCATCCCGCTAATTCAATGATTCGATTAATTATTGATGACATGACTCGTGTTTGTAATTTATCCATAAATACAGATTGCAAATGTTACCGTGCAGCACTGACCTCGGCAAGCGGTTTGGGAACGATACCCTTAATCAATCTTAGTGAGTTACATCCTTGTAACAAAAACATCTGGTGCAAGGTGCTATTTTAAGTCATATGACACATTATTAATGTGTAGTAATACCCGCAAAGCCAGTGTGAAATAAGATAATGACAGGAGGGCACTACGATGAGTGAAAATATCCGTGTCGGGCTGATTGGTTATGGTTACGCGAGTAAAACCTTTCATGCGCCTCTGATTAGCGGGACGCCGGGAATGTCTCTGGGGGCGGTTTCGAGCAGTGATGCCGCCAAAGTACATGCCGACTGGCCAACCGTTCCGGTTGTTTCTGAGCCTAAACATCTTTTCAACGATCCGAATATTGATGTCATCGTCATTCCTACCCCAAACGACACGCACTTTCCGTTAGCTAAAGCGGCGCTGGAAGCGGGTAAACATGTTGTGATCGATAAGCCCTTTACCGTGACGCTGTCACAGGCGCGCGAGCTGGATTCGCTGGCAAGAAGTCTTGGCAGGCTGTTGTCCGTTTTTCATAACCGTCGCTGGGACAGTGATTTTCTGACGGTGAAAGCCCTGCTTAGTGAAGGCACTCTCGGTGAAATAGGCTATTTTGAATCTCATTTTGACCGCTTTCGTCCGCAGGTGCGTAACCGCTGGCGTGAACAGGCGGGCCCCGGAAGCGGTATCTGGTATGACTTAGCGCCGCATTTACTCGATCAGGCCGTAAATCTGTTTGGTCTGCCGGTGAGTATGACGGTTGATTTAGCACAGCTTCGGCCTGGCGCGCAGACGACAGATTACTTCCATGCCGTTTTGAGCTATCCGCAGCGTCGTGTCGTACTGCACGGGACGATGCTCGCCGCCGCGGAATCGGCGCGTTATATTCTTCATGGTACGCGTGGTAGCTACGTGAAGTTTGGTTTAGATCCGCAGGAGGACCGCCTGAAAAACGGTGAGCGTTTGCCGCAAGAGGACTGGGGCTACGACATGCGTGATGGCGTGCTGACGCGCGCGGAAGGTGAAGAGTTGGTTCAGGAAACGCTGCTGACCATTCCAGGAAACTATCCGGCTTATTACGCGGCTATCCGTGATGCGCTCAACGGGACGGGAGAGAATCCGGTTCCGGCCAGCCAGGCGATTCAGATCATGGAGTTGATTGAGCTGGGCATCGAATCTGCCAAACATCGCGCCACGCTCTGTCTGGCATAGATTCTAAATGTTTTTGTTGGCCGGGTAAGCGCAGCGCCACCCGGCAAATGCTCAACCGCGAGCCACTTTATCTTTAAGCGCCTGCTTCTCTTCAGGCGTCAGGAACGCAATTTCCAGCCCGTTAATCTGCGCCTGGCGGATCTGCTCGCGGCTCAGGCCCGCCTGCGGTGCGGCGATGTTGTATTCGTGAATAATATCCACACCCTGAACCGCCGGATCGTCGGTGTTTAGCGAGGCCAGCACGCCGTGTTCCAGGAAGGTTTTCAGCGGATGTTTATCCAGCGTTGCCACGGTGCTGGTCTGAATGTTGGAGGTCAGGCAGGATTCGATACCGATGCGCTGCTCCGCCAGGAAATCCATCAGGGCACGATCTTCGACGGCTTTCACCCCGTGGCCGATACGCTCTGCGCCCAGCTCGCGAATGGCCTGCCAGATGCTTTCCGGGCCTGCTGCTTCACCCGCATGAACGGTAATGTGCCAGCCCGCGTCACGCGCGCGATTGAAATGAGAGAGGAACAGGCTACCCGGGAAGCCTAGTTCATCCCCGGCGAGGTCGACAGCGGTGATCTGGTCACGATGTGCCAGCAATGCTTCCAGCTCCTGAAGGCAAGCCGCTTCACCGAAGGTGCGGCTCATGATGCCAATCAGACGTGCCTGAACGTCGAAAGCTTTACACCCTTCGCGAACGCCCTCAATCACCGCTTCCACCACGCCCGCGACGGGCAGGTTGTGGGTCATTGCCATATAGCCCGGCGAGAAGCGCAGCTCGACGTAATGCAGGCCATTACGGGCGGCGTCTTCAATGTTCTCGAACGCCACGCGGCGGCAGGCATCCAGCGAGGCCAGCATCTTTACGCCCCAGTCGAGTTTGCTCAGGAAGCTGACCAGATCCGGCTCATTCGAGGTGACCTGAACATGTGGGATCAGGGTTTCAAGCGTTTGTGCTGGAAGCGTTAAATTGAACTGGCGGCCAAGATCGAGGATGGTTTGGGCACGAATGTTACCGTCAAGGTGACGATGAATATCAGTTAAAGGCAGGCGTGTATCAATCATGGTCGCACTCTTTGCTGGTTAAAGTGCGCCATATTATAAAAACAAAACGGGGTAAAAAGCTATTTGCGCAAGGGAATATTCCGTTGCGCAATGGTATTACAACAGGGTAGCGATTCCGGCGACGAGGCGTTGCACCCCTTGTTCCAGTTTGCTGCGCGGGCAGCCTGCGTTCAGGCGTACGAAGCCATTACCCTCTTCTCCGTAAGTATATCCCGGCATGATCGCCACTTTTTCCTGCTCTATCAGCACTTTTTGCAGCGCCTTGTCGTCAATGTTCAGCGGGCGCAGGTCAATCCAGGCCAGATAGGTTGCTTCCGGTGGCTGCCAGTTCAGTTTCGGAAAAGCGCGGTTTAATTCCTGCGCGATATACAACAGATTCTCTTCCAGATAACCCCGCAAGGCATCCAGCCATGGCGCTCCCTGCTGATAGGCGGCGATATGCGCCGTCAGCGCCAGCACGGAAGGGGAAGAGAGTCCGTCGCGGCCTTTAAGCGCGCGGAGGTAACCCGTGCGACTCGCTTCATCACCGATCAGGCCGTAAGCCCCGGTCAGTGCCGGAATATTAAAGCTTTTCGAGCCAGAGGTGAGGAGCGCCCATTTGCCGCATGCTACCTCATTCCACGGTGTGTGATGATGTTTTCCCCACACCATGTCCATATGAATTTCATCGCTGATCGCCGCCACGTCATAGCGTGCGCACAGCTCCGCCATGTGCGTCAGCTCATCCCGCGTCCAGACCTTACCGGTTGGATTTTGCGGGCTGCAGAGCAACAAAATTTTGTTTTCTGGTTTGACCAGGGCCGTTTCCAGCGCGGCCATATCACCCATCCAGCCGCTCGCCTGTTTCACCATCGCAACCGGCACGACGTGGCGCGCGTTGCCTTCGATGGCGTTATAAAACGCATCGTACGCGGGAGTATGAACCACCACGCCGTCGCCGGGCTGCGACCAGAGACGGATCAGCTCTGACACCATGTAGATGACGGAAGGGCCATAAACGACGGACTCGGTATCGATGCGGCTGTTAAAGCGTTGCTGGAACCAGTGCGCGACGGCAGCCAGAAACTCATCGTTTTTCCAGCGGCTGTAGCCAAACACGCCGTGATCGATGCGCTGATGCAGCGCGTCGGTAATGCAGGGCGCAGTGGCGAAATCCATATCCGAGATAGTGAAGGGCAGCAGATCGGCCGCGCCAAAGCGGTCGGCAACGTAATCCCACTGGGTGCACCAGGTGCCGTGACGATCCACGACGGTCGAGAAATCAAACATAACTCTCATCCTTAACGTAAAACCCCCTCATGAGAGGGGGGCTGAGGCATCAGGCTTCTACTGTTCGCATCAGGGTTGCCAGTTCATCTTTTACCGACTGCACCTGCGGGCCGATAACCACCTGCAAATTATGCTGATTTAACTGTACCACACCGATGGCGCGATTAGCTTTCAGCGCATTGGTATCCACTTTCGACATATCCGCCACCGACAGACGCAGGCGGGTAATGCAGTTATCCAGCGAGGTGATGTTATCCGCACCGCCCAGCGCTGCCAGAATGGCCGGGGTGTTGTAACCCGATTTTCCTACCGTCCCTGCAACCGCTTGTTCAACGCTGGTCGCTGTTTCAGCATCACGGCCCGGTGTTTTCAGGTTAAAGCGGGTGATGGCGAAGCGGAAGATGCCGTAGTACACCGCAAACCAGATTGCCGCCACGACCGGCACCAGATACCACTTGGTGGACAAGCCGTGCAGGATCCCGAACACGACGAAGTCAATCACGTTGCCGTCGGTGTTACCGATGGTGACGCCCAGTACCGCCATCACGGTGAAGCCCAGACCGGTCAGCACGGCGTGAATGAGATACAGCACCGGCGCGACGAACAGGAACAGGAATTCGATTGGCTCGGTTGTGCCGCCAACGACGCAGGCGATCACGCCGGAAATCAGCAGGCCTTTAATCTTATGACGGTTTTCCGGACGAGCACAGTGGTACATCGCCAGCGCCGCGCCCGGCAGGCCGCCCAGGAAGGCAGGCATTTTGCCCTGAGACAGGAAACGGGTTGCGCTCTCAGAGAAGCCGTGGGTGGTTGGGCAGCTCAGCTGCGCCTGGAAGATCGTCAGCGCACCGCTCACGTCGTGACCGCACACCTCCATCGTCCCGCCCGCTTCGGTGAAGCGAATCAGGGCCACCAGAATGTGCTGCAGACCGAACGGCAGCAGCAGACGTTCACCGGTACCGAAGATCATCGGACCGAAATCACCCGCGCCGTTAATGATGCGACCAATACCGGTGATACCCATCGCGAAGACAGGCCAGATCAGCGGAATGATCAGACCAAACAGACCCATTACCACGAGGGTGATAATCGGCACAAAGCGGGTACCGCCGAAGAAGGCCAGGGCATCCGGCAGGCGGATATTGTGGAAGCGCTCGTGCAGCATCCAGATAATCACACCCGCGATCACAGCACCGAGGATCCCGGTGTCGATAGACTGGATACCGATCACGCTCTGAATATTATTGGCTTTCAGTACGGCAGCGTCGGTGGTAGGCAGAATGCCTTTTGCGGTCAGCCAGAAGTTAACCGCAAGGTTCATCACCGCGTAGCCCACGAAGCCCGCAAAGGCGGCTACGCCTTTATTCTCGCGCGCCAGGCCCAGAGGGATGGCGATGCAGAACATGACGGGCAGGAAGCTAAACGCAAAGGAGCCGACTTTGCTCATCCAGATGAAGATCGCCTGCAGCACCGGGTTGCCGAGGAACGGGATCAGCGTGATAACGTCATGGCTGCTCAGGGAACTGCCGATCCCAAGCATGATCCCGCAGAATGAGAGGAGCGCCACGGGCAGCATAAAGGTTTTACCCAGTTGCTGGAAAAACTCCCACAGCGATATTTTTTGTGCTGCTTTCGCCGTCATAAAACGACTCCTTGATGGTTAAAAATAGTTTACCTGCTTCAATGCAGCGAGAAGATAAAACGTTTTATCAAACTTTAGTGCGCGCTAAATCACATTCTCAGGCTTTTACTGGTAGTATAAAGATAACGTATTGATAAAACGTTTTACCGATCTCATTTCAGGGAGTCACGCCGACACATGGCTGTAGTGAAAAAAATCACCATTAACGATGTCGCGCTGGCGGCGGGCGTTTCCGTCAGCACGGTGTCGCTGGTTTTAAGCGGGAAGGGGCGTATCTCCCCCGCCACCGGACAGCGGGTCAACGAGGCGGTTGAACAGCTGGGCTTTGTGCGTAACCGCCAGGCGTCCGCGCTGCGCGGCGGGCAAAGCGGGGTGATTGGTTTGATCGTTCGCGACTTAACCTCGCCGTTTTATGCGGAGCTCACAGCCGGATTAACGGAAGCGCTCGAGGCACAGGGACGGATGGTGTTTTTGCTGCATGGCGGACGCGAGGCCGATCAGCTTCTTTCCCGGCTCGATATGCTGCTAAACCAGGGAGTGGACGGGGTGATTGTCGCCGGGGCGTCGGGCGTGGGCAGCGAGCTGTGTGAGCGTGCCGCCGAAAAAGGCGTACCGCTGGTGTTTGCCTCTCGCGCCAGCTACCTGGACGAAGCCGATACGCTGCGCCCGGATAACATGCAGGCCGCGCAAATGTTGACCGAGCATCTGATTCGTCGCGGGCATCAGCGCATCGCCTGGCTGGGCGGGAAAAGCTCGTCCCTGACGCGCGCCGAGCGGGTAGGCGGCTACTGCGCGACGCTGATTAAATACGGCCTGCCGTTCCACAGCGAATGGGTCGTGGAGTGTGAATCTAGCCAGAAGAAAGCGGCGGAAGCGATAGGCGCGCTACTGCGAAGCAGCCCGACGATCAGCGCCGTGATTTGCTATAACGACGTGATTGTCATGGGTGCCTGGTTTGGCCTGATCCGCGCCGGACGTCAGAGCGGTGAAGGGGGCGTTGAAACCTTCTTCGGCCATCAGGTAGCGCTGGGTGCATTTGCCGATGTAGGCGAAAACGCGCTCGACGATCTGCCCATCGTCTGGGCGACGACCCCCGCGCGCGAAATGGGCTACACGCTGGCGGACAGGATCATGCAGCGCATCGAAAATACGGATGTCCAGGCCGGGCACCAGATTGTGGCGGCGCGGCTAGTGACGGCGAAATAACCTCAGGTCTGTTGCGTAAGCGGGTTGAGCAGCAGCTCGGCCTCAAGGGCTTCCACAAACTTTCGTACTTTTGCCGGGATCAGGCGGGAGGTCGGGTAAACCGCCCACACGGCCAGCGATTCCGGCTGGGCATCTTCGAGGACGATGCGCACGAGTTTCCCCTCTCTGAACGCCGGTTCTACGTACCAGCGAGATAAATTTGCGATCCCCATCCCACCGAGACAGGCTTCGAAAATGGCCTCGACAGAGTTCGCGGAGAATCGGCCCGACACCTTCTGCTTGTAGCGTAGTTCGCCCTGTTCGAAAGACCAGTGGACCGTGTCTGACGTGGTCAGACAGCTGTGTGCCGCCAGATCGTTAAACGATTTTGGATAACCGTTTGTTGCCAGATACTCCGCGCTGGCGCAGAGATCGCGAGGGTTATGGCAAAGGCGATGGGCAACCAGTCGGTTATCGCGCAGCGGCGCAATGCGTAACGCCACGTCTATGCCTTTGCCGACAATATCAACCTGATCGTCGGTGGCGAGTAAATCGACCTGCAGGGCGGGATGCTGCTGCATGAACCGGGTCAGCATAGGAGCCACGATCTTCCGGCCAAACCCCGCTGAGGCGGTAATGCGCAGGCGTCCGGAAAGGTGGGTCCCGTCGGGAAACAGGTCGGCAAGCGCGTTGCTTTTATCTTCCAGGAGCGCCAGCGCGTGAGGGAGAAAAATATCCCCGTCGCTGGTGGGCGAGAGCGAACGCGTGGTGCGGTGTACCAGCCGAACCCCCAGCTCCGCTTCGAGATGCGTCAGGGCACGCGACGCGGCCATGGCGCTCATGGAGAGCCGACGTGCGGCGCCGGCGAGGCTACCCGCCCTGACGGCTTCAACAAAAACTTCAATATCTTCCAGTCTCATTATCTCGCTTTTTGTTATGCTGCCTTATCAAATTACATATCTACATTATTTGTCGTTACGCTGCCATAGTCTCTTCACATCCTGATAAACATGAATTTGGAGTGAAGATGAAAAAGTTGAAAACGGTTCTGGCGTTCAGCGGCCTGATGTTTGCGAGCGCGACGTGGGCAGATGCACCCGCGCAGGTGAAGCAGCAGGTCCCCGGCTATTATCGCCTTGCCGTAGGGGAGTACGAGGTGACGGCGCTGTTCGACGGCTATAACGATCTTTCGCCCACGCTGTTACATGGCCTTTCACCCGACGCGGTTCGTAAACTGCTGGCACAACAAAAAATCGATGCCGAGCGCATGCCTACCGCCTTCAATGCCTTTCTGGTGAATACCGGTAAACACCTGGTCATGATTGACAGCGGGGGTGGCCACTGCATGGCGGAAACCGCCGGCAAGCTCATCGGCAATATGAACGCATCAGGTTATCGGCCTGAGCAGGTCGATACGATTTTCCTGACCCACCTTCATCTTGACCATGTGTGTGGCCTGAGCGATGCGGACGGTAAGGCGTTGTTCCCCAATGCCACCGTCTATGTGCCGCAGGGGGAGGCCGAATACTGGCTCGATCCGGCTAAAGAGGCGAGCGCGCCTGCGAATGCGAAAGCCTATTTCGCTATCGCCAGGAATGCATTGGCTGCGTATAAAGCCACCGGACATCTTAAAACCTTTATTCCGCCCGCTTCGCCTATTCCTGAAGTCCAGACAGCCTATGCCATTGGCCATACGCCCGGCAGCACCGTTTATCGGTTTGCTTCACAGGGAACGGCCATTAACTTCATTGGGGACCTGATTCATGCTCCTGCTGTCCAGTTCCCGCATCCTGAAGTGTCTATTCGTTTCGATGTCGATTCGAAAAAAGCCGTCTCATCCCGCGCGCAGGAATTTAACGCGCTGGCGAAAGACGGCGAGTGGATGGCCGCGGCGCATCTGCCTTTCCCGGGTATTGGGCATATCACCGCCTGGCAGCAGGGCTACCGCTGGACACCCGTAAATTATGGTCCTTATCAACGTGCGGCCCATGTGCCTCTGCTGAAATAAAGTGAGGTTAACCGCATGAAAAGTTACACCGTAACGGCAAACGGCATCCGTCAGTTTGTGGTCGAAGAGGGTGAAGGCGCGCCGGTTATTCTTCTGCACGGTTTTCCAGAAACAAACTATGCCTGGCGCCACCAGATACCGGTTTTATCCCGCCACTATCGCGTGATTGCGCCTGATCTACGCGGATATGGGGAAACGGATAAACCGGCCTCCGGTTATGATAAACGGAACATGGCGCGTGACATCCGGGAACTGATGCGAGTGCTGGGTCTGGAGAAGGTGGTGCTGGTTGGGCACGATCGCGGGGCGCGGGTTGCGACCCGCTTTGCGAAAGATTATCCCGAGTTAATCGACCGCCTGGTGGTAATGGACAACGTGCCAACGCGTATTGTAGCCCGCGATCTGAATGCTTCGATTGCGCGTGCATACTGGTTCTTCCTGTTTCATCTTGTGCCCGACCTGCCGGAAGCCCTGATTGCGGGTCGAGAAAACGTATGGCTGCGCCACTTTTTCTCGGACTGGACCTACGACCCGTCAACCATTAGCGGCGAAGCGTTTGACACCTACGTACGCGCGTATCAGGCGCCGGGTGCCGTGCGGGGCGCAATGGCTGACTATCGCGCTAACGCAGAGGATGTGGCGCAGGATCTGGCAGACGCTGACGTGAAAATTACCTGCCCGGTAATGTCGCTGTGGGGCAATGATTTTCACGCGGTTGGCAAGCTCTTCGATATGCAAAGCGTCTGGGCCGAAATGGCGGATAACCTGCGGGCATACGGTATTGATGAGTGCGGTCATCTGCCGCAGGAGGAGCAGCCAGAGAAAGTGAACGCACTGCTGCTGGATTTCCTGGCGGGATGGACATTTTAACGGGCAATAAAAAACCCCTCATGCGAGGGGTTTTGCTGTTTACTGCTGTGGCGCTGCCGGTTCGGCTGGCGCTGCAGGTTCAGCCGGTTCCGGCATCCCCAGAGCGGGCATACCAAACATGCCGACAAAATCTTCCAGCGGCATTTTATCGCCGTTCAGGTTTACCTGGCCGTTGGCATACTGCAGGCTGGTGGAAATCGTGTTGTCTTCCACTTTAGTGATGCGGAACATCTGGCCCATCGCCGCCAGACCTTTCACCTGCTGGTTCGCCAGTTTGCCAGCGTCTTCATCGCCGTAACCTTCCAGCTTCGCAATCTGGGTCATAAACTCGGTCGCCATGTCCATTGGGATGGTCAGCTTGCTCTCGAGCGACTTCACGCTGCGATCCACTTCCTGCGCCAGCGTCTGCGGTTCACCCGTTGCGGCTGTCGGATCTTTCAGGAACAGAGACAGATTGAAGTTGGTTTCGCCTTTGCTGTTTTTCCAGCTCAGCGGCGCGACGGTGATCACCGGCTCGCCTTTCAGCAGGATTGGCAGATTGTTGAACAGCACCGCCATCGCCTGCTGCTGGTACACTTCTGGATTCTGCTGCAGCGCGGCATCGGTCAGCAGCGCCTGGCTCTCTTTGCTGTATTTTTGGCTAAATTCGTGCCACGCCTGGCCGTCGATATTGCCGATCTTCAGCGTTAATTTTCCGGTCCCCAGATCCTGATTCTGCACCTTCAGGCTCTTCAGGGCGTAATCCAGCTGCGTATTGATATTCTTGCCGTCTTTGGAAATGTCGGATTTGCCGTTCACGTCCATGCCTTCCAGCACGGCCATCTCTTTACCTTCAACCGCGATTGCAATCTTATCGAGAGAGAGCTTCTGATCGCCAATACGCTCTTTAAAGTCGGTCATACGGCTGTTGCCGTCGGCTTTCAGGTTGTTGAAGCTGAGCTGAACCTTTTGGTTATATTCGTTAACCGCGTTCACCACGCCGCTTTCTGCTTCACCGGTCAGAGAGAACACGTTTCCGTCGCGGTCAGCGTCCAGTTTGAAGTTGCCTCCGCTGAAGGCGACCTTCTCGTTCTCTTTCTCGTAGTTCAGCGCTTTCAGCGCAATGTCGGAACTCGTGTCACCGGCATAGCTGATGCGAGTATTGATTTCGAAAGGCGAGGTATTTTTGGCCAGATCAAACAGCGGTTTGGTGACGTCGTTATTCACCAGAACCGTGTGAACGGACGCCATTGATGGGATCAGATTAAACGATTTTAACTGCGCCAGCGGGAACGGACCGTGGCTGACCACTTCATCCAGCACCACGCTCTGGCCTGGCTTCAGCCAGGCGTTGGTGTTTCCTGCTACAGGTTTCACCACCATCTGCATATGGCTGGTAAACACACCGCGCTGATAGTTCTGATAGCTCAGCTCAACGCCTGCCTCCGGCGCGCTGCGCTTAATCTCTCCGTTAGCCTGCGCGACCATCTCAGCCAGACGGCCTTCCAGCTGTTTCCCGGTAAACCAGGAGGCACCCGTCCAGACCACGCCTAACGCTACAATAACCCCAACCGCTACAACCGATTTTTTCATTGCGACTATCCCTAAAATGAAACCAGGCGGTAAAAACCGCCCGGAGATATAAAGCCTTAAACTAGCTTAGCAAGAGTTGTTAAAAAATTCAGTAAGTGCTTATAGCTTATTAAAAACGCGCGCCAGACGGCCGGTGCCGCTCACGCTGACCGGCGACTCGTTCGCTGCAACAAAAGCCGACTCGCCCGGCTTGAGCACCAGACGCTGTTGGCCTTTCTGCAGCGTCGCTTCGCCCTCCACGCAGAACAGGATCGCCGCGCTCTCCTGTGCGATGGCGGTTTCGGCCTGGCTCAGGTCGTGCAGAGAAAACGCAAAATCCTCAACCGGGATCGGGAAGTCCAGCTCTGCGCCGTTTTTCACCGGCTGAGTCAGCAGTTCGTCGGCTGGCTTCGCCACGAACTTCACGTTGGCGACCAGCTCAGGGATATCGATGTATTTTGGCGTCAGGCCCGCGCGCAGCACGTTATCCGAGTTGGCCATCACTTCCAGCGCTACGCCCTGCAGGTAGGCGTGCGGAGTTTCGGCAAACAGGAACATCGCTTCGCCCGGGTTCAGCTTCACCACGTTCAGCAGCAGGGGTGAGAACAGGCCGCTGTCGTCCGGGTAGAATTCGGAAATCAGACGGATGGTCTCCCACGGCTCACCTTGCTGGCTGTTCAGCGCGGCTTTCAGCACCGCCAGCGCATGAGATTTCTCTTCGCCCTGCATATTCAGAAGGCTGGCGAACAGCTGGCTCAGCGCGTCCGCGTCCGGGTTTTCCAGGAAGTGGGCGATAGCCTTGTTAGCACCCGCCACAGGTTGCAGAAGAGAAACGATCTCCGAAAACTCGCGGAACGCGTTCATCGCAAGGAAAGGGGTGAGAGCAAAAACCAGCTCCGGTTTGTGATTTGGATCTTTGTAGTTACGTTCAGCCGCGTCTAATGGAATACCGGCCGCGTTCTCTTTCGCAAAGCCGATTTCAGAGGCTTTCTTGTTTGGGTGAACCTGAATGGAGAGCGGCTGGTCGGCGCACAGTACCTTAAACAGGAACGGCAGTTCGCCAAAACGCGTGGCTACCTTGTCGCCCAGCAGTGCGGCTTTATCGGCATCAATCACGTCGCGCAGGCTGCGCACCAGGCCACTGGCGTCTTCAATTTTTGAGCTGCTCTTCGGGTGCGCGCCCATCCACAGCTCTGCCATCGGCAGGTTGTCCGGGTTGGCGATACCGTAGAGATCCGTTAACGCAGTTTTACTTCCCCAGGCGTAGTTTTGCACTGAGTTGATGAGTTTTTGCATTATCAAGCCCTGATTCAAATGTGGAATTAACTCCGGGTATTAAAGCAATAAACCGCGTGGAAGTAACCTGCGGATGTAAAAAGTCGTACTAGTCTCAGTTTTTGTTAAAAAATTGTGTAGGATAAGCTGACTCGCTTTTAAGCCGGGCAGCGGAACATCTGCCCTGAACAATCAGACCGAAGCAGTAAGTGAGAGAACAATGTCGAACAAACCCTTTCATTATCAGGATCCTTTTCCCCTCAGTAAGGATCAGACCGAGTATTACCTGTTAACCCGCGATTACGTTTCTGTCTCTGAGTTTGAGGGACAGGAGATCCTCAAAGTTGACCCGCAGGCGCTGACGCTGATGGCGCAGCAGGCCTTCCACGACGCTTCGTTTATGCTCCGCCCGGCGCATCAGCAGCAGGTTGCCGATATCCTGAGCGATCCGCAGGCCAGCGAGAACGATAAGTACGTGGCGCTGCAGTTCCTGCGTAACTCGGATATCGCAGCGAAGGGCATTCTGCCGACCTGCCAGGATACGGGTACTGCAATTATCACCGGCAAAAAAGGCCAGCGCGTCTGGACCGGCGGCGGTGATGAAGCGGCGCTGGCGCACGGCGTCTACAACACCTATATCGAAGATAACCTGCGCTACTCGCAAAACGCGGCGCTGGATATGTACAAAGAGGTCAACACCGGCACCAACCTGCCTGCTCAGATTGACCTCTACAGCGTCGATGGCGACGAATACAAATTCCTCTGCATCGCCAAGGGCGGCGGTTCGGCTAACAAAACCTACCTCTACCAGGAAACCAAAGCGCTGCTCACCCCGGGCAAGCTGAAAAACTACCTGGTTGAGAAAATGCGTACCCTCGGCACCGCAGCGTGTCCGCCGTACCATATCGCCTTCGTGATCGGCGGTACCTCGGCGGAAAGCACGCTGAAAACCGTCAAGCTGGCGTCGACCAAATACTACGACGGCCTGCCGACAGAAGGGAACGAACACGGCCAGGCGTTCCGCGACGTGCAGCTTGAGCAGGAACTGCTGACCGAAGCGCAGAACCTGGGGCTGGGCGCACAGTTTGGCGGCAAATACTTCGCGCACGACATTCGCGTGATCCGCTTGCCGCGCCACGGTGCATCCTGCCCGGTGGGCATGGGCGTGTCCTGCTCGGCGGATCGTAACATCAAGGCGAAGATCAACCGCGACGGCATCTGGATCGAGAAGCTGGAGAACAACCCGGGCAAATACATCCCGGAAGAACTGCGTAAAGCGGGCGAGGGGGAAGCGGTTCGCGTGGACCTGAACCGTCCGATGAAAGAGATTCTGGCGCAGCTTTCTCAATATCCGGTCTCGACCCGTCTCTCCCTGAACGGCACGATTATTGTGGGCCGCGACATTGCGCACGCGAAGCTGAAAGAGCGTCTGGACAACGGCGAAGGGCTGCCGCAGTACATTAAAGATCACCCAATCTACTACGCAGGCCCAGCGAAAACGCCTGAAGGCTACGCGTCCGGCTCGTTAGGTCCGACTACGGCAGGCCGCATGGACTCTTACGTTGACCAGCTTCAGGCCAACGGCGGCAGCATGATCATGTTGGCGAAAGGTAACCGTAGCCAGCAGGTGACGGACGCTTGCCACAAGCATGGCGGCTTCTACCTGGGCAGCATCGGCGGCCCGGCAGCGGTGCTGGCGCAGGGCAGCATCAAGAGCCTGGAGTGCGTGGAATACCCGGAACTGGGTATGGAAGCGATCTGGAAAATTGAAGTGGAAGATTTCCCGGCGTTTATCCTGGTGGATGACAAAGGTAACGACTTCTTCAAACAGATCCAGTCTTCTCAGTGTTCGGCGTGTGTGAAGTAATTCTGTAAATTGCCGGGTGGCGGCTGCGCCTTACCCGGCCTACGAGTCTGGTAGGTCGGGTCAGCGCCACCCGACACCAAAAAGAGCGCACAAAGCGCCATAACGTTTCTCAGAAGTCATCAATACTTATCCCTTAAGCATGTGAGCAATCCCTCTTTTGTTATCAAGGAGAAAGTAATGACCACGGTACGCCATGAGAAAGACTCGATGGGCGCCATCGACGTCCCCGCCGACAAGCTATGGGGCGCGCAAACCCAGCGTTCGCTGGAGCATTTCCGAATCTCGACTGAAAAAATGCCCGTCTCGTTGATTCAGGCGCTGGCGCTGACCAAACGCGCCGCCGCCAAAGTGAATCAGGATTTAGGCCTGCTGGCCGCCGATAAAGCGACGGCCATCATCGACGCTGCCGATGAAGTGCTTGCGGGCAAGCATCCCGACGAATTCCCCCTCGCCATCTGGCAGACCGGTTCCGGCACCCAGAGCAATATGAACATGAACGAAGTGCTGGCGAACCGGGCGAGTGAACTGCTGGGCGGCGTGCGCGGCATGGAGCGTAAGGTTCACCCGAACGATGACGTCAACAAAAGCCAGAGTTCTAACGACGTCTTTCCGACGGCGATGCACGTGGCGGCGGTGATTGCTATCCGCGAGCAGCTTATCCCGCAGCTCAACGTGCTCAAAACCACGCTCAACGAGAAAGCGCAGGCCTTCCGCGATATCGTTAAAATCGGCCGTACGCACCTGCAGGACGCCACGCCCCTGACGCTCGGGCAGGAGATTTCCGGCTGGGTGGCGATGCTGGAACATAACCTGAAGCACATCGACCACAGTCTGCCGCATCTGGCGGAGCTGGCGCTCGGCGGTACGGCGGTGGGTACCGGGTTAAATACTCATCCGGAATATGCGGTGCGCGTGGCTGAAGAGCTGGCAAGCATCACCGGACAGCCGTTCGTCACGGCGCCCAATAAGTTCGAAGCGCTGGCGACCTGTGACGCACTGGTGCATACCCACGGCGCGCTGAAAGGGCTGGCGGCATCATTAATGAAAATCGCCAACGACGTGCGCTGGCTGGCCTCGGGTCCACGCTGCGGCATCGGTGAAATCAGCATCCCGGAAAACGAGCCGGGCAGCTCCATCATGCCGGGTAAAGTCAACCCGACCCAGTGCGAAGCCATGACCATGCTCTGTTGTCAGGTGATCGGCAACGACGTGGCCGTCAACCTGGGCGGCGCGTCCGGCAACTTCGAGCTGAACGTCTATCGCCCGATGGTGATCCACAACGTTCTGCAATCGATTCGTCTGCTGGCGGACGGGATGGAGAGTTTTAACGAGCATTGTGCGGTAGGGATTGAGCCGAATCGCGAGCGTATCAGCCAGCTGCTCAATGAATCCCTGATGCTGGTGACGGCGCTAAATACCCATATTGGCTACGACAAAGCCGCCGAGATCGCTAAAAAAGCGCATAAAGAGGGGCTGACGCTGAAATCCTCCGCCCTGGCGCTGGGCTTTCTGACGGAGGCTGAGTTTGACGCCTGGGTTCGCCCGGAGGCGATGGTCGGCAGTCTTAAATAATCATCCCGCCACATATAGGTGCAGCCGTGGAATAATCAGCTGTAGCGGCTGCGCCTGAGGTCTGTAACGGTGCTGGACATTGTCCGCATCGTAATTCAAAAGCTCACCAATATCCGGCACGATGGCCCCCTGATCGGCATCAAAGAGCGCAATCAGTGGCGTTGGACAGGCATACTGCACCTGCTTTTGCTGCCCGGAATACCAGACGCGGGCAATAGGTTGCACCTTCACCGGGCGTTTTATCTTGAGGCGCGTGTCCGTCGGTAGCGAGGCGATGCTGTGATACTCCTGCTCCAGACGCTCAATCCACTGCTCGCGAGACCAGGGGGCAACCGTACGCGGTGCTTTCAGGCTTTTCTCAAGCTGCGCCAGAATCTCATCCCGGGTGAAGTTTTTAATGATGTGCTTATTCGCCCAGCCGAAGCGCAGCGTGGCGGGGTGACGCAGTACCGTCAGCGTGCGATAGGCATTCAGGGTAATCAGCCCCGGAAGCTGACGGTGCACCCACTCAAACCGGGCGGCAGGGGCGAGGCCCGACTCTTCGGTGACGATCTTTTCAAATGCCGCTTTCAGGGTGTTGATATGGGTAGTCTGGCCTTCCAGCGTTTCACGCATTGTCGCATCGGTTTGCAGGCAGATCACGCCAGGCAGACGCACGGCCGCCTTGCTGCTGCGATGTTCTGACTGCTGCTGGATAAAAAGATGGCGATAGTGCTTCATCGCCAGCTCAAATGCGGCGCTGCCGATGTGCTGTTCAACTTCGATGGTATTCAGCGGGTCGTGTTCCGCCCCTTTGGCTACATCAGGCAGAGTAAAGACGCGCGAGGCCAGCAGGCGGCAGGTTTGCAAGCGTTCTGTCAGGGTAAGTAGCTCGTGTTCTATTTCGCGAAAGGTACTGTTCAGCCTTTCGATGAGATCGTAGGTCGCCATAAACACTCTCATTAGTTACAACATACTTATCATATAGCACAGCACGCCGGGTCAGGCCAGCGTGCGGTTGAGGTCAGGCAGGGACGGGAAGGACGATGTTATGGTACACCGGCCAGCTAAAGCAGAAGCGCGCGCCGCCAAGTTCGCTCTCCTCACAATGTACCGTGCCGCCCATCGCCTGGGCGATAGAGTAGACGATCGCCAGCCCAAGGCCACAGCCTCCGGTGGCGCGATCGCGGCTGGGGTCGAGGCGGACAAAGGGTTCAAACACGGTTTCTCGTGCTTCCGGGGAAATTCCCGGCCCGTCATCCTCTACGGTCAGGCTCGCCTGATTGCCCTGCAAATCCAGGCCAATCCGCAGCGTACTCTCGCTGTAGCGCATGGCGTTATTCATCAGGTTATCCAGCACGCGCTCCATCAGGCGCATATCCAGCGCGCCGTAATCCCCCGGCGTCACCGCCGTTAACAGCGTGCGTTGGGGATTAACGCTCTGCACATCATCAATATGCGCCTGTAACCAGCCGGGCAGATCCAGCGTGCTGAGGTTAAGCTCGTTTTGCGGACGGTCGAGGCGCGCGTAGGTCAGCAGCTCCTCAATCAGCGCTTCAAGCTGGCCAATGTCGCGATTCAGCGCCTGATTCTCCGCCTCGGTCAGGTTCTCACTCATCTCCAGCCGATAGCGCAGGCGAACCAGCGGGGTACGCAACTCGTGAGCAATTCCGTCGATCAGCTGTTTCTTGCTGGCAATCAAGGCGTTAATGTTATCGGCCATCTGGTTAAACGCAATGCCGAGGCGATCGAAACTGGAACCGCTGTCGAAATGAATCCGCTCGGTAAGATGACCCTCACCAAAACGCTGCGCGGCAGATTCCAGTTTCAGCATGTCCTGCCAGTGTGGGCGCATCCAGATAAACACCGGAAAAGCCAGTGAAATGGCAATAAACGCCAGCAGGGCGAGGTCTAACAGGCGCATCTGATGCAGATAATACAGATAAGGAACCGGCCCGACGGCCAGTACGTAATGGCTGCGAGGAATACGCTGGATAAAGGTGTACTTTTCATCCAGCGCCACAATGTCCCCGTCACGCAAGCGTTGCAGGGTGGGGGCATCTAAATCGAAATCTTTCAATGGCTCGATGCGCAGATCGAACGACAGATTTAAATCCAGCTCTTTAAGGGTTTTCGCCCAGTCGTGCGGGGGAATTTCCCGCAGCTCGCTACGCATCAGATAGAGCGAGCTTTTCATCAGATCGTCCAGCGACTGCCTGCCCGCACGTTCGGCGGTGAATTTATAGACCAGCCCGACCAGCATGGTCATCACCAGGAAGCAGACAAACAGCAAAAGATAAAACTGCACAAACAGCTTTTTCATTGGATCTCACCGAAAAAACGCTTTGTGCAGAATATACATGAAAACCCGTCGATATTTTCATGTCTGTGAAGCGTGTTACGTGGCATTCGCGCTGTTTTTAACCTTGGCGATGAGTGTTTCCGTTACGGCCAGGCCTTCCGCAATATGCATATCAATCACGGCAGTCCCAAATTCGTTAATTAAATCCAGAAGTATTTCGTAAGACTGGATGAGTTCAAGGAGGTCAAAGAGCGCTTTTTGATCGGCGCGTGAGGGGGAGGAATGGCTAAGCGCAGCCTGATTAACAATCCATTCAAGATTGGTTTTGATGGCTTCTACCTGATTGTAGCTATACATATTTCATGGGCTTAAATCCTCATTTCAAGATTTTATGGGAGAGGTAGCGTGAGAGCTTCACGGTGAAAAAGAGTCTGTATATAGACGGGGCGGTACTGGCTGTAGAAAGGATGGGTGGAAATTTAATTATGGGATAGTTCGCGCGCTTAGCAAGTTAATTGTTGCGCAAACGGATAAATAAAAGCGCGAAGGCGAGGGCATCACTGTGTAATGCCTTCATTTCGCGCATGTTATGCTAACCGGATAACGGAATCAGGTTTCCCAGGCGTGCGGGGCGAACAGATAACCTTTATTACGCACGGTTTTAATGCGGTATGGCTCGGTGGCATTATCCTGCAGTTTTTTACGCAGGCGCGAAATCGCGACGTCCACGCTGCGGTCCATTCCGTCATAGCTGACGCCGCGCAGGTTTTTCAGCAGGGCATCGCGGTCCATGATCTGCCCCGCATGCGTTGCCAGCTCCCACAGGAGGTCAAAGTCTGCGGTGGAGAGAGCGATAAGCTCCCCAGAGAGCAGCACCTGGCGGTTAATGGGATCAATAGACAGCGTACCGAAGCGCATCGCTTTGTGCGGCGTCAGAGACGGCGCGGGCGCTTCGCGTTCACTGCTGGCGCGCTGGCGCAAATGAAGTCTCAGCCGGGCCAGCAGAACGGCTGGCGGCGTGGTTTTGAGAATGTAGTCGTTAGCGCCCATCTCCAGCGACAGAATATGGTTCATGTCGCTGTCCAGAGAGGTCAACAGCACGATAGGCCCCTCCCACCGGGCGCGCAGGTCACGGCAGAGCGTCATGCCATCTTTACCGGGCAGCATGATGTCCAGCAGCACCAGATCCGGGTTTTCGCGTAGCACAACCTCTTCGGCGCGATCGCCGCGAGGCTCAACGATGACGTCCATATCGTGTTTACCCAGATAAGCGGCGATCAATTGTCCCACTTCGGGTTCATCTTCTACATAAACAATCTTATTCATACTGCGTCTGTTATCGCGAAAAAAGCCAACATACACCGCACAACCTTAACCTTCCATTAATCTTTCAAAATTAACGCCAGTTCCGTTATTCTGCCTCATATTGTTTCTTGATTGTTATGGAAAAAATGATGGGGCTGCTGATTAAAGCCGCGCTGGGTGCGCTGGTGGTGCTGTTGATTGGGGTACTGGCGAAAACGAAGAATTACTACATTGCCGGGTTAATTCCGCTCTTTCCGACCTTTGCGCTCATTGCGCACTACATCGTTGCGTCCGAGCGTGGCATTGAAGCGCTGCGGGCCACCATTGTGTTCGGAATGTGGTCCATCATCCCGTATTTTCTCTACTTGCTGTCGCTGTGGTACTTCACCGGTTTTATGCGGCTTCCGCTGGCGCTGGGCGGGGCAGTGGTCTGCTGGAGCCTCAGCGCCTGGGTATTGATCTTCTTCTGGAGCCGCTTTCACTAGCGAAGCGGGCGTCCTCCGTCCACGGAGAAGGTTCTGCCCGTAACGTAGCAACTGGTGAGCAGGTAATCGATAAGGTCGATCACCTCTTTCTCGCCCGGGGCGATTTTCATCAGTGATTTATTCAGCGCCTGCTGGCGATACTCGGCATCATCATGTTCGTTAAACAATATCATCGCCGGGGCGATGGCGTTCACTTTGACCTCGGGGGCCAGCTTGCGGGCAAACGAGCGCGTCATGTTATCCAGCGCGGCCTTGCTGGCTGCATAAGCGATGTGCTTGTCGCTGCCGCGCTCCACCACATAATCGGTGAAATGAATAATGTCACCCGCGGCATGCCCGTGGCCGCGCAGTAGGTCTTGCAATGCATGGTTCAGCAAATAGGGTGCATTGACGTGGATTTGCAGCATGCAGGAGAGCGTTTCGCTCAGCGGCGTTGCAGGCGTTTCGGCCTGCCAGGCGCTGGCGTTATGAATAATGGCGCGCAGCCCGCTGGTGGTAGATTTCACCTTCTCCGCGAAAGCAAGAATACCCTCATCGGTTGAAAAATCGGCCTGAATACAGATCGCGCCGGCTTTACGCAATCCCTCAATCGAAGGGTATTCACTGCGGTAGCTGACGATAACCGGATGGCGAAGGTTGAGAAAGTGATGGGCAAGGGCGAGGCCGATACGGCGGCCTCCTCCGGTGATCAATATTGGGCGTTGCTGTGCATTTCCCATCGTATTCTCCTTTTCAGTTCAACAATGGGAAAGGCGATGCTATCCCATTAACATCCACGTGGCCGGTACGGCAGCAATCAGTAACAACCCGATCGCGGCCATTTCACGGCGCTTGAGGGCGTTCTCCAGCTGATGCGTGCGACGTGCATAGATAAACACCAGCAGACCCGGCGCATACAACACCACCGACAGCAGCAGATGCATAGGCCCGGAAGCATACAACAACCACAGACCGTAAATACAGGCGCCGACACCGACAATGTAATGCGCCGGGCGCGTCGCGATTTTTAACAAATACGCACCCACTAAGAAATAGGGTACCAGAATCATTTCAGAGGCGATGGTCAGCAGGGTGTTATAGTCCGAACCTGTGAGCCAGATCAGCACCAGACAGACCTGTACGCTGATGTTGGTGAGCCAGAGTGAGGCCGACGGCGCATTGTTTTTATTCTGGCGGGCAAACAGGCGAGGAAATGCCTTGTGCGTGGCGGCCAGGAACGGTACTTCTGCCGCCATGATGGTCCAGCTCAGGTAAGCGCCACACACGGAAACGATAAGCCCCGCAGCAATCACCACATCTCCCCACGGGCCGAGCATTTTCACCATCAGCCCGGCCATCGACGGATTACGCATTTCTGCCAGTTCAGGACGCGCCACCACGCCCAGCGACAGCAGCGTCACGAGCAGATAGACCCCCAGCGCCGCCAGCACGGCCAACAGCGTGGCGCGGCCGACATCGCGCTTATTACGTGCCCGGGCCGAAACCACGACGGCACCCTCAACGCCGATGAACACCCACAGGGTGATCAGCATCGTATTTTTCACCTGCTCCCAGACGGGCACGCCCAGCGCGATACCGGTGAAGTCGAGCTTAAAGACGTCAAGACGAAACGCAATAAATGCCAGCACGACAAACAGGCCAAGCGGGACCAGTTTAGCCAGCGTCGCGACCAGGTTGATGCTGGCCGCCGTCTGGACACCGCGTAATACCAGCCAGTGCACCACCCACAGCAGTACAGATGCCCCGACAATGGATTGCCAGGTATTGCCGTCACCAAACAGGCGGAGCTCAGGGGTATCGGTAAAGAAACTGAGCGCCGAGAAGACAATCACCAGGTAGGAGACGTTAGCGATCACCGCACAAAGCCAGTAGCCCCATGCGGAGCAGAAGCCAATCAACTCCCCGAAGCCTTCGCGGGCATAGGTGAAAATGCCGCCATCCAGATCGGGGCGAATGCGGGTGAGCAGCAGCATGGCAAATGCCAGCAGCAGGATCCCGACGCCGGTGATCGCCCAGCCAATAATTAACGCGGCAGGGCTTGCGACTGCCGCCATGTTCTGCGGCAAACTGAATACACCCGCACCCAGCATTGAGCTTAAAACGAGTGCAGTTAATGCACTCAGGCCAAGTTTCTTTTCCATTGGCTTCCTGTTATGAAAGGTCCAAATCCAGAATAATTATTTCGCACGGGCGCATAAAAATGGTGGATCACACTAAGGCGCGGGATTTTACGGAGTGTCAGGAAAGCATGCAATGATGTGTGGCCGAAATTAGAAAAAAAGTAACAAAAAAGGCGGCATTACGCCGCCTCAGATCAACCGTTTTGTTACTTATACAGATCGGCGCTGATGGTCATGTTGTTACCACGTTCCTGCCACTGGCGGGTGATGTGGTAGTACTTCGCGCCTTTCTTCGCCGCGCGCTTCGCGACCTGATAAGAGACTTCCGTTCCGTTGCCGTAGTTGCCGGTAAACTTGATGCTGTCGAACGGTACCATCTGCGCGGCAGTGGCGTTGTTCAGCTCTTCAATTTTGGTTCCATCCGGCAGAGTGACGGAATAGCGTCCACCTTTGGTGGTTTGCGTTTCAAAGAAACGGCCCACTTCAGCGCTTGGCGCTGCAGAGGTCGCGACGCCCGGGATCTCAACTTTCTTCGCTTCTTCACCGCCTTTTGCTAACGCCGCACGTCCCGCATCGGAATCAGCAGGGATAGCGTCCGGGCTTTGCAGAACGCGTTTTTTCGCATCTTCTTTATAGATGAACGCGGTAATGCGCTGGTTGCCGCCCTGGTTAGCATCCACCTGACGCACGATATAGAAAGAGTAGGCTCCTTTCTGCTTCGCGGCTTTGGTGATGGCATCGTTCACTTCAGGCTGGCTGCGGTAGAAGCCCTGAACGGTAACGGTGTCATACGGCTCAAGCGCAATCGCCTGATCTTTTGGCAGCTCAACGATGCCGTTAATCACGCGGTTTTTCTGTTCATCCGCTTTAGGCGCATTTTCTTTGTACAGCGCAATGGTGACGCGCTGGTTGCCGCTGTTGCCCTGATCGGACTGATCGAGCACATAAAACGAAGCCGCGCCTTTTTTATCAGCGGCTTTTGACGCGGCGGCAACGCCGTCGCCAATGGAGTTGTAGCGACCCACAATGACCGTCTGGTCAAAAGGTTTTAACGCTGCCGCTTGCTCCGGCGTCAACTCTGTCGCGGCATTCGCAGACAGGGCGGTCGCGGAAAGAAGTGCGGACGCCAGGAGTGTGTTCTTAAGCTTCATAAAAATAATCCTTCGCCTTGCGCAAACCATGTACTGGTATTGTTGTTAATTTGAGACGGTCCCGATTATGGCATTTAAATCCCGTCGCTGTCTGCGCCATTTTTCACAGCCTGTGCTCAGCGCATGACCCAATTCGATAACATTTAGTGATATGTTGAAAAAACAGACGTTTGACAAGTAAAACTGATAAAGCTTATGACTTTTACTAGTTAATTTAATGTTAATAAGTTGTTCTGTTATGGCGCTATATCATGTTTTTGCCGCTTCGCTTGCGCGATTTATCGGTCTCAGCGATGAATTTAAGGTAAATATCTCTGTCAGCGATGCCGATCGCTTATTTTTCACAGATAAAGTAAGAAATAGTGTTTTTGGACGGTAGATCACGGGCGTTATTTTCAGTAGGTTATAGAAAGTTTGTTACTGTTTTATTTTCCGGGGTGGATCATTTTTCGTCGTTATGTTGATGGCGAAATCTGCGGCCGACCGCGGGCAATTATCGACAAACCATCATCAAAAACCGATGGAAGGGAAAACTATGCGTATTGGGGTACCAAAAGAACGGTTAGCCAATGAAACCCGTGTAGCGGCAACACCGAAAACGGTGGAGCAACTGCTCAAACTGGGTTTTACCGTCGCGGTTGAAAGCGGCGCGGGCAAACTGGCCAGTTTCGATGACGAGGCCTTTATCCAGGCCGGTGCGGAAGTGGTCGAAGGGGCAGAGGTCTGGCAATCGCCGATCATTCTGAAGGTCAACGCACCGGAAGAGAACGAGATTGCTCTGCTGAACGCGGGCACGACGCTGGTGAGCTTCGTCTGGCCTGCACAAAATCCAGAGCTGATGGAGAAGCTGGCAGCCCGTGGCGTCACCGTAATGGCGATGGACTCGGTGCCGCGCATTTCGCGCGCCCAGTCTCTGGATGCGCTGAGCTCCATGGCGAACATCGCGGGTTACCGCGCTATCGTTGAAGCAGCCCACGAGTTTGGTCGTTTCTTTACCGGTCAGATCACCGCGGCGGGTAAAGTACCGCCAGCGAAAGTGATGGTGATTGGTGCGGGCGTGGCCGGTCTTGCTGCGATTGGAGCAGCAAACAGCCTGGGCGCTATCGTCCGTGCTTTTGATACCCGTCCGGAAGTAAAGGAGCAGGTCCAGAGTATGGGCGCCGAGTTCCTTGAGCTGGACTTCAAGGAAGAAGCTGGCAGCGGTGATGGTTACGCGAAGGTAATGTCCGAAGCCTTTATCAAAGCCGAAATGGAACTCTTCGCCGCGCAGGCGAAAGAGGTCGACATCATCGTCACCACGGCACTGATTCCGGGCAAACCGGCACCGAAGCTGATCACCCGCGAGATGGTCGATTCCATGCAGCCGGGCAGCGTGATTGTCGATCTGGCCGCGCAGAACGGCGGTAACTGCGAATATACCGTGCCGAATCAGGTGACCACGACCGCTAACGGTGTGAAGGTCATTGGTTATACCGATCTGCCGGGTCGTCTGCCAACCCAGTCTTCACAGCTGTACGGCACTAACCTCGTCAACCTGCTGAAGCTGCTCTGCAAAGAGAAAGATGGCTACATCACCGTTGATTTTGACGACGTGGTTGTCCGTGGCGTCACCGTGGTCCGTGAAGGTGAAATCACCTGGCCTGCTCCGCCTATTCAGGTTTCCGCGCAGCCTCAGGCGGCACCAAAAGCTGCGCCAGAGCCAAAAGAACCCGCTAAACCGGCTTCCCCGTGGCGCAAATACGCGATCATGGCGCTGGTGATTGTTCTCTTCGGCTGGCTGGCTGATGTCGCACCAAAAGAGTTCCTTGGTCACTTCACCGTCTTCGCGCTCTCCTGCGTCGTGGGCTACTACGTGGTGTGGAACGTCTCCCATGCGCTGCATACGCCGCTGATGTCGGTGACCAACGCCATCTCCGGGATTATCGTGGTCGGGGCGTTGCTGCAGATTGGTCACGGCGGCTGGATCAGCTTCCTGAGCTTTGTCGCGGTACTGATCGCCAGTATCAATATTTTCGGTGGTTTCACCGTGACTCAGCGCATGCTGAAAATGTTTCGTAAAGGCTAAGGGGTAGCATATGTCTGGAGGATTAGTGACAGCCGCATACATTGTTGCTGCAATCCTGTTTATTTTCAGTCTGGCGGGACTTTCCAAACACGAAACGTCTCAGCAGGGGAATAACTTTGGTATTGCCGGGATGGCAATTGCGCTGATTGCCACCATCTTCGGGCCGGACACCGGCAACGTTGCGTGGATCCTGGTGGCGATGATCATCGGTGGCGCAATTGGTATTCGCCTGGCAAAACGCGTTGAAATGACCGAGATGCCGGAGCTGGTTGCGATTCTGCACAGCTTCGTGGGTCTGGCGGCGGTGCTGGTGGGCTTCAACAGCTATCTGTATCACGAACCGGGCCTGGAACCGATTCTGGTGAACATTCACCTGACGGAAGTGTTCCTCGGTATCTTTATCGGTGCGGTGACCTTCACCGGTTCGATTGTGGCGTTCGGCAAGCTGCGCGGGAAAATTTCCTCTAAGCCGCTGATGCTGCCAAACCGTCACAAGCTGAACCTGGCGGCGCTGGTGGTCTCATTTGTGCTGCTGGTGGTCTTCGTGCGTACCGAAAGCGTAGGCCTGCAGGTGCTGGCGTTGCTGGTGATGACCATCATTGCGCTGGCGTTCGGCTGGCACCTCGTGGCGTCCATCGGTGGTGCGGATATGCCAGTGGTTGTCTCGATGCTGAACTCCTACTCCGGTTGGGCGGCAGCGGCGGCAGGCTTTATGCTGAGCAACGACCTGCTGATCGTCACCGGTGCGCTGGTGGGTTCTTCGGGTGCGATCCTGTCTTACATCATGTGTAAGGCGATGAACCGTTCGTTCATCAGCGTGATTGCCGGTGGCTTTGGTTCTGACGGCTCTTCGACCGGTTCCGATGAGGAAGTGGGTGAGCACCGTGAAATCAGCGCGGAAGACACTGCGGATATGCTGAAAAACTCGCATTCCGTGATCATCACCCCGGGCTACGGCATGGCGGTGGCGCAGGCGCAGTATCCGGTTGCGGAAATCACCGAGAAGCTGCGCGCGCGCGGTATCAAAGTTCGCTTTGGTATCCACCCGGTGGCAGGTCGTCTGCCAGGCCACATGAACGTGCTATTGGCAGAGGCGAAAGTGCCTTACGACATCGTGCTGGAAATGGACGAGATCAACGATGATTTTGCCGACACCGACACCGTGCTGGTCATCGGCGCTAACGACACCGTTAACCCGGCGGCGCAGGACGATCCGCGTAGCCCAATCGCCGGTATGCCGGTTCTGGAAGTGTGGAAAGCACAGAACGTGATTGTGTTTAAGCGCTCCATGAATACCGGCTATGCAGGCGTTCAGAACCCGCTGTTCTTTAAAGAGAACACTCACATGCTGTTTGGCGACGCTAAAGCCAGCGTGGATGCGATTCTGAAAGCGCTGTAAGTTGCGCTGAAACGAAAAAACCGCCGAATCCGGCGGTTTTTTTATTGCCGGGTGGCGCTCACGCTTACCCGGCCTACGGTTTTGTAGGCCCGGCAAGCTTGCGCCGCCGGGCGTTAGGGGTCAATCGTCTTCCGGGTCATCCAACTCAACCGGCGTCTGGAACTCATCCGGCTTAATGACCAGCAGGTCGCAGCGCAGATGGTCGATCACCTGTTCGGCGGTATTGCCGAGGAACGCGGCTGAAATACCGGTGCGCCCGATGGTTCCCAGTACCACAATCCCCGCCTGAAGATGTTCCGCTAAATCCGGGATCACCTCTTCAGGCAGACCTTTTTCAACGTGCGTCATTTTCTCATCAATGCTGAATTTTTGGCGCAGCGCTTTCATCGCCAGCAGGTGCTGTCCGCGGATCGCGTCGTTATAGACGCTCGGGTCAAATTCAGGCAGCTCAATGGCAATGTTAATCGGCGTAACCGGATACGCGCCCACAAGATGCACTTCGGTGTGATTGACCTGTTCGGCAAGCTGGATGGTTTCCTTCACCAGCTTCTCGTTTAGCGAATTGTGGTAATCCTCTTCGCTCGCGAGGTTTACTGCCACGACGGCTTTTCCGCCCTCAGGCCACGGCTGGTCTTTTACCATCCAGACCGGACAAGGACATTTACGCAGCAGATGCCAGTCAGTAGGGGTGAAGATCACGGATTCCAGCTTGTCATGCTGGTGCGCCATTTTCAGCAGCAGGTCGTGCCCACCGGCGACAACTTCCTGGATAATGGCTTCGAAAGGTCGGTTATGCCAGACCACTTTGATATCAATAGGAACACCCGCTTCCAGGTAATATTTCGCCTGTTCACGGATCCACGCGGTACGCTGGCCGATCACGCCCTGACGCATCGCGGTGCGCTCGTCAGGTGACAGAAGGGTGGTCATCTCATACGAGAAGTCATAGATCGGCAAAAACGCTTTGATTTTGCCACCAATCCGTTGATGTAAATACACAGCACGTCGTAATGCTGGCTGATCGTCCTGATTCGGATCGATAGCTACCAGCATGTTTTGATACTTGGCCATACAGGTCTCCTTACTACTGTCACCACAGTCTGTAATTAAAAGAGTAACCTATATATCTTGAATGAAACAGGGGGGAGGTTTTGTCAGATCAATAAATCATGCAAATTTATCAAAGAAGCAGAACGGTCACCGTCACGGCGATAAACGCAATCAACAGCAGCACCATCACCGCTATCGCAAAGGTCGTTGAATCCTGTACATAGGTCTTTTCCTCTCCCTTCATCGGGCCGACAAGCATGATCCAGATAAATATGAAGGTGATTGAGGCAATAACGACTGAAACGAAAAATAAACTTTCTCTCAAATCATAACCTCAACGGGAACGTGCCAGGCGCAGACCGGGGAGTGGGAGCGGTTGAAAAGGACAATGTAAAATGCCAGTCCCGTCATCACGAAAATGTACGAAACTGGCATGAATCATTCGGGGATGTTATGCGACGTTGCGGGCGTGCCCGGCGAGAACCGCCAGCGCCTCACCATTTTCGATGGTGATGTACTTACCTTTAACCGCCAGCATGCCGCTTTTCTGGAAACGTCCCAGCAGACGGCTGATGGTTTCAACGGTCAGGCCCAGGTAGTTACCGATATCGCCACGCGTCATCGTCAGACGGAATTCACGCGGCGAGAAACCACGTTCCGCGAAACGGCGGGAGAGGTTGTAGATAAACGCGGCCAGGCGCTCTTCTGCATTCTTTTTGGAAAGCAGCAGGATCATGTCCTGGTCGCCTTTGATCTCACCGCTCATCAGACGCATCATCTGCTGACGCAGGTTAGGCATCTTGCCGGACAGATCGTCCAGCGTTTCAAACGGAATTTCGCAAACCATTGAGGTTTCGAGCGCCTGAGCAAAGCTCGGGTGATGACCCGTGCCGATAGCATCAAAGCCCACCAGGTCGCCCGCCAGATGGAAGCCGGTGATCTGCTCATCACCCTGTTCGGTAATGGTGTAGCTCTTGATGGTGCCAGAACGGATAGCATAGAGCGATTTCAGTTCGTCTCCCGCTTTAAACAGCGTCTGCCCTTTCTGAATAGGCTTTTTACGCTCGATGATATTATCAAGCTGATCGAGTTCATGCTCATTCAGGGTAAACGGGATACAGAGCTGGCTGATGCTGCAATCCTGGCAATGGATAGCACAACCGCCAGACTGAATGCGTCGTATAATTCGCTTTTCCGGGATCATAGGTTTGCTCAAGCCTTAATTGATATTGGTCAATTTTAACATCTTTTTGGTAAGTACGTAAGCCTGGCAAACCCTCAATAAGGACAAGTGGCGACATTGTGTCGCCATCTTCTTGAAATTCCACAAATTGCTTATGGATTTTTACCCTAACCAGAAGAAAATTAAGCACTAAAAGCCTGGTTTCTACAGCAAAAGATACCCTTCATGGCGAAGTAGCCACTCTTTTCGCTGCACGCCACCGGCATAGCCCGTCATGGTGCCGTTGCGGCCAATTACGCGATGGCAGGGCACCACGATGCTGACCGGGTTGGAGCCATTTGCGGCCCCCACTGCGCGCGCCGCGCCCGCACGGCCTAACTGCTCTGCGAGCTGACCATAATGCATGACCTGCCCGCACGGAATCGACCGCAGGGCCTGCCATACGTCGCGCTGAAAAGGCGTGCCTGCCGTGGCGGTTGGCAGAGTATCAATGATGCTGAGATCGCCCTCGAAGTACGCCGCAAGCTTATCGCTCAGCCCACCCGGATTGGTGGCGCTGATACGCTCAAAACCCTCAGCGCGATAATGAATGTTCAGCAGTTCTTCCATGCGGTCGCTGTGCTCTTCCCATTCGACGGCGCGCAGATTGAACGCCTCATCGGCGAGAACCCACAGCGGCCCCAGCGGCGTCGCAATCTTATCTTCGAGTAATCTCAGCATCCTCATTCCTTTAGTTCAGCCTCGGGTATATTCCCGGTCCAATCGGCAGGCCGACAAGATACCACGCCACCAACATCACCAGCCATACCCCTAAAAAGATAAGCGGATAAGGCAAGACGAGCGAATAGTAGGTACCCAGTTTGGCCTCTGGTTTATAGCGCTGCAGGAAGCCTAAAAACAGCGGAACAAACGGCGAAACCGGCGCCAGCGGAATGACCGAGGAGTCTGCGATACGGAACAGGATCTGCGCAAAAGCCGGGTGGAAGCCCAGCATCATAAACATCGGCACGAAGATCGGCGCCAGAATCGACCAGATGGCGGACCCGCTGGCGATAAACATGCACAGCAGCGATGACAGCAGCGCCAGGCCGACAAACGCCGGTACGCCGCTTAACCCGGCTGCCTCCAGCGCGTCGGTCAGGCCCACGGCCATGAACTTGCCCATGTTGCTCCAGTTAAACATCGCCACGAACTGCGCCAGCGGGAATACCATCACAATAAAACCCGCCATCTCCTTCATCGGCTCGATCATTAGCTGCGGCAGATCGCCCTGACGGCGGATTTTGCCGGTGGCGATACCGTAGGCGAGCGAGACGACAAAGAAGAAGAGGATAATCAGCGGCACGATGCCCTGAATAAACGGCGACGGCAAGACGGTATGTTTAACCGGATCGCGCAATATGCCGTTTTCCGGCACCACCATCAGCGCCACCAGCGCGATAAAGGCCAGCGAGACCAGGCCAGCTACGCGCAGGCCGAAGCGCTGCTTTTTGCTCAGAGTATCCAGCTTTTCATCGCTACGTCCTTCCCATTTACCCAGCCGCGGCTCGATGATCTTATCGGTAATCAGCCCGCCAACAATCGTCAGGACGATCACCGAGCTGGCCATAAAGTACCAGTTGTCGATCACGCTGACGTGCATTGCCGCATCGATGGTTTTCGCCGCCTCCGTGCTGATGCCAGAGAGCAGCACGTCGGTGGTGACGATCAGCAGGTTAGCGGTAAATCCGCAGCCCACGCCCGCAATCGCCGACAGCAGGCCCGCCACGGGATGACGCCCGACGGCGAGGAAAATTAGCGCCCCCATCGGCGGCATGATCACCAGCGCGGCGTCGGAGGAGATATGACTGAAGAAAGCGATAAACAGCACCATATAGCTCGCGTAGCGCGCGCTGACGTGGGAAGCCATCTTCACCATTAACGCGGGCAGCAAGCCCACGCGTTCCGCCAGCCCGGCGCCCAGCACCAGGGCCAGAATGGCGCCCAGCGGGGCGAAACCGCTGAAGTTCTTAATCACGTTGGGTAAAAACCAGTGCAGCCCGTCAACGCTGAGCAGGTTTTTCACCGCCACCAGGCTGCCGTCAGCCGGACTGCGCACGCTCACGTCAAAGGCGGAGAGTACGGCGGTGGCGACCATCAAAATCACAATCAGATAGATAAAAAGCAGGAAAGGGTGCGGCACTTTATTGCCGATCCTCTCAACCCAGCCATAGAGCTTACCGGATGGGGAAGGCGAAGGTATGGATGACATACTCATGGGCGTTCCTCGGGAGTGTTGTGTTGTTGTGTTGTGTTTTTTTATTTTAAAGGTGACGGTGTCACGCCCTGAGGGATCGGACACACGTACGGTTTTTCGTGTAATTGTTGTTCGAACTCTTCACGGCATTTTTTCAGCAGCGCTGCGTCCTGCAGCAGATTGAGCGCGGTCGCACCCATCACTTTTCCGGCCAGCAGCATGCCTTTGTGGGCAATGGAGGTACGCCCCTGCGCCACCAGTTGCCAGGTGTGCAGCGGCGTGCCGACGGTAAAGCAGGGGCTGAAGCACTGGGCGACCGGCATTTTCCAGCTGACGTCGCCCACGTCGGTTGAACCCGCCAGCACGTTGTCGGTGATGGCATAGGGGGCGACTTCATCCACCAGCAGCGTCTCCTGATGACGACGGGCAAAGGCTTTCCCCGCGTCGCCACCCGTTGCGGCAATATTTTTCAGGCTGTTCTGCAGATCGTTGGGCGTCAGCGTGGCGCGGATCTCGCGGGCGAAGGCGCGTTCTTCCTCCGTCCAGAGCGGCGTGCCGTAGTGCTGCAGGGCGCGATACATCGCCGCCTCGAGCGTGCGGTTTGGCAGATAGCTTGAGCAAGCTTTATCAAAGCGACACTCGACGGTGGTTTCGGTCATCATCGCCGCGCCCTGGGCGATTTTCTCGATGCGTTCGTAGATTTGCTGCGCATCGGCCATCTCCGGGGCGCGGATCAGGTACAGCACCTCCGCCTGCGCTTGCACCACGTTGGGCGAAATCCCGCCGGTATCGGTAATGGCATAATGGACGCGCGCTTTTTCAATGATGTGTTCGTTGAGGAAGTTGGTGCCGGTGGTCATCAGCGTTACGGCATCCAGCGCGCTGCGTCCCAGATGGGGGGAGTTGGCCGCGTGCGCCGCCACGCCGTGAAAACGCCAGGCGGCCTGAATATTCGCCAGCGTGCTGACGTTGAACATCCCGGCGAAGGCTTCCGGATGCCAGGTGACGGCGGCATCAACGTCATCAAACAGACCTTCGCGCACCATAAAGGTTTTCCCGGAACCGCCTTCCTCGCCGGGACAGCCATAAAAACGCACCGTTCCGCTGCCGCCGTGCTCCTCCAGCCAGCTTTTCACCGCCACCGCGCCTGCCAGCGCCGCGGTGCCTAAGAGATTATGCCCGCAGCCGTGGCCGTTAGCCCCCGGCGTGGCGGATTGCGCGGTTGCACAGTGCGCCTGCTGGCTTAACCCAGCCAGTGCGTCGTATTCGCCCAGCAGGGCGATAACCGGTTTCCCGCTGCCGAAGCTGGCGATAAAGGCATTTGGAATACCGCCAGCCTCGCGCGTCAGCGTGAAGCCCTCGGCTTCCAGCTCGCTGGCGAGCCGTTCGGCGGACCAGAACTCTTCAAAGCGGGTTTCAGGGCGATCCCAGATTGCGTCGGCAATATCGGTTAACGTCCGACATCGTGTGTCGATCGCATCGGCAATAAAAGCGTAGTTCTCCTGCATTACACACCTCGCGTCCACGGGAAATTGAGCGCAGTTCGCGCCAGCGTTTCAATGGCGATGGCCATGACCTGCTCATCGAAGTCGAATTTTTCGTTGTGATGTCCGGCGCTCAAATCGGTGCCAAACACCATATAGGACGCCATGCCGCCGTTCTCCTGCACGCGGGCCATCATTAGCGTGGCGTCTTCGGAGCCTGCTGGCGCCTTCACCTTATCGATGGCGTGAACAACCCCGGAAACCTGGCTCGCCTGTTCGCGCAGATAATCCACCCAAGCCGGAGTCGGCGCGCTGGAGGTCGCGGCACCCATCAGGCGCATCTCGGCGCGCACGCCGTAGAGCGCCGCTGCGCCGGTAATGACCGCCTGCGCGCGTTCAAAGACATACTGGTTAATGGCTTCGGTTTCGCCGCGCGTTTCAACCTTGATCAGGGCATTGGCGGGCACCACGTTGCGTCCGCTGCCTGCCTGCATCACGCCGACGTTCACCCGGGAGGCGCCTTCGCTGTGCGGGGCGATGCTGTGCAGGGCGAGGGAGGCCTGCGCGGCGGCGAGCAGGGCGTTACGTCCGTCCTCCGGTTTACCGCCCGCGTGTGCGGCCACGCCGGTAAAGTTCACGTCGAACTTGGTGGTGGCCATAAAGTTATCGCTGCCGCAGATCGTCGTTCCGGCAGGGACGCCGGTACCAATATGGATGGCGGTGAAATAGTCCACGTCGTCCAGCACCCCGGCGGCAACCATGGCGCGCGCGCCGCGGGTGCCTTCTTCGGCAGGCTGGAAGATCAGCTTGAGGGTGCCGCTGAGCTGCGCTTCATTCTGCTTAAGCACCTGAGCCAGCCCCAGACCAATGGTGGTGTGGCCGTCGTGCGCGCAGGCGTGCATCATCCCCGCGTTGCAGGAGGCAAACCCGTCGCGGAACGGGCGATGGCTTTCATCCAGCGCTTCGCTTAAATCAAGGGCATCCATGTCGACGCGAAACGCCAGGGTTGGACCAGGACGCCCGGTATTGAGGATCGCCACAATGCCGGTAAACCCGCCTTCAAACGGCGCCAGCCATTTCTCAGTCGCGCCTTGCGCCCGCGCGCGGTCAAACTCATGCGCCAGGGTAGCGGCATCGGGCAACCCCATCCGGCTTTCGGCATCGACCACGTCACGCCCCATCGCCAGTTCGTAACCCAGCGAGTCCAGGATTTCCGCGACTTTCGCGGCGGTACGAAACTCTACCCAGCCGGATTCCGCGAAACGGTGAAAATCACGACGCCACGCGCTCAGCTGCGGGGATAATGTCTGGATGTACTGCGCCAGTGTGTCCATATCTGTTCCTGTCATCATTAAAATATGTGAACTGCTTCACGCTGTGATAGTTTTTACTTATCACTAACCGATTTTTCACAGTTTTAACCGTTCAGGAATTACCCTCGCACATCCCTTTCCATTAAAGTAGATGACAGTTTCTTTACTCTGATAAACAACGGTTATCGGTCGGGCTATGACATTCCAGATTAAATTTCATCAAATCCGGGCGTTTGTTGAAGTCGCGCGTCAGGGCAGCATCCGCGGTGCCAGCAGGACGCTGAATCTTTCGCAACCGGCGCTGACCAAATCCATCAAAGAGCTGGAGGGGGGCATAGCGGCGCAGCTTTTCGTGCGCAGGAGTAAGGGCGTCGCGTTGACCGAATGCGGTGAGGGCTTTTACCAGCGCGCCAGGTTGATTCTGGAAGAGCTGCGTGCGGCACAGGATGATATCCGTCAACGGCAGGGCGAACTGGCCGGGCAGATCAACATCGGAATGGGGGCCAGCGTTTCACGAAGCCTCATGCCCGCCGTCATCACCCGTTTTCATGCGCAACATCCGCAGGTCAAGGTGCGGATTATGGAAGGGCAACTGGTGTCGATGATCAACGAATTACGCCAGGGTGAGCTGGATTTCACCATCAATACCTATTATCAGGGGCCTTACGACCATGAATTTACGTTTGAAAAGCTCTTTGAAAAACCGTTTGCAGTATTTTGTCGGGAAGGGCATCCGGCAACGGGGGCAACCTCTATTAATGAACTTTTGCATTATAACTGGACAATGCCGACGCCGCGGGGAAGCTATTATAAGCAATTAGAAGAGGTATTTAGCCACCGCTCGCAAATACCGCGAATTGGTGTCGTCTGCGAAACCTTTTCTTCCTGCATTAGTCTTGTCGCGCAAAGTGATTTTTTAAGCATATTGCCGCAGGAGCTAGGCTGTGACCCGCTACTGGCGCACCGTCTGGTCATGCTGCCGGTCGTTGAGTCACTTCCTAAAGCAACCTATTATTTAATTCAGCGCCGTGATTCACGTCAGACGCCCCTTGCCGAATCATTAATTACGCAATTCAGAAGGGAAGCGAGAAAAATAGTCGTTGCGTGAAATACATATTATAAAAAAACAGGATCTGCCCGACATCAGACAGACCCTATAGTACACACAGCAGCACATCCTTTCGCCAGTCCTGAGTATTATATCCATGAGGCAGGTATATTTAGGTATAACATCTTTTCCGAAAAATGAAAGGCAGGCGAGTGATTGATTTTATAAAAATTTAACACAAATCACTTATTTTAACTTTACTGAAGTTTTAGTTAAGTCTGATTTAAATGTTTTTAATAATGGCTATATATATTCATCAGGATAATATGTATCTCACCCCGCATTCTGCAGGGGTGATTGAGGCGCCTGTCTGGTGCAGGTATAGTACAAGCCCAGATGTAGCCGGAGGATTTCCATGAACCCTGACGACAAATCCCTTTTTCTTGACGCCATGGAAGATGTTCAGCCCCTGAAACGCTGCACGGATATCCACTGGCAGCAAAGCCGTAATTCACGGGCTCGCCAGGACATTGATACCGAACAGCTCGACAACTTTCTGACCCTGGGTTTTCTGGAATTGCTGCCGCTCGAAGAGCCGCTGATGTTCCAGCGCGAAGGGGTTCAGCAGGGCGTTATTGATAAGCTGCGTTCCGGCAAATATTCCCGTCAGGCCAGCTTAACCCTCTTACGTCAGCCCGCTGAACGCTGCCGCCAGATGCTGTATTCTTTTATCCGGCAGGCGAGTCGTGACGGGCTGCGCAATCTGATTATCGTGCACGGCAAAGGGCGTGAGCTGAAGTCACACCCTAATGTGGTGCGCAGCTATCTGGCGCGTTGGTTGACGGAGTTCGAGGAAGTGCAGGCATTTTGTGTCGCGCTGCCGCACCATGGCGGCAGCGGGGCTTGCTATGTTTCGCTGCGAAAATCCGACGAAGCGAAACAGGAAAACTGGGAGCGGCACGCCAAGCGCAGCCGCTAGCGGTACGGCTTAGAACGTTTCCCAGTGATTGTCGCCCGACGCGCTGGCCGTTGCCGGGCGCAACAGCTGCGGCGTTTTCACATTTTTGGCGCGCGGCGCGGCACTTTCCTGCACGTTCAGGCGAAATGCGGCCACGGCCTGACGCAATTGCTCGGACTGGTCTTCCAGGGCCGCTGCGGCCGTGGCGGATTCCTGCACCAGCGCGGCGTTTTGCTGCGTCACGCTGTCCATCTGCGATACGGCCAGGCTCACCTGCTCAATACCACGGCTCTGCTCGTCAGAGGCTGACGAAATCTCGCCCATAATATCGGTGACGCGGGTGACTGCGGCGACGATCTCTTTCATCGTTGCACCAGCCTCGCTCACCTGTTCAGAGCCGGTGTTGACCCGGCTGACGGAATTCTCAATCAGTCCTTTGATCTCCTTCGCCGCCTGGGCGCTGCGGCTCGCCAGCGTACGGACTTCACCGGCGACAACCGCAAATCCACGACCTTGTTCCCCGGCGCGAGCGGCTTCCACCGCCGCGTTAAGTGCCAGAATGTTCGTCTGGAAGGCGATGCTGTCAATCACGCCGGTGATGTGCGCGATTTGCTGCGAACTGTCGGCAATTTCGGTCATTGTGCGAACCACGTTATCCACGACGTGACCGCCGCGTGCGGCCGTTTCTGAGGCATTTTTCGCCAGCAGCGTAGCCTGACGCGCGTTATCGGAGTTCTGTTTAACCGTTGCGGTCAGCTCTTCCATACTGGCGGCCGTCTCTTCCAGCGAGGCAGCCTGCTGTTCGGTACGGGCCGAGAGGTCGTTGCTTCCGGCGGCAATCTCACCCGCGCCGGTATAGATCGAATCCGTGCTCCCGCGTACGGCACTGACCGTGTTAACCAGCGACTGCTGCATCTCATGCAGGCCTGCCGCCAGCTGTCCCATCTCATTGCGGCCAGAGATATCGACGTTTTGCGTCAGATCGCCGCCCGCGATGGTACGGATGTGGTTCATGATGGTTTTGAGCGGTTTCAGCAGCAGGTGTTGTAAACCCTGCCAGATCACGACCAGTACGGCGATCACGGCCAGGAAAATCCCTGCCAGCGTCCACTGCATCTGCGTAAAGCTGCTCTGGTTTTCTTGTGTCGCCGCTTTAAGCAGGGTGTTGTTTTCGGCACGCCAGCGGTTATAGACCGCTTCCATCCCGTCCTGTGCCTGCTGGGCATCCAGATCACCGTAAGCCTGATAGTTGTCGGCGCGCAGATACTCAATCGACAGACGCATCACCTCGTGCATTTGATTCCAGGATTTCTGCATCTCTTCGGTTAACGCCGCGTTTTGGCCATTAACCTGCGGCATTTTCTGCCACTCTTTGTTATAGGCTTCGGCTTTCGCCAGAGAGTCATTGGCGGTGCCTAACAGTTTGTTGATCGCCGCGAGGGACGCAGGATCGCGCTGGTTTTTCAGGTAACGGATCGCCACGCGGGTGACGGTAACGCGCGTTTTTATCAGCGTATTGACGCTGTCGCTCAGGCTCTCCTGCTGGGCATTGAGCACCCCGGAGTTCTGGAAGTTATGGCGATCGTTGCTGACGGCAGAGTAGAACAACCCTCCCGTGACAACTTGCAGCAGACAGAATATGGTGAGGGCAAAGATAATACCGGTAATTACGTGCAGATTTTTCAGCATAGCGGTCGTCCGTTAGAGAGATGCAGAGGTACATCACTACTATCGTCGTATAGAATTTAAACTTTAATTTAACTCGTGCTTAACTTAGGGCTCCGATCGGGAACCTGTTGTAAACCCGGATCATTTTTATGAGGAAGGTCAACATGAGCAGCATTGATAAAAGCGGAACGTACGCGCTCGGCACGCGAACGGTTAAACGACTGGGCTATGGCGCGATGCAGCTTGCCGGGCCGGGCGTGTTTGGCCCACCGAAGGATAAGCAGGCCGCGCTGGAGGTGCTCCGCGAAGCGGTGGCCGCGGGTGTGAATCATATCGATACCAGCGATTTTTACGGCCCGCACGTGACTAACCAGCTGATCCGCGAGGCGCTTCATCCTTATCGGGACGATCTGACCATCGTGACCAAAATCGGCGCCCGCCGCGACGACAAAGGTGCCTGGCTCCCGGCCTTTTCCGCGCAGGAATTGACTCAGGCGGTGCATGATAATCTGCGCAACCTGCAGCTGGACGTACTGGATGTGGTCAATCTGCGGATTATGTTTAGCGCCCACGGTCCTGCGGAAGGATCGATCGCTGAACCGTTGTCCACGCTGGCTGAGCTACAGCAGCAGGGGCTGGTTCGCCATATTGGATTGAGCAACGTCACTGCCTCTCAGGTCGCCGAGGCGCAGAAAATGGTGCCCGTGGTGTGCGTGCAGAACATGTACAACATTGTGAATCGCGGTGATGATTCGCTGGTGGATACGCTTGCGCAGCAGGGGATTGCCTGGGTGCCATTCTTCCCGCTGGGCGGTTTCACGCCACTGCAATCTTCCGGGCTGCAGACGGTTGCGGATGCGCTGGGAGCAACGGCAATGCAGGTTGCGCTGGCGTGGCTGTTGCAACGTTCTCCGAACATCCTGCTGATCCCCGGAACGTCCTCCGTGGCGCATCTCCAGCAAAACCTTGCCGCCGGGGATCTGGTGTTACCGCCGGACGCGCTGGACACGCTGAATTCACTGGTGGATTAAGCGAAAACAGAATACCGCCTGCCAGATGAAGCCCTGGCCTAGTCTGCCGCAGGCGTCATCGGGTTATTCTGCCGGTGAAGCGCTAACGCTTCCGCCACAATCTCTTGCTTACTTTTGCGGGTTTCATAGGCGGTGGTTCTGATGTACTCCATCAGGTCGGGATCGATGCGGGCGCTCAACATCCTGAGATCGGCCTCCTTTGCTAAACCGCGAGCAACGCGTTTGTCGGGATAATCACGGGCTGGCATAGAAAACGTCCTCCAAAAAGTCTTGTTAATTCGTGCTGTAAAATATGCATTAGTCTAAATTTAAAGTCAATCATTAGTGTTTTGATAGTGATTGATTTAGTTGATCTCTCACAGTAAGTCATAAGTAAGTCATTAATTTAAAGATAACATGGTTATTTTTATTATTGTCGACCATGCTATTTATAATCATAACCCTGTAGGGTAGATACGTTGATGCGTAACGCTTTTGTGCCTGTCGCAGCAGCAGTAGCCATTTTTATTGCGGGTATTTTTATCCTCAATATTCAACTTTGGTATTCAGCACGGGCCGACAGTCAGTCGGGAGCCCGATACGCTGTAAGCGATATTAATGACATTCTTGACGAGGCGCGCGTTGCCGCCCGAACGGCGACGGAAATTATCGTCAAGGGGTGCGATGCAGAAGGCCAGTATCAACTGGGTACGGAGGCAGCGCTTCAGCCACATCTCAGAACCATCGTCATCATCAGGCAGGGGCAGCCCTGGTGTTCCTCTCTGCCGGGAAATCGCGTGTTATTGCGGCATATTAATACATTACCCGATACTCCCTTATTTCTTGTTCCGGCAAGCGATACGGTAAACGGGCAGCCGGTTTTGCTCTTTCAGACCCGGTTTGCAGAAAACCGTATTATCGTGACGATCAGCGATCGCCATATCCGGGATGCGTTAAGCACGCCGTTAAAGCATGTGAATTATTCATTAGCGGTGGGCGGGAGCGCAATTGACGCCTCTGGCGAACTGCACGTCACGTCTCCCGGCGAACGTCAGGCCAGACAGGTTTACTCTGAACAATACGCCTATAGCATCCGATACAACCCTGCGCCTTTTTTCAGCCCGCAAAGGCTGCTTCGTCAGGGGGGCGGCATACTCCTTTTCGTACTGCTGGTTGCCGGTATCGCGGCTTATGTTCTGTATAAGTACCTGAACAAACACACGCTTCCTGAAGAATCACTTCGCAGTGCGATTGCGAAGAGAGAAATCATTCCGTTTTACCAGCCCGTGGTTAACGGCAGGGAGGGTACGCTGCGGGGCGTGGAAGTGCTGGCAAGATGGAAGCACCCCAAAGCGGGATATATTTCACCGGGAGCATTCATTCCGATTGCTGAAAAATCGGGGCTGATTGTTTCCCTGACACAAAGCCTGATGGCGCAGGTGGTGACGCAAATGAATGCCATCTCCAGTAAACTTCCGGAAGGTTTTCATATCGGGATTAACTTCAGCGCTTCCCATATCGCGATGCCAGGCTTCGTGGACGAATGCCTGAAATATAAAAATAGCTTCGTCAGAAAGGATTTAAACCATGTGATTGAGGTGACAGAGCGAGAGCCGCTGGATATTGATGAACGCCTCGTGCAGACCCTGAACGTGCTCCATGAAAATGGTTTTGCCATTGCCCTGGATGACTTTGGTACCGGCTATTCCGGGCTCTCTTATCTACACGATCTGCATATCGATTACATCAAGATTGACCACAGCTTCGTCAGCAGAGTCAATGAACACGAGGACTCCACCCGGATCCTCGATTGCGTATTGGATTTAGCGCGTAAGCTCTCCATCAGCATTGTGGCGGAAGGCGTTGAGACGAAAGCGCAGTTAGACTATCTCAACCGGAATAACATCGTATATCAGCAGGGATACTACTTCTTTAGACCGGTCGCCTTTACCGGGCTTATCCATATTTTGCTGTCTAAACCCAAGGTGAAGGTCATGGTGGAGTGACTTGTACAGGCGATGAGTAAATTAAATCCGCTCAAACTTCAACGCGTTTGGGTTCGCCTCCGGAAATCATCTTGATCCTTGTCCATAATCCGTAATACTGTATTTATATACAGTATCTAGCGAGAAAGGCATTATGGACACTCTCTTTTCTTATCAACCAAAACAAGTCATTGAATTACCGTTATTTTTAGAACGCGTCGCCTGTGGTTTCCCGAGCCCGGCGCAGGATTACGTGGAGGATCGTCTCGATCTTAACCGGCTGGCAGTGAGACACCCCAGTGCGACCTATTTTATCAAGGTGAGCGGAGACTCCATGATTGGGGCGGGAATTAGCGATGGCGATCTGCTGGTGGTGGATCGTTCGTTAAATGCCGAACATGGGGATATCGTCGTGGCGTCGGTCGCCGGTGAGTTTACGGTGAAAGAGCTACAGACCCGCCCGGTTCTGAGGCTATTGCCACATAATGTCCGCTATCAGCCGATCGCCTTTCAGTCCGAAGAAGAGCTGCAGATCTTCGGCGTCGTCACCCACACGCTCAAAACGCATAAACATGTTCGCACTGGTTGATGTAAATAGCTTCTATGCCTCCTGCGAGCGGGTGTTCCGCCCCGATCTGGAAGGGAAGCCCATCGTGGTGGTGTCCAATAACGACGGCTGCATTATTTCACTGTCGCGAGAGGCAAAGCAGTTCGGCATAAAAATGGGTGAGCCGTATTTTAAATTCAAAGAAAAGCGCTACCCGTCGCGGGTTTACGTCTTTAGCTCGAACTATGCGCTGTATGCCGATCTCAGCAGTCGTGTCATGCAGACGCTGACCGATCTCGCTCCGGCCATTGAGATCTACTCCATTGATGAAGCATTTGTGAACGTTTCGGGTGTCAACCACTGCCTGTCGCTGGAAACGTTCGGTCACCAGATGCGCACGCAGGTCTTTAAAAATACGGGCTTAACCGTTGGCGTCGGTATTGCTCCGACAAAAACGCTGGCGAAACTGGCCAACTATGCGGCGAAACGCTGGGCCAGCACGGGCGGCGTGGTCGATCTCTCAGGCCGCGAGCGGCAGCGTAAACTGCTGGAAAAGGTTCCGGTAGAGGAGGTGTGGGGGGTAGGACGGCGCATTACGAAAAAACTGAACGCGATGGGCATTACCACGGCGCTGGAGCTGGCGGAAGCGTCATCCTGGGTCATTCGCAAACATTTTAACGTGGTAATGGAACGTACGGCGCGCGAGCTTCGCGGCGAGCCGTGCCTTGATCTGGAAGAGTTCACCCCCACCAGGCAGCAAATTATCTGTAGCCGTTCATTTGGACACCGTATTACGCAATACGAAGAGATGCACCAGGCCATTTGCGCCTACGCGGAACGCGCAGCGGAAAAACTGCGCGGCGAGCATCAATACTGTCGTTTTATCAGCGTGTTTGTGCGCACCAGCCCGCACGCTGACAACGAAATTTATTACGGCAATCAGGCTTCTGTTACCCTGTTGACGCCCACCAATGACTCGCGCGATATCATCCGCGCCGCCACGGAGGCGCTGGGGCGTATATGGCTCGACGGCTATCGCTATATGAAAGCCGGAGTCATGCTGGCGGACTTTTTCAGCAGCGGCGTCGCCCAGCTTAATTTGTTTGACGATAATCGACTGCGCGCCAACAGCGCAGCGCTGATGGAGATGATCGACAGCGTAAATCATTCCGGCAAAGGGAAGATATGGTTCGCCGGGCAGGGGATTGAGAAATCCTGGGCGATGAAGCGCGAGATGCTGTCGCCGGCCTATACGACGCGGTACGCCGATTTGCCGGTGGCGAAGTAGAGGAGCGTTGTGTTATTTCTTTTGCGTCAACCAAGTTGCCGCAGCCGTCAGCACGCCGATCCACGGCATTTGGCCCGCTCCGGCCAGGAAGTTATGGCGATCGATGTCATCATTTTTACGGATATCAGCAAGGCGGCTCAGCGCCTCTTTTTCATCCATGGCGCCGATCTTCTCAAACTGTTTTTCAAACCCCTGAGCGGTGAGCTGAGCGGCCGCATCGGTGTTCGCGCTCTCGATCGCAATGAGGTTTGGGCCTTTTTTGAAAAAACAGTAATCCGGCATAAGTGCTCCAGAAAGAGGGGATACGGTAAAAACACTCTATTCCTTGCGGTTAAAAAATGCACGTGGTTTACGGCGGGAACAATTAATTTTTCTTTATTATTTCAGGCAGTAACTGCTCAATCACGCTGACGACCTTTCTGACGCGCTGCGGAATAAAGCGGGCGTCGGGATAAACGGCATAGAGGAAGCGATCGGGTAACCGCCAGTCGGGCAGTATCGGTACCAGCGTGCCCGCCTGCAGCGCGCGGGCCGCGAGCGGTCGCTGCAGGCCGCCGATGCCAATGCCGGATGCCAGCGCCTGTAGCAGCGCGTCGCTGGTATTGGCACGGAAAACGGTATTCACGTTTATCTCGACCGTTTCCTCGCCAGAAATCAGACGCAGGGGAGCATCCAGCGGAATACCGCTGAACCGTACGTGTGGCAGCGTCGCCAGCTCGCTGACGGCGTGTACCGCCTGAAAGCCGGGAGCGGCAAACAGCGCGGCTTCAATCCGCGCCAGCACGCGAGCCGCGTGCGCCTGCGGAGGCTCACTGCTCAGCCGTATCGCAACATCCACGCCTTCCGTCACCAGATCGGCAAGGCGGTCATCCAGGGAAATCATCAGCTGCAGTTCGGGATGCAGGCGCTGCAGCCCCAGCAGATGCGGCAAAATGATCTGCCCCAGACCGCTCGGTAACTGGACATGGACGCGTCCCTGAACGCTATGATCGACAGGATGTAAACGCCTCTCCGCTTCCCCCATGGCGTCCAGCACAAGCTGCATATCTCGCCGGTAACGTTCACCCTGTTCGGTCAACTTCATCGTACGCGTTGTACGGTGTAGCAATACCACACCCAGCGATTCCTCAAGCGCCGCGATCTGTTGACTGACGGCGGACTGCTTAATACCTGTCTGACGAGCGGCTGCAGAAAACGAGCCCGCTTCAGCGACGCGCAGAAAGGTAGAAATGGCATTGAGCTTGTTATTCATTTAATGATTTTGCTTATAAGTGCCATCGGTTTCAGGGGATATCTCCAGAAAAAATAATATATCACACTACGTCTGTCACCCATTCCGGAGAAACACCATGAATAAGATGCAGCAACACAACGTCGCCCTGGTCGCGGGGGCCAGCGGTATTGTCGGCAGACAGCTGGTCAACACGCTTCTGCACCATCAGTGGAAGGTGATCGGCCTTAGCCGCCATGCCGAGTCTCATCCTGACGGCATCCCCCTGGTGAACGTCGATTTACTGGATGCGCAGGACACTGCACGGGCGCTGCACGCCCTGAACGGTGTCACCCACATTTTTTACAGCGCCTGGGCGAATGCGGCGAACTGGACAGACATGGTTGAGCCGAACGTCACCATGCTGCGTAATCTGGTCAACACCCTCGAAAAAACGGCACCGCTACAGACGGTAAGCCTGATGCAGGGGTACAAAGTCTATGGTGCGCATCTTGGGCCGTTTAAAACCCCGGCGCGGGAAAGCGATCCCGGCGTAGCGGGTGCCGAATTTAACGCCGCGCAGCTCACGTGGCTCAGCCAGTTTCAGCGGGGGAAACGCTGGCACTGGAATGCCATCAGGCCGGGCGTGGTAGGGAGTGCGGTACCGGGTAATGCCATGAACCTTGCGCTGAGCATCGCCCTGTACGCCTCCCTGTGCAAGGCGCTGGATTTACCGCTGCGTTTTCCCGGCTCGGAACAGACCTGGCACAGCATCGTTGATCATACCGACGCCGGGCTGCTGGCCGAGGCAACGCTGTGGGCCGCCACGTCACCCGCGGCACAGAATCAGGCGTTCAACGTGAACAATGGCGATATCTGGCGCTGGAGCGAGCTGTGGCCGCGTATCGCACGCTGGTTTGAACTGGACTCTGCGCCGCCGGTAAGATTGTCATTTCATCAGCTGTTTAACGATTATCGCGGCGTATGGCGCGAGCTTGCCGGAGAGCGGCTGGTGGAAGAGGATATTTTGCAGTTGAGCGACGGGCAGTTTGCCGATTTCGTCTTTAGCTGGAATTACGACATGTTTGGGGACGGGAGCAAGCTGCGCAGGGCGGGCTTTACGCAAATGCAGGCGACCGATGAGATGTTTTTCCGCCTGTTCGCGCAGCTGAGAGCCGCGCGGATTATTCCCTGACCGTAAGGGTTGTTGTCATAAACGATCGGCGCGTTATACTCACGCGTTAATAAAAAGGTATAGCGGGGCAGAGGAATGCACGAGAGTTTAAAAATACTATCAGTCGCGCTGCCCCTCATTGCGTTTTTCATTCTGTTAAGCTTTTTTGTCAGACGCATTCGCCAGGCAAAACGGATCATTTCAGATCGTAACGGGATGAAAAAGATATCTGCCAACCCCTCACTATTTGGCGGGAATGCAGGTAAAACCTGGTTTTATGATGACCAGTTTTTATATGAAGTTAAAAACAACGCCACCCGCAAGATTGCGCTGGCTGATATCATTAAAATCGGGCCGGGGAATACCGAGATAAATAGCAGACGGGCCTGGATTGTTATTTACCGTGATGGTGCTAATGAAAAGCAGGTGCAATTTTATAACAATCTCACCCTCTGGAATCACAACTTTACGGCTTTTCTGGCAGCGATAAAAAAAGCCAATCCTGATGCTGTCATTAAAGAACGCGCAATCCTCAATTTGTGAAAAACAACCGCAGACGGTGTGCGGACGCCGCTCTTGTGCAGCGTCCACAGCATCAGAGTTAAGGGCTTACTCAACCGCTAACGCATTAACAACCTCGGCCACGCTTTTCACGCTGCGGATGTTACCAATCCCCGTGCCGAGCGCGATATAACCGTCATCGGTGTTGCCTTCGAGCATGCCAAGACGCAGGCCCCGTAATCCACCCATCGCCTTGCCCAGCTCTTCGTTGCTTGCGCCTGCTTTATCCATCGACGCCAGTTTTTCCGCCAGCTTGCCGGGAAGAGAGCGGTAGTAATGGGGCACGGTGCGGAAAAGCAGCAAATCGAGGCCGTTGGCGGCAACAATTTTCTCTTTGACGCTCTGCGGCACGCGGCTTTCTTCCGTGCTGATAAAGACCGAACCGGCAAACACGCCTTCCGCACCCAATGCATGCGCCGCTCTGGCGGTGCGATTATCGGTAATGCCGCCCGCGGCCATCACCGGGATGTGCTTCACGGCATCGGCAATCAGCGGCACGATGGAAAAGGTGCCAAGCGCCGTTGCGGGTAAGGTACCGCCCTCATCAAAACCGGTAGCCACGATAATGTCTGCCCCCATTTCTTCTGCGAGGCGGGTGTTCTCCGGCGTTGGATTGATGTCGCGGTAGATAATGGCGATACCCGCCTCTTTTAACTCGCTGAACAGCGCAGGAATAATGCTGCCTTCCCCATAGCCCGTATACACCACAACCCTGACGCCTTCTTCTTTCACCACCTGAAGGATCGGCCCTGTCCAGACGTCATTAACGGCCGTGGGGATCAGGTTCACGCCAAAGGGTTTCTCGGTCAGCCGTTTGGTTTTACGAATCTCCTCGCGCATTTTTTCGGCGGTCTCTTCCGGCGTGGAAACTGCGGTATCCGCGGTTAAACCGGCATTGGGTCCCAACACGCCAAGCCCGCCAGCATTACTGACCGCGGCAACTAAACGGGCATCCGTGAGCCAGGATAACGGTCCCTGAATAACGGGCTTTTCGATCCCCAGGATCTGACAGATACGGTTATTTTTCATAGCGGACTCTCCCTCTCGTTTGAATGGAGGAGAGTGTAGAGCGTGGAATTGTTAGGAAAAATAGCCAAAAAGATTCATCACTGTTATAAAATTAATAACAATAATTTTATCCTGCTCGCGGCAAGATCGTCCCTTATGAACATAAACCTCTTTGAATCTATTCGAATTTTTATTGAAATTGTTGAGTCGGGGAGCTTGTCCAGGGCTGCGGAAAATCTGCAGATCCATCGCCCGGCGGTCACTAAAGCGTTACAGCTTCTGGAGCAGCACAGCGGCACGCGTTTGCTGCAGCGAACAACGCGTCGGATTAGCCTGACGCCGGATGGCGATGCGTTTTATCGCCGGAGTAAACCCCTGCTGGCGCAGGCGGACGAATTGCTGGAGTCGTTTGGTGCTGGCCGGGCAATACACGGCCAGCTGCGTGTGGATATGCCCATCGCTTTTGCGGCGCTGCGGGTGATACCGAACCTGCCTGATTTTTATCGGCAGCATCCTGAAATCGACATCATTCTGAGCAGCTCCGATCGCCGCCGGGATATGCTCCGGGAGGGCCTGGACTGCGTGCTGCGGGTGGGCGAACTGGACGACGGCGACTATATCGCGCGAAAAGTGGGGAACATCAAAATTACGACCTGTGCCAGTCCGGCCTGGCTGGCACAACACGGCACGCCAGAAACGCTGGATGATTTACACCAACATCAGGCCATCAACTGGGTGAATAACAACAGCAGACAAATCCATCCGTGGACGTTTACGACGCCAGACGGCATCGCGGAGATTACTCTGCCCGGTAAGCTTGTCGTGGATAATTCCGAAGCCTACATCGCAGCAGGTCTGGCCGGGCTGGGGTTAATGCAGGGGATGAATCTCTTTCTCCAGCCTTACATTGACGGCGGTCTTCTGGTTGAAGTTCTACCAGAGCATCGCTCTCCGGACCGCAAACTGTCGCTTCTCTACCCGCACCGCCACCTCTCCCGCAAGGTGCGGGTCTTTACCGAGTGGCTGGAGAGTCTGGTGTGAAAGCAGCCAGTTCATGACACAGCGCGCCAATCTGTTCCACGGCGTTCAGCAGGCGGGGCGAGGGTTCGTTTGCGCAGTTCAGCCGAAGAAAGTGCGTTAACTCTGCGCCAGGGGAAAACAGGGGGCCAGGGCTGACGCCAATGCCCAGCGCCAGCGCGCGACGATGCACCTCCAGCGCGTTGACCTGCTGAGGCAACTCTACCCACAGCAGGAAACCGGCAGCGGGTACGCTAACGCGCGTACCGGGAGGGAAGCTGGCTTCGACTCGTGCGACGACGGCTAAAACACCCTCTGCAACCCGGCGCTTTAGCCGCCGCAGGTGGCGATCGTAGTCGCCGCTTGCGAGCATCTCGCTCGCCGCGGCTTCCAGCAGCGGGGCGCCCGCCCAGTCTCCGGCCATGCGAGCCTGTAAAACCTGCAAATGGTAGCGTCCTGGCGCAATCCAGCCGATTCGCCAGCCCGGCGCAAGCGTTTTAGACAGCGAGCTGCAGTAAATCACATTCCCGCTCTGGTCGAATGCCTTACAGGCCGGAGGTCGCTGCCCGTCACCGACCAGGTCACCGTAAACATCGTCCTCAATCAAAGGAATTTCTACCTCTTCAAGCAGGGCAACCAGTTCCTGCTTGCGCGTGACGGGCATGCTGGCACCCAGCGGGTTTTGCACGGTGGGCGAGGCCAGCACGGCAGCGGGACGGTGGCAGCGAATGGCGTCCGCCAGCGGTTCCAGCAGCAGGCCTTCGACAGGATCGGTGGGGATCGCTAAGGCCTTCAGGCCTAAATCCTCCAGCAGCAGGAGCGTGCCAAAATAAGCGGGCTGCTCAATCGCCACGACATCACCCGGCTGACACACGGCCCGAAGGGCCAGGCGCAGCGCCTGCGTTGCGCCTGCGGTAATAATGAGATCGTCTGCGCCGAAGCGGGCTCCCCATTGCGCAGAACGCGCGGCAATCCTGGTGCGCAAATCAACCCTTCCCGGAGGCAGGCTATAGCTCTGCCCATGCGCGTCCAGACGACGACTCGTAGAGTGCAACGCCCGCTGTAGCGCATCTCCTGGCAGCCACGCGGGATCGGGCAGGGCGGCGCCCAGCGGAACCAGACGGGCTTCTGCACTGCTGAACAGCGACCGGGCCACGGCCGACAGGGTGACAGGCACCGGACCTGGCGGGAAACGGGAAGTCTCCACGCGCGGAGGGAGGCTGGTCTGGCGGATGTAATAACCTGAACGCGGACGCGCAACGATCAGCCCTTCAGCCTCCAGGCAGCGAAGGGCCTCCAGCGCCGTCGGAAGGCTAACGTGCTCGCGTTCGGCCAGTTTACGCGCGGAGATCATCCTGTCACCGGCGCGCAGCGCGCCAGACGTCAGCGTGAGGCGCAGCATCTCGGCAATTCGACGATAGTGTGGGGACGACTGGGACGGGGCAGACATGGGTATCTGTTCAGGCTAATTTTCGATAAAACTGACTATACAGCCAATGATGTGCGCCATCTATAGTGTCCGACATGTTCAGGACAAGGAGGCATTATGCACAGCGAAAACTTCAACATTTCCACCTATTTCAAACGCATAAACTATACCGGACCGGCGGGTGCCGATACGGTCACTCTGCATGCTCTTATGCGTCATCAGCTCTTTTCAGTCCCGTTTGAAAATCTGGATGTACAGGCGGGCAAAGTTGTCTCTCTGGTGCCAGACGACATTGCCGATAAGGTGCTAACGCAGGGGCGCGGCGGCTACTGCTATGAGGTGAACGGGCTTTTTGCCATGGCGCTGGAGGCGTTAGGGATACCTTACCGTTTTGTGGCGGCGCGCCCGATGTTCTACCCCGCGCGGCGGCCGAAAACCCATATGGCGCTCATCGCTGAGGTGGAGAGCCGACAGTGGCTTTGCGACCTCGGGTTCGGCAGCTACGGCATTCGCGCGCCGATGGCGCTGGACACGCTTGATGTGGAAATCACGCAGGATTTCGACACGTTCCGACTGAGCCGCAGCGCGGAGGGCGAGTACCTGCTTCAGGCGAAGGTGGAGGGGGAATGGGCTAATCAATACGGCTTTGATCTCACGCCTCAGGAATGGATTGATTTCGTCCCGGCCAACTACCTTAACTCCACGCACCCGGAGGCGATCTTTGTGCAGAAGCGGGTGGTGGTGCAGCACAGCCCGGAGGGACGCCAGATTTTACTGGGCGATATGCTGAAAACCATCACGGCGAACGGCACTGAAACGCGGCAGCTGGCGGCGGAGGAAATCCGCCATGTCCTGAAAGACCGTTTTGCGCTGACCGCCGCGTAATCGGAGAAAGATGGGGACTCAGCCCGGCCTGTCAGCTGCGGCTTTGCGCTGAGCCCCCCTCTGTAACAGCAGGCTAAACGACGCGGGTAACACGGTCAGCGTCACCAGCGTCGCAACCAGCAGCCCGCCGATGATGGCATAGGCCATTGGCCCCCAGAAGACCTGATGAGAAATGGGGATCATGCCCAGAATGGCGGCACAGGCGGTCAGACAGATGGGTCTGGCCCGGTGTTCCGCAGCCGCCATAATTGCGGCATCGTTTGCCATCCCCTGAGCAAGATTGCTGTCAACCTCACTAATCAATATCACCGCGTTACGCACGATCATCCCCGCCAGGGCGATAACGCCCAGCAGCGCGACAAACCCCATCGGCGTTCCGCCGGGGAGCATAGCCAGCACGATCCCCGGTAAACCAAACGGGGCCATCAGGAGTGCCAGCAGCATACGGGAATATCGCCGCAGCTGAAGCATCAGCAGCAACAGCATGATGACCAGCGTTACCGGAAGAACGGTAAAGACGGAGCTGTTCCCCTTATCCGATTCGGCAACCGCGCCGCCTTCTTCAATGCTGTAACCTGCGGGCAGGCTCGCGCGCAGCTTGTCGACCGCCGGACGCAGCGCCGTGGATACCGCTTCAGCCTTTAGCCCCGGGGCAAGATCCGTTTGCACCGTGATAAAGGGCACGCGCTGGCGGCGCCAGATGACCGGATCGTCCACGCCCCAGACCGGCGTTGCGACGGCGCTGAGCGGAATTTTTTTACCGTCATTCCCCTGAATCGTGAGCGAGGAGAGGGTAGCGGTGCTGTGACGTGCATTGTCCGTGGCCCGGAGCACCACGTCGACAAGGCGGTCGTTATCCCTGATGGACGTGATCACGCTGCCGGACCAGACGGTGTTCAGCGTGCGTGCGAGGCTTTCTGACGATATTCCCGCCGCCCTGGCCGCCGTCTGATTCACCTTAAGGGTAATGACCCTCTCCGGCTCTCCGGCCGTCTGGTTCACGTCACGTGAGAACGGAGACTGCCCAATCGCGTCCGTGAGACGGTTCGCAAACGCCCGAACCTGCATATAATCAGGCCCGCTCACCCGGTATTTGATTGGCCAGCCGACGGGCGGCCCCAGCTCAAGGGGCGACACGCGCGTGATGATGTCGCTAAACTGCGTCGCCAGGATCCTGTTGAGCTGCGCATGCAGACGATCCCGCGCCTTAAGATCTTTAGCCACCACGACCATCTGGGCGATATTTTCATTTTCCAGCAGCACGTCCATCGGCAGGTAAAAACGGATGGCGCCCGACCCAATGTACGTCGAATAGCGATTGATGTTGCCGTTGCCGACCAGCGCCTTTTCCAGCTTTTCCACCTCTCTTAACGTTTCCGGCTGCGACGCGTTGGCCGGAAGCGTCAGGCTGACCAGCAGCTCAGGCCTGTCCGAAGCGGGGAAAAACTCGCCCTGCATAAACGTCGTGCCGTACACGGACAGCCCCAGCGCGGAAAGGGTGAACAGCAGGGTAGCGACTCGGTGACGCAGTGCCAGGCGCAAAAGCCGTCCGTACCCGCGCGCGATCCTTCCGGGTCCCGTCGCGTGATGTCTGACTTTTTCCGGCAGTAGCCACGTGCCCGTCAGCGGTGAAAACAGGATCGCGACAGCCCAGGAACAGAGCAGGGCAATAAGCACCACCGCAAACAGGGAAAAACAGTATTCACCGGCGCTGGAGGCCGCGAAACCAACGGGAATAAAACCGGCAATCATCACCAGAGTACCGGTGAGCATCGGGAAGGCCGTCGTTTTGAATGCATGGGTGGCCGCATGCCGACGGGAATCACCCGCTTCCAGCCGGGAGACCATCGTTTCGACGGCGATCATGGCGTCATCCACCAGCAGCCCCAGGGCAATGATCAGCGCTCCGAGCGAGATACGCTGAAGGCCAATACCGGCGAGCATCATGCCGGCAAACGTCATGGCGAGCACCAGCGGGATGGCCGTCGCCACCACCAGTCCGGCCCGTAAACCCAGTGAAACAAATGAAACCGCCAGCACGATAATAACGGCTTCGATAAGCACCCGGATAAACCCGCTTACCGCGTCACTGACCACCGCTGACTGATCGGCGACTTTTACCATCTCTATGCCGTGCGGAAGCCCGGCGCTGAGGGCCGCCATTCTGGCGTTCAGCGCAGCACCGAAACGCAGCATGTTGCCCGTTGGTGCCATCGACACCGCCAGCCCGATAGCCGGTTTGCCGTTCACCCGGTAGGCCGGTGCCGGAGGCTCGGTGATTTCCCGGGTGACGGTGGCAATGTCGGTCAGCGGAATATAGCGATTGTTAACGTGCAGCGTGACGGCACGTAAGCTCTCTTCGGTCGTGAGCGCCCCGCTGACCTTTATCGCCATGTTCTCCCGCCCGGTACGCATAACGCCAGCCGGAACAACCGCGTTCTGCGCCCGGAGGGCGTCGGCGACGGCCTGAATATCGAGCCCCATCCCGGCCAGGCGTGCCGGAGAAAAGGCGAGAACCCACTGCTCCTGCTGTTCGCCCAGCAGGGTGGTTTTGCCCATATCCGGCAGGGACATAAGCTCGCGACGTATTGTCTCTGCGCGATCCCGTACCTCCCACAGGGTGAAACCTTCGGGAATAAAGGCATAAATTGTGCCGAACGTGTCGTCAAACTCGTCGTCCACGGCAGGGCCCTGCACTCCTTCAGGCAGGGACGGCGCGATGTCCTGCATTTTTTTGCGAACCTGATACCAGATGTCCGGCACGCTTTGCGGGGGCGTATCGTCACGGAGGTTGACATGGATAACGGTGCGTCCGGCGCGGGTTTCACTTTCGAGATAATCCAGCCAGGGCGTTTCCTGCAGCTTTTTTTCAAGCGTATCGGTCAGCAGGCGGGTGGTATCCGCCACGGATGCCCCCGGCCACTGCGCGGAGACGACGGCCGTTTTAATGGTGAAAGCCGGATCTTCGTTACGCGGCAGCTTCTCATAGCAGAACACGCCCATCGCAATCACCAGCAGCATGAAAAAGCTGACCATCTGCGGGTTCTTCAGCGCCCAGGCGGAGAGGTTAAATTTGGCTTCCGGTCCTGTGTTCATGGCTGAACCTCTCCGGCCATCACCGGCTCGCCGGACCGCAATGTGCTCACGCCCGCCGTGATCACCCGATCGCCCGGCTCAAGGCCGGAGGCAATCATAACGGAAGAGGCCGTATAGCTCGCGGGCACCACCGCGCGCAGCTGCGCCCGCGACTGCGGGGTAATCACAAAAACGGCCGGTTTGTCGCCTGCACGGCTCAGCGCCGAGGCGGGAAGGGTGTACCCGTGCGGGGCTGACGATGGAAACGTGACGGTAACGCTGGCACCCAGCGCCATGGCCTCTGGCGGGTTATGCAGGGTGGCTCTGACGCGCCAGGTGCGGGTCTGGGGATCGGCCTGCGGGGTGATATCCCGCAGCGCGGCGGACGCCTGTACCGACGGGGCGCTGAGGAGGGAAACCTGTAAAACCGCCTTATCCAGAGGCGGGATCGCATCGGGGGTGGCAATATCAAACGCCACGTCGCGACCTTCTCCGGTCGCCAGCGTCAGCACGGACTGTCCATCGGTGACAACCTGCCCCGCAGAGGCGTTCACGGCCGTGATTACGCCCGCTTGTGGCGCGATCAGGCGCGTCCAGCCGAGGCTTTCGCGGGCATTTCGCCACGCGGCCTCGCTGCTTTTTAAGCGCGCGCTGGCGACAAGCCAGTCCGCACGGGCGCTGTCGAGCTGCGCGCGGGCTATCGCACCCGTTGGCATGAGCTTTTGCATTCGACTGACGTTAAGCGCGGCGACCTGCGCTGAGGCTTTAGCGCCTTCATAGTCGGCCGCCGCGCTGTCGAGCTGGTTTTGCCCGGTCGTGTTGTCAAGCGTGGCCAGCAGCTGTCCGGCAGTGACCCGGTCGCCAATATCAACGCTGCGCGTCAGTATCCGGCCCCCGGTACGAAAGCTCAGGGTCGTTTCATCGTGGGCATGGATCTCACCGGTTCTTTCCAGCGCGGGAAGAGTTTGGGCGGCCCCGACGACGACGTAGCGTACCGCTCGCACAGGGTCGGGCTTGTTTTCGTGTTTATCACCGCAGCCGGTCAGCGGAAAAATCGCCAGCGCAAGCAGCGCCAGGGGAAGAAAATACAGCCAGGAAAGGGTGCGCGCCACGCCGTACAAATGATGCAGGCAGTGGCGGAGGGAGAGTAATAATTCGTCTGACATAACGCCGCTCCATAAAGGTAATGGCGTTATTAAATGCGCGCTACGTCGAGAAAGATTCGATGTTGTGTCAAGGCTTTATCAAGAGTGGATATTTTCATTCTCGGACGGATGCCAGGGCAACAAAATACGCACGGAGAGGCCGCCGGTTTCCGGTAATGACGCGCTAATTTCTCCGCCATGCGCCTGACAAATCGCCCGGGCGATGGACAAACCGAGGCCGCTGCCGCCGGAATGCCGCGCGCGGGACTGCTCCTCACGGCTGAAGCGTTTAAACATTTCCGGCAAGAACTGGGGCGATACGCCCGGCCCGTCATCGGTAAATTCAAGGGTGTAATGCCCGCTGGCGTCGTGCAGCGCCACCTCAAGATGGCCGCCATCGCGCCCGTAACGTAGTGCATTTTCCATGAGGATGGTCACGACCTGTCCCAGACGGAACGCATCGCCTCTGAAGGGGCAGCTACGCGGGTTACGCAGCGTTATCCGGAAATGATGCGCATCAGCCTGGGGCATGATCCAGGCGGCCCGCTCCTGTATCAGCTCATCCAGACAGAACGGCTGGTCCTCCAGCACGAGATTACCCGCGTCGGCCAACGAGAGAAGGTGGAGCTCATCGGTGAGGCGGTTGAGGTGCTGGAGCTGCTTCATCACCATTTCCAGCTGCGCGGGGCTGGCATCAAACACGCCGTCTAACATGCCCTGCAGACGCCCGATGGCGGCCGTCAGGGGCGAGCGCAGCTCGTGCGCCATTGCCACGTGTGAGGCGCGTAGCTCTTTCTCATAGCGGGCGAGTTGTCCGGTCATGGAGTTAAAGTCGGTCGCAAAGCTGACCATTTCCGCCGGGGCATCTTTGATAAGTTCCGCCTGACGGCCAAACTGCCCTTCGGCGACATACTTTGCCGCATCGCGAAGGCGGCTGAACTGCAGCGCCAGCGGCCGGGCGTGTTTTAGCCCCATCACCACAATAAACGGGATCATCACCAGCACCAGCAGCGCCACCGTGACCCAGTCGGCTGAGGCGATAGACGGCGTGGAATAGCTCAGACCCCACCAGGTGTCCACAATCGTGTGGAAGCGGGCCGGATTGGCCTGCGGGTTCTGGCTGAGCGTAAGAAACTCCTGTCGGACCGCCGGCGGCATCCTGCCCATTATCCAGTAGTTCTGTACCGCATAACGTAGCCACATGCAGGTGGCAATGACGATCACGCTGCCGATGGCCAGCGCCAGGATACGCGCGCAAATCCAGCGCCACAGAGAGGAGTGCCGGTTTTTTATCATGGTTGTCTGAACCTGTAACCCACGCCGCGAACGTTGATCAGCACGCCGGAAATACCCACCGCTTCGAGTTTTTTACGCAGGTTATAAATATGCGTGTCCACCACGCGCTCCAGCGCCTCGCTTTCCGGCAAACAGTGTTCCAGTAAATACTGGCGGGAGAACGGGTGCGCAGGGGAACGCAGCAGCGTTGCCAGAAGCGAGAATTCCGTTGGCGTAAGATCGAGTATCACAGGCGTGCCGTCGCCGTTATCCACGCTCGCCACAATGGCGGCGACATCCACCTCCAGCGTTTGCCAGCGAAGGATCGCTTCGTCTGTCTCTTTTTTACTGCTGCGCCGCAGCACCGCCTGCACCCGCGCCACGACTTCTCCCGGATGATAAGGCTTCACAACGTAATCATCGGCACCGTAGCGCAGGGCGCCAATGCGATCGGGGGTATCACCCATGGCCGTGACCATGATCACCGGCACATCGCTTTTACGACGCAGGCCAGCCAGCACTTCGGTGCCGTTAAGCCCCGGCAGCATCACGTCCAGCAGGATGAGGTCGGGCTTCCACCGCTGGGCCATATCCAGCCCGGAAAGACCGTCTCTGGTAATGGTCACGTCGTAATTTTCACGCCGTAAATAGGCTTCGAGCACGCCAGCCGCATCGGCGTCATCTTCAATAATCAGCACTCTTCTGGACAACATCCGTTCACCTTGACCATTTCTTAACACTATCCCGACGATTCATTGATTCAGCCAAATCATACTGCGCCAACATTGTGTGGCCGTTCCTGTACCAGGAGACGCCAGCGTCTGTATGGAGAGCAGTATGATAGCGATAAAAAAAGTCCTGTATATGTCCGTCCCGCTTCTGATGGTCGTGGCATCCGGCGCGCAGGCGGATGATGGCTCTGCGTCCGATTCCTTAACCGTCGGGCTGGGGGGACAGTATGCCCCGCGTTACTCAGGCTCAGACAAGCAGGTGTGGCAGGTGGTTCCTGTGCTGCTGGGTCGCAAAGGCGCTTTCTTTATTGATGCGCAAAAAGGGCTGGGATATGACCTGCAAAACGACAGCGGTTGGTATTTCGAACACACGCTGGGCTACGACTTCGGAAGGGCTGATAAAAATTCTGACTGGCGTGAGGGCGCAAACAATCTGAAAGGGATGGGGAACATTGATGCCACCCTGAATACCGGCCTTGCCGTGGGCTGGCAGGCCGCGCCCTGGCTGAGTGTGGAAGGCAAAGCGACGCTGCCGTTAACGGACAGCCAGGGAGGAAGCTATCAGGCCTCCGTTACGCTAATCCCTGTACAAAATAACCAGGACACGGTCGCCTTTCAGTCTGCGGCCCTGTTTGGCGACAGCCGTTATCTGAATACCTGGTATGGGGTCAGCGAGCAGCAGAGCCGCCGCACCGGATATCACCGCTATTCAGCGCCGGGTGGATTTTATGGCGTCGACACCAGTCTGACCTGGAGCCATCAGTTCGATGCCCACTGGGGAACGGTCCTGAGTGCGGACTATACCTGGCTTGGCGACCATGCGAATGAAAGCCCGATTGTGATGCGGCGAAATGAGGGGGCGGCAACAGCGGCCATCACCTGGACATTTTAACGTCGAGGTGACGGTATGCGCTTATGGGATTGGCCATTTTTCAGTACGGCAGGAGTAGCGATCGCGGGGATATACGTCATAACCTACTATGTGTATGTCTATACGTGAACCTCTCTAAGAACATCGGAGTGAGCAAAACTTGAAGAAGTAGTAACCCGCGAAAAAACGCCATTCCTGGCGTTGTTACTTCTTCTTGTTCATCATCGCTTTTAAATCGGCAAACGGGTTAAACGTGGCGACGCCAACGTCTTTTTGCGCGTCTTCACCGGCCACGACGGTAGTACCGTACTGATCCGCTTCGGTGTATTTTGAGTGCTCATGGTCATGGCAAAACAGGCACAACAGCTCCCAGTTGCTGCCATCTTCCGGGTTATTAGTATGGTCGTGATCGATATGGTGAACCGTCAGTTCACGCAGGTTGGAATAGACAAACTCTCTCGAGCAGCGTCCGCAGACCCATGGGTAGATTTTTAAAGCTTTTTCGCGATAGCCGCTTTCCAGCCGCGCGTAGTTTTTGGGGATCAAAGCCATTGTCGGTTTTACCTGTGATAAAAATAGTGTGCCAATATATCCCATCGGGTGTCGTAAAGGTAAACGCCATTGCACCGTTAGAATGAAAATGTGCCTTCAAGCGTAATCACACATTTTCCCCCTACGCGAACCACAGCCTTTCCTGACGAGGCATCGTATCCCGCGAACAGCACGCTTGCTCGTCCCATATCAACGCCCTGACTGACGTTAAGGTTAAGCGTCGTTTTATTGCGCTGCAACGCCAGTAGCGCCGTTGCAGCGGCCGTCGCGCTGCCTGTTGCAGGATCTTCTGTCATGCGGGGAGTAAACATGCGGGCCTGGACATCGTGAGGTTCATCGGGATCCGTATCCTGGGTATAGGCATAGAGGGAGACCGCGCCATCCAGCGGTAACGTCGCGCGAAAACCCTGTAAATTCGGCACGCACCGACGAAGCGCCTCGCGAGAAGCCAGCTCGGCTATCAGGAAGGGCAGACCTACCGACGCGACAACAGGCATATGTACCTCGGTACGGATATCTTCTGCGTTCAGGGATAAGCAGGCAGCCACGCTTTCCGGGCTAACTTCAGAGCGCAAGGAGAGTACCTCTGGCACCAGGAGTTCTGCGCCGGTCACGGTATCGTTGTCACGTAGCAGGCGCACGGGCACCAGACCGGCTATTTCCTCGAAGTGCAGCGTATCAGGCTGGCGCTGATGATTCATCGCTGCGTGATGTGCCAGCACGTACGCAGTTCCAACATTCGGGTGCCCGGCGAAGGGGATCTCGCGCGAGGGCGTAAAGATTCGCACGCGTGCCGTATTGGAAGGATTGTCTGGCGGCAGAACGAACGTGGTTTCGCTGTAGCCAAATTCAACGGCGACCTGCTGCATTTGTGCTTTGCTCATACCCTCCGCATCGAGTACGACGGCGACAGGGTTACCCAGAAACGGGGTGTCAGTAAAAACATCCGCAACAACATAGCGTCTTTTCATTTTCTGTCCGGTGTAAAAGTCCTGACATAGAGTAGTAACGATAAATCAAACCGATAACCAGCCGTTTTTTACCTGACGGACCTGAAAAAAATTCAATCAATTTATTTGAATCACTCCGTTAAATAAACGCCATTTATTCTCACCCGGTAATGCGTAAAGTAGGTACAACGCAAAGCATTATCAGGACACAGAGTCATGAAAAAGATCGGGTTTTTATCCTTTGGTCACTGGACGCCGTCGCCGCAGTCCGGTACGCGCTCGGCGGCAGACACGCTGCTACAGTCCATTGATTTGGCCGTGGCGGCCGAAGAGTTGGGAGCAGACGGTGCCTATTTCCGCGTACACCACTTTGCCCGCCAGCTGAGCTCACCGTTCCCCTTACTGGCGGCGATAGGTGCAAAAACCAAACGTATTGAAATCGGTACGGGCGTGATCGACATGCGCTATGAGAACCCGATGTATATGGCGGAGGACGCGGGGGCTGCGGATCTCATTTCCGGCGGTCGTTTACAGCTTGGCATCAGCCGCGGTTCCCCGGAGCAGGTCATTGATGGCTGGCGTCATTTTGGCTATGTCCCGCAGGAAGGGGAAGATGAATCGGATATGGCGCGCCGTCATACCGAGGTGCTGCTCGAGGTGCTGCGCGGAGAAGGATTTGCAAAACCGAATCCACAGCCGATGTTCCCGAACCCGCCAGGGTTATTGCGTCTGGAGCCGCATTCCGAAGGCTTGCGGGACCGTATCTGGTGGGGCGCGGGGTCGAATGCGACCGCGGTATGGGCCGCCACACTCGGAATGAATTTGCAAAGCTCCACGCTGAAAGACGATGAAACCGGCGAGCCGTTTCATATTCAGCAGGCAAAACAGATCCGCGCGTATCGGCAGGCCTGGGCCGACGCGGGGCATACCCGTCAGCCACGCGTGTCGGTCAGTCGCAGCATTTTTGCCCTGATGGATGACCGCGACCGGATGTATTTCGGTTCAAGCCGCAATGAGAGCGATAGTGTCGGTTATCTTGATGAGAAAACGCGCGCTATTTTTGGTCGCAGCTATGCCGCAGAGCCTGACGCGCTGATCGAACAGTTGAAAAAGGATGAGGCCATCGCCGAGGCGGATACGCTCTTGCTGACCGTGCCGAACCAGCTGGGCGTGGACTATAACGCACATGTTATTGAGTCCATTCTGAAGCATGTCGCACCGGAAATGGGCTGGAGATGATGTCCCGGGCACTCTGGAACGCCGATTCGGCGATCCAGAGTCTGGTGCAAGGCGATGAAGGGGCTAGCGATGATCCATATCGCTTAGCAGCACGGCGATGCTTTGCCCGCCCGCCGTTTGCTCCAGCCCAATCTTCACGATGATCGTCAGTGGAACAGAAAGCAGCATACCCACGGGACCCAGCAGCCAGCCCCAGAATATCAGGGACAGGAACACCACCAGCGTGGAAAGCCCCAGCCCGCGGCCCATCATGCGTGGTTCAAGAATGTTCCCGAACACCAGGTTGATCGCCAGATATCCCGCTAACAGAACCAGCGCATCATAAAGCCCACTGAACACCAGCGCCTGAAGAATAGGGGGGATCGCCGCCAGCACGGAACCGATGTTAGGAATGTAGTTGAGGGCAAAGGCCAGCAATCCCCAGACGAAAGCGAAGCGGACATCCAGCGCGACGAGCATCCCCCAGACCACCAGGCCAGTCACCAGGCTGATGGCGGTTTTCAGCACCAGATAGCGTGAAACGCTGTCCAGCGCGCGCTGAATCGCCCCCATACCTTCTACCGGACGAACCATGATTTGCTGCAGCTTTGCGGGCAGTTGCGGCACTTCCAGCAGCATAAACACGACCGTCAAAAACAGCAGGAAAATGGATGTCATAGCGTTAGAGAGTTGCGCCAGCAGGCTGGTAACGAGGGTCATGGCGGCATTCGGATCGATATACTTCAGCAGTTCCTCAACCGAGACCTCAATACCTGCCCGCTGCAGCCAGGGCTCGAGTTGCAGGAGCGGGATCGCCAGCGAAGAACGGTATTTTGGTAGCGTACGCGCCAGCTCGTTCAACGATGTCCCGAGATAGGCCACCAGCAGCACCATGACAACGATGATAATGCTGATGAGCAGCGTGATCGCCAGCACGCGGGGAACGCGTAGCCGCACCAGGCGCTGTACCAGCGGGTTCAGGATCACTGCAATAAAAAGCGCCAGAATAAATGGCACAATGATGTCGGCTGCAAAACGAACGCCGGTCAATATGATTACCAGCATGCCCAGCATAATGACAATCTTCAGCCCGTTCAGGGTAATGATGGGTTTAGCCATGGAAGTTCCTGAATAATGTTTTATTTATAATAGATGCATTATCCGAGTAAAAAAACTAACCAAAATCAAACGGAATGGGTAAAGAAATGAAAAGACTTTGAGTAAAACCCTGGCTTATGGTACAAATCTAGCGTGTTCAACTACCGAGGACAATTTTCATCCGCAAAGACGAGAAGCAACAACGCGGATAATTGTAATTTTATGGACAATTTGTTCAGGACGTATTTTTCAACAAACACCGCTGTATTCTCCACTTCCTTCTGCCTTCTGTCTGGTGAGCAACACTGGCGCAACGCGCTGTAGTCACGTCTTCTGCCTGAGCTGGCGCCCTGCGCTTAGCTGTCTGATCTCATTTAATATTTTTTGGTTTGCTGTCCAACGCGAGCCACGATGGATTATATTCTCAAGCAGGAGAAGAACATGTTTTACTGGATTTTATTAGCCCTGGCTATTATCGCTGAAATTACCGGCACCCTGTCGATGAAATGGGCAAGCGTGAGCGATGGTAATACCGGTTTTATTTTAATGCTGGTGATGATTACCCTTTCCTATATTTTCCTCTCATTTGCGGTAAAAAAAATCGCGCTGGGTGTCGCGTATGCCCTGTGGGAAGGTATCGGTATTTTATTGATCACGCTGTTCAGTGTCATGATATTTGACGAAACCTTGTCGACAATGAAAATTGCCGGATTAACCACGCTGGTGGTAGGGATCGTGCTGATTAAATCGGGTACACGTAAACCGACGAAACAGCAGAAGGAGCAGGCTCATGCAGCAGTTTGAATGGATCCACGCGGCCTGGCTGGCGCTGGCCATCGTGCTGGAAATCGTGGCTAACGTCTTTTTAAAATTCTCTGACGGTTTTCGCCGTAAGTTTTATGGCTTGATGTCCATTGCCGCCGTGCTGGGGGCATTTAGCGCCCTGTCGCAGGCGGTAAAAGGGATCGACCTTTCTGTGGCCTATGCGCTGTGGGGTGGCTTCGGTATCGCCGCCACCCTGGCAGCAGGCTGGATCCTGTTCGGTCAGCGTTTGAATCACAAAGGCTGGATCGGCCTGGTTCTGCTGCTCGCAGGCATGATTATGATAAAACTCGCCTGATGTCAGTTTCGACATCCTCTTCAGGCAGCGATATTCGCTGCCTTTTTTATTGCTGCGCGAGCGCTTCCAGCTTGTCGCGAAAACCGGTAACCGACAGGGCACGGTTATCGGCGCGCCATCTGTCTTTGGCGGATGGGGCAGAGCTTTGAACACCAATCAACTGCCAGCCATTCTCGGTTTTCAACATCAGCGGTGACCCGCTGTCACCCGGTAGCGTATCGCACTGATGCGAGAGCACGCTGTTTTGCGCCCAGCCAGTGACCGTGCAGTCCGTATGCGTGTAGAGAGAATCAAGATGATCGACCGGGTAGCCGGATTGCGTCACTTTTCGGTCGACGGCTTTCAGTGCCGCCGTCAGCGCGGCTTTGTCACCGTCGAATAAGGGCAGGGGTGTGATACCCGATGGCGGATAACGCAGAACAATCAGCCCAAAATCCCAGGATGCGGCGGCAGGGGGCACAATCCAGCCCTCACCATCCGGTTTTAAGCGTTTACCCAGAGAGGGATCAACCCGTCCTTCAATGCCGTGGATCTCATAGCGCCAGACCCCTTTTTGCGACACAAAGCGCAGGGCGATAGCTTTATCCGGTTTACCGGCTGGCGGCATGAGAAGGCAATGACCGGCCGTCAGTGCCAGTTGAGGCGTAATTAATGTTGCGGTACATAAGTTACCGCTGGCCGTTTCCAGTTGTCCTATGGCATCCCAGGGGGCCTGCGTCGGATCGGTAACCCGCGTGCGGTCATCATGACCAAAAAAAAGGGTCTTGACCTCTTTGGCGCTGATAGCGTCTTCATCACCATCGTCCGCATGTAAGAATCCTGAAAAAAGACCAAACGTTCCCAGTAACAACACAACAGATTTACGCATATCACACTCTGGTGGGGTAATTATGATTATTAAAAGTGAACCCTATGAAAATACTATAGACGGGACAGCACGAAAGTGGGAGTAAAATCAGCGTGCTACAATCAGGAAAGATAAAACTGGCTTGCGATGAGCGCGCATAAAATAAGCAAGATAAGAATGAGCTCAAACCGATAGCGCCGCAGCATACGCCCTCCGGATAAAAAAACGGCGCGGAACTGGTCGGTTCAGCGCCGGTTTACCAACGTGCCCCGAAGGGCACGGTTTAGCTTGTACTCTTACGCAGCTGGCTGTGCAGCTGGTTTAGCAGCTTCGTGTTTTACTGCTTTTTTGTGATGCTTTTTAGCAGCCTGCGCTTTCTGCTCTACAGCAGGTTTGGTCGCTTTTTTGTGGTGCTTTTTAGCGGCCTGGGCTTTCTGCTCTGCAGCAGGTTTTGCTGCTTTGTGATGTTTCTTATGGTGAACCGCTTTGGCTGGCGCAGCGGTGGTGGTTGCAGCTGGAGCCGCAGCAGGTGTTGCGGTCGCGGTAGTTTCAGCAGCAAATGCAGCAGAAGACAGACCCATAGCAGCGGCAACAACCAGAGCTAATACTTTTTTCATTTTCATACCCTCGAATTTGGTTTTTCATTTAACCCCACTGCGGGGCCGTTGAAAGAACTATATCCCTGTAAACTCGGGGTTTCCGTGAGTGATTGGTATCGGCGTGTAACCGTTTGTACAATGCCGGGTTCCCCCGGCGATGTCGATTACAAATAGCGTGACGTCAGGTGCTCGCGGAAGTAGCGGATATTCAGATCTTCCCCCGTCGCCTGGGTAATCAGCTGAGAGGTGCTAAACCGACTGCCGTGCTGCCAGACGTTCTGGCGCAGCCAGTCGAACAGCGCTGAGAAATCGCCGTCAGCAATAGACGCCTGCAGACCCGGAAGCGCCGTTTTCGCGGCGTGGAAGAGCTGCGCAGCGTACATCGCACCCAGCGTGTACGACGGGAAATACCCAAAGCCGCCGTCGGTCCAGTGGATATCCTGCATACAGCCGTTACGATAGTTATCTTTGGTCGATAGCCCAAGCCAGGCCTGCATTTTCTCATCCCACAGCGCCGGAATGTCGTCCACCTCAATGTCGCCGTTGATCAACGCGCGTTCAATTTCATAGCGCAGCACCACGTGCGCCGGGTAGCTCACTTCGTCCGCATCAACGCGGATATAGCCCGGCTTCACGCGCTGGTTCCAGGCGATAAAGTTCTCTTCGCTGAACGCAGCCTGACTGCCAAAGCGGGCGTGAACGGCAGGGAGCAGATGCTTCAGGAAGGCCTCGCTACGCCCGAGCTGCATCTCAAAGAACAGGCTCTGAGATTCGTGGATTGCCGTTGAGCGCGCCAGCGCCACGGGCTGTCCGGCCCAGGCGCGCGGCAGGTTTTGTTCGTAGCGCGCATGTCCGGTTTCGTGGATCACGCCAAACAGCGCGCTTAGCAACTCGTCCTCGTCGTAGCGCGTGGTGATACGCACGTCTTCCGGCACGCCGCCGCAGAACGGGTGGGCGCTGACGTCCAGACGACCGCCGTTAAAATCGAAGCCGAGCATCTTCATGGCTTCCAGACCCAGCTCACGCTGCGTCGCGGTCGGGAAAGGGCCCTGCGGCGGAACGAACGACCGCTGAGCCTGTTTTTCCACGACGTTTGCCAGGAGGTCCGGCAGCCAGGATTTCATGTCGCCGAACAGCACGTCCAGACGCGCGCTCGTCATGTCTGGTTCAAAAATATCGAGCAGCGCGTCGTAGGGCGAACACCCTTTGGCGTCGGCGCGCAGTCGAGCCTCTTCGCGGCTCAGTTTCACCACCTCTTTCAGGTTGGCGGAAAACCCCTGCCAGTCGTTGGCGGGGCGCTGAGTACGCCACGCGTGCTCGCATTTGCTGCCTGCCAGCGACTTGGCTTCCACCAGCGATTCAGGCAGCAATGTTGCTTGTTGATAATGGCGCGTCATTTCACGCAGGTTGGCCTGTTCGACATCATTCAGGTCTTCGCTTGCCGCGGCAGCCAGCCAATCACCCACTTTTTTATCGGTCAGGATCTGGTGTTGCAGGACGCTCATCTCCGCCAGCGCTTCACCGCGCGCGGCGCTGCCGCCCGGCGGCATCATGGTGAACATGTCCCAGCTGGCGATGGAGGATAGGTGGGAGAAGCGGGAGAGACGCTGGAAGGTGCGGGTGAGTTGCTGGTAGTTATTGTTTTTCATGAAGTCCTCGTGTCTGAATCAGCCGATGACAAAAATTAGCATCGGCTCGATTTAAACACGAAGGACGCAGAATGTTAATGCAGACGTTTATGCAAACTTGCCCCCACCAGTAGCGCCGCGCACAGCATCAGCGCGATAAACCCGCCCACGCCGTTCCAGCCGTAGTTGTGCCAGAACACGCCGCCGAGCGTCCCGGCAATGCTTGATCCCAGGTAATAGCTAAACAGATACAGCGACGACGCCTGGCCCTTTGCGCGACGGGCACGCGGGCCAATCCAGCTGCTGGCGACCGAGTGGGCGGCGAAAAAGCCTGCAGAGAAGAGCAGCATTCCGGCAAAAATCAGCCACAGAGAGGAGAAGAGCGTCAGCAGAAGGCCGACCAGCATCACCGCCGTGAAGAACAACATCACCGGGCCACGACCGTAGCGTGCGGTCATCGCTCCGGCTTTTGGCGAACTCCAGGTACCGGTGAGGTATGCCACGGAAAGTAGGCCGACCACCGCCTGGCTGAGATGCCACGGAGAAAGCATCAGGCGATAGCCAATGTAGTTAAACAGCGTGACAAACGAACCCATCAGCAGAAAACCCATCAGGAACAGGCGCGGCAGCCCTTTATCACGCCAGTGCAGGCGGAAGTTGATAAACAGCGTTTTGGGGCGCAGGGACGCCGGGCGGAAGTGACGTGATTCCGGCAGAATTTTCCAGAACATCAGCGCAGAGGCGAGCGCAAAGCAACCAATCACCGCCAGCGCAATGCGCCAGTTAAAGAAATCCGTAAACACCCCACTCAGCAGGCGTCCGCTCATCCCGCCGATGGAGTTCCCGCTGATGTACAGCCCCATAGAGAAGGCGACAAAGCTCGGGTGGATCTCCTCGCTGAGGTAGGTCATCCCGACCGCAGCGACGCCGCTCAGCGATAACCCGATCAGCGCACGCATTATCAGGATACCGTGCCAGCTGGTCATCATTGTTGAAAGCAGCGTACAGACGGAGGCCAGCATCAGAGCGGTGACCATGACCTGCTTTCGGCCAATCGCATCTGAGAGCGGCCCGGTGAAGAGTAGACCGACCGCCAGCATCCCGGTGGAGAGAGAAAGCGAAATACTGCTGCTGGCAGGCGACACGCCAAACTCGTGGGACAACACGGGCAGGATCGGCTGCACGCAATAGAGCAGGGCAAAGGTTGCGAGACCCGCTGAGAAAAGCGCCAGCGTGACGCGCATAAACTGAGGGGTACCACGTTTAATAAACTGCACCGGCTGAGATGCTGCAGGTAAATCATCAATATCATTTGCCGGAGTGATATCAATGGTAGTTGTACGACTCACACATATTCCTTGCTTAAACATCCCCGTGATTTCTGGTGACGGGTATGACCACAAGATCAGAGTAGGAAAATGTAAATATTCTGTCTAATATATTAATAATCTCAAATGATACTTTAAAAATATGAATATCGAACTGCGTCATTTACGCTACTTCGTGGCGGTAGCGGAGGAGCTGCATTTTGGCCGCGCGGCAGCGAGGCTGAACATCTCTCAGCCACCGCTCAGCCAGCAAATTCAGATCCTCGAACAGCAGGTTGGGGCGCGTCTGCTGGCGCGTACGAACCGTAGCGTGAGCCTGACCGCCGCGGGCAAGCAGTTCCTGGCCGACAGCAGGCAAATTCTGAGCATGGTGGATGACGCCGCTGCCAGGGCGGAGCGGCTGTATCTGGGGGAGACCGGCGAACTGCGGATCGGCTTTACCTCGTCGGCGCCCTTCATCAGCGCCGTCTCAGAAACCCTCTCATCGTTCCGCCGCCATTTCCCGGACGTGCATATTCAGACCCGCGAAATAAACACCCGCGAGCAAATTTCGCCGCTCAACGAGGGGGCGCTCGACCTGGGGCTGATGCGTAATACCGCACTACCGGATACGCTGGCGTGGCAGGTTATCCTGCGCGAACCCCTGATGGCGATGATCCCGCAGGATCATCCTCTGGCGTCGCAAGCTTCCGTGACGCTGGCAGAGCTGGCAAAAGAGCCCTTTGTCTTTTTTGACCCTCAGGTCGGCACCGGTCTGTATGACGATATTTTGGGCCTGATGCGTCGCCACGATCTCGCCCCGGTTATTACTCAGGAAGTGGGGGAGGCCATGACCATTATTGGTCTGGTTGCCGCCGGACTTGGGGTTTCTATTCTCCCGGCGTCCTTTAAGCGGGTACAATTGCAGGAAATGCGCTGGGTGGCGATTGCCGAAAAAGAGGCGGTTTCCGAGATGTGGCTGGTCTGGTCAAAACATCGCGAACAGAGTCAGGCGGCGCAGCGGTTTAAAAAGCAGCTCATTACAGCCTCGGCAGGGCGATATTTATAGGGAAACTGGGGTAAAAATGTGCGGTAAATCACATGGCTAAGTAAATATTTGACGACGCCTGGTGAAGTGCTTCACCATAGCCAACAGTTTATTTCGAAGCTCGAAAATAAGGGAGTACGAGGTGGTTGCTGATAGCCAGCCAGGGCATATTGATCAGATTAAGCAGACCAATGCAGGCGCAGTGTATCGCCTGATTGATCAGCTCGGTCCGGTTTCGCGTATCGATCTTTCGCGCCTGGCACAACTGGCACCCGCCAGTATCACCAAGATAGTCCGCGAAATGCTGGAAGCTCACCTGGTCCAGGAGACGGAAATACAGGAGCCGGGTAGCCGTGGACGTCCTGCTGTCGGGCTGGTGGTAGAAACGGAAGCATGGCACTACCTGTCATTGCGCATCAGCCGGGGGGAGATCTTCCTTGCGCTGCGCGATCTCAGCAGCAAGCTGGTGGTGGAAGACCGGCTGGAGCTCCCGCTCGATGCGGAACAACCGCTTCTTGACGCTATCCTGACCCATATCGATCACTTCTTTATCCGCCATCAGCAGCGGCTTGAACGGTTAACGGCGATTGCTATCACCATGCCGGGTATCATTGATACCGAGAATGGCATCGTGCACCGCATGCCGTTTTATGACAATGTCAAAGAGATGCCGCTGGGTGAGGTGCTGAAAAACCATACCGGCGTGCCCGTCTACATTCAGCATGATATCAGCGCCTGGACCATGGCGGAGGCGCTGTTTGGCGCATCTCGCGGCGCGCGCGACGTTATTCAGGTGGTGATTGATCACAACGTGGGGGCGGGGGTGATTACCGACGGTCGCCTGCTGCACGCCGGAAGCAGCAGCCTGGTGGAAATCGGTCACACGCAGGTCGACCCGTACGGTAAACGCTGCTACTGCGGGAACCACGGCTGCCTGGAGACCATTGCCAGCGTCGAAAGCGTGCTGGAGCTGGCGCAGGTGAGGCTCAGCCAGTCGATGAGCTCCTCGCTTCACGGCCAGCCGCTTACCGTGGATTCTCTCTGCGCGGCAGCCCGACAAGGGGATTTACTGGCGAAAGATATCATCACGGGCGTCGGTAACAACGTGGGCCGCATTCTCGCCATTATGGTCAATCTGTTTAACCCACAAAAAATTCTGATTGGTTCACCGCTCAGCCAGGCGGCGGAGATTCTCTTTCCGGCGATCTCTGCCTGCATCAACCAGCAGGCGCTTCCTGCGTACAGTAAAAACATCGCGGTCGAAAGCACCCAATTTTCGAACCAGGGAACCATGGCCGGTGCCGCGCTGGTGAAAGATGCGATGTATAACGGCTCTTTACTGATCCGTTTGTTGCAGGGTTAACTCTTTTCCATAGATGTAAGAAATATTGCGCTATCTCAAGCCGGGTAGCGCACGCATCCCGTAGACTTCCCCCACTGAATTATTTACCTGGTTTATATTTTCGAAGCATACCCAAGAGGTGGAATGAGTCATGCTTAAGCGTTTCTTTGTTACTGGTACTGATACCTCTGTCGGCAAGACCGTCGTATCCCGCGCATTGCTGCAGTCTCTGGCAGCCAGCGGTAAACGCGTGGCAGGGTACAAACCGGTCGCAAAAGGCAGTAAAGAGACGCCAGACGGATTGCGTAATAAAGACGCCCTGGTGCTGCAAAGCGTTTCGTCCATTGAATTACCTTATCACGCGGTAAATCCTATCGCGCTAAGCGAGGATGAGAGCAGCGTGGCGCACAGCGGCCTGATCAACTACAGCCTGCTTTCCGACGGTCTGGCGAGCCTGAGCGAGAAAGTGGACCACGTTGTGGTTGAAGGCACCGGCGGCTGGCGCAGCCTGATGAATGATTTACGCCCGCTTTCCGAGTGGGTGGTGCAGGAACAGCTGCCCGTAGTGATGGTGGTCGGCATTCAGGAAGGGTGCATCAACCATGCCCTCCTGACGGCACAGGCCATTGCCAATGACGGTCTGCCGCTGGTGGGCTGGGTGGCTAACCGTATTAACCCGGGGCTTGCGCACTACGCTGAAATCATCGAGGTGCTGAGCAAAAAACTCCCCGGGCCTTTAGTGGGTGAATTGCCCTACCTGCCGCGCGCCGAGCAGCGCGAATTAGCGCAGTACATCGACCTCTCTGCTTTCAGCAGTATGGGGTCCGTAGACAGAGTCGTGGCGTAACGTCCTCGACAGTACCGACGCGACGACGCACGCGACCAGCAAGCCGGGCAGTAAAAAATACTGCCCGGTCATTTCACAGACCATCAGTGCCGACATAATCGGCGCATGCGTCGTGGCAGCCAGCAGCGTTGCCATACCTGCCAGCCCCAGCAAAATTGCCGTCTCAGCACCTGGAAACCACAGCGCGGATAGCTGCGCAAACAGCATTCCTGTCGCCATGCCGACAAATAACGTCGGTGTGAACACCCCGCCGGGCGCGCCCGAGCCGCTGCTTGCCAGTACCGCCAGCAATTTACAGATAAACACGCCTGCAATCACCGACAGCAACGGCGGGGCGAGAAGAAAAGCCTGAACCACACTGTAGCCATTCCCCCACACCTTCGGCGTCAGCAGCGACAGCAGCCCGACGATCAGCCCGCCCAGCGCCAGCTGCCACGGCGGTGAAAGCTTAAGGCGCAGAAACAGAGCGTGGCTGTAGGCCATCAGCCACATCAGCAGCGGACCGCACAGCCCGGCCAGCAGTCCCATGCCGACAATCAGGGAATAATCTACCGCGGTAAGGCTCTCGTTGAGGTGGACCTGATAAAGGGTGTTTGCGCCGGGGCTAAGCAGGCGGGTCGTAAGCAGCGCGACCACCGCAGCAATCACCACCGGGCCGAGCGAGGCCAGCATCAGCGTGCCAAACAGGATCTCAGCGATGAACAGGCTTCCGGCTAAGGGGGCGTGGTAGGCGCTGGCCATCCCGGCAGCGGCCCCGCAGGCAATCCACAATTTCCATTCTGATTTAGGGGTAAAGCGCCGGGCGAACAGGGAAGCCGCGAGGGCGGCAAGCAGGATCATCGCCCCTTCACGCCCGATGGCGCTGCCGCTGGCGACCACCAGCAAAGAAGCGAGTGATTTCACCAGGCTGGCACCGTAATCAAACTGTCCGTCTTCGGTTTCCAGCGCTTCCATATAATCGGTTGGTGCGTGAGGCCGCTGCGCGGTAAACCGTTGCCATCCCCAGAGCAGCAGTCCAGCAGCCAGACCGCCCAGCGCGGGCGTTAGCACCCGTCGCCAGGGCGATAATGCGGCGGCGGCGTTCACCAGGCTGCCGCTGTCGTTGCTTAGAAACAGCCACTCCAGCAGATACATGCTGTGGCGGAATACCGCAACGGCCAGCGCGGCCAACACGCCGGTGACGGTGGCAATCAGTAATCGGCGAAACATCGCGCGAATGTCGGGGTAGGCGTGAAGACGTTGCATGGGTCGCGAGTCAACGGAAAAGATACAATATTGTGGCGGGAAATCGTGGGGTTAGCAAAAGGTATGCGTGCGAAAAAGCCGGGCGATGCCCGGCCTGAAAGATTAACTCTCACTATGAATATTTAGCGCCCGGCGCGTACGCCCTGAACTCAGGTACTCGGCAATATAGTCCTGAGAAATCTCGCCGTTGTAGCGCCCGTCCTCATCCACAATCGGCATCCAGCTGGTATTGCTCTCATACAGACGTGAAAGCACCACGCGCAGGTTGTCTTCCGCTTTGCCGGTCATGCGGAACGGATGCAGGATGTCGGCGCAGGTACCGCTGGCGTTACGCGCTTCGCGACGCTTCACAAAGCCCAGCGGTTTGCCGTGCTCATCGACCACGGTAATCGCGCGAATGTCATTATCATCCATGGTTGAAAAGGCTTCGGGAAGCGGGGTAGAACCCCGCACCGTAATGGTCGGCTGCTGGTCGGTCACGTCTCCTGCGGATACCAGCAGCAGACGCTTCAGCGTACGGTCCTGACCGACAAACGAGCCGACAAACTCATTCGCCGGTTTCGCCAGCAGTTCATCCGGGCTGGCGCACTGCACGATTTTCCCCTGACGGAACACCGCAATGCGGTCACCGAGCTTCAGGGCTTCGTCGATATCGTGGCTCACCAGCATGACGGTTTTTTTCAGCTTGCGCTGCATCTCCAGGAACTGGTTCTGGATCACCTCGCGGTTGATCGGGTCCACCGCGCCGAAGGGTTCATCCATCAGTAGCACCGGAGGATCAGCCGCCAGGGCGCGGATCACGCCGATACGCTGCTGCTGGCCGCCGGACATCTCGCGCGGGTAGCGATTGAGGAACTTATGCGGATCCATCGCCACCATATCCATCAGCTCTTCGGCGCGGGTTTTGCAGCGCGCTTTATCCCAGCCCAGCATGCGCGGCACGACGGTGATGTTCTCTTCGATGGTCATGTTCGGAAACAGGCCAATCTGCTGGATCACGTAGCCAATGTTGCGGCGCAGGGTGACGGTGTCCATCCCGCTGGTGTCTTCACCGTTGATCAGGATTGTCCCGCTGCTCGGGGTAATGAGGCGGTTAATCATCTTCAGCGTGGTGGTTTTCCCACAGCCGGAAGGGCCGAGCAGGACGCACATTTCCCCTTCGGGCACGTTCAGGTTGACGTTATCAACGGCCTTAAAGGTCTGGCCGTGCTTCTGTGAAAATTGTTTGGTGAGGTTTTCCAGTTTTATCATTATCGAATCCCCTTTGGAGTCAGAACCACCTGCAGACGGTGCAGCAGCCAGTCGAGCACAATCGCTAAAAGACAAATCATCAGCGCGCCCGCGATCAACATGCGAATATCACTTCCGCCGATGCCGTTGAGCAGCAGCAGCCCCAGACCGCCCGCGCCGATCACGGCGGCAATCGCCATCACGCCAATGTTCATCACTACGGCGGTGCGGATCCCGCCGAAAATCACCGGCAGCGCCATCGGGATCTCAACCCAGCGCAGGCGCTGCCAGAAGGTCATGCCGATGCCGCGCCCGGCTTCGCGCAGGCCAGGCGGCAGGCTGTCGAGCGCCGTATGGGTGTTACGCACAATCGGCAGCAATGAGTAGAGAAAAACAGCGGTGATTGCAGGCAGGGCACCGATACCCTGACCGATCAGCGAAAACAGCGGGATCATCAGGCCAAACAGGGCGATGGACGGAATGGTCAGCACGATGGTGGCTATCCCCAGCACCGGCGTTGCCAGCCACTTGTGGCGGACAATCAGAATGCCCAGCGGTACACCGATGATGATGGCTAAACCTACGGCCAGCGCCACCAGCCACAGATGCTGCAGCGTCAGGGTTAAGAGGTAATCCCAGTTGTCCAGAATGTAGTGAATCGTCTCCATAGCGCCTCCTACAGCAGCTGTTTGCTACGCAGGAAATCTCGGGCGACCTGCTGCGGTGACTGATGGTCGATATCCACCTTCTTATTCAGTTCGGTGATAGCGTCGTTGTTGAGCTGGGCCGAGAGGGTGTTGAGCGCCTCTTCCAGACCGGGGTTGGCCTCCAGTGTGTCTTTACGCACCACCGGCGTCACCGCGTAGCTCGGGAAGAAGCCTTTATCGTCTTCCAGCACCTTGAGGTCGAAGCCTTTCACGCGCCCGTCGGTGGTGTAAATCAGTCCGGCATCGACAAACCCGTCGCGTACGGCGTTGTATACCAGGCCCGGGTCCATCTGGCGGATCTGTGGGCGATCCAGCTCCATGTTATAGGCCGCCTGAAGCGGTTTCATGCCGTCGCTGCGTCCGGCAAACTCCAGGTCTAAGCCCAGCAGCCAGTTTTTGTCCGGGTTGGTTTTACGGATCTGCTCAATCTTCGCCACCATCTCCGACATGGTGTTGATATGTTCCGCCTCGGCGCGCTTGCGCTGCATGGCAAAGGCATAGGTGTTGTTCATGTCGGCAGGCTTGAGCCAGACCAGACCGTGCTTCGCGTCCAGGCGTTTTACCGTCTCGTAAGACTCCTGGGGCGACATACGCTTGTTGATGTGGTTAAAGATGATCAGCGACGTGCCGGTGTACTCCCAGGTCATGTCAATCTGCTTGTTGATCATCGCGTTGCGGGAAATTACCGTGGCAATGTTGGTTTGCGGCTGTACCTGAAAACCTCTCTTTTGCAGGTACTGCACGGTCATTGCCGAGAGAATGTGCTGCTCGGTAAAGCTCTTGGTCGCCAGAATCAACGGGGCCGCCATCGCCTGGCTGGTGAAAAGCGCCGCGGCACACAGCGCCGTCAGGCTGGAAAACAGTCTCATAAAAGCTCCTTGTTATTGTTATCGAGCGAGATGGGGACTCATCGCGCGACCCAGCGCCGCCAGCAGGGTATCGAGGATCAGGGCGAACAGGGCGGTTGCCGCCGCGCCGAGGATCAGGGTCGGGAAATCGTTTAAGTAAATACCGGGGAAAATCAGCTCGCCGTAGCTGCTGGCACCAATCAGGAACGCCAGCGGTGCGGTCCCGACGTTAATGGCGGTGGCAATGCGGATCCCCGAGAGCATGACCGGCCAGGCGGCTGGCAGCTCAACCTGACGCAGACGCTGCCATTTGGTCATTCCGATGCCGTTTGCCGCTTCCAGCAGCGACGGCGGGACCGAGCACAGCCCGGCGTAGGTGTTACGCACTATCGGCAGCAGCGAGGCGAGGAACAGGGCGATGATGGCGGGCGTATCGCCAATGCCAATCACCACCATCGCCAGCGCCAGAACGGCCAGCGGCGGCAGCGTATTGCCGACGTTGAAGATTTGCATGACGTATTCGGCGATACCTCGCGCCGCAGGGCGGCTCAGCAGGATCCCGCTCGGAATACCGACCAGCAGGGCAAAGAACATCGACGAGAAAACCAGAATCATGTGCTGTTGCCCGAGATAGACCAGGTCAACCTGGCGCGCCCTGATCGTCTCCAGCCCAATGCCCCAGACGAGGAGGGCGAGAACCACGATAATGGCGCCGACAAACAGCAGCGAACGTTTGAGTAATGGGTGCATTGCGGTGTGTCTCCCTGTGCGCATGCGTTATAGCAACCACCGGTTGCCTGTTGTTATGCCATGTTTCGGCAGGGGTATTTCACCTATAGCAAGCGTTTGGGAAGGGTTCCAGCGAAGGGGTAAAATCAGTAACCCTATGAAAACAGTGACAACCTCGGGTTAAGCCTTATGGCGTAAGGGCTGAAAGAGGTGCAGGCAGAATAGTCCTAAAGACGAGAAGTGAATGTGACGTTGTCACAGGATCAGGCCGCACCGCTGACGGTGCGGCAGCGCGTCTACGCTGTTTTGTGCGCTTTAGATGTCCATTCCTGCCAGATGTTCTCAAGACCCTGCCGGTATGAGGTGACGGGGAAGTCGGGAAAATGCCGCTTAAATTTCGTCGAATCAAACAGGTTATCAACGTCGTATCTGGGCAACAGTTCACGCATTTCGCGCGCCCCCTGTGAAAACAGCGCCGTCGCGGCGAATGCCAGCTTGCCCAGCACGGTGTAGTCCGCTTTCTGGCCGAAGATACTGCAGGCGAGAGCGACAAAATTTTGATACGTGAGCCTTTCATCGCAGCAGGGCAAATGCCACGTCTGCCCGAAGGCATCAGGTGTATTGCCCAGCAGGGCGAGCGCACGACTGGCATCCGGCGTCCAGATGAGGGTGCGAAGCGTATCGTCACGTACCGGAACGCGCGGGCATTTGTGCTGCTTCAACCTGTCGATAATGAGCGTATTCGTGAAGCTCTGCGTTCTATCAGGCCCGTAAAACTCTGGTGCCCGACCGATGAGGACGGGAATGTCGCCCCGCTGCATTTCGGCAAGCACTCGGTTGGCCATTAGCGCACGCACGTTGCCTTTCCGTCCCCGGGGCGCAAAGCGCGTCTCTTCAGTTTGCGGCACGTCGCTCTGGGGGTACATGTAGGTATTGTCAAAATAGACGAATTTTGCACCCGCCTTTCGCGTTGCATCCAGCGCATTTTCCAGCATGGTTGGGAACTGACGCTCCCACAGTGCGGAATCCGGCGGCAGACCGGCGGTAAAATAGACCGTATCGCTGCCGTTAACCGCCTCCTGCGTCTGCTGCGCATCCAGAAGATTGGCCGCCACCGTGATATCGCTGGCGTGAACTTTCTGCGGATGGCGGCTGACCAGCCTGATATCGTCGGTATAGGCGCGTTTTAATTCGCGGGTCAGTTCACGGGCGATTTGCCCGCTGGCACCCAGAATAGTTTGCATATGAGCTCCCTGATGAGATGACGATCCGGTTGACCGTATAAAAAGTTTAAGCTTAAAGTTAACTTTAAGGTCAATACATAAGAGTAGATGCAATGAAAATTGGCGAGCTGTCGAAAATGACGGGTATTTCCCCGTCGCGTATTCGGTTTTATGAGGCGGAAGGTCTACTGCCGCAGCCTGTCAGGCAGGGGAACGGGTACCGCTCGTATTCTAAAGAGGCGGCAGCGCTGCTGAACATCATCGATAACGCGCAACGTACCGGGTTCTCACTTGAGCAAATACGCCGCTTCCTGCCGCAGCCGCAACAGCACTGGGATCATGAGGGACTGATCCAGTCCCTGAAGACGCGTATTGCCGAAATAGAAGCGATGCAGAAGCAGCTTGAGGAAAACCGCAGAGAATTGCTGACGCTGGTCGCAAGCATCACCAACCGTCCGGATGGGATCTCCTGCGACGTCAACATGCAGCGCCTGCTGGGGCAGTTGCAACACTCAGACGGTAGCCCGAACCCGTCGAACCCGCGTCGAGACGGTGATAATTGAAACGATAGCGACCACGGCGAGCATCAACCCGAGCGCCAGCATGGCGTTAAACCCGATCCACCTGAACAGCAGCAGTCCTGCGATACCGCCCGTGATAAACGAGAAAAGGGTGGTTAAGTGGGTTTTCAACTGGCTTTTTTGTGCCGCCGTATCTTTGGAGTAATCCCTGCGGAGCATTGCCACCAGTACGGAGGCCAGGGATATTCCCGCGTCTGTCAGCGTCCCGGTAATATGCGTCGATCTCACCCGTCCACTGGACAGCTGCGTGGAAGTGGAATTATGAATGCCCATCAGGCCGCACAGAAAAAGAATAATTTCGCGGTTGCTCGTGAGGGTATGAAAAAACATTTCGTAGAAGGAGACACCGGTCAGCAATATCCCTTCGACAAAAAGGATCTGGCAAAAAACCAACCGGACGTTATGGATAATGCCCCATATCACGATCGTGCGCGCAATAATGGCGCCTGCGACAAAGGAGAGAATAATCGACCCGAAGAAAATCATATCGCTCAGGTCGGTGGAAGAGACTTCGCTGGATAATTGTGAGGTGTTGCCGGTCATGTGTGAGGGGAAAAAACCAAATGCGCCGAGGGCGATGGCATTCAGTAAACCTGCCGAGGTCGCCAGCCAGAGAGCAAGCCGGCGATCCTCCTTATGCGTTCGTTCTTTCTTGAGTCTAATCAGCAAGAATACCTCCAGGTTGAGCGTTGCCTGAATAGTCAGGCTAGCAAAGCGGTGCAACGGGCTGTCCAGGATATGGCTTGATTATTATTCCTTCTGATACGTTTAAGGGTTTAGTAATTAAATAAAATATCCTTGCTCAACATGGGGGCGTAAATACTTTACATCATGCCGTTATTGCCGTGACGCAAAAACGCCGGGCGCTGATTGAGACGTTCAAACCAGGCCTCAATCGCGGGAACGTCGGGCTTATCAAACGGCGTCATCTTCCAGCGATTCACCGACAGCCCAAGCACCACGTCCGCAAGGGTAAACGTCTCGCCCGCTGCAAAGGCTCCGGTGCGCTGCAGCTGGTTTTCCAGAATGGTGATGCAGTGGTTCCACTCTTTTATTCCCGCTGCAATGCGCCGAGGGTCGTTAAAGTCCGGGTTTTTACGTCCCAGCGCCGGGAAGACATAGCGCCAGGCGTTATTGAATTCGGTTGCCTGCCAGTCCATCCAGCGCTCAACGTTGGCGCAGGCCTGCGGCTCTGCGGGCAGCAGCGTGTGACGTCCGGCCTTGCGCACCAGATAACGGCAGATGGCGTTGGACTCCCACAGCACGAAATCACCGTCAATCAGTACCGGCACCATGGCGTTGGGGTTCAGCGCGCGGAAGGCATCCGTTTCCGTTGAGGCAAAACCGCTGCCGTAGTCTTCCTGTTGATACGCGAGGCCTGCTTCTTCGCAGGTCCAGAGCACTTTACGAACATTGATGGAGGTGGTTTTGCCGAGGATGTTAATCATGTCGCCGCTTCTCTTCAAAGTGATGAATCGTTTAAAAACAATACACCAGCGGTGAAGAAAAGCGTCAACAAATCATCCGGCGAGTGATTTGTGAAGACGCGAAAGCAGAAGCGTCAACACAACCGCGCCCAGGAGCAATATTCCGCTCAATGCAAACGTGCTCTGCCAGCCGCTATGATCGAACACCATACCACCCGCCGTTGAGCCGAGCGCAATGGCGAGCTGGATCACTGCGACCATTAACCCGCCACCGGCTTCGGCATCTTGCGGCAGCGTTCGCGCAATCCATGTCCACCATCCTGTGGGAGCCGCCGTCGCCAGCATCCCCCAGAAGCTTAACAGCAGGGCAACGATCCACAGGCTGTGACCGGTCAATATCAACACGCCTGCAATGACGGCCATCAGCAGGGGAATGGCGATTAACGTCGGGTAAAACGCCGCGTTCAGAACCATGGCAACGAGCAGTGTGCCAACAAAACCCGCGACGCCGATGGTGAGTAAAATCAGCGATAAGCCAGAGGGACTGACCTGCGTGACGGTTTCAAGCAACGGCCGCACGTAGGTAAACAGCGCAAACTGTCCCATAAAGAACAGGCCGCAGGCCAGCAGACCCACAGAGACCGCTCGCTGACGGAACAAACGAAAAACGCTTCCACGCGAGGCATCGTACTGATTCCCTCTCATACCCGGCAGGCTAAAACACTGCCAGATGAAGGCGACTATCGCTACAGGAACCAGGCACAGGAAGGCACCGCGCCAGCCAATGGTGGCGCCGAGATAGCTCCCCAGTGGGGCTGCCACCACTGTCGCCAGCGCGTTCCCTCCGTTGAATATCGCCAGCGCGCGCGATACCTGATGCTGCGGAACAAGGCGAATGGCCGTTGCGGCAGACATGGACCAGAACCCACCTATTGCGATACCGATCAGCGCGCGGCCTGTCATGTAAACCAGATAGTTTGGGGCGAAAGCGATAATCATCCCCGAGAGCGCCATCAGGATCGTCATGCCCAGCAGAAGGTGTTTGCGGTTCATATTCCCGGCAAGCCGGGAAAGGAAGAGACTGGTCAGAACCGCCAGCGCGCCGGAAATTGCGATCCCCTGGCCAGCGAGCCCTTCTGTAACGCCCAAATCTCTGGCAAGGGGCGTGAGCAGGCTGACGGGCATAAATTCCGAGGCAATCAGGACAAATACGCACAGGGTCATGGCAAAAATACCGCCCCAGTGCGCGCGTTCCTCATTCTGTGAGGTGGTAGGATTCAGAGTGGACATAGTCATCTTTCACGAAACACCGCCCGCTTAACACGGGCGGCGGAGCGGTTTATTTCAGGCTGGTTTTGAAGAACTGTTCAAACTGCGCGAAAGGGATCTTCCCGGCAACGTTGTCGTACAGATCGACATGGTTTGCGCCCGGAACAATCACCAGTTCCTTCTGCTTGCTGCCGACCGCTTTAAACGCATCTTCAGCAAAGTAGCGGGAGTGTGCCTTTTCACCGGTTACGATAAGCGTCGGGATAGTAATTTCCCCGGCATAGCTCAGCAGCGGCATATTCATAAAGGATAATGGTGTGGTCGCGGTCCATGCGCCGGTGGAGTTGACGGAACGCGCGTGGAAGCCGCGCGGCATGCGGTAGTAGTCATAGAACTCCTTCAGTACCGGATGCGGGTCTGCTGGCAACGCCTCTGGCAGAATACGTTCAGCCGCCGTCACCTTGCCGTTCTCATCGACATAAATGTCATGACCGCCGTGCGCGAAGGTCCCGTTCTCAGCATCTTTCCAGCGCTGTGCGTTCAGATACTGCAGAACGGCACGGCGGTCAGACGTTGAATAGCGATCTTTCCCGTCGCCCACGCCGTGGCCCATCGCCCGGCTCATGTCATACATCACGCTGGTGGCGACCGCTTTCACGCGGGTATCCATGGAGGCCGCATTCAGCGCCATACCGCCCCAGCCGCAGATGCCGAGAATACCAATGCGGTTACGATCAACCTCTTTCTGCAACCCCAGGAAATCCAGCGCCGCGCTAAAGTCTTCGGTATTGATATCCGGAGACGCGACGTTGCGCGGCTGGCCACCGCTTTCGCCCGTATAGGACGGATCGAACGCCAGGGTCACAAACCCATTCTCCGCCAGGGTCTGCGCATACAGGCCGCTGGACTGCTCTTTGACTGCACCAAACGGCCCGCTGACCGCAATCGCCGCCAGCTTGCGGTCGCCGCGTTTTTTGGGAAGATACAGATCGCCCACCAGGGTGATCCCGTATCGGTTCTGGAAGGACACCTTACGGTGATCGACTTTGTCACTTTCGGCGAAGGTTTTATCCCATGTACTCACCATCGAAACAGGCGCGTTTGGGTTGGTGGTTTCTGCATAACTCATTGTTGTCACTCCACTTAATGATGCACATAGCAACATCGCAACGGACAGTTTTTGGGTAAATGTTTTCATGGAAATGAACCCTGGGGTTGTTGTGTTGCGGTCATTATAGTTAGCAGAAATAGTGCTGATTAGAGGGCGAAATCTGCTAGGATTCATATCATATTGTTATAAATAGGTGGGCATGATGGCAAAACGGGAAAACTATAATGAGCTGTACCTGTTCATGCAGGTGGTACGGGAAGGGAGCTTCACGGCGGCCGCGCTTCGGCTTGGGCTGGCGCAATCCGGTATCAGCCGCTCGGTTCGCGAGCTGGAAGCGCGATTGGGCGTTCAACTTCTGGTCCGCACCACGCGCAAGCTCTCGCTTACCCACGCCGGGGAACAGCTTTATCAGACCGCCGAGTCTGCATTCGATACGCTCGATACGGGTCTGGCGACCCTGGCACACTATCGTCAGACGCCGTCCGGCACGGTGCGTATTAATGCCAGCCAGCATGCTATCGATAAATGTCTGCTGCCAAAGCTCGCCATTTTTAAACAGCGTTATCCGGACATCAGGCTGGAACTGATGAATGAAAGCCGCTTCGTCGACATTATCGCCGAGCGGTTTGATGCGGGTGTCAGACTGGGGCCGGAAGTGGGGCAGGGAATGATTGCCGTGCGTATCACGCCTGATATGGAAATGGCCGCAGTGGCTGCCCCGGAACACTTCAGACGCTACGGTTTTCCGCAGACGCCAGCCGATTTAGTGGATCATCCCTGCATTGCCTATCAGTTTGCCGACGGTAGTGACTATCAGTGGGAACTGGTGCAGGACGGGAAAAAAATCACCCATCGGCCAGAGGGACAATGGGCGCTGTCTGACAGCTACATGGAAGCTGAAGCCGCCCGGCTGGGGCTTGGGCTGGCCTATGTCCCGGTGGAGCTGGTGGCTGACGATCTGGCGCGCGGAACGCTGATCAGGGTGTTGCAGCGCTATAGCCTGCGCATGGACGGGTTGTACCTCTATTATCCGCACCGCAACGTGTCGCCTGCCCTGAGGGCTGTGATCGATACGCTGAAAATATAGCTTTATTTCAGGGATAAAGAGAATGGCAGGAACACGCCTTCATTCATTTGGAAGATTTAAAGAGGGTATTGCAAGACGGACAGACAAGTTGAGAGCCTTTCTGAACGCGGCTAAAGCTGTGTTCTGAATCTTTTGCACAGCCTGGACATGTGCATTTCACTAAATAATTACGATGAGTTTGTGTTTTTTTACGTACTGACATAGGGAGCTCCTGCTATAAGGGGACAAAAACAATACACGATTAAAATGATGATGACTTATTTTTTTAACAATATTTGAAGAGATGAAGACGTCAGGAAGTATAAATAAAAAACCCGCTCGGGGCGGGTTCATTTTATTATCAGTAGCACATAACTGCTCAGGCCAACGCCTTCATCGCTATCGTAAGCGCCACTGATAATGAGCACCTGTTACAGTGCAGTGACGTTACCGGCCGCAGGGCCTTTAGCGCCATTTTCAATGGTGAAGGACACTTTCTGACCTTCATCCAGAGTTTTGAAGTTATCGCCCTGGATTGCAGAGAAATGCACGAATACATCTTTGCTGCCGTCGTCAGGAGTGATAAAGCCAAAACCTTTATCTGCGTTGAACCATTTTACTAAACCAGTCATTTTATTAGACATAGATAATTCCTTAATTTATGAGCCACATAGTGCGGCGATGATGGCCTGTATTGAGAGAGTTACTTATTTGGCACTTAGGAGAAGGCTCATGAAGAAGGGATATCTAAGGATAACACCTGAACTGAGGACTGCTTTACTAAAACTGCTTTCATAAGGTCTGTTTTCCAAACCGATGACGCTATTAAGACATAGAATATTTATTACCGCAATGTAAATATTATTTTATTTTAACCATTTAAACACCCGGATGGCTGAACGGCTGATAATATCCTGAATACCCTATTAGCTGCCGAGGCCTGGCAAGAACCCAATATCCGCACCGTAGCGTGTCGCCTGCGCCTGGAGCGGTGATTGATACGCTTAAAATTGAGGGCAGCGTTGTCATTCTGGAAGGCGCCTCGCAAACCGCAAAGTAACCTTATGAAATTAAGTGTTAGGTCTTTTTCTCAACGGGTCGCGGTCGTAAAGTGCCTGCGTTGCGGCACATCCGCAATCGGGCGTAGGAACCCGCATCTACAGAGCGATATTTTTATGTCGCGACAACGCCGATCTCGTTAAAATTGCGGTGGCGCTGACGGAGCAGCCGCAAGGCTGGCCGTTTTCTCTGTGGGCGGTATTCCTACCTCTGTCAGCGCTACCCCCTCGAGCGTAGGAACTCATCGGGTGGTTCACCCAATTTTTATACACTGAGGATGCCTTACGATGGCTACTATCCCAACCCTGACTTACCTTCCATCTGACGAAAACGTCATTCTGCAACTTATCTCCCGACCGCTTCCGGCTGATGCCGATCTATTTGACGTCGCCGACAACTGCGCCGCGCTGGTGAGCGTGCTGGTCGAAACCGATGATGCCACGAGCCGTACTGCGCTGTGTGAGCGTCTTCTTCAGGCCCTGCGCAGGCTGCGTAAACTCTGCGATGTCGATCTTCCTCCCCACCTGATAGAACAGTTGATCATGGGTGAGAAACTGAACTCCTGCGTGCCGGATTGCTGGCAGGACACCCTGACTCAGGTGGACTATGTTCTGGCGCTGACGCAAGCGGTTATGGGGGGCACGCTGCCCGCTTACGTAGCGAAAGAGCTAACGGGCCTGCTGCACGATATGGTGTGGCTGCTGGCTGAGTTTGTGAAGGAGCCGCGCATTACTGCGCATTAAGGACGCTGACGGGGAGGGGCGGCAGTGCCCCTTTGAAACCATGTAATTAATGCGATCAGTTCCCGTTATCCAGAAGCGACGTACCGTAGGAGTTGTCGATAGTACAAAGCCAGCGACCGTCGCTTTCCTGCCGAAAAACATAGGTAGCGCGACGCGACATTTCTGTTGTCCCTCCCTGACCATCAGGAAAACGCAGAACGGTTTCCATGATAACGAGCGCATTATCACCTCCTTCGATCACCTGCATCTCTCCTTGTTCGACAATCAGCTGGTCCTGGAAATAATCAGAGATGGCTATAAATGCTCTGCGGATATTGTCTTTGCCTTTCACGGTCATGCCGGGCTTGACCACCAGAGCCGCGTCGTCGGCGTAGTACTCCATCAGGGCGTCATAGTTTTTGGTGGTGATGGCGTGGTCACAGGATTCGATTATCTGGCGTAGCGGATGTGTGGTCATGCGCGATTCCTCGTTATGGGCTAATCAGGTATTAACGTAACAGCCTGGTGCGTTTGTATAGCTACCAGGTTTTATGGCTGGTAGCGTTGAGGGAAGAGGTGGGGGAGGTAACGTTAGGTCTGCTAAGAGCGAAAAGCGGACATGTAAATATCTGTCAAAAAGGCAATTTTTATCTGCCACTTCCAGTGGTTGGCGGACGGTCAGGAGATAATAGAAACAAAACATAATCATTAAATGACTGAACAATGAAATTGTATAAACATTCATCTTAGATGACAATTTCAAATGCATTTCTATAATCCCCCCAGTTCAAACCAGACAGAATCTAACCACTGCAAGTAGTTTTAAAATCATAGGAAAATAACGTGCCTCAGCAGAAGCATATGAAAAATACACAACACATTTCAAAAATACACACTTTTAAAATTTCCATTGACTGATATTTTTAATTTATTTTCGTAAAAAAATCGACGCCCTATCCGGGTTTATTTTACATAGATGAGAAAGATATAGCGCCCTTCGATTAAATTTGCCTTCAGTAAGGTCATCAATGTTTTTCCTGAATGGATACTTAACCCGTGCAGCTATGCCAAAGTCACTAATGCTTGCATGAGCTTTGGTAAGTTTAGCTATCCCATAAGTGCCATAGCCAAAATAGCAACAGGATATATATGCTATGCAGATATCATCTGCTGTTGTTACTTTCCTGATAAGAATGGCTAATATTTGCTCTCTTATTTTTCTTCGAACTGTTTTCTCATATCTTTTAGTTATTGTTCTAACAAATTGTTGGTCTATAGTACTTGCGCCTTGATGAATATTTTTAAATGATCTCAGATATATAGTTCTTAAAATAGCAACTGGATCAACACCCCTGTGTAATAGTTGTCGATGATCCTCAGCCACTCTTAATATATCAATCAAAGATAAAGATATAGATCTTTCATTTATCGAACTAAGCCTTATATAATCAATGCATTTATAATAATCTTCCATAATACTTTTTACCCTGAATTTAAAAACGATTAATGCCAATAGCAAGTATGGCGATGACAGTAAGGTAATCAAAAAGCGCTTCGCTGCCATTTCACGTCTCCTGATGAATCTGCAGCTGTGGACCAAAATTTGCCATGCATAGCATCTGCATTCACCTTTTGGAAATACAACAAAATGGTATAACTCCTTAACTCACCTTCCATTTTTATATTCAATGAGGCATGATTTTTCCTTAAGTAATTTCTCTTAATCACCCCTCGAACCTCTCCAGTACTTCTATGCTTACCAGTGTATGGTCTTATATTATTATTGTTTTCAACGTCTTTTGTTTTCTCAATAAACCCTTCAATGTTATTGTTGTCACATATTAAAGTCAGTGTATAAAATGTTTTTAAATTCAAGTAGGGATTGTATGCGGATTTTAGTGTTTCACATTCAATTTCAAAGACGCCCGAAAAATTTGGTGGCGGTTTAATATATTCTTTGAATATAAAAATCAATACAGCTGCAATGAGGGTAGCAACAGCACCACTTAAGATTTGATTTGTGGAAATAAAGGTTAGAGATGGCTCAAGCCATTCCCAAAATATGTTAAAAAATCAGTGAATTTATTCATAAATTTCTTTTGACAGAATGTTTCTTATATAATGTTACATTTCTGAGAAAAAAGCAACTTCGCCGATTAAAAACTAGCTCGCTGGAATTTATGAGCTTCATGTTATGAATACATTCCTATCCCATAGGGAATAAAACCCAATCTATAGAATAAAAATCCAAATTTTATCTTAACAAATCAGATAAAAGGCACTTATACTATAAAGGCGCTTGTGTAAGATCAAATTTTTAATCCTATAAGTTACAGATTGAAGCAACAGTGACTTATAGTGCGCACACTTAAGAATCTCCGATGACGATGGTAGCGGGAGACAACTTTTGACAACTCTCTCCTGTTACCAACTGACTGACTTGCTCCGCGTTGAGAGATTTATAGTTATGCCAGCTTTGTCCACTACTGGCACAAAGTGGACTGCGCCACGAACAAAAAATACCCTGTTAGCGCCAACATCAAAGAAACAGCGGATGCTGCACAACGCGCGATAAGAAGCAGGCTTACGTGCGCAGCGACGATTGGCTGACTGGTCTGTGAAGATTTATGCGACGGTCAGAGCAATGCAATCCCGCAATGTTACCGGCCATCCCGTTTTAGCGTGCTACAGGGCCAAGACGAGGTTTCTGATCTTTTCAGCCTTTTCAAAATGGTCCAGTTTCATCTCCATAATCCACCAGTGCGCCACTTCCATAAGCAGTTCAGGATCGTCATTTTTATTAGCAAAAAAAGCATAAAACGAAAGCCCAACGTTGCTTCCCTTTGAAGCAATTTTTGAATCACAGATCCGGATGATTTTTTCCTTCATTCCTTGCCGCACGTCATCTCCTTTACTCTTTTCATGTTCGGGCTAAAAAAAAGCCGCAAGCAGATGGCTGCTTGCGGCTACAGGATCGTTGATGACGCATTCTGAGAATCAGGCCGCTTTTACAGCCCTGATCTTTTTCGTGTCAGCCGCATCGGATTCAGTTTTATCCGTTGTAGCTGGGGCAGTGAGATCGGGAAGTTTGCTGGTACGCAGAATATGCTGCACGGTCTCTTTCTGCTCGGCGAGATACAGGCCAAGATTCTCAGCCTGCGTTTCATCCATCTGCATTCCGCTTTGCAACAGCCAGTCGGTGAACGCGTCTGCCATATCGAGCAGCTTGTCGTGAGCGTCAGCTTCTTTCTTACTGGCAAAAGTCATTTTCTCTTCACCTTTTCTTACGACAACAAATTTTGTTTCAACAGCCATCGTGCACCTCGCTATACTGTAATTATATACAGTATAGCAGCTACAGATCGAAGTTGCAGCAAAATATGCATTACTGGCGCAGTTGCTGTGTTTCCGGGCCACCCATGCTCCGCCGCCATGCCCCAGGTGCCTGACCATACTGACGCTTAAAGCTGCGGTTGAAGGACTGCTGGGAGTCAAAGCCCAGCGCGATCGCCACGTTCAAAATCGGCTCGTCGCTGTGGGTTAAGCGCTCAACCGATTTTTGCAACTTTTGCGCGCGAATATACCCGGCGAGGGGATAGCCCGTATGTTCTTTGAACAGGCGCTGGAGATGCCATTTTGAGTAGCCGGAACGCCTGGCAACGGACTCAATATCCAGACGGCTATCCAGGTTGTTGTCGATCCAGTCGAGTAAATCATGCATAAATGCGCCAGTGTTCATGTTGTTACCCCCACGCTGCATAGAGAAAAGTATCTTTATCTGTTGCATTTAAAGGTGGCGCGTTTTTGTATTAATTGCAAGTTTTATTGTTGCATTTAAATCCCTGACCGAAACGGGTGTTTTAACATCGACTCAAATAGCACATTAAGTGCAACAATTATTCTTGCACTTAATTAAGCGCCTTCCTACAATCGCCGGGAATAGTGTATTCGCAACTGTTACAGTTTTGTGGCGATGAACGACACAAATGGCCTTAAGCCAGCCACCGGACAAAGGAAGTGGCGCAGCGCCTCCCGCTGCGTCTTGCCCGGCGGCTACAATTACCGGAATAAAAATAATGAGCCTGCAAAAAACCTGGGGTAACTTTCATCTGAGCGCGCTGGGGGCGATGTTCGCCTCCGTGCTGCTCGTCGGGTGCGATGACAGCGTCGCGCAAAACGCTGCGCCACAAGCACCCGCTGTCAGTGCCGCTAACGTGGTCGTGAAATCCATCAGCCAGTGGGATAGCTTTAACGGCCGGATCGAAGCGGTGGAGAGCGTTCAGCTACGCCCGCGCGTTTCCGGCTACATTGATAAAGTGAATTACACCGACGGCCAGGAAGTAAAAAAGGGTGAGGTGCTGTTCACTATCGATGACAGAACCTATCGCGCCGCACTGGAACAGGCGCAGGCTACGCTGGCGAGAGCCAAAACGCAGGCCAACCTGGCGCGTAGTGAAGCGAACCGTACCGATAAGCTGGTCAATACCAACGTGGTATCCCGCGAAGAGTGGGAGCAGCGTCGTTCGGCTGCCACCCAGGCGCAGGCCGACATTCGCGCGGCACAGGCGGCGGTTGATGCCGCGCAACTTAACCTCGATTTCACCAGGGTCACCGCGCCTATCGATGGTCGCGCCAGCCGGGCCCTGATCACCAGCGGGAACCTGGTGACCGCGGGCGACACCGCCAGCGTCCTCACCACGCTGGTCTCGCAGAAGACGGTGTACGTTTACTTTGACGTGGACGAGTCAACCTACCTTCACTATCAAAACCTGGCCCGCAGCGGGCAGGGGGCGTCCAGCAATCACACGGCGCTACCGGTTGAGATTGGCCTGACGGGCGAGGAGGGATATCCCCATCAGGGCAAAGTGGATTTTCTGGATAATCAGCTAACGCCGAGTACCGGCACCATCCGCATGCGTGCGCTGCTGGATAACGCGCAGCGTCAGTTCACGCCGGGACTCTTTGCCCGCGTACGCCTGCCGGGCAGCGCGGAATTCAAAGCCACGCTTGTCGACGACAAAGCGGTGCTGACCGATCAGGATCGCAAGTATGTTTACGTGGTTGATAAAGAGGGCAAAGCACAGCGTCGCGATATCACACCGGGACGTCTGGCAGACGGGCTACGCATCGTGCAGCAGGGGCTGAACCCTGGCGATAAAGTTATCGTCGAGGGTTTACAAAAAGTGTTTATGCCGGGTATGCCGGTTAACGCCAAAACCGTTGCCATGACCGCCACCAGCGCCCTCAACTGATCCCTTGACCTGAGAATCCAACCCATGGACTTTTCCCGTTTTTTCATCGACAGGCCGATTTTTGCCGCGGTGCTGTCGATTCTGATTTTTATCACAGGGTTAATCGCCATCCCGCTGCTGCCGGTAAGCGAGTATCCTGACGTCGTGCCGCCAAGCGTGCAGGTGCGCGCGGAGTACCCGGGCGCCAACCCGAAAGTGATTGCTGAGACCGTGGCGACGCCGCTGGAAGAGGCGATCAACGGCGTTGAGAACATGATGTATATGAAGTCCGTCGCGGGCTCGGACGGCGTGCTGGTCACCACCGTCACCTTCCGTCCGGGGACTGACCCGGATCAGGCGCAGGTTCAGGTGCAAAACCGCGTCGCGCAGGCCGAAGCGCGTCTGCCGGAAGACGTGCGGCGTCTGGGTATTACCACCCAGAAACAATCCCCGACGCTGACGTTGGTGGTGCATCTGTTTTCGCCAAACGGTAAATACGACTCCCTGTATATGCGTAACTACGCCACGCTGAAAGTGAAGGACGAGCTGGCGCGCCTGCCCGGCGTTGGCCAGATCCAGATTTTCGGCTCGGGTGAATACGCGATGCGCGTCTGGCTGGATCCCAACAAGGTGGCGGCCCGCGGGCTGACCGCTTCGGATGTGGTCACGGCGATGCAGGAGCAGAATGTGCAGGTATCCGCCGGGCAGCTTGGTGCCGAGCCGCTGCCGAAAGAGAGCGATTTCCTGATCTCCATTAACGCCCAGGGCCGTCTGCATACCGAAGAAGAGTTCGGCAATATTGTCCTGAAAACGACGCAGGACGGTACGGTCGTTCGCCTGCGCGACGTGGCGCGTATCGAAATGGGCTCCGGCAGCTATGCGCTACGTTCTCAGTTGAACAACAAAGACGCGGTCGGGATTGGTATCTTCCAGTCTCCAGGGGCGAACGCCATCGATCTGTCTAACGCGGTGCGCGCGAAAATGGACGAACTGTCGACCCGTTTCCCGGAAGATATGAAGTGGGCGGCACCTTACGATCCGACCGTTTTCGTGCGCGACTCCATCCGCGCAGTGGTGCAAACGTTGCTGGAAGCGGTGGTGCTGGTGGTGCTGGTTGTGATCCTGTTCCTGCAAACCTGGCGCGCGTCGATCATTCCGCTGATCGCGGTACCGGTTTCGGTGGTGGGGACCTTCAGCATTCTCTACCTGCTGGGCTTCTCGCTGAATACCCTGAGTTTGTTCGGGCTGGTGCTGGCCATTGGTATCGTGGTGGACGACGCCATCGTGGTGGTGGAAAACGTCGAGCGAAACATTGAAGAGGGGCTTGCTCCGCTTGCGGCGGCGCATCAGGCGATGCGGGAAGTGTCCGGGCCGATTATCGCGATTGCGCTGGTGTTGTGCGCAGTGTTTGTGCCGATGGCGTTCCTCTCGGGCGTTACCGGGCAGTTCTACAAGCAGTTTGCGGTGACGATCGCGATTTCCACGGTCATCTCCGCCATTAACTCGCTGACGCTCTCTCCGGCGCTGGCGGCACTGCTGTTAAAACCGCACGGCGCGCCGAAAGATTTCCCGACCCGGCTTATCGATCGTCTGTTCGGCTGGATTTTCCGTCCGTTTAACCGTTTTTTCCACCGTAGTTCGAACGGCTATCAGGGGCTGGTGGGTAAAACGCTGGGCCGACGCGGCTCGGTATTTGTGGTGTATCTGCTGCTGCTCTGTGCCGCAGGCGTCATGTTTAAAGCGGTTCCCGGCGGGTTTATTCCGACGCAGGATAAACTGTACCTGATTGGCGGCGTGAAGATGCCGGAAGGTTCGTCGCTGGCGCGCACCGATGCGGTGATCCGCAAAATGAGCGAAATCGGGATGAATACCGAAGGCGTGGACTACGCGGTTGCGTTCCCGGGGCTGAACGCGCTGCAGTTCACCAACACGCCGAATACGGGGACGGTCTTCTTCGGCCTGAAGCCGTTCGACCAGCGTAAACATACTGCGGCGGAAATTAACGCGGAGATCAACGCGAAAATCGCGCAAATCCAGCAGGGCTTTGGCTTCTCCATCCTGCCGCCGCCGATTTTAGGGCTGGGTCAGGGGTCGGGGTATTCCCTGTACATTCAGGATCGCGGTGGTCTGGGTTATGGCGCGCTGCAAAACGCGATAAACACCATGTCCGGTGCGATTATGCAGACGCCGGGAATGCACTTCCCGATCTCAACCTACCAGGCTAACGTTCCGCAGCTTGACGTGCAGGTTGACCGTGACAAGGCGAAAGCGCAGGGCGTGTCGCTGACCGATCTTTTCGGTACGCTGCAAACCTATCTGGGCTCGTCGTACGTGAATGACTTCAACCAGTTCGGGCGTACCTGGCGCGTAATGGCGCAGGCCGACGGGCAGTTCCGCGACAGCGTGGAAGACATTGCGAATCTGCGCACCCGCAATAGCCAGGGTGAAATGGTGCCGATTGGCAGTATGGTGAATATCACGACCACCTACGGCCCGGACCCGGTGATTCGTTACAATGGCTATCCGGCGGCGGATCTGATTGGCGATGCCGACCCGCGCGTACTTTCGTCCTCGCAGGCGATGGCGCAGCTGGACGGAATGTCTAAGCAGATCCTGCCGAACGGGATGAACATTGAATGGACGGACCTGAGCTTCCAGCAGGCCACGCAGGGCAATACGGCGCTGATCGTCTTCCCGGTCGCGGTGCTGCTGGCGTTCCTGGTGCTGGCGGCGCTGTATGAAAGCTGGACGCTACCGCTGGCGGTGATCCTCATCGTGCCAATGACCCTGCTCTCCGCGCTGTTTGGCGTCTGGCTGACCGGTGGCGATAACAACGTGTTCGTGCAGGTAGGGCTGGTGGTGCTGATGGGGCTGGCGTGTAAAAACGCGATTCTTATCGTGGAGTTTGCCCGCGAGCTGGAAATTCAGGGCAAAGGCATTATGGAAGCCGCGCTGGAGGCGTGCCGCCTGCGTTTACGCCCGATTGTGATGACCTCCATCGCCTTTATTGCCGGGACCATTCCGCTGATCCTCGGCCACGGCGCGGGCGCAGAAGTGCGCGGCGTTACCGGGATCACGGTGTTCTCCGGGATGCTGGGGGTGACGCTGTTTGGTCTGTTCCTGACGCCGGTGTTTTACGTGACGCTGCGTAAGTTCGTGACGCGCGGCAAAAAAGCGGAAAGGGATGTTCTGCCCGCGTAGGGATGTTGCAGATAATAAAAAACCGCCTTCATAGCAAGGCGGTTTTTTTTGCATTCAAGGAAAGTTAAAGGGCTTCTTTATACTTGGCGATAAGTTCAGGCACCGGATCGCAGCCGCTGGTATCGGCTTTTTTCACTTCTTCCAGCGCGCTTGCCACGGTGTGGCGCGCCAGTACCTGTAACGAAGCCTGCTCCGCTTCTTCGGAGATAGACTTGAAGTACCAGCAGGCGTTAGCGCTGACTACGCAGCGGGCCGGTACGTCAGGACGTGATGCCCACAGCTTTTTATCTTCGATGACGGAAAGGTAGATATCGCGCAGGGTGATCTCTTCCGCCGGGCGTCCAAGATGAATAGAGCCGTTACGGCCAAGCGTGGAGACGATAATACCGTCACGCGTGAGGGGAACCATCAGTTTGCGGATGAAGCTCGGGTTTGCTTCCAGACCGTAGGCCAGAATCGCACTCGTCGAACGTTCACCCAATTGCTCCGCCATTGCTACGCTGAGAACCATCTGCAAAGCTGTCGGGAAGCGGTAATCTAACATTTTTGTATCCTGGGTTGCGGTGAATCTTGTTCTTTTTGGCACCGCAGAGGTGAATAAGCAATAAACAACAATATAACAAATACGGTAATTTTTTTGAAGCAATCTGCGGCATTTGCGATCGAACCCCCTGTTCCTGTTTAGCTATACGTGCGGTTCGGGAAGTCAACCGTCACCATCAGGCCAGCTTCTGCGGAAGTACTCAGGTTTACGCTGCTGTTGTGCTGCTGCGCCACCGCTTTAACGATGGCAAGCCCCAGTCCGCTCCCGCTTTGCAGTTGACTGGGATCGCGGAAAAATCGGTCAAACACACGCTCGCGCAATTCAACCGGAATACCGGGCCCTGCATCGGAAACGCGTAGCCGCGCGGAGCCATCGAATGTGCAGACATCGACCTGAATCCGCCCGCCTTCAGGACTGTACTTCACGGCGTTCTCAATGAGATTATCAATGAGCGACACCAGGCGCTCCCTTACGCCTGAGATCCAGATTTCATCCTCGGCGAAAAATTCCAGCTCAATCCTGCGCGCAGACGCCAGCGGTTCCAGCTCGGCCATTCGCTCTTGAATGAGCGTCGTTAGCGGCACGGGCTCCAGGTCCGTATCAAGGTGTGCTTCACTGTGCATCATCAGCAGCAACTGATTGACGAGACGCGCAGCACGACTGTTGCTGCGAACAATCCCCGCAAGCAATTCCTGTTGGCTCTCGCTGAGTACATACGATTGCAACGCTTCCACGTTGATTCGCATCGCCGCCAGCGGCGTTCGCAGTTCGTGAGCCGCATCGGCAATAAAAACCCGCTCCCTTTCCGCGCTTTCTCGTACCCTGGCAAGAAAGTCGTTAATCGCGTCCACCATCTGGCGAAGCTCCCTGTGTTTTGGTACGGCTTTTAAGGGGGAGAGATCGTCTGGCGAGCGCAATGCAATTTCATTGACCACCTTGTTCCAGGGGCGCATGGCAATGCGGATTGACAGCCACGCGGGGAACAGAAGAAAAGGGAAACAGACCAGCAGCGGCATGACGTAGTAACCGCGCGAGTTGAGGTAGATAAAGAAGTTCCAGCCACCGGCCGGGGTGAAAAGGGTGACCTCCACATCGGAATGAGCGGATTTAAGGGTTCGGCTGGTCCAGGTACGACCGTCGCTCTGAACACGCTGCATTTCCACAAACCGGGTGTTGGTTACCCCCGTTGGTGCATCAGGCGATGAAAAAATAACCGCGTTATTTCTGCGCACGATGAAGTTGATCGACAGGGCGGGGTCTTCGCCGCCGCCATAGCCCTCTCGTAACGCTTTGCTGAAGGCTGCCAGCACGGCGGTACGATCCTGCGGGTGTTCGTCCATCCGCTCTACCAGCGTAAAAAGCGTTTCATAGGTATGACTGCCCGTGAGGATGGGAGGGCTGCGCAGGTCCTCCCACAGAATGAAGGTTAAAAATAGACACCACAGCAGGGTAAGCAGCAGCAACTGGGCGATGATAATTCGCCGTACCAGCGTCGGGCGCCTCAGGTGATACCACAGGTTTCGCATTACGTCGTCACCTTCTGAACAGCAACGGTATCAATAACATACCCGACGCCACGCACCGTTCGCACATAGCCTTCGCCGATTTTTCTTCGCAAATTTCCCATATGCACGTCGAGCGCATTACTGAGGTTCTCTTTGTTGCCGAATATCCGTTCTTCCAGAAACCGTCGCGTAATCACGCGGTCCGCACGCAGCATCAGCGTTTCAAGCAGCGCATATTCACTCGCCGTCAGGTCTATGTGGCGTGCGCTCACCGTTACACGACGCGTCGGTACATGAAGAGATAAGCCTCGAATCTCTATCGCCTCATTCTCGAAACCGTAACTGCGCCGCGCAAGGGCTCTTACCCGCGCCAGCAGTTCGGCGAGAACAAAAGGTTTAACGAGATAGTCGTCTGCACCTGCATCCAGCCCGGACAGGCGATCCTGCAGCGTGCCTCGCGCCGTCAGGATGATGACGGGGATCCCCTTAAGCTGCTGGCGTAAGCGCGTCATGAGGCTCATGCCGTCGCCGTCGGGTAGCCCCAGGTCGAGCAAAATAAGTTCTGGCACGCAGACGTCAAGCTGATGCAGCGCATCCTCTTTACGGCGAACCCATATAACGTCAAATCCTTGATCGGCAAGGGCGATACGTATGCCATTGCCAAGATCCAGGTCGTCTTCGATGAGTAGAATTTTCACACTGGTAACTGTATCAACCGTGAATGAAGAACATCTTAAGAAAAAACGGTATCAGGAAATCTGTCCGGTTTACAGCATCCGCGCGCGCTTCAGTGTTTCTTCATTTTCGGCTCATAAGAACCTTAGGGTCAGTATTCAAAATGGGCGTTCTGGCGTTTAACCGCTTGCACCGTCACCATTTGAATCCAGAAGGACTTCTTTAATGAGAAACATCGAACTGCGTCATTCGTCCCCACATTTGCTCTCGGGCCGCAGCCTGAAAAACATCGTGCCGGGCATCGTTCTGGCGTTACTGACCACGCCAGTACTGGCGGCAGAGCAGAGCGAGGGTAACGTTTTAACCCTGGGGGGCGGCGTGGACGTCGCGCCACGCTACTCGGGTTCGGATAAAAGCCGCGTCGGTGCGGCGCAGGTGGTGGATTACGCCATGGCAAACGGCTTCTTTATCAGCACCACGCGGGGCGTCGGTTACGGCAACAACATCGGCAACCTGGATTACAGCGCAGCTGTGAGCTATCGAACAGGCCGTAAAGATAAAGACGTAAGCAGCGATTCGATCAGCTCCGGCAGCGACTACCTGCGGGGTATGGGCGACATCAAAGGCTCGGCCATCGTTGTGCCTGGGCTGGAGTATAAGGTGACCGACTGGCTTCATCTGCAGCTGCAGGCTGAGGTTCCGGTTTCTGAAAGGGACAACGGCGAGGCGGTGCATTTCGGCATTATCAGCCCGCTCTATACCTCACCAAAAAATGAGGTGACGCTGGCGCTGACCAGCAGCTGGGGATCCGACAAGTATATGCAAACGTACTATGGCGTCAGCGCCGTCCAGTCGGCCACATCGGGGTTTGCCCGACATGACGCCGGAGCCGGAATTTATGCGTACTCGCTGAATCTTGACTGGACACACAGGCTCACCTCGCGCTGGAGCGTGCTTGCCGCAGCGGGCGTGACGCAGCTGGCGGGGGATGCGGCCGATAGCCCCATTGTTCAACGTAAAACATCGCCCACGGGGAGTTTGAAGGTGACGTACAGTTTTTGATGGTTGGTTACTTATGGAGATGAGCGCGCAATAGCGACGAATTCGAGCCGCCCAGGGGCCGGTATGTCTGCTCTGAGCGAAAAGCGGATATCTTAAGGCGGTTGTTTTTATACTATATACCTCTATGTAGCCATGTTATATGGCTACATTTATACAGAAGTAAGGATTAGTCTTTTCCTGGACCATAATTGAATTTTGTACCTTTACCAATAGCGTAAAACTGTCCGCCAGCTACGTAATGGACAGTACGTAATTCATCAGGCGCATCATCAAAAATCCAGTGCCCATTTCTGAAAACGCGGTCATCACTCCATGCTTCGACAATTTCCCCCATGAACAAGTTGTGCTGTTTTTCATTTTCTACATTGGGTATGACCTTACAGACTAGCCAGCCAGCGCAACCTTCAACTAAAGGAAGATCAAACTCTTTCTGATAAAATAGTGGAATTTTACTGTTTTTATCGGATGTGTCAGAATAACTGTGACCTCCAGCATATAAAACCATTTCCATCTGTTTTACTACGGGGATCTGGACAACGTAATATCCACTTTTTTCTACAAGTCTGCGAGTAAATGCCTGTGGACCTATAAAAGCCATCACTTTATTATTTCCTACTAACCCCACCCAGGCCGCTGCCATGACATTTTCAATGCCATCATTTTTAGCCGATATCATCGTCGTTGGCCCGACCTGCAATAAACGATAGGCTTTGTTTAACTCTACTGGTTGAATTGACATAATTTACTCTTTTGCGTTCTGATAAAAATTAGGGCAGGTTACTTATTTTATTGTTCGATTATATGACTGGAATAGTTGCAAATTAATTGCTATTATCAAAATACATTATTGCAATTTTCACAACAATCATGAACAAACTTGATGCTCTAAAGTTTTTTATCATTGCCTCTGAAACCCTGAACTTCCGCGAAGCAGCCATAAAGCTGTCGGTTTCACCATCAGTAGTAACCCGAACAGTCGCTGAGTTGGAGAAACAGCTTGGTGAACCTCTTTTCAAACGCAATACCCGGTCGATCTTTCTCACCAGTTTCGGTGAGTTATTTTTACCCCAAGCGAAGCGACTGCTGGAAGATTCTGAAAAACTATTTCAGACAGGGAAAGATGATAATGAAATGAAGGGTGTTGTTCGTATCACATTACTTCGATTTCCAAATCATGAACAAATCTTGTATGAACTATTGACTGCACTACGTCCATATCCTGAGTTATTTATCGACTGGCGTTTAGATATGATGAAACTTGATACTATCGAGCATCGTATCGATATAGGTATACGTGTAGGGCGAGAACCTAATCCAAACTTTATAATTAAAAATATCGGGGAAGTTGAGCATGTTTTTGTTGCGTCCCCTGAACTCATTGCGCGCCTGGGAGCACCAACTGATTTAGAAGATCTTCGACAGCGCTATCCATTCAGTGGTTTAATTAATCCTGAAACGGGAAAAACATTTGAGTTTATGAGTGACGTAGTGAATACTTTTGTCCCTCGTCATATTGAGTTTTATACTACAGACCCATACGCCGAAATTCAGGCTGCATTGGCCGGGAAAACGGTTGTACAATCCAGCGATTTTATCTGTAGGGAGTACTTAGCAAGCGGCCAACTTGTTCCCCCGCTGCCTGAACTGCGACAGGAAAAATGGCAATTTTATTTATATCGCCCTTACCAGCTGATTACTCCAAAAAGGGTGATGGTCGTTTTCTCGCTATTAGAAAAAATATTACGCAAATATTTCGCATAAAAATAATCTTTTCCTCAACGTCTGCTCCAGGCACAAAGCGGACATTCTATTCTGACTTGCTTAACCCTCGCCCTCGCAGCATCTGCAACAAAACGTTCGAAAATACGTGGGAATTTCCGTTTGGCATCACGACTGCGATGGTTCCGGAACTGGCTACCTTTCTGCGGAGTGTCGCGGAAGTCATTCCGTCTGAACCTGTCGTGACCTGACGACGGCAGTTGGGGCTGTCGCCGGGGGAGTGGCTGGGCAGGGCGTACAAGGGCGCATGAATCTTGTCCAGGGCGTAGAGCTTGAGATTCGTCTGGATGACGGACGCATGCTTATGGTAGTGCAACGGCAGGGGCCGACCCGCTTCTCCGCTGGACAACGGGTGGCCATATCATCCGCGGGCGGGCAAACGACGGTGTCACCTCGCTAATTATTCCGCTGTACTCGGGTATCTATGCCTTCATTGATACGCTCAATAATATAAGGATAGAAGGGGTTTGAAGACTGGCGCATAAGAGAATCAAGTCCGACGATCAGTACCGCGCGTTCACCACGCGCGGCAAAGGTCCCCAGGCTAATGCCGTATTGATTCTGTGGTTCAGGATAACGGCCATACAGGGAGTCAGTCATAGGGAAAGGCAGGGCGACATGAGAGAGTGAGTAAACGTCCGGCAAATAGCGCAGCCCCATTTTTTCAACGATCTGTTCTGTTTTACCTGCTGGAATCGTGCGGATTTCCATCTCTGTGCTGCCCGCGGTGACATTCGTGATTATCGTTGTGTCGTATCGACGTGGGGGCGTCGGGAGTAATCTCGACAGCGCGGTGTAAGAAGATCTCCGCAATAGTGCATTAAACCTGACGGCATGGTTCAAATCGAATAAAACCACTTCGCTGTGATTAACCGGCAAACGATTATATAACGCTGTAATGACCGCTCGGGCACTGACGGTGGAGTCCATTGCCGACTGAAATGTCATTATCGGCGGTAACTGGTCTAGTTTTTTGTTTCGTGAATCAGCCGCAATTTGGGTTTGCAGCGCACAGGTTAGCAGGAAAGACTGCCGGGCGGCATTCGTCGGGAATGAATTAAATTTAAACGGATTGAACTCTGGCATGATGGTTAACCATGCTGCTTTCGCAAACGCGGGCAGAAATGATGGCCAGCCCGCAACACCTGAAAAACGCGCGAAACGCGTAACGCCAATCATCGGCGAAATCAGGATAACGCGCTGAGGTTTTGCCAGACGGGGATCATTAAGAGCGTCCAGCGTGTATTTCATGGCAAGAGCACCGCCATTGGAAAATCCGACAATATGTAGCGGCACATCATTACCCGCTAACTTTTTGGCTTCTCTGACTGCAAGGCGCGTCGCGGCCAGCCAGTCTTGCCATGTCACATTCGTCAAGGCTGCAGGGACCGTACCATGTGCCGGTAATCGGATACCAATAGCAATAAATCCATGCTGACGATAATTCTCTGCAATATGTCGCAGACTGTACGGGGTATCGGTTAAACCATGCAACATCACCACGACACCTTTGGGTTTGGCATCAGGGAACATAATGTAAGAGCGATTCCAGTTAGTCTGGAATCTGTCAGGATAAATGGGACTGCCGGAATAATAGCGATTGAGTTCCGTCTGCTGTTGAGCATCCAGCTTGTCCGTGACATTGAGTTTCACTTCTGTGAAAAGAGAATCCTCAACCTTCAGGTAATGGTTCCAGTCTGCTTTGTCTATTTCGTCAGCATCCATTTCATGAGGAACATAGGTATGCCAGAGTTGCAGATCCGGTCCGCGCTGAATGTCATAAAGACGCAGGCCCATCGCGCCAATGACCAACAAAACAAGGGATAAGACGATGCGTTTGAACCATCTTAAGAATTTCAACGTCAGGCTCCTTGTCTGCCGAGGGCGCGTGGTACCTAAAATAATGGCACAGCATTACTCGCGTGGTATGTAAAAGATACACTGTGTTAACTCGTCCCCGGCTTTTCAAAATTTGCCGACTCTTTTCTCCCTTTCCTCTATTTGTCAGGAATGGGATGACATCCGGAGCGGGCAGACAGCCCGTATTGAGCGATAAGCGGACCACGCTATCTAAATAAAGGCATCACAGATAATGTCGGGACAGCTCATGCTATAAAATGTATAACTTTTATTTTCACCGACGATAAAGAAGGGATTTCAATGGTTGAGGTTGAGGTAATAAAAATGAAGTATCCAGGCGCAGATGCCTGGCAAATGGGTGACAGCCCGGAACTCGCCAGCGAGCTTGCGGACCTGATCAAAAAAGGGATCAAAACGGCCTCTTGCGGATCTTTTGCCTCTTTCCAGCAGGAGGATTCTGCCCTGAAGATTGGGAGTTATAACATTATTCTTGATGGCCAGAATGTTCCGGTCTGTGTGATCAGACTGGTTTCATTGCGGCTTGTGCGTTTTTGTGATGTGACTGAGGCGTTCGCCCGCAAAGAAGGTGAAGGGGATTTAAGCCTTGAATACTGGCAGAAAGAGCATCAGAGATTTTTCAGCCGCGAAGGTCATTTTTCTGAAGATATGGAGTTGATCGCAGAAGAGTTTGAAGTGGTTGAGATCCTGTAGAACAGAGTAAACGGATTGACGTTCATCAATTTCCATTCATATCAATGTCCGCTTCAGGCACGAAGCCGACAGTCAAAGTAGATATTTTTCATGGTTGTCCGTGCATTTCCCACCGGGCAGAACTCATGTCGTCGTAAACATGCTGGTTAGTAAATGATGGGAATTTTGCTTGCCTGGAGGCTTCAGCTAAAGCACGGCAGTAATCCTTATCTCCACTCTTTATGATGAAATTCTGCAAGGTGCCGTCCATATTGAAATCCAGATGCACATTACATCTTTTCCCACTCCAGGCTCGGGGTTTGGTCAGTGCTGCATCGAGTGCTTTTTTTATACCTGATGCTTGTTCGCCATAAATGTCTTTATCGGTTACTTTTCCTGAACGTTTGTAAGAGCACGAATCAAGAGCGCTTTTCTTCTGGCAATCTTTTGGGGTTAATGGAGTGCAACCAGCAATGGTTGCTACCATTGCTACCAGCATCAAGATTTTGGTCATGTCTAAGTCCGTTTATGATTTTTCCAAAAGTATCGATACGCACCGATGAATCGGGGCATTATGGCACGAAAATCAGAGAGGGGGGCTTGTTGGCTCATACCCCCCCCAATTTTAAGGGGGGCAGGCTTGAAAATTGCAGGAAAAATCAGCCTGGGCGCAGTAAGATTTACGTTGCGCTGGCTCCCTGGACTCGTCCATAGATCACCAAACCGTTCGCTGTATTGAGCTACGCTTAAATATGAACGTCGGCTAAGAGCGAAAAGCGGACAGCGGACAGCGGACACAGGATGAAAATAACCGCTTAGTGGCTATTGCTGGTCATTTAAGCGCGTTAAGGTTGCCATTAATGGTAACCCTAATATTGCACGGTGCTGTATTCGTAAGGTGCGTATCATGCGCTACTGGATAAATACGCACTTTTTTGCTTAAACAACCTGAATTAGTCTATAAGACTGGTTTTAGTAGGCTTTGGTTTAATAAGCAAAAAATGGAATTCCTATGCTAAGAAAAATTGATAAAAATACAGGCTTCAATGCATCAGAGGGAAAATTGATAAATTTGGCAGATAACGCATTCCTTGGTTTATGGTCATACGCAAATATACACAGTGATGAAGGCTACTCTAAAAATAAAACAGGCAAAGAAGTATGTGATTTGCTGGTAGTGTTTGGTGATAATGTAATAATCTTCTCCGATAAAAGCATTAAATTTAATGAAGATAAAGATATTAGCATTGCCTGGAAAAGATGGTTTAGAGGTTCGGTGATAGATTCTTCTCGTCAATTGTATGGAGCGGAGAAGTTCATAAAAGAAAACCCGCACAGGATCTATATCGATAAAGATTGCAAAGTGAAATTTCCTGTGAAAATAAATAAAACATCACGATTCCACCTTGTTGCGGTTACGGACAATATCTCCGCGCCAGCAAAAAAATACTTTGACTCATTATCGAAAGGTAGTTCAGCTACTTTGGTTAACGCTTTTATATATGATGTGAAAGAATGCCTGAATAATATTTTTTGCGTAGGTGATCTGTATCCGAAAAAGACGTTTATTCATGTGCTTGATGAACTTTCACTAACGCTACTGTTAACCGAGTTAAATACTGCAACCGATTTCATAGGATACTTGATTGCTAAAGAGAAGGCAGTCAGAGAACAACGTCTTGCGATTAGCCTTGGTGAGGAAGAAATATTAGCTAGCTATTTGCTAGGGGATAAAAAAATCATATCTGATGACATTTTAAGGGAGCAAGGATTAGTTTCCATTCCAGAAGGTGAATGGGTTCACTACACTAAATCATTTCAGTATCAACATGCCATTGCCATCAAAAAAGGAAGCATTTTTTGGGATAACCTTATTGAAAATTGCTCTAAAAGTATATTGGCAGCTAATGTAGGCTTCTTCGGGGATCAGCCATTCTCAATGCATGAGGCAGCTATAAGAGAGGTAGCTAAAGAAAGTAGATCATCACGTTATTATTTATCTAAACTCTTCAAGGAAAAAATGGACTCAGTGCCTTCGCACATAATGTCTTCCATGCTGGTTGAATCGCCTGACGAATCGGGAAAGTTTTATCTATTGCTCTTAGTTCCTCAAAAAGATGAAATTGATTATCTGACATATAGAGAGCACCGAGTAGCGCTTATAAACATGTATTTCCCAATTGCCTTTGCAAGACACAAACAAATAAAAAAAATAATAGCAATTGCGACTGAGCCTAAAAATAATAGTGGCAGGTCAGAAGACATTATTTATATCCATTTTCCTAAACCCATGCCGAGAGACGAAAGAGCTGAAATACTTAAAGCGACTAGGGACATTAACGTCATGTCAGATTTTGTGCCTTGGAAGCAGTCAGCCACTATCAAACATTACACTCCGCCTAATTCCAATATGCAAAAGTTAGGTAGGAATGAACCATGCTATTGTGGCTCAGGAAAAAAATACAAAAAGTGCCACGGTTAATCTGCTACCATCAATCCGGTATTACCATCCAATAGCGCATGATGCGTACCTTACGAATACAGCACCGTGCAATATTAGGGTTACCAGTTAACAATGCCCGCTTTTGGCACGCAGCGGACATTGCTGACTGAGCTGAAGGTCCGCTGTGAGCGAGGAACGGACTAAATGCTCATCTCAGCGGTCAAAGGATATTTTTCTTTGGCCGTTCTCTTTATAGAGAAAAGATTATCTGTTAGTTTTATTCTGAATATCTTTGATTACATCGAGGTAATACTCTTTTTCCTTCCCTTTGAACACTAACCCGAAATCATGATTAATTATAACCCCAACACTTTTCAAAAGATCGATTTTTGGTTTGGAAGCAGCGTTATTATAATAATAACCAGGGATGTAATATGTCACCTCATATTGCAAGCTTATTTTCTTTGCAATTCTAGTCCTTTCTCTAAATGTAAGTAACCACCAAAGATCAATTTCAACAAAATCCAAATTCAAGCCTAAGATATATACATCCTTAGTAAAAAAATCATCGATCCAGCTATTACCAATATCATTTGCTTGCAACCGTTTTGTAAGCGGCTCGTTGAACGATTTATTGGAATACTGACTTCCGGTAGTTGTATACCCCCGCATGCTTTGCAAATAACCACTGTAATGTTCATAGCCAAGAATTATTGAGCTTGGGTTATTCACTGCTCCATGTATATGCCATATGTTTTTGTTTTTCACCTGATAATGCCTGAAAATATTATATTTACTTTCTTTTATTACACCTTCATTTTTTAAATCATCAGGCTTGATGCTGTCGTCTAAACAATATTCAAAAGCTAAATCATAGTTTGTTGTTAAAATATTATTGCATTCTAACCCTATTATTCTTTGATGGATTTCATTTGGTTTTATTGTATTTATCTTTGATGCGATGGAATCTTTTATTTTATTTTCTGAAAATCCATTCGCTTGTTTATTTGAAATATTAAAATAAATCTCTTCATAGGCTAGTGGAAATGGTTTTTCATGCGTGTCAATTTTTATCCCATATGTTGCCCCTAGGTTATTTAAAACATCAAGCCAAGAATTTCCATTTGTAATATTATTTATGCCATTTCCAATAAGTAGTGAATAATCGCGCATTTCTATCCCTTATGTTAGATACATTTTTTACACTATACTACTGATATTTATTCTAATACCAGTCATTGGCATGTTCGACACCGATAAGTTTGATCTTGCCTAGCAACTAATGTTTTCGAATATGCCTCCCCATGAAAGTCTTAGACAACTATACCTATTAATATCCTACAGAGTGTACTTCGTAGTCAGAAAATGAGAACGAGATAACATCAGTTCATTGGTTTACTCCCTACGCAGTTTATGAGTTAGCACCGTCCGCTTCTGGCACAAAGCGGCCAGACTCGGCAGATCGGTAACAATTGTCCAACAAAAATGCCAGCAATCCGTTGCCCTGGAAAGTAATCCGATAACATCCGCTCCTTCGGATAAAGGAAATATCTGCTACCGATTCACTTTTTGCTTTTCCTCCGCGGCTAAGCTTGCTCTCAGCACGAGATAACCGGGTGGGGCAGTGCGGTCACTGCTGCAACACGCCACTGACCAACAGGGTGAAAACCTCAATCGCTTTGGGTAATGCCTGCTTCGGATCGTCACTCGCGGCCACCCACTGGGCGGCATTCAGTGCGGCACCATTTAATAACCAGGCGGTGGCATCAACGTCTACCGGTTTGATGACGCCACGTTCAATCAGGTCTGAAAGGCTTTCGCGAGTGGCGTCGAGGCAGGTATTCTGACTTGGCCATTTTGTCGGATCCCCAAGAAAAGCTGGGCCATCAAGCAGAACGATACGCCGGACTTCTTCATCCAGCGCCATCTTGATATAAGCTATCCCTTCGGCCAGAAGCTTTTGCTGGTCATCACCGGATTGCGCCGCTGCATGTTTGGCGCCTTGCGCCATTTCAGAATCAATCTGGGTCACCACCGCGGCAAGTAACCCTTTTTTATCCCCAAAATTATGGTAGAGGGCGCCACGCGTCAGGCCGACGCTGGCGGTCAAATCATCCATCGAAGCTGCCGCAAATCCTTTTTCAGCGAAGGCTTTTCGTGCAGCCGCAATCAACTTTGTGCGGGTTTCTTCCATCGTTTCGGCGCGGCGTTTGGCTGCCATACGGGCTCCTTATCCTGTACGCCGCGCAGGATGTTTGACATACGCGGCGTATGTGTGATTAAGTTGACATACGCCGCGTATCTTAATTCATTTATGGATGCCACGCATCCGCTGTTGCACATCCAAAGAAAGGATATGTTATGAACCAACCGAAACCTGTTTTCCCTGCAAATCGCCACGCACTCTATGAACAGCATGGTTATTCCGCAGCGATCCGCTCTGGTGATTTACTGTTTGTTTCCGGACAGGTGGGTAGCCGGGAGGACGGTACACCCGAGCCCGACTTTACTACGCAGGTAGAGCGTGCTTTCGAGAATCTCAAGGCTACGCTTGCCGCCGCGGGATGCACGTTTGACGATCTTATCGATGTGACCACCTTTCATACCGATCCGGAGAATCAATTTCCAGCCATTATGCAGGTGAAAAGCAGCATTTTCCCGAAGCCCCCGTATCCGAACTGGACAGCCGTGGGGGTTAACTGGCTTGCAGGATTTGATTTTGAGATAAAGGTTATCGCCCGCATTCCTGAACATTAAGAAGGCAAACGATGCACAGAGATATCAAGAGAAACGATATCTCACCGATCCGGAATGGCTACTCTTAACTGTTTTTGGATTCAGTCATTAGCAGCCTGACAATTCTGTCTATCATAAAAGGCGCAGCCTGATTAAGCTCCCGATCGCTTAATAGCTTCGCGGCAACGCTTAATGCGAAACGGTGAACGGCATCATTGTTCTCTACGCACGCCGTGTGGCCGCGATCTTCATTCGCGTGAATGACGTTGGATAATTCGCGAATGTTACGCACTGGGGCCGCTGGGCTGTGCCTGTCCGGAAATGGGATAACTGCCATACACTCTCCACTACAGGGATATGTTTTGAAGTGAAACCATCCTAGTAGTAGGATGGGGTGGTGTCAATGATATCAGGCGGCTTTTTCCCGTTGGCCCTTTGCGGGCCCGGCTATTTGACATTCTTGTTGCCGCTCAGTAGGTTGTCCCGGCGGGACGCGCCTGTCACAGACAGCACATTTTTTCACTGGATTGAACACTGGAGCGTGAAATGATCGAACGTTCGCCGAAAGCGCGCGAAATTATGGCAAATACGAGGCAGCTGCTCACAACGGGTGGGTACAAAAGCTTTAGCTATGCCGATCTTGCGGAGCGCGTGGGTATCCGCAAAGCCAGTATCCACCATCATTTTCCGGGCAAAGAAGATTTAGTCGAAGCTGTAGTGCAGGAATACCGTGCAGAAGCACGGAGTGGCATGGAAGCGATGGATCGCCAAACCAACGATCCTCTGATCAAAGTGAAAGGCTATGCTGATTTCTGGTCGGCCTGTATTAAAGAGGGGGCTTCACCATTTTGTATCTGTGTGATGCTGGCCGTTGAACTTCCGACCTTACCTGCAGATATTGCCGCAGAAGTGACCGGCCATTTTAACGATCTCTCTGACTGGCTGACCGCAGTACTGAGTGCTGGCGAAGCGCAAGGCGTTTTCACTCTCAGCGAAAGTGCCGAAGTCGAAGCCAGGGCTCTCATGGCGGGCATGCATGGTGCCATGCTGGCAGCCCGGGCGTTTAATAATCCGCACGTCTTTGAGCAGATTGCCTATCCACTGATCGATAAGGTTCTCACCGCAGCCTGAAGGACGCCCGGTTATTGACCGGGCTGTGCCTGTTTTCAACACGTCTTTCACTTTCCCGCGCCTTGACGATCCTTTTGTAACGGTTAGCGTAAAACATATTGATCTTTTATCTACCTACTAGTAGGTTTGTTATCGGGTGAGGCATGCTACGCTGCTTCGTTTGTTAAATATGCCAGGTTAAGAGGTCTATATGTCCGACACTATCCACCACGGGAATCAGCAGAACTGGCTACAACAGTATTATTTTATCCGGACGGCTTTCTCCGTTTTATGGGTTATTGCCGTGTTCACCGCTGGCCTGTCTTCGCCTGTTGGCGCAGCGATTTTGCTCATTCTTTACCCCGCATGGGATGCAATGGCGAATTATATTGATGCAAGAAAAAGCGGGGGATTTGGCCGCAACCGGATGCAGACCGTTAATATTATCGTTAGCGTTATAACAACGCTGGCCGTCGTGTTGGCTCTTAAAAGCAATATAAATGATGTCATTCGGGTATTCGGCTGCTGGGCGATATTATCCGGTCTGCTGCAGCTGGGCGCGGCAACACAGCGCTGGAAACATTATGGTGCGCAATGGAGCATGATATTAAGTGGCGCACAGTCTGCACTTGCAGGCGCGTTTTTTATCTATCAGGCCCGGACGCCTGAGCCACCGTCAGTAGCAAATATCGCGGGGTATGCTGCGTTTGGTGCCGTCTATTTTTGCCTGTCAGCCCTGACGTTAACATTCCGAAAAAAAAGAGAAGCGAAACGGTCATGCTGATTTCAGGCACGACGCGTCATCACCCCCTGCACGTTTCGTTTTGACATATCGTGAGCAGAATGAGTTAACAATATGAACAGTAAAGTACATTTAAACAGACAAACGGTTGTACGTCTGGCGCTGGTCGGAATTATTCCCCTGATCCTTTTTTTATTATTCCTGTGGACTGGCGGTTGGCTGACGCCTCAACGTCTGACGTCGGATAAGCTCGTTGATGTATTACAGCAGTCGGGTGGAGTACATAAAGGCTATCGCCGTAATCATGCTAAAGGCATGTGTGTGCTGGGCTCGTTTATCTCAAACGGGAATGCCAGTGTGCTTTCACGTGCCTCCCTGTTCAGCAAAGGTGAAACCGCTGTCACAGGGCGTTTTGCCATTGCAGGCGGGGCTCCGGCTGCACCGGATTATACCGTGCCCGTTCGGAGTATGGCGCTCTCCTTTCAGCAGTCGAATGGTGAGCAGTGGCGCACCGGTATGAACGCCATGCCATTTTTCCCCGTCAGTTCCGTTGAGAGTTTCTTTGAACTCCAGACGGCTACCCTGCCGGATGCCGCAACCGGAAAACCGAACCCGGAAAAATTACGTTCCTTTGTCATGAACCATCCGGAAATAAAACCGTTTTTTGCGTGGGCAAAGCAATACACACCCTCCTCAAGCTGGGCCAGCGATCGCTTTAACAGCCTGAATGCTTTTCGCCTGATTGATAAGGCAGGCCATGAACAACTTGTACGCTGGAGCATGGTGCCTCATGCCGGATTTACTCCGATAAGCGACGCCGATAAACAGAACAGCGATTTCCTGCAACAGGATCTTCAGCATCGTCTGGGGCAGGGCGCGCTGAAATGGGATTTAGTGTTCACGCTTGCTCAGGCAGGTGATAAAGGCGACGACGCCACCAAAGCATGGCCTGCCGACAGGAAAACGATTAATGCCGGAACGTTAGTCTTAAACAAGGCTATCCCTCAACAGCAGGGACCCTGTAATGACATCAACTATGACCCGTTGATTTTACCCGACGGTATGGCACCGTCCGCTGACCCGATACTTAACGCACGCTCATCGGCTTATGCCAAATCCTATAACCTGCGCACCCATGAACAGGCGCAACAGAAGGGAGAGACGTTATGAAACAGGCCGTCTATTTTCATCCGGCTCTGCGCGTCCTGCACTGGCTGATGGCCGCAGCCATTCTCATGATGTTGTTTATCGGTGTTGCGATGGTCTCGATCGTCTCCTCCGCGCACAGCCTGCTGGTGTCGATCCACAAGCCTCTCGGGGTGATGATATTGCTTCTGGTCATCGTGCGATTATGGCTGCGATTCACGACGGCCAAGCCCGCGTTGCCAGCGTCCATTCCGGCCTGGCAGCGAGGTATGGCCCATCTCTCGCATTGGATGCTCTATCTGATGATGGTGGCCCAGCCGCTGATAGGCTGGGCAATGCTCTCAGCAGCAGGGTATCCCGTCACGCTGGGTAACGGCATCGTTCTGCCGCCGATCATGGACATCAGTAATGATCGGTATGCGATACTGCGGCCACTTCATACCTGGGTTGCCCTGGCGTTATTCGCGATGATAATGCTTCACCTTGCCGCTGCGCTGCTTCACGCTTTCGTACTGCGTGACGGCGTCTTCAGCAGTATGACTGGCCACCGTAAACCCTAGGCTCACGCTATCGCCGTGGCGGGGTCGGCAAGCATCGTATCGGCGATATCCATCATGACCCGCAGGCGATCCATATGCCGGAGGTCGGAGTGATACCCTACCCAGATATCTTTGGACGGCGGTGGCTCCGGCATGCTGATGGCCTGCAACCCGGTGATGGCATCACCCAATGGACGCGGTAATACGGCGATGCCCATCCCCCGACTGCACATCTGCGCCTGCACGGCCCGGCTGGTGCTGGTGAAGACGCGCGGGGAATGTGGGAACCTGTCCAGCAGCCAGGCCACGTCAGAAAAGTGGGATTGGGCCGTATTCATCAGAATCAGCCCCACTGCGGCCGGGTCGTGTCGGGCGATATCGGCGATGTCTGGCGTCCCGTAAAGCGCATAGGGAATGCGCATCAGGCGGCGCTGGACTATATCGGGTTCGGTAAAGGGCACGATGCGAAACGCAATGTCGGCATCACGTCGCGACAGATTGAGTAAGCGGTAGCTCGCGATAAGTTCAGGGACAATCGCCGGATGACGACGCGTCAGCTCGCTCAGGACAGGTGCCAGAACATAGTTCGCAAACCACTCTGCTGACGATATCCGTAAGAGGCCTTCAAGACGGTCGTGATTTCCTGCCAGGCGTCGTTCCATCGCCAGCGCGGAGTTTTCTACCGCTTCTGCCAGCTTCAGAACCCTGTCGCCTGCGTCGGTCAGGACCAGGCCCTCCTTGGTCCGGCGAAAGAGGGCTTGCTGAGCCTCATCCTCAAGCGCCTTTATCCGGCGACCCACCGTAGGATGGCTCACACCAAGGCTTCGGGCCGCTTCGCCGAAAGAGCGCTTACGCATAACTGCAAGAAATACCCGGACATCACCCCATTCCATGTCAGTCTCTCACCGTACAAAAATGAACATTGAATATACAAAAGTGGCAGTTCTAAAACAACTTTGTCGATATCAATATGACCTTCTCAACCACACCGCCACGGGCGGTAAATCAGGAAGCTGAAGACATGAACAAATTAAAAGACAAAGTTGCCATCGTCACCGGTGGCTCCAAAGGTATCGGAGCAGGTATTGCTCGTCAGCTGGCGGCTGACGGCGCGAAGGTCATTGTTAATTACGCCTCAAGCAGAAGCGATGCGGATAAGGTCGTTGCCGATATCGAAGCCGCGGGTGGAAAGGCCATGGCGGTTGCGGCGGACATCACCTGCCAGACCGAGGTTGAGGCGCTGATCAACGCGGCTGTAAGCCATTACGGGCGGCTGGACATTGTGGTGAACAATGCAGGCGTTTATGCCTTCGCGAGGATCGAAGAGAGCACCGAAACGCTGTTTCGCAGGCAGTTTGATATCAACGTGCTGGGCCCGTTGCTGGTGGCTGGGGCGGCTGCGCCGCATCTGACAAAAGGCAGCAGCATCATCAATATCAGCTCATTCGTCACCCGCGTCTTTATTCCTGAGAGCGCCATCTACAGCGGCACCAAGGGCGCGATTGACGCCATTACCGGCGTACTCTCACGCGAACTCGGCCCGCGCGGCATTCGCGTCAACGCGGTCAATCCCGGCCTTATCGAAACGGAAGGGAGTCATAGCGCGGGCGCGATGAACTCGGATTTCCAGACATGGAATGAAAGCCAGACGCCGCTTGGCCGCATCGGCCATGTGCAGGATGTGGCCCCGATTGTTTCATTTCTCGCCTCAGACGATGCGGCCTGGGTGACCGGCGAGGTGATTCTGGCCTCTGGCGGCATGCGTTGAGCTAAGCCACGCGGCGGCCGCCCACAATCCACAATAATGTCTCTTAACGGGGCACAGAACCGTTATCTATGGAGTGTTCTATGTCGACACATACCCTCACGCAAGCCGAGCCCCGTCGCTGGGCAATGTTTATTATCCTGCTGGTTGGCGCATTTTTGCCTCCGCTCGATTTTTTTATTGTCAATGTGGCACTGCCTGCAATTCAGGGCGAGCTGAGCGCCACGTCCTCTGCTGAACAGCTCGTCATTTCGTCCTATGCTGCCGTTTACTCGGTAACATTAATCACCGGCGGACGGTTGGGAGATATTTACGGTCGCGGGAAGATGTTTTTTCTGGGGCTCATCGGTTTTGCTGCGGCATCGCTGTTGTGCGGTTTAGCCTGGTCGCCGTGGGTTCTGATAACCGGACGCATATTACAGGGCGCTACGGCCGCGATTATGGCTCCCCAGGCGCTGGCTTCCGTTCAGGCTATTTTTCCGGAGGCGGAAAAACCGCTCGCGCTGAGTATCTATGGCGCGGTGTTTGGTCTGGCTTCCGTTATCGGGCAGGTATTGGGCGGAGCCCTGCTTTCAGCGGATCTGTTTCATCTGGGATGGCGGGTTATTTTTCTGGTTAACCTGCCGGTGGCGATGCTGGTCATTCTTTTTGGGCTGCCGCTGCTAAAAGAGACGCGCGCGCAATCTGCACAGCGTCTGGATCCCGTCGGTATGCTGCTGGCAACCGTCACGCTGAGTGCGCTGATTGTGCCGTTAATTGAAGGCCGGGAAGCGGGATGGCCCTGGTGGACGTGGCTGTCATTTCTTGCTGTGCCTCTGCTGGCCAGGCTGCTGTGGCGTTATGAGCGGCATCTTAGCCAGAGCGGTGGTTCACCGCTGCTCGATCCTTCCGTGCTGCGCGCGCCAGGGCTGGGGCGGGGGCTCACAGTCATTTTGCTGTTTTATTCGATTGGTGCCTTCTTTCTGTTATTTTCTGTTTATCTCCAGGATGCGTTGCATATAAACGCCCTGACGGCGGGACTGATTTTTTTGCCCTTTGGCATCGGCTTTCTGATCGGACCGTTGCTGACGCCGTACCTGAGGCGTTTTGTCGGAAATTACTTAAGCGCCATCGGGATGGGCTGCGAGACGGTGGGGCTGGCAGGCCTTGCGTGGCTGGTTGCCCACACGCTGACAGGGCGCCCGCCAGCCATGTTGCCGCTCGCGGCACTGCTTTTTGTTACCGGTCTTGGACAGGGGCTGGCGATGCCGACGCTGGTGCGCATGGTGACAGGCCGCGTGGCGCCCGCGTTCTCAGGCACGATCGCCGGCGTGACCAGCTCGACTCTGCAAATTAGCACCGCGCTGAGCGTTGCCATCATCGGCGGCATTTTTTACAGCATGTTAGACGCTGGAAAAAGTGAAGCCACTATCACGCATGCTTTTATCGTCTCCCTTCTGACAATGGCGGTATGCCTTGCCATAGGCGCAGGACTCAGCGTCCGGCTTATCAGATATGCTTCGTGGGGACGTTTTCCTGAGCATAAATCAACGTGTTAAAAGAGACATCATCATGAAAAAATCGATAGTTCCTGACGCATTCCAGCATTACTTCGATGACTGGCACTTTTCCCCCGTCATTGAAGCCGATGGCACAGTCTATCTCTCAGGGGTGACCGCAGCGCGCAGGGACAAACCCATAAGCAAGGAGCCGGAAGAACAGTTTCATGATGCCTTTTATAAGCTGGGTGTGTATCTGAACGCTGCTGGCTTAGGCTATGAAAACATTCTTGAGATGACCACTTTTCATATTGATCTCAAGAAACATATCGCTGTTTTTTCTAAAGTGAAGGATGAGTATGTCAAGGCGCCATACCCGGCATGGTCTGCCATCGGTGTATCAGAGTTCATTCCGGAAAATGCCCTGGTGGAAATGCGGATCGTAGCAAAAAGATAGTTTCGGTCGTAAGGGCTAAAAAGAAGGCTTGCTCGCCACCCGCGAGCAAGCCACTTCCTTAGCGGTATAGCGTCTTTTCCGCAACCGGAATAAGTAACGCAGAACGCCAGTCCGCGAGCGTCAGCTGCGCGAGCTGACCCAGCGCGGTATAAAACGGATGCCCGGCGTTGTCGACAAACACCGACAGGAAGCGGGTGCTCCACGGCAGCAGGTGCCACGCCAGAAGCCGATCGCACTCCGCTTCGCGGCCATTCTCGGCCAGCCACGCCGCCAGCAGCAGCAAGGTGCCGAAATGGTCTTCCGGTTCATTTTGCTGCATCTCAAAAGCGATATTATTCTCACGCATCCACTGGCGCAGCGAGAGCGTCGAGTCGCCAAACAGTACGGATTCGCGGTCAAGCCAGACGGAACCCCACGGCGGTGCGGGCAGGGCATAAGGGCCAATAAACAGCCGTTGCCACGCATCCGTCAGCGTCTCATCGGAAGAAGAGGCAAAGGTATCGGCAACGGGCTGCAGCATTTCCGATGGCAGGGGCCAGTCCTGAACCCATTCGCCAGCGGTAAGCACCCGCACCAGCGGCGCAGCCTGCTCGCTGTCGGGAGAAAAATAAAACAGTGCGCCCAATACCCGGGCACTAAACGCGAACGATTCACGTGGTGAGACATCTCTCATTACAACCTTCCTTTCTCGCGCGGAAGATGTCCGCGCGACTGTGTTAACCGATAATACTGACCATAGAATAACCCGCGGTCTCGCGTTTCACCCTCTACACCTTCTCGATCTGCACCAGATTGGTGTGCTGCGGGTTGCCTTTTGCCAACGGCGACGGGCGGTGCGTGGTCAGCGTGTTGATGCACGAACCGTGGTCGATACGATCGCCACTCATATTGGCATCGTGCCACGCTCCCTGGCCCATGGCGCTCACGCCGGGCATGATGCGTGGCGTCACTTTCGCTTCAATTCGCACCTCGCCGCGACGATTAAAGACGCGCACCGTATCGCCGTTCTTGATGCCGCGTTTTTCGGCATCGACAGGATTAAGCCAGACCTCCTGGCGGCAGGCCGCTTTCAGCACGTCGACGTTGCCGTAGCTCGAGTGGGTACGGGCTTTGAAGTGGAAGCCAAACAACTGCAGCGGGAACTGCGCGCGCTCGGGGGCATCCCATCCGTCAAAGGTCGATGCGTAGACGGGAAGGGGGCTGATGGTCTCATCCTTTTCCAGCTCCCAGGTGGCGGCAATGTCCGCCAGCCTGCTGGAGTAGATTTCAATCTTGCCCGATGGCGTTTTCAGCGGATTGGCCTCCGGGTTCTCGCGGAATTTTTTATAGGCCACAAAGTGTCCGTTCGGATCGTTGCGCTTATAAATGCCCATTTTTTTCAGCGCGTCATAGGACGGAAGCTTAGGGTCTTTCTCAAGCATTTTGGCATACAGGAACTGCAGCCACTGTTCCTGCGTGCGTCCTTCGGTGAATTTCTGGTGGATGTCCGGCCCGAGGCGTTTTGCCACTTCGCTCATGATCCAGTAGATAGGCTTACGCTCAAACTTCGGCGCCGTCACGGGCTGGAGGAAAATCAGGTAGCCCATGTTGCCTGCATAATCATTAGGAATAATGTCTTCCTGCTCGACGGTCATCAGGTCCGGCAACACGATATCGGCGTACTTCGCTGACGAGGTCATGAAGTTGTCGATGACGACAATCATTTCGCACTTGCTTTCGTCCTGCAGGATCTCGTGAGTTTTATTGATATCAGAGTGCTGGTTAATAATGGTGTTGCCCGCGTAGTTCCAGATGAACTTAATCGGCACGTCCAGCTTATCCTTACCGCGCACGCCGTCGCGCAGGGCGGTCATCTCCGGCCCGCGGGCGATGGCGTCCGTCCAGCTGAAGCAGGAGATTTGCGTTTTGACCGGGTTGTCCGGGAGCGGCATACGTTCAATGGTGATGGTGTAGGTTGACTCACGCGCGCCGCTGTTGCCGCCGTTAATCCCCACGTTTCCGGTGAGAATGGGTAGCATCGCGATGGCGCGAGACGTCAGCTCGCCGTTCGCCTGGCGCTGTGGTCCCCAGCCCTGACAGATATACGCCGGTTTTGCGGAGCCGATTTCGCGGGCAAGCTTAACGATGCGATCCGCTGGAATGCCGGTAATACGGGAAGCCCACTCAGGGGTTTTCGCCGTGTGGTCATCACCCTGGCCGAGAATATAGGCTTTGTAGTGACCGTTAGCGGGAGCCCCTTCCGGCAGCGTTTTTTCGTCATAGCCGACGCAGTATTTATCCAGGAACGGCTGGTCCACCAGGTTTTCGTCGATCAATACCCATGCGATGCCCGCAACCAGAGCGGCATCGGTACCCGGACGAATAGGGATCCACTCATCTTCACGTCCGGCGGCGGTGTCGGTATAGCGCGGGTCAATGACGATCAAGCGCGCGTTGGAGCGCTCGCGCGCCTGCTCCAGATACCAGGTAATCCCGCCGCCGCTCATGCGCGTTTCAGCCGGATTATTGCCGAACATCACCACCAGTTTGGTGTTTTCAATGTCAGAGGTGCTGTTCCCGTCGTTGCTGCCGTAGGTGTAAGGCATTGCGCAGGCGATTTGCGCCGTGCTGTAAGTGCCGTAGTGGCTCAGGAAACCGCCGTAGCAGTTCATCAGGCGCGCCACCAGCGAAGCGTAAGGGGAGGAGCGGGTGATATTGCCGCCGACAATGCCGGAGGAGTAGTTAATGTAAACCGCTTCGTTGCCGTATTTGTCGACCACGTCTTTCAGGCTGGCGGTGATGGCGTTTAGCGCTTCGTCCCATGTGATGCGCTCAAACTTGCCTTCGCCGCGTTTGCCCACGCGTTTCATCGGGTAGTTCAGACGATCGGGGTGATTGATACGACGGCGAATAGAACGTCCGCGCAGGCAGGCACGCACCTGATGGTTACCGTAAATATCCTCGCCGGTGTTGTCCGTTTCGACCCAGTAGACCTCATCGTCGCGAACGTGCAGGCGCAGTGCGCAGCGGCTTCCGCAGTTGACCGAACAGGCTCCCCACACCACTTTATCTTCCGCAGGCTGGACGGCGTTTTGCACTGCAGCAGCGGCAGTTTTCAAACCAAACGGTAATGAGAGTCCACCCGCGGCAAGCGCCAGTGAACCCATCGCTGTAGATTTAACAAGCGTTCGGCGGCTAATACCGCCGTGATGATCGACCTCAGACATGGCTCACCCCAACATTGAGATTACGTATTATTTTTACCCGTGATTACAACCGGGCTAATGATGGGGTGAGTGTTACTTATTTTGAGGTACTAAATGTTAATCCTTATCAAATGAATGGACATTGAGCGGGAAGTTACTGAGGTTCACTCGGTGCATTGTCCTGGCTCCCAGAGGCAGCGCCACTTCCTGTGCGGGTGTATAAAATTTTAAAGGTGTCGTTGGCGCAATGCCCAACCACCTGCGCATCCGGCTGATCTGCCTGATCGTTTGGCACGATGTTCAGCGTAAAGCCAGACTCAGGCACGCCGTTGTTGACGATCTTCTGCTGAATGTCGCTTTTCACGCGCTCGCAGGAATCCGGTGCCGCCAGCGCGGCGGTTGAAGCACTCATTAACAGCAGGGCGGTAATCCAGGGTAACCGTTTCATCTGTAGCTCCTTTCTCTGTGTAGAGATTAATTTTAGCAGGGTTCGTGTAAACATCTGTATTTGCTAATATGATTGGGAATAATCTCTCTGAAACGGTAATAAATGTGAAGAAATACGCAGCGATAACGCTACTGGCAGCAACACTGGTGGGGTGCGACAACAACTCCGCGCCGCTGTCGTATACGCCTGAGATGGCGAGTTTTTCTAATGAATTCGATTTCGACCCGCTGCGCGGTCCGGTGAAAGACTTTACCCAGACCCTGTTTAACGACAAGGGTGAAGTGTCCAAGCGCGTGACCGGTACCCTGTCGACAGAAGGGTGCTTTGATACGCTGGAACTGCACGATCTTGAGAACAACACCGGCGTGGCGCTGGTGCTGGATGCAAATTACTACCTGGATGCCGAAACCCAACAGCAGAAGGTGAAGCTGCAGGGGAAATGTCAGCTGGCGGAATTACCCTCAGCCGGGGTGACGTGGGAGACCGACGATAATGGATTCGTCGTCGCGGCGCACGGCAAGGAGATGGAAGTGAAGTACCGCTACGATGCGGATGGCTATCCGCTGGGCAAAACCACCGTTTCTGGGGACCAGCACTTATCCGTACAGTCGACACCGTCGAAGGATCTGCGCAAAAGAATGGACTTCTCGGCCGTGAGTTTGTTGAATGACAAGCCGCTCGGGAATGTGAAGCAGAGCTGCGACTACGATAGACATAATAACCCGGTGAGTTGCGATCTGACGATCACCGATGACAGCGTTAAGCCCGCCGTTGAGCGCAAGTACACCATTCAGAACAGCATCGACTACTACTGAGCGGTCAGACCGCTGACAGCGTGCATTTTGTGCGTTTCGCCCGGCGGCGCTACGCTTGCACGGGCCTACAATGAAACGTGCAATCTATTGATATTTTTGCACAATGTAGGCCGGGTAAGCATAGCGCCACCCGGCAAGAAAGACCGCTCAACTGCCTATAACAGGATTTGTCATTAATCTCATTGCGCGGTAGGTTTCAGCAGGCTGGCGCCTGACGGCTTGTGTCCGGCCAGGTGCTGGTGCTGGAAGATGCACATACGGATGGTGTTTCGGTATTCGCCGTTGATAAAGAACTCGTGAATCAGTTCACCTTCCACCATAAAGCCCAGCTTGCGGTAGATATGGATCGCTTTCTCGTTCTCTTTATCCACGATGAGATAAAGCTTATAGAGGTTCAGGACGTTGAATCCGTAATCCATCGCCAGCTTTGCCGCCCGTGAGGCAAGACCTTTCCCCTGGTGCTCAGGCGAAATGATGATCTGAAACTCCGCCCGACGGTGAACGTGGTTGATCTCCACCAGCTCGACCAGACCGGCTTTTTCACCTTCACACTCCACCACAAAACGGCGTTCGCTCTGATCGTGAATGTGCTTATCGTAAAGATCCGACAGCTCGACGAAGGCCTCGTAAGGCTCTTCGAACCAGTAGCGCATCACGCTGGCATTGTTGTCGAGCTGGTGGACGAAACGGAGATCTTCACGCTCCAGCGGGCGAAGCTTAATGTCATACAGTGCTGGCATCAGGGTGCAACCGTGCGGCCAGTGCGGCGATCCAGGCAGCGCAAGGTGTTTGGCTCCCAGTAGGCGTTGACGTTGGCACTTTGCTGGCACTTATCACGCGCGTCGAAAGCGACATCTTCTTTGTCCCACTCTTTCTCGGCACGCGTGTTGACCTTCTGACGAAGGCTGCGAGTGTCATTCCATTGTTCTTTGTCCATCGCCGCGTTCTGACGGCTCTGTGCGCTATCGCCGGATTCAATAATCAGCTTGCTGGTTTCGGCTGTCGCCGTCGCGGTGAAAGCGAGCGTTGACAGCGCCAGCGCGGCGGTCAGACAAAGGCGTTTGCTTAATGTAGTCATAGCGTTTCCTTTTTAATGGGGGGCAGATAATCACGTTACCCTGTTCAGATTCTACACCAAAGCGAGATAGCGTCATACCCGCGGTTATCATCGGGTAAGATGGTTAAATCAATCCTCACCAGAAGAGAATTATGTTCAAAACCACGCTGCTTTTTTTTGCCACCGCGCTCTGCGAAATCATCGGTTGCTTCTTGCCCTGGCTTTGGCTGAAGAAGGGGGCATCCGTGTTGCTGCTCATCCCCGCGGCTGTTGCGCTGGCGCTGTTCGTCTGGCTGTTAACACTGCATCCGGCCGCGAGCGGACGCGTCTACGCCGCGTACGGCGGTGTCTATGTCTGTACTGCGCTGCTGTGGCTACGCGTCGTGGATGGGGTCAAACTCAGCGTCTATGACTGGGCCGGTGCCCTGGTTGCGCTCTGCGGGATGCTGATCATCGTGGCGGGATGGGGGCGCACCTGAGCGCTCTGATTTTGTGATCGCTCGCTGATATTATGATCAATATACTTGTATGGTAGTTGCATAATTGCGTAAATTTCCTGCATCACAACATGCGATGTAAGGAAATGGATTATGAAGATTGTCGGGGCTGAAGTCTTTGTCACCTGCCCAGGGCGTAACTTTGTCACCCTCAAAATCACCACTGATGAGGGGCTCGTGGGTCTTGGCGACGCCACCCTGAACGGACGCGAACTCTCTGTAGCGTCCTATTTGAAAGATCACCTCTGTCCCCAGCTGATTGGCCGTGATGCCCACCGCATCGAGGACATCTGGCAGTTTTTCTATAAAGGGGCTTACTGGCGTCGCGGCCCGGTCACCATGTCGGCCATCTCCGCCGTTGATATGGCGCTCTGGGATATCAAAGCGAAAGCGGCCAACATGCCGCTCTATCAGCTGCTGGGCGGCGCATCCCGTGAAGGGGTAATGGTCTACTGCCACACCACCGGACACACCATTGACGACGTGCTGGAAGATTACGCCCGTCATAAAGAGATGGGCTTTAAGGCGATCCGCGTGCAGTGCGGCGTGCCGGGCATGAAAACCACTTACGGCATGTCCAAAGGGAAAGGCCTTGCCTACGAACCTGCCACCAAAGGCGACTGGCCAGAAGAGCAGCTCTGGTCCACTGAGAAATACCTCGATTTCACACCAAAGCTGTTCGACGCGGTGCGCAGTCAATTCGGTTTCAACGAACATCTCCTGCACGACATGCACCATCGCCTGACGCCAATCGAAGCGGCGCGCTTCGGCAAGAGCATTGAAGAGTTCCGCATGTTCTGGATGGAAGACCCAACGCCTGCGGAAAATCAGGAATGCTTCCGCCTGATCCGCCAGCATACCGTCACGCCAATTGCGGTGGGTGAGGTGTTCAACAGCATCTGGGACTGCAAGCAGCTGATTGAAGAGCAGCTTATCGACTATATCCGCACCACCATCACTCACGCGGGCGGGATCACCGGGATGCGCCGCATTGCAGACTTCGCCTCGCTCTACCAGGTGCGCACCGGCTCGCACGGACCGTCCGATCTGTCGCCAATCTGTCACGCCGCCGCGCTGCATTTCGACCTGTGGGTGCCGAATTTCGGCGTGCAGGAATACATGGGCTACTCCGAACAGATGCTGGACGTCTTCCCCCACAGCTGGCGCTTTGATAATGGCTACATGCATCCGGGCGACAAACCGGGGCTGGGCATTGAGTTTGATGAAAAACTGGCCGCGAAATACCCCTATGACCCGGCCTATCTGCCGGTGGCCCGTCTTGAAGACGGCACGCTGTGGAACTGGTAACCGAGGAACGAACGATGAAAAGCGTAGTGATTCAACAGCCGAACCAGCTGGTGATTGAAGAGCGTCCACGCCTGGAGCCAGGCGCAGGGGAAGTCCGCGTCAAAATCATGCTGGCAGGGATTTGCGGTTCAGACAGCCATATCTACCGTGGACATAATCCGTTTGCGAAATATCCGCGCGTGATCGGCCACGAGTTCTTCGGCGTGATTGACGCCGTGGGCGAAGGCGTCGACAGCGCGCGACTGGGTCAGCGCGTCTCGGTTGATCCGGTGATCAGCTGCGGACACTGCTACCCGTGTTCCGTCGGGAAACCGAACGTCTGCACCTCACTGGTGGTACTGGGCGTCCACCGCGACGGCGGCTTCAGCGAATATGCGGCAGTGCCCGCTAAAAATGCCTGGCCGATCCCGGATGCGATCCCGGATAAACACGCCGTCATGGTTGAACCCTTCACCATTGCCGCCAACGTGACGGGGCAGGCGAAACCCACCGAACAGGATATTGCGCTGATTTACGGTGCGGGCCCGATGGGGCTGGTCACCGTGCAGGCGCTGAAGGGCGTTTATAAGGTGAAGCAGGTTATCGTCGTCGACCGCATTGATGAGCGGCTGGCAATGGCTCAGCGCAGCGGCGCGGACTGGGTCTTTAACAACGGCGAGCAGTCGCTGCAGGCCGTACTGGAAGAAAGAGGCATCAAACCGACGTTAATCATTGATGCCGCCTGTCATCCATCGATTTTACAGGAAGCCATTACCCTGGCCTCCCCGGCGGCGCGCATCGTGCTGATGGGCTTCTCCAGCGAGCCGAGCCAGATTGTGCAGCAGGGCATCACCGGCAAAGAACTGGCGATCTTCTCTTCGCGCCTCAACGCCAACAAATTCCCGGTCGTGATTGACTGGCTGGAAAAGGGGCTGATCGACCCGGAAAAACTGATCACCCATACCTTTGACTATCACCACGTAACAGACGCCATCGAACTGTTTGAAAAAGACCAGCGGCAGTGCTGCAAAGTCTTGCTCACGTTCGGTCAATAATAAAGCACGCGGTTAAGAGCCTGCGCAGACAGGCTCTGTGTGGTACGCATCTTACCTTTTAGAGATAGCCATTATGACGCAAGCACAACCTCAACGAACCACCTCCGATCTGGTGAAAGCTGCCGTTTCCGGCTGGCTGGGCACCGCGCTGGAGTTTATGGATTTCCAGCTTTATTCGCTGGGTGCCGCCCTGGTATTCCACGAAATCTTCTTCCCGGAACAGTCTGCCGCGATGGCGCTGATTCTGGCGATGGGGACCTACGGTGCGGGCTATATCGCGCGTATCGTCGGGGCTTTCATCTTCGGCAGAATGGGTGACAGCATTGGCCGTAAAAAGGTGCTGTTCATTACCATCACCATGATGGGGATCTGCACCACGCTGATTGGCGTGCTGCCGACCTACGCGCAGATTGGGATTTTCGCGCCGGTCCTGCTGGTGACGCTGCGCATTATTCAGGGGCTGGGCGCTGGCGCGGAGATATCTGGCGCTGGCACGATGCTCGCGGAATACGCTCCGAAGGGGAAACGCGGCATTATCTCCTCGCTGGTGGCGATGGGGACCAACTGCGGGACGCTAAGCGCAACGGCCATCTGGGCTGTCATGTTCTTTGCCCTCGACCGTGAAGAACTTGTCGCCTGGGGCTGGCGCGTACCTTTCCTCGCCAGTGTCGTGGTGATGATTTTCGCCATCTGGCTGCGTATGAATCTCAAGGAAAGCCCGGTCTTTGAGAAAGTGAACGACGCAGAAACTGTCTCGCCGGTGGCTGCCCAGGAAAACGCCCTGGGTGCGATGTTCAAAAGCAAATCCTTCTGGCTGGCAACCGGGCTGCGCTTCGGACAGGCGGGTAACTCGGGTCTGATTCAGACGTTCCTGGCGGGCTATCTGGTACAGACGCTGCTGTTCGATAAGGCAATTCCCACCGATGCACTGATGATTAGCTCTGTCCTCGGGTTCATCACCATTCCTCTACTGGGCTGGCTGTCTGACAAGGTAGGGCGTCGGCTGCCGTACATCATCGTTAACACCTCCGCCATTCTTTTGGCTTACCCCATGTTGTCGATTATCGTCGATAAGAGCTACGCGCCGGGGACAATCATGCTTTCCATTATCGTCATTCATAACATTTCGGTACTGGGGCTGTTTGCGCTGGAAAACATCACCATGGCAGAGATGTTTGGCTCACGTAATCGCTTTACCCGCATGGCTATCTCCAAAGAGGCGGGCGGGCTGGTGGCGGTGGGCTTTGGTCCGGTACTGGCGGGGATCTTCTGCAACATGACCGGATCCTGGTGGCCGATTGTCGCCATGCTGGTGGCCTATTCCGTGATTGGGCTGGTCTCGGCAATCCTGATGCCGGAAGTGCGTGACCGTGACTTGAGCGCGGCAGAAGATGCGGCGGAAGCGCCCCCGCGCGAATCAGTTGGCTATGGCGCACTCTCGTCACGACGTTAATGGTTTATATCCTGAGTGACTTGTCACATAACTTTTCGATCATGTCACACCACATGGACAAAAGTTAATATAAATCAATATCTGAAATTGAAGTATCAGTATGGTTGATGGCAGTTATTTTTTTACCCCAACTGCCATTCTAGTTGGTGTAGTCAGCAGGCGCTGCCGCTTCGCAAGGAGAGCGGCAGCGGATCGCAGCTTTCATTAATTAACGAGTCTCAATCATGGAAAACCGGTTATTACAGGCGAAAGCGACGCTGCCTCAGTACGATCGCGGCAGCCTCAAAGCGCGCATTGTTCATTTAGGGTTTGGCGCATTTCACCGTGCGCATCAGGCAGTTTATACCGATATTCTGGCGGCTGAACACGGCAGCGACTGGGGATACTGCGAAGTGAATCTGATTGGTGGCGAACAGCAAATTGCCGATCTCAATGCGCAGGATAACCTCTACACCGTCGCGGAGATGTCTGCCGATGCATGGACTTCGCGCGTCGTCGGCGTGGTCAAAAAAGCACTGCACGCGCAGGTTGATGGGCTGGAAACCGTGCTGGCGGCGATGTGTGAACCTCAGGTCGCCATTGTCTCCCTGACCATCACCGAGAAAGGCTACTGCCACTCCCCGGCGACCGGACAACTGATGCTCGATCATCCGTTAATCGCCGCCGACCTGGAAAACCCGCTTCAGCCGAAATCTGCCCCTGGCGTCGTGGTTGAAGCGCTGGCGCGTCGTAAAGCGGCGGGTCTGCCTGCTTTCAGCGTAATGTCCTGCGACAACATGCCGGAGAATGGTCACGTCATGCGTAACGTAACCTGCGCCTACGCGCGCGCCGTAGACGGCGAACTGGCGGACTGGATAGAAGCCAACGTCACCTTCCCGTCAACGATGGTGGATCGCATTGTGCCTGCAGTCACCGCCGATACGTTGGATAAAATCGAGCAGTTGACCGGCGTGCGCGATCCGGCAGGCGTGGCCTGCGAGCCGTTCCGCCAGTGGGTTATCGAAGACAACTTTGTTGCTGGCCGTCCGCAGTGGGAAAAAGCAGGTGCCGAGCTGGTTGCAGATGTCATCCCGTTCGAAGAGATGAAGCTGCGTATGCTCAACGGCAGCCACTCGTTCCTGGCCTATCTCGGCTATCTGGCGGGGTATCAGCACATCAACGACTGCATGGAAGATGAAAACTACCGTGTAGCCGCGCACGCGCTGATGCTAAAAGAGCAGGCTCCCACGCTGAAAGTGAAAGGCGTTGATTTAGGCCATTATGCTGACCTGCTGATTGCGCGCTACAGCAACCCGGCACTGCGTCACCGCACCTGGCAGATCGCGATGGACGGCAGCCAGAAGCTGCCGCAGCGTATGCTGGACTCTGTGCGCTGGCACCGGGTGCACCAGAAGCCTTTCCCGCTGCTGGCGCTGGGCGTGGCCGGCTGGATGCGTTACGTCGGCGGTGTGGACGAGCAGGGTAATGCCATTGAGGTGAGCGACCCGCAGCTGGCGGTGATTCAGGCGGCAGTAAAGGGAAGCGCAGAGGGGCAAAGTCGCGTTAAGGCGCTGTTGGGCATTGAAGCCATTTTTGGAAACGAACTGCCGCAGGATGCCGTGTTTGTGAATGCGGTGATGGAGGCCTATCAAACGCTGCTGGATAAAGGCGCGAAAGCCACAGTGGCGCAGTACGCGGTACAACCGTAATTTATTTCATGCCGCCGCTGGCGGCGGCATGAACCTGCACGCTTAGTGCATTCCCAGACGAATCAGTTCGATCGGTTCGTACCTACCTTCACTTCCTTCCACTTCAACCGTTTTGCTGCGGCGCACCTGCGCGGCGTCCAGCCCCTCACTGTGAATCGCTTTAATCACGCCGGTGCGGCCGGTGCCGCTAATCATGACCCGGCTGCCGGTGGTTATGGCGTTACGGTTACGGTCGTATGTCATCATGGTATTTTCTCCTCTCTTACTCTTCGCTACGGCACTATTTTTACCTTCTGCCGTTCACGGGCATTATTAATACGCCTCTCGCCGCATAAATTATTTGCTTTTGATCAAAGTCACACTTTTTTCATCCCCAGTGCAGCCCGCTGACGGTTCCGGACGGTAATTTACAAAGCCGACAATTATTTTCCTAAATGGATAATTTCACCCTGCAAGCGTTGAGGGTTTGTTTATATTGCCAATGGCACTCTTGAGTCAGGAAATAATCCTCTCATCGGAATAAGGAGTCAGGCTTATGTACAAGAAAATATTGATGCCTGTAGACGTGTTTGAAATGGACTTGAGCGATAAAGCGGTACGCCACGCGGCCAATCTGGCAAAAGCCGAAGGCGCGTCGATTACCCTGGTCAACATTCTGCCTAACAGCAGCCGCTCGCTGCTGCGCGGATTCAACGCGGACATAAAGAAGTTTGAAGAGTATATGACCGCGGAGTCTGAGAAAAAAATGACGGCGTTAAAGCGGCTCTTCGATATTTCGCCGAATGATATTCACTGCAAAGTATGCTTTGGCAACGTGCGTGATGAAATTATCAAGCTCAGCAAAGAAGGGGAGTATGACGTTATTGTCATCGGATCGAAAAACCCGAGCATCACCACCCATCTGCTGGGGTCAAACGCGGAATCTATTCTGCGCTACGCCACGATTCCGGTATTAGTCGTTCGCTAATCACATCGCCGCACCCGAAAGGTGGCGGCGAATATTATTCTTCGCTAAACCACTCGCTATTTTCCTGGCGGATTAGCTGGACCGATTCGCTAATTTCCTGCAGATGCAGCGTCATCGCGTTTTCCACGCCGTCCGCGTCGCGTTTTTCCAGCGCGCTGAAAATATCATGGTGTTGGCGGAGCAGCATTTCCGGCGGGGAAACATGGTCAAGGCTCATGTAGCGCACGCGGTCGATGGTGGCTTTGATGTTTTCGATGGTATCCCACGCCAGCTGACAATCCGCAATTTGCGCCAGTTTCTGGTGGAATTCGTCATCAAGCTGGAAGAAGTCGTTGAGCTGCTTACGGTCAATCGCAATCCGCTGCTGATGCAGGTTTTGCTCCAGCAGGTAACACTGGTTGTTATCGATAAGCGCTGCGGCGCGACGTGCAACTGCGCATTCAATGGCCTGGCGGACGAAACAGCCATTACGGACTTGCGAAAGGGAAATCTTATTTACATAGCTGCCTCGCTGGGGGCGGATCTGAATCAGGCCATTTTCAGCAAGTTTGATAAACGCCTCACGCACCGGCTGACGGGACACGTCAAAACGCACCGAGACCTCTTTTTCAGAGAGCGGCGTTCCCGGCGGGATCAGGCAGTGGACGATATCGCGTCGTAAAATACGATAGATTTGCTGGTTAACGGGCTGGGTAGGATTGAGTTGTGATTCAGCGGCCATGGGTTGCGATTTCTCAGAGAGTTAACCTGAACATACTACCATTCTTTTGCCTGCCATCACATACCCGGCCCGCAGGCCGGGAAGGGCCTAATTAGCCTCTATGGACGCTAAGTCCGGCAAAGCTCTGGCTGACTGGCATCATCTCAACGGTGTTGATGTTGACGTGTTTTGGCAGCGTCGCCACCCACCAGACTGTTTCAGTGATGTCTTCTGGCGTCAGGGCATTGGCGTTTTCGTAGGTTTTGTCCGCTTTCACGTCATCGCCTTTAAAACGCACGTTCGAGAACTCGGTCCCACCCACCAGGCCTGGCTCGATATCGGTGACGCGAATGGCGGTGCCGTGCAGGTCGGTGCGCAGGTTAAGGCTGAACTGACGCACAAACGCTTTCGTCGCGCCATAGACGTTGCCGCCCGCGTAAGGCCAGCTCCCGGCAGTCGAGCCGATGTTGATGATGTGACCGCGGTTGCGCTCGACCATACCCGGCAGCACGGCGCGGGTCATATACACCAGCCCTTTGTTGTTGGTGTCGATCATGTTTTCCCAGTCTTCAACGCTGGCTTTGTGGGCGGGCTCCATGCCCAGCGCCAGACCGGCATTGTTAACCAGCACGTCGATGGCGCGCCATTCTGCTGGCAGATTAGCAATCATCTCTTCAATAGCCGCGCGGTTACGCACGTCCAGCTGCGCGGTCAGGATGCTGTCACCTAACTCATCTTTCAGCTCCTGCAGGCGCTCCTGACGGCGACCGGTCGCAATCACCTTGTGTCCGTTGGCGACGAAGCGACGCGTGATGCTTTCACCAAAACCCGCTGTCGCCCCGGTAACTAAAATAATCATCTCACTGTTCCTCAACGCTTTTTGTGTTGTATTAACATAGCACGCTCTCAGGCACGCCGTTAAGGCAACATTTGTATGACGCCATTGCAGGCCAGGGCTGCCTGTCCTACTCTGGGGAGATATACCGTTCTCAGGAGTGAAAGATGTCGGCCAATAACCCTTTTTTTGACATTAGCCTGTTGCCTTATCAGGCGCCGCGTTTTGATGAGATTAACGATAGCCACTATCGCCCGGTCTTCGATGAAGCGCTTCGCCAGAAGCGGGCGGACATTGCTGCCATTGTCGCTCAGGCCGTTGCGCCAGACTTCACCAACACCGTGCTGGCGCTGGAGAAAAGCGGCGCCATGCTTTCCCGCGTAAACAGCGTATTCTTCGCCATGGCCTCCGCGCACACCAATGCGTACCTGCAGGAGCTGGAGGAGCAGTTCTCTACCGAACTTGCCGCGCTGGCGAACGATATCTGGCTGAATGACACCCTTTTCGCCCGCGTGGAGAGCGTCTGGCAGGATCGTGCTGCGCTGGACGCTGAATCTCGTCGGCTGGTCGAGGAGACATTCCAGCGGTTTATTTTGGCCGGTGCGCGTCTGAATGAAACGGAAAAGGCCGAGCTGAAGGCGCTGAATACCGAGGCGGCCTCCCTGACCAGCCAGTTTAATCAGCGTCTGCTGGCTGCCGATAAGACGGGCGGGCTGGTGGTGGATTATGCGCACCAGCTTGATGGGCTGAGCGCCGCTGAGATCGCTGATGCTGCGCAGGCTGCCGCGGATCGAGGGCTAAAGGATCGCTGGCTGATCCCGCTCCTGAACACCACCCAGCAGCCCGCGCTTTCAGCGCTGCGTAATCGTCAGACGCGCGAAAACCTGTTCAACGCAGGCTGGACGCGTACCCAGAAAGGGGATGAAAACGACACTCGCGAGCTGATCCTTCGCCTCACGGCGCTGCGTGCGCGGCAGGCCCGGCTGCTCGGATTTGACGATTACGCCAGCTGGAGTACCGCCGACCAGATGGCGAAATCCCCGGAGGCCGCGCTGGAATTTATGCGCGGCATTGTGCCGGCCGCCCGTGCGCGTGCGGAACGCGAGCAGGCCGATATTCAGAAGGTCATTAATGACGAGCAGGATGGTTTCACCGTGCAGGCCTGGGACTGGGCTTTTTACGCGGAGCGCGTGCGCCAGGCAAAATATGCCCTCGATGAGTCGCAAATCCGGCCCTATTTCGCGCTCAACACCGTGCTGCAGGATGGCGTATTTTGGGCGGCAAGCCAGCTGTTTGGCATCCGCTTCGTCGAGCGCTTCGATATTCCGGTTTATCACCCGGACGTCCGCGTATGGGAGATTTTCGACCACACGGGTGAAGGTATGGCGCTGTTTTACGGCGACTTCTTTGCTCGCGATTCCAAGCAGGGCGGGGCGTGGATGGGGAATTTCGTCGAGCAATCTTTCGAGTTTGCCGCCCGTCCGGTGATCTACAACGTCTGTAACTACCAAAAGCCGGCTAACGGCGGCGTTGCGCTTCTTTCCTGGGACGACGTGATAACCCTCTTCCACGAGTTTGGCCATACGCTGCACGGACTGTTTGCCAGCCAGCGTTTCGCCACGCTGTCCGGTACCAATACCCCGCGTGACTTCGTTGAATTCCCGTCGCAAATCAACGAGCACTGGGCCAGCCATCCGCAGGTATTTACCCACTACGCCCGCCATTACGAAACCGGCGAACCGATGCCGGACGCGCTGCGGGAAAGCATGCTCAACGCGACGCATTTCAACAAGGGCTATGACATGACGGAACTGCTGGGGGCCGCGCTGCTGGATATGAACTGGCACGGCATCGGTGCAGCCGTTTCGAGCGTAGAAGATTTTGAAGCGGCAGCGTTGAAAAAAGAGGGGCTGGATCTGCCCGCCGTGCCACCGCGCTATCGCAGCAGCTATTTTGCCCATATTTTTGGCGGGGGCTACGCGGCAGGGTATTACGCCTACCTGTGGACGCAGATGCTGGCCGACGACGGCTATCAGTGGTTTGTCGAGCAGGGTGGTTTGACTCGCGAAAATGGACAGAAATTCCGCGAGGCGATTTTGTCCCGTGGTAACAGTACGGATTTAGCTGAACTGTACCGTAACTGGCGTGGGCACGATCCGAAGATTGAGCCTATGCTGGAAAATCGCGGGTTAAACGAGTAGCGTGAATTTTGCTGAATATAGAACCGGGCGCGATGCCCGGTTTTTTTATATAGCCTGGCAGCTTACGGAGGCGATAATTTTATTCCCACCAATGTTGCCCATAATCAAATCGAGTAATTTTCGATATTCCTCGCGGGTCATGACTTCGGCCCGTATTTCCGTGGTTCCTGTTATTTCCGTCGTAGCTGAAGAAATCGCTTTCAGGCCTAACGTCAACTCTTTTGCCATATTTACCACGCGCTGCCGTACGACGTCACCATGTTCATCACTGCAGGTGATTTTCAGGATGTAGCATTTCTCACCCTCATGAACCGCAGGAAGCTGATTAATGCGCTGAGCGGCTTCGCGAAGCAATATGTTGGCGCACAGAATAATTAAGCTGGCCATGGCGGCGTTCCAGAACTGGCCTAATCCGCATAATACGCCTATACCGGCAGAGCACCACAGCGTTGCGGCGGTATTTAACCCACGAATATTCATTCCTTCACGCATGATCACGCCAGCCCCAAGAAATCCTATTCCGGAAACAATCTGCGCCGCGATGCGTCCTGGGCTATCGGGCGAGGTGGATACGGAACTCAAAATAAACACCGCAGCGCCGGTGGCAACCAGAGCATTGGTTCTAAGCCCGGCCATTCGCTGACGCCATTGTCTTTCCGCGCCAATAATCGCGCCCAGCAGCATCGCTGCGAGCAGATGAGAGATATAAGGGAACATAAGCTTGTCGCCTGTTAACATATTTCAAATAAGAAGCATCAGTGCGGCGTAAAGCACAGTGACACCGTTAAACGCTATGTCTGTCAGGACGAAGGTGGCGGGAAGAGGGTGTTATTAAACATAAACATCGCGATTACCCACAAATTAAGCGGTACGTATTGTGTCGGGATGCAATCGCTGAAAGGGGATTGCTGCCCACCGTGAGGGTAAGCAGCGAAAATATCGCGTTAGCTTACCTTCGTATTCACTATAAAATGACTTTCCAACGAAGGGCTCCTGTAAAATTTCTTGCCAGTATAATCACGCTTTATAGTGAGTAAAGCGAAAAAGCAGCGTTCTTTATGAATCGTTTAAGTTCAGGAAAAACGTTTTTTTTGAGCCGTCATCTGATTTTCAACGCTATCCCGTATACTGCATTCTGTTCACTACAGGCGATAACATGCAAAGGCAGGAAGTATGTCTCTTCGTTCGCTGCGGGCGTTATGCCTGACAAGTTTTTTCATTGCCGATGTCCGTGATGGTCTCGGTCCCTTTCTCGGCATCTTTCTGACTGAACGCCACTGGACCCCCGATGGTATCGGCATCCTGATGACGGCCGGTGGGCTGGCTGGATTACTGGCCACGCTTCCGGCTGGGTTTATCACCGATACCTCCCGGAACAAACGCTCTGTGCTGGCACTGGTCTGCATCTTGATCACCTTGAGCACGTTGCTGATCTGGTTTAGCCAGCAAACTGGCGTTGTCGCCGCTTCGCAAATGGTCACCGGCATCTGCGCGGCGTTTGTGGGGCCGCTGATTGCCGGGATTACGCTGGGCCTGACCGGTCAGGGCGGGTTCAGCGCGCAGATGGGCAAAAACGAGGCGTTTAATCACGCGGGTAATTTCATGACCGCACTGATAGCAGGCGGAATTGCCTGGTACTGGGGCGTCGGGGGGATTTTCCTGCTGATGACCTGTACGACGCTGCTCACGCTCTGCGCGCTGCTTGCCATCCGCAACGGAGACATCGACAACGACGCGGCGCGTGGACTCTCCTCTTCAGCGAACCTGCCAGTGCCCGGTTTTGCGGTGCTGATTAAAAACCGCGCGCTATTTGTGACCGGACTGACGCTACTGCTGTTCCACCTTGCGAACGCTGCGCTTTTGCCGATGCTGAGCATGAGGGTTGCTGCCGCACCCGCCTCGATCAACCCCGGTTTGTATGCCGCAGGTACCGTCATCATCTCTCAGGCCGTGATGATCCCCGTCGCACTTTGGGTCGCAGGCCGGGTTGAACGCTACGGCTACTGGCGCTTAATTATGCTGGCGCTGCTGGTCATGCCGGTGCGCGCTGCGCTGGCGGCGTCTACGGACGCGCCTTTGATGATGATCCCGGTACAAATCCTCGACGGTCTGGCTGCCGGAATCCTGGGCGTCGTGGTACCGTCGTTTATTGTGGTGCTTCTGCGCGGGAGCGGGCACGTCAATGCCGGGCAGAGTGTGGTGATGCTGATGCAGGGGGTTGGGGCATCCATGAGCCCGGCGTTAACCGGGACGATCGCCGGTCATTACTCGTTTGCGACGGCATTCAGTGTACTGAGCGCGATTGCCCTTATTGCCGTCCTGCTCTGGTGGCGATGTGCTCACCGGACCTGGGAAATACCTGCGCCGGGTGAGGCATAGCCCCACCCGGCGAAATGCTTAAGCCAGCTCGTTAGGGCAGGCTTCACCTTTTTCCAGCTGCTGCAGGTTACCCAGCGTGGTTTCTGAAATACTGATCAACGCTTCGGCAGTCAGAAACGCCTGGTGTCCGGTAAACAGCACGTTATGACAGGCAGACAGGCGGCGGAACACGTCGTCCTGAATCACGTCGTTGGACTTGTCTTCAAAGAACAGGTCGCGTTCGTTCTCATACACGTCCATGCCCAGCGCGCCAATTTTCTGGGTCTTCAGCGCTTCGATAGCAGCCTGAGAGTCAACCAGTCCGCCGCGGCTGGTGTTGATGATCATCACGCCATCTTTCATCTGGTCAAACGCCGCCTGGTTAAGCAGGTGGTAGTTTTCCGGCGTCAGCGGGCAGTGCAGGGAGATCACGTCAGACTGGGAGAACAGCGTCGGCAGATCAACATACTCCACGCCCAGATCCAGCGCGGCTGCGCTTGGGTACGGATCAAACGCCAGCAGGCGCATACCAAAGCCTTTCAGGATCCTCAGGGCAGCGACGCCAATTTTGCCGGTGCCGATAACGCCAGCGGTTTTACCGTACATGGTAAAGCCCGTCAGGCCTTCCAGCGAGAAGTTGGCATCACGGGTGCGCTGATAAGCGCGGTGAATACGTCGGTTCAGGGACATCATCATGCCGATGGCATGTTCCGCGACCGCTTCCGGGGAGTATGCCGGAACGCGTACCACTCTCAGACCCAGTTCCTTCGCCGCGTCGAGGTCCACGTTATTGAAGCCTGCACAGCGCAGGGCGATATACTTCACCCCATGCTTTTTCAGCTCTTCCAGCACCGGACGACTGCCATCATCGTTCACAAAAATGCAGACGCCTTCACAGCCGTGCGCCGTTTTGGCGGTTTTTTCGGACAGCAGAAAGTCGAAAAATTCAAGCTCAAACCCGTAAGCCTCGTTAACATGTTGCAGATACTTTTTGTCGTACTGCTTTGTGCTATATACCGCGAGTTTCATAAGACTTTCTCCAGTGATTTTGCATTCACGTTAGCATGATTAAAATAATCTTACAATTTCTAAAATATTATTGAATTCAATAAGTTCTATCAATTATTCTAGAGCATATGTACACCCTAACTCCATGATATTCATATCCACTGATTTCTTAAGGAGGAGTTGCACAACAGAGATATCTGCTCGTTTTATTCTAGGGGTGCTATGGGGGAAGCAAAAGTCACAACAAGTGCTTATGTTTCGGTAAGTGGTTTACCAACACCTGAAAATATGGCTACCTTTAGCTGTTCAAATGACGTAGCTCTTTGAATGTCTTAACATCGAAGGTAGTATTATTGCTATCGTTTTAAAATGACAGGGAGACCGAATGTACAACCATAATCGGGAAAAAAGTCATTTCGAGGAGAAAGCCTCAGAGATTGAAAATCTTGCGCAGCGAATTGCCACAAAGCATTTGCTTTATGGTACCTCTGGCATGTTTTTTGAAACTCAACAACTTGTTGCTCATCTGAGAAGGGAGATCGAATCGCATTGCTTGACATGGTCAGGCGGGATCCAATTTCTTGATGAACAGATACATCATCTTAAGGAACAGGATGATTTACTCACATTCAATAAGGCTAAATTATTCATTGTTGTTGAAAAAAATCGGACAACAACGACAACTATAGCGCTTAAACAGATCGGTTTCGTTGCCGGTGGGGCGCAAGTATATGGGGGCGCTAGTTTATGCGTCGGTTCGCTGGGTCTTGCCTGTGCTGCGTATGGTGCACCTATGATTACTCATGGGCTAAACAACATGTATGAAAATGGATACTATCTTCTCTATCGTGAAGATCGGTCTGGCACACTAAGAGATGCTTATCGGTACGCAGCAGCGAAGCTCGGATATGGGAATAATGAAGCTGATATTGTCTATGGTGTAGTTGATATCTCTTTATCTGCCTATGGCGCGGGCAGAAGAGTACTGGCTCCCAGAGAAAAATCCTGGAGTCTGTTTCGCAACATCGAATCTGATTATATCAGAGGATGGCAAGAGGCTTCTAAAACAGCGATGGCTCTGGATTTAACCAGTGGAAGCGTCACAGGTTGGCAGATGTACCAAATAGCTAAAGAGAATTAATTATGTCGGAACAGTTCGAGTTGTCATTAACCCCACCGATTCTACCTGCTGTATGCTATTTTATTGTATCTATTGCCATTTTTTTCTTTTTGTACCTCGGGAAACTCAAGGTCAACAGGCTTCGTAAATATCCTCTTTTCATAGCCTATACGCTGTTTGTGATAGCTATTGCAGCCATTCAAATTAACGTTTTTGCCAACGGCTATGAGTTTGTTAGCGGTTTTTTACATATTGATTTTGATCCCTGGCGGTACGACTCAGTGTATTGGGGGTCATTCATATTCGCCATGCTTTACCTGCTGGCAATGCCAAGGAACAGGTATTAATTTCACAACTCTGCTCTGTGATTATTCTTGTACTTATGCGTAACCAATTGAACCGAAGATATATTCTTTAGATTACGCATAGCAAAAAAATTACCGCTTACTATTACAGCATCTATTCTTAACTTGGCATTAACTTCAACTTAACTGCCAAACATGCGACAATGATCGGCAATGTCGGCTTAATTCTTTCGCTAAATCAGGATATTAACTGCCCATGAAGGGTAAATACAAAGCCGCGATTGCGCTTTTACTGCTGTTGATTTTGGTGCCGCTGACGCTGCTGATGACGCTCGCCCAGTGGGTGCCAACGCTCGCCGGGATCTGGCTCCCCGTCGGAACGCGTATCGCTTTCGAGGAAAGCCCAAAACTCACCCGTCACGCGCTGGTGATCCCCGATCTTCGTTATCTGGTGGATGAGTGTGAAATTGCGCGTATCGATAACGTGACATTGTCACACCCAAGCCGCTGGAAACTTGATGTAGGCACCCTTGAACTTAACTCCGTCTGCCTCAGCAAACTCCCTCAATCTGCGCCGTCGACGGTAGCACCCAAAACGCTGGCCCAGTGGCAGGCTGTGTTACCGAATACCTGGCTGACGGTGCATCGTCTTTCTCTTGCCCCCTGGCAGCAGTGGGAGGGCGAACTTCATGCGTCACTCACTCCCGCCAGTCAGGAAATTACCTATAAAGGCGAACAGGTCAGCATTAAAGGCCAGCTACGGGGACAAACTCTCTCTGTCAGTCAGTTTGATATTCGCCTTCCAGACCAGGCACAGCCTGTCAAACTGGTCGGGAAATTTACCCTGCCGCTGGTGCCGGACGGCGTGCCGGTAAAAGGGCACGCCGTTGCCACCTTTAACGTGCCACAGTTGACCTCTCTGGTCGATGCCGATCTGGACTGGGAAGACAATCAGGGGCAACTGGTGGTGATGGCACGGGACAATCCCGATCCGCTGCTCGACCTGCCGTGGCAGATTACCGCCGAACAGCTGAATATCAGCGACGGACGCTGGAACTGGGCGCTGCCCGGCCTGCCGCTGAGCGGGCGTGTTGGCCTGCGTATTGATAACTGGCAGCAGGGGCTGGAAAAAGCCACCGTTTCCGGGCGACTGAATGTGCTCACGCAGGGCGATGCGGGCAAAGGTAATGCGGTCCTGAATATCGGGCCGGGTTCGCTTAGCATGGAAAACAGCGATATGCCGCTGTACTTGAGCGGCGAGGCGAAACAAAACGATCTTATTCTCTACGCCAAACTCCCGGCCAAACTGACCGGAAGCCTCAACGATCCGCAGCTTTCCTTTGAACCTGGCGCGCTGCTGCGTTCGCGCGGTCGCATTATCGATTCGCTGGATATTGATGAAATCCGCTGGCCGCTGGCGGGCGTGAAGCTCACGCAAAAAGGCGTAGATGGCCGACTTCAGGCCATTCTGCGCGCGCATGAAAATGAAATGGGCGATTTTGAACTGCACCTGGACGGTCAGGCCAACGACTTTTTACCAGATAATGGCCTGTGGCAGTGGCGCTACTGGGGAAAAGGGAGCTTTACGCCCATGCACGCGCGCTGGGATGTCGCCGGTAAAGGCGAGTGGCGCGACGCGCTTATTGAGTTAACCGAACTCTCGACCGGATTTGACAAACTCCAGTACGGCACCATGACGGTAGGCGAGCCGCGCCTGGTACTGGAAACCCCCGTTCGCTGGAACCGCGATCCGGCCAAACCCTCCTTTAGCGGCGCTCTGGCGCTGAATGCCGGACAAACGACGTTCTCCGGCGGAAGCGTACTGCCGCCTTCGGTACTGAGCTTCAGCGTTGATGGCACCGATCCGACACTCTTTCAGTTTAAGGGCGACCTCCACGCCGACAAAATTGGTCCGGTACAGGTCAATGGACGCTGGGACGGCGAACGTCTTCGTGGTCAGGCCTGGTGGCCGAAACAGTCGCTCACCGTGTTCCAGCCGCTGATCCCACCAGACTGGAAAATGACGCTGCACGATGGCGAACTGTATGCCCAGGTTGCTTTCTCGGCTGCGGCCGGTCAGGGCTTTGAGGCGGGCGGACACGGGGTGCTGAAATCCGGCAGCGTCTGGATGCCGGATAACCAGATTAACGGTATCGACTTTGTCCTGCCGTTCCGTTTCAGCGAAGGCACATGGTCGCTGGGTACGCGCGGGCCGGTCACATTGCGTATTGGCGAGGTGCAAAACCTGGTCACGGCGAGGAATATCACGGCGGATTTGCAGGGGGACTACCCCTGGAGCGAGGAGAACCCGCTGTTGCTCACCAACGTCAAGGTTGAGGTGTTGGGCGGGAAAATCACCATGCAGCAGTTGAGGATGCCGCAGCACGATCCGGCACTGCTTCGCGTGGACAATATCTCGTCCAGCGAGCTGGTAAGCGCCGTCAATCCGAAACAGTTTGCGATGTCCGGGCCGGTCAGCGGCGCGCTACCGTTCTGGCTGGACAATGAAAAATGGATCATCAAAGATGGCTGGCTGACCAATCCGGGGCCGATGACGCTGCGTCTCGACAAAGACACGGCTGATGCCATTGTGAAAGACAATATGGTCGCAGGGGCGGCGATTAACTGGTTACGCTATATGGAAATTTCCCAATCGTGGACAAAACTCAATGTAGATAATCTGGGTGTATTAACGCTGAAGGCGACCATTAAAGGCACCAGCCGCGTTGATGGCAAAAGCAGCTCCGTTAACCTGAATTACACCCACGAAGAGAACGTATTTACCCTCTGGCGCAGCCTGCGCTTTGGGGACAACCTGCAAACATGGTTTGAGCAACATGCGGCGATACCGGGTCTCCGCAGTTCGACGGGCAAGGAAAGTGAGGAACAACAATGAAAAAGATGGCTGGTGTGCTCACCATTGCCGCGCTGATGACAGGCTGTACGCCGCGCATTGAAGTCGCTGCGCCAAAGGAGCCGATTACCATCAACATGAACGTCAAAATCGAACACGAGATCCATATTAAGGTCGATAAAGATGTTGAAACCCTGCTGAAATCGCGCAGCGATCTGTTCTGAGGACGCCATGAAACGAACGTTAGCTCTCATTTTACTGGCGCTGGGAATGCACGTGCAGGCGGCAACGCTTACCCTGAATGACGCCCGTGAGCAGGGGCGTGTGGGGGAGACCCTGAGCGGCTATATCGCGCCGATCACACACGATGCCGAAACGCTGGCGCTGGTTAGCCGCATTAACGCGGCGCGCACGGAAAGCTATCAGAAGCTGGCCGACAGCAATAACTTACCTGTAGATGAAGTGGCAAAAATGGCGGGGCAAAAGCTGGTTGCCCGCGCGCAGCCAGGGGAATATGTGAAGGGTATAAACGGTAAATGGCTGAAGAAGTGATCAGCGGAAGCGCTTGCGATACTCTCCCGGAGACACGCCAAAACGCTGCTTAAACGCCGTCGAAAAATGGCTGTGATCGGCAAAGCCCCAGCTGTAGCCGATCCCCGCCAGCTTTTCATCGTCGCTGGCGGAGCGCAACACCTGCGCGCAAAGGTCCAGGCGGCGGTTTTTGATGTACTGCGCCACGACCAGCCCTTTATCGGCAAACATGCGGTACAGGCTACGTACCGACATTCCGCTCTCTGTAGCAATCCACTCCGGTCGCAGGGCATCAGACTGAATATGATCGTCAATCAGCGAGAGGACGTGCTGGAACTGGCGTTCCTTTCGCGGCTGGACGACGTCACGTTGCTGAAAGGCCGGGCGGAGCAGGCAGACCATCGCTTCCAGCGCCGCTTCGCTCTCTCTATCGCTCAGCTCCGCATTTCCCATACTCTCCTGCAACAGGCGATGGCTCAGCTGTACGGTCGGCAGGCTACGTGAAAGCGTCAGCGCGCAGCTCACCTCCTGAAAACGACACTGCTGCTCAATGATTTGACGCGGCACGAGGAGTGAAATCTGGCGGGATTTATCTTGCCAGGAGATGGAGCAGGGGCGCGACGCGTCGATGAGCGTTATGTCGCCGGTATTGAGAATGGAACGTCGTTCATCCTGTTCAATCTCTGCACCGCCTTCAAGCTGAAACACGGCGTAGAACCAGGCATCGTTACTGTTTTTTATTTCCCGGCGGGTACGGAACAGGTTGACGTTGCCTGCGGTCACGGTGCTGAGCTTCAGGCTTCTTGCGTAGCTGGTTTCCAGTTCGCCAATGAATGTGCCCTCTAACGGGCGAGCGTCAAACCGTCCGCAAACTTGGTTAATTTGCGCCAGCCACTGCTGATACTTTTCCTGTTCGCTCGCACATGCCATCGTTTATCTCGCCGCACCGTCAATGTTTTTGCATTGTTGCATTTGTGTTGCAATTTGTCAGAGCCATGAGGCTGACTATAGGAAAGAACACTCACTGGTAACAGCGTTATAAGCGGTAATTATCATGTTTTGCGGAGCCTGTCACAGGTGGCAAAGCGAATGTCACACAGACAAAAGCGGGAATGCGAAACGCCTCGTAGACTGCATTAACACCCTACGAAGAATAACGAAGGAGTACCCTATGTCTGAATCACAGGTAGCCGTCCTGCCCGAGGTCCAGCGTTTTATGGATCGCCACCACGGCTTGTGGATTGAAGGGCGTCAGGTTGCGTCCGATAGCGAAAAGCGCCTGAACGTCTACAACCCGGCGACGGGAGAGGTGATTGCCTCAACCGCGGATGCCAGCGTCGATGATGTGGATCGTGCGGTGATGTCCGGCTGGCGGGCCTTTGTCGCCCGCAGCTGGGCAGGAAAACTTCCGGCAGAGCGTGAACGCATCTTGCTGCGTTTTGCCGATCTGGTCGAACAGCACAGCGAGGAGCTGGCGCAGCTGGAAACGCTGGAGCAGGGGAAGTCGATCAACATTTCCCGCGCCTTCGAGGTGGGCTGTACCCTGAACTGGATGCGCTACACCGCCGGGCTGACCACCAAGATTGCAGGGAAAACCCTCGATCTCTCCATTCCATTGCCTCAGGGCGCGCGCTATCAGGCGTGGACGCGCAAAGAGCCGGTTGGCGTCGTGGCCGGGATTGTGCCGTGGAACTTCCCGCTGATGATTGGCATGTGGAAAGTGATGCCTGCGCTGGCGGCGGGCTGTTCCATCGTGATTAAACCTTCAGAGACCACGCCGCTCACCTTGCTGCGCGTTGCGGAGTTAGCGAGTGAGGCGGGTATTCCGGATGGCGTGTTCAACGTGGTGACCGGGAACGGTGCGGTATGTGGCGCCGCGTTAACCTCGCATCCGCATATTGCGAAAGTGAGTTTCACCGGCTCGACCGCGACGGGAAAACAGATTGCGCGCGCGGCGGCGGATACGTTGACGGGCGTTACCCTGGAGCTGGGCGGCAAAAACCCGGCAATCGTGTTGAAAGATGCGGACCCGGCGTGGGTGATCGAAGGCCTGATGACCGGCAGCTTCCTGAATCAGGGGCAGGTCTGCGCGGCAAGCTCGCGTATCTACATTGAAGCGCCGCTGTTCGACACGCTGGTGAGCGGGTTTGAGCAAGCGGTGAAATCCCTGAGCGTCGGCCCGGGCATGTCGCCTGAGGCATTTATTAACCCGCTGGTGTCGCGTGCGCACTGCGACAAGGTGCAGACCTTCCTGGATGAGGCGACAGCACGCAACGCAGAGCTGATCACCGGCAACCGCGGCCCGGATGGCAAAGGGTATTACGTATCGCCGACGCTGGTGGTGAACCCGGATGCCGCGCTGCGGCTAACCCGCGAAGAGGTGTTTGGCCCGGTGGTCAATCTGGTGCGCGTATCCGATGCAGAAGAGGCGCTGCAACTGGCCAACGACACCGAATATGGCCTGACGGCCAGCGTCTGGACGCAGAATATCAGCAAGGCGCTGGAATATACTGACAGGCTGCAGGCGGGCACCGTGTGGGTGAACAGCCATACGCTGATCGACGCCAACCTGCCATTCGGCGGCATGAAACAGTCCGGTACCGGACGTGACTTTGGCCCGGACTGGCTGGACGGCTGGTGTGAAACCAAGTCGGTGTGCGTGCGCTATTAAAAAACAAGCCGGGTGGCGGCTACGCCTTACCCGGCCTACAAATCCAACATATTCCTGAGATCCCGTAGGCCGGGTAAGCGCAGCGCCACCCGGCTTCTATTTAAAGCGACCACCGATCCCGCCCGGCCTCTTTTGCCCGGTACAGCGCGGCATCGGCACGAGCGATGATCTCGGTGCCGGCCAGCCCCTCCGCCATGCTCGCAATCCCCATGCTTACGGTTACATGGTCGCTGACCGTAGAGGCGCCGTGCGGTATGGCTTCCGTACACAGGCCGTCCTGAATACGCAGGGCAACCTTTTCCGCGATGTTTGCCGGGCAGTTAAACAGGATCACCACAAACTCCTCGCCACCATAGCGTGACACCACATCGTCAGGGGTTCGCACCGATTTCTTTAGCACCTCAGCCACGCGTGTGAGGCATTCGTCACCCGCCTGATGGCCATAAGTATCGTTGTAGAGCTTGAAGTAATCGATATCCAGCATAATCACCGAGAAGGTTTTTTTCTGCTCTACCGCGTTTTCCAGCACCACTTCCATTTTCCGGCGATTAGCAGTTTTGGTTAATGGATCCTGATGCGCCAGCGCATCCAGTCTGGAGATCAGCAGCTGGTTTTGCTGGTTACGTCGCCAGGCCTCGTCAAACCAGCTCAACAGGATGAAACGCCCGCAGATCAGGATCAGCGTAAAGACGGTCCAGATAATAATGAAGTGAAGGTTGAGGCCATCGTTTCGTACCCAGCTTGCTATCGGCAGGGTGATCCAGAGCGGCAGCACAAAGGCGAGCAACCCTTTAGGGTAAAAATAGAGCGCCGTTAAGCCGGAGAGTAATAAAATGACGCACAGCGGCCAGACGTGCGGGAGCAGCAGATGGGTGATAAACCAGAAACAGGAGACCGACCAGATGGCACTACAAATAAACAACACCACACTGATACCGGCGATGCGCCGCCAGGCCATGAGGATCAGCGCAGCTGAGAGGAGGGTTATGCCCAGCATGGAGGCATCGACTATTTTCGTCAGCTGCGGTGAGTGGGGATAAAGGGGATCGCCGGCCTTAAGCAGAACGTGTCGCAGCAGAATCATCACCGCGAAGCTGATATTGACGAAGGCCAGCCATGGCAGGTTCATCGCCAGTCCATGCATGACCATGGCATGGCGCGTTGGCCAGGTTGCCCGTTCAAGTGTCGGTTTTTTTCTTTTTTCCATTAACGCTTTTTACCCTTTCTGGCGAACACGTGAAGCAGGAAAGGGCGGACGAGCCGCCCTTTTGCGTGACCGTTACGGTGTCACAATGTTAAACCAGAAATCAAATTTATCCATATATCCAAGCATTGAATCCAGTTTAGCGCCGTCACCGGTGAGTTTCACGTCGCCGCTCTGTTCGGCCTGTTTGAGCGTCACCTCTTTGAGGATAATTTTGTTCAGCGTGTCGCGGTTAAGGGTGAGAGTAGCGTCTGCGTCCTTCGCCTCCGCGTTTGCCGTGTGGTTCAGCACGCCGTTTTCCAGCTCGAGTTTGTATTTCCCGCCATCGCTGCCAAGATCAATGTTAAACACTGATTTGGCGTCACCTGCTTTTTGTCCGTTGATGTGAACGGCAAGGTAGTCAAAGAACATCTCCGGCGTCATCGCCCGCACCGTATCCGGGCTGGCGGTATTCGGCGTTGGACCTTTCACCACACCGTTACGCAATTCCTGCGCGCCGGTCAGATAGAAGTTACGCCACGGGCCGGATTCAGCCTGATAGCCAAGCTGTTCCAGCGCATCCGCTTCCAGGTTGCGCGCCGCCTGGTTGTTCGGATCGGCAAAGACCACTTTGCTCACTACCTGCGCCACCCAGCGGTAGTTACCCTGGTCGAAGTCGGTTTTCGCTTTGCTCAGGATGGCATCCGCGCCGCCCATATACTCCACGAATTTCTTCGCGCCTTCTTCTGGCGGCAGTTCATCCAGCGTCGCCGGGTTGCCGTCAAACCAGCCCAGATACAGCACATAGGTGGCTTTTACGTCATGGCTCACCGAGCCGTAATAGCCGCGGTTAGCCCAGGTATGCGCCAGTGAATCCGGGAGCTTGAAGTTAGCGGCGATCTCGTCGCGCGTCAGCCCTTCATTCGCCATACGCAGCGTCTGGTCGTTGATGTAACGATAGAGGTCACGCTGGCTTTTCAGCAGCTTAACCACGTTTTCATTACCCCAGGTCGGCCAGTGGTGTTGTGCCATGATGATTTCGGCTTTGTCACCCCAGCGTACAATCGCCTGGTTGATGTATTTCGACCACGGCAGCGGCTCGCGGATTTTGGCCCCGCGCAGCGAGTAGGTGTTGTGCAGGGTATGGGTCACGTCCTCAGCGGATTCAATCAGTTTCTTCTCTTCGATATACCAGAGCATCTCGGATGGCGCTTCGGAGCCCGGCGCGAGCATAAAATCGTATGTCAGGCCGTCGATGACCTCTTTCTGCCCATCTTTTTCGATGATGTTGGTCGGGGCAATCAGCGTCACCGTTCCGGCGGAGGTGGTCGTGCCCAGGCCCGCGCCCACCTGACCTTTGGCATCTGGCTTCAGCAGGTTGCCATACATATAGCTAGCGCGGCGGCTCATTACGTTACCCGCCATGATGTTCTCAGCAACGGCCGCTTCCATAAACCCGGCAGGCGCGTAGATTTTCACTTTGCCGGACTTCACGTCGGCTTCATCCACCACGCCGCGCACGCCGCCATAGTGGTCAACGTGGCTGTGGGTATAAATAATGGCGACGACCGGTTTTTTGCCGCGATTTTTAAAATAGAGATCCATCCCGACCTTCGCCGTTTCTGCCGACACCAGCGGGTCAACCACGGTAATACCTTCTTTCCCTTCAATGATGGTCATATTTGACAGGTCAAGATTTCGTATCTGATATACGCCATCGGTCACTTCAAACAGGCCGCTAATATTAATCAGCTGAGATTGACGCCATAAGCTGGGATTAACGGAGTCTGGTGCTTTATCGCCTTCTTTAATAAACGAATATTGCTGTGGATCCCAGATAACATTTCCTTGTTCCCCTTTGATAATGTCCTGAGGAAGAGGCGCAATAAAGCCTTTATGGGCGTCCGTGAAATCGGTATTGTCGGAGAAGGGAAGCTGATTAAACAGGGCGTTATTGGCTTGTTGCGTGGCGGCCGTGGCATCTTTCGGCGCTTCTGCGGCATACGCGGAACTGACGGAAATAAAAAGTCCAGCCAGAGCTAGACTCCTGACGATCAAATTGAATTTCATCCTAAAACCTCTCAATGATGTATTACGTCGCTTGTGGAAAGTTCGCGTCCTGGCAGAAAGTGATTCAAAAAATGAAATGAAAAAAAGGAGGTAGAAATAACTATAATCGGGGAGATGTATTCAGCAAGTAAATAGATGAAAAACCGGGCATTGCGCCCGGTACGTTATTTATTTCTGTTCGTCTTTTTTCTTTCCGAGCGTTGGCGTCTCGTCGAAGAAGTTCCACGGTTTAAGTAGGGTATGCACCCATTCCGTCGGCATGATCGGCCACTCTTCCGCGCGGGCGACGTGGGTAGTCCCGGTGGTCATCCAGACCACGTCATCCTGGTCGTTGAGCGACTCGTTATCCTTGCTGTACTGCCCCAGCCCCGTATCGTGGATGGAGCGGTTCGGGAATTTGCCTTCCGGGTAAAGTTCATCCGGATGGTAGCGCGTCACCCACAGCTGTTTGTCCATAAAGCTCAGGCGATGGTAGATCCACTCGTCCGGGGCAAATTTCGCACCGCTTGCCACCGGGTGCGTACCGCCCGCGTAAGGGATAATCTGATACGAAACCGGGTTGCCCATGCGATTCTCTTTACTTGTGTTGCTCAGCAGCCGAATGGTGCCCGGGTCGAACTTCTGCGCCGCCTGCTGTTCGGTGTCAATGTCGTACTGATTCACCTGCATGGTGCTGGTGCGCGGGCCACCGGCGGTATTCGGCTTCACTTCCGGGTCCATCGCCACCAGCTTGTTGTTGATGCCGTCCACATCCATATCCAGGCGGAAGTTGTAGATGTGCTGGTGGGTGGTGCCGACGATGTTATGGTCGATCAGCGTGCCGTATTTTGTGTCGTCTTTGGCGGTGGCATCATGCATGGTTTTCGCCTGAACGCCTTTTACCGCCTCGATACCCGTTGCACCGGCGTCAATACCAATGGTGCCATTTTCATGGAACACCCAGTCGAAGATGTAATCGTAGTTGCCCACGGTACTTACCCAGCGTACCACCAGTTCACGACGTTCGGTGCTGACGTTCGGTTGGCCCATCTCCTGATGCTTATATTCCGGCCCCGCGTAGCGTTCGAAAATCGCAATCGCGCGCGGGATCTCCATCGGCGCACCGGTATAATCCGGGATGGTTTCATTGAGCATCACGGCGTTAGACGGCACGTCTTTACCGCGCACCAGCGGTGAGGTCAGGGTGCCCATACCGTAGTCGCCGGAGTCGAGATAGGCTTTAAAGTACCAGCCCACGTCCGGATCGCCGTAAGGGACGATCATGCCGCCGAGCGAACCCTGATACATCACCTGGCGTTTTTTGCCGTTGTCGTTATACGTAACGGTTGAAATCATCGGGCCCACGCGGGAGTCCAGGCTCAGGTGGAAATCCCAGTTCTGCCAGTGCACCATATCGCCGGTGATGATGTAGTTCTTGCCTTCCGGCTCGACGATCTCCAGAGGTTTTTTCACCGTTTCTACCCGGTCGCGGCCGTCATACGGGCGCGGGGTGAGCGGAACCGGGATGACCGGGCCTTCTTCGATCTTCTGAATTTTCTTCTGTTCAAGATCGACAACCGCGACCAGGTTCTCAATCGGGTGCGCCCAGTAGTTGCCGTCGCCCACGTCCAGATAGCTCACCACCTTCAGCAGGCGATCTTCCTGCTTCAGACCGTCCTTGCCGTCGAAATAGCCGACGGTCAGCGGGGTGGTAATCACTTTCTTCGTATCGGTGATACCGCGCTTTTTCAGCACTTCGGCAAACTCGGTGCTCTCGTTGATGATCTGCTGTACCGTGGCGAAGTCATCCAGCAGAACCATGCCGTGCGCGTCTTTTACCGGTTCCCAGCGCAGTATTTTTTTATCCTTCAGGCCCACCACGCTTTCGATAACGTGCTTGCCATCGAGCATGACGATCTTCGCCAAGCGGGGGGCATCGACTGCCGTGCCGTTGAGCACAAAGTCCCACACTTTGGCTTTCTCCGGCTCTGCAAGGGCGATCTGGGTAAAGCGGGTATTGGGTTTAAAATCCGCCGAGGTTTTCACAATCTCAACGGCTTGCTTAATTTCGTCCGCCGTTAACGCGTTTAACGGGTGAGGGCGTTTTTCAACCTGGAAGGTCTGATCGAGGCCAGACTGGAAAACATCGTTGATGAAGGTCTCAGAGATAAAGGCTTTGTTGCCTTTCATCACCACCGGCACCTCAAGCTTGAGGGTTTTACCGTTGACGATGGCGGTTTTTGCGCCCGGTTTGACCTTCACAAAGGCACCGTCTTTCGCAATGGTGAACATCTGTGCGTAATCATCCCACTGAACGTCCGCGCCAAAGTCCTGCAGCGTTTTGTCCATTGGGACCATATGCGCCTCGCTGCCGTGGGCGAAAACAGGGGATTGCCAGGCGCAACACAGCGCAACGGCCATGGCCAGCGCCGTTCTACGGGCAGAAAAAGAAGAATTGCTTCCCATCGTAGACCTCATCTTGTTGTGTTTATACCCGTCATACTTCAAGTTGCAGGTGCGTTGGCTGCACTCACTCACCCCAGTCACGTACTTATGTACGCTCCCGGGGATTCGTTCCCTTGCCGCCTTCCTGCAACTCCAATTATTTAGGGTATTTTGTGTTGTGACAGCCTTATCCTGACAGGCCCATGAGAAAAGCGTTTGCCTGCATCTGCCAGGTTATTTGTTGGTCTTGCCAGGTTAAAAAAAGAGCGGGGATACATCACATGCCGGGCCATTTCCTCTCCCCACAAATGATGTCAGCACAGACGACCCCCTCTCCCTTGAGGGAGAGGGCTGGGGTGAGGGGGTACATACGGCTCTGGTGGTCATTCCGTTCACTTTATGTTCCTTGCTACTCTGTAACGGCATGGTCTGTGAACGTGCCAGGGTGGCTCAATCGCCACCACCCTGGCAACCCGGGCTCCCGGCGGTAAATCGCCGCTTCGCGGTTCCCTCAGCTTATTCCTTCAGGCTATCGGGTCGGGCATGAGCCTGCATCCCTGCAGGCCACGCCCTCTCGGCGCATCCCTGCGCCTCGCCCCGGCCTTACGGAAACGCCTCGGCGATTTACAGCCGGACCAGGGCATCGCTGTAAGCCATTAATTTTCCTGAAGCAACATTTATCGCTTCCGGATAAAAAAATTACTGGGATTCCTCTCCCTTTGGGGAGAGGGTCAGGGTGAGGGGAACTTAGCTGAAATCGCCCTGCTGGCGCGCCACCAGCGTCAGAATGGAGTAGAGCGCCACGGCCTGCTGGTGCTGGTTGAAGATCTCAACCGCCCATTCCACCACGCCGGTCGGTTTTTCCTCTGCGGTGCGCTGTTTCTTCAACGTTTTACGCTTGCAGGTCAGACGCACCTGAATGGTATCGCCCGGTTTAACCGGCTCGATAAAGCGCAGGTTTTCCATGCCGTAGTTGGCAATGACTGGCCCGACACCCGCATCAACAAACAGTCCTGCAGCAGCGGAGATCAGGAAGTAGCCGTGCACCACGCGCTCGCCAAAGATCGACTCTGCCGCACCGATCTTATCCATATGGGCGTAGAAGTGGTCGCCGCTCAGGCAGGCAAAGTTCACAATGTCTGCTTCCGTGAGGGTGCGGCGCGGCGTCAGCAGGCTGTCGCCCGGCTGTAGCTCTTCAAAGTATTTGCGGAACGGATGCACGCGATCTTCCTGCACCGTTGCGCCACGCACCCACTGTTTGCCAATGGCGGCCAGCATCGACGGGCTGCCCTGAATCGCGGTGCGCTGCAGGTAGTGCTTCACCGCACGCAGGCCGCCCAGCTCTTCGCCACCGCCCGCGCGGCCCGGGCCGCCGTGCACCAGCTGTGGCAGCGGGGAGCCGTGGCCGGTAGACTCTTTTGATGATTCCTCGTTAAGGATCTGAATACGGCCGTGGGCGCGCGCCGCACCGGCAATAAACTGGCGGGCAATGTCCAGGTCTGCGGTGACCAGCGTACCCGCCAGGCTGCCGCCGCCCGCGCGGGCAAGCTGCATCGCGTGGTGTGCGTTGCGATACGGTATCAGCGTCGCAACCGGGCCGAAGGCTTCCGTCGCATGGACGGCAGGGGTTTCATCCGGCTGCGGGCAGAACAGCAGGGTCGGTGGGAAGAACGCACCCGCGGCCTGCAAATCCGCTTTGCCGCCCAGACGGATCTGGCAGCCTGCGGCGATCAGCAGCTCCACTTTCTCCTGCACGTCCGCACGCTGTTCGGCGTTGACCAGCGCGCCCATCTTCACCCCTTCCTGCGCAGGGTCGCCCACCACCACCTTTTCCAGGCGGGCAATCAGCGCCTGGCTCACGGCGTCAATCTGGTTTTGCGGGACGATAATCCGGCGGATAGCGGTACATTTCTGCCCGGCCTTGGCGGTCATCTCGCGCACCACTTCCCGGATGAACAGGGCAAATTCCGGCTGTTCCGGCGTGACGTCTTCCCCCAGCACGCAGCAGTTCAGGGAGTCCGCCTCCATGGTGAAGGGAATGGAATTCGCCACAATATTCGAGTGCACGCGCAGGCTTTGCCCGGTGCTGGCGGAGCCGGTAAAGGTCACTACGTCCTGGCTGTCGAGCTGGTCGAGCAGGTCACCCGCGCCGCCGCATATCAGGCTGATGGCGCCGTCCGGCACCAGCCCGCTGTCGACGATGGATTTCACCATCGCCTGGGTCACCTGCGCGGTGGCGGTCGCGGGTTTGATAATGGCTGGCATGCCGGCAAGCCAGGTCGGCGCCAGTTTTTCCAGCATGCCCCAGCAGGGGAAGTTAAAGGCGTTGATGTGCACCGCCACGCCGGACTTCGAGGTCAGAACGTGGCGCGCCGCAAAGCCGCCTTCTTTTGACAGGGGGATTAACTCATCTTCCGGCCAAAGCGTGTCGTCCGGCAGCTCGCGGCTACCCAGGCTTGCGTAAGTGAAGAGGGTGCCTATGCCGCCTTCAATATCGACCCAGCTGTCCGCTTTCGTCGCCCCGGTCTGGGCGGACAGGGCATAAAACGTCTCTTTCTCGCCAAGCAGGTGCTTTGCCACCGCCTTCAGCATGGCAGCACGCTCGATAAAGGTCATCTCGTGAAGCGCTTCACCGCCGCGCTCAATCGCATACCGGCGGGCGGCCGCCATGTCCAGCCCTTCGCTGGTCACGCTCCACAGCGCTTCGCCACTGATGGCGTGATGAATAGTGCGTTCGCGGCCCCGACCAGACTGCCAGGTACCGGACACGAAGCTGGCTAACTGCTGCATCGCTTATCTCCAAATGTTTCGTGATTTCACTATTAATAGTTTGATCGTGAATCATAAAAATCAAGCTGTGTTTTTAATGAATTGTTAACGTTGTGATCTGGCTGGATGAATCGCATCGCTAAAAGCCGCCTGGCGCAAGGCTGTCAGTAAAAGCCTTGCGAGCGGCATCACAAAACCGGGAAACAATTCTTGGGGTTATATTTAACCTTTGTGTAACTTTTAAAAACAAAGCGATTCAACATTACGCTTTAATTTGCAAACTAACGAATCATAAAGGTGATGACGTGACGCAAGAACAACGGTTTGAGCAGCGCATAGCGCAGGAGACGGCGATTGAGCCTCAGGACTGGATGCCTGACGCCTACCGTAAGACGTTGATCCGCCAGATTGGTCAGCATGCGCACTCCGAAATTGTCGGCATGCTGCCCGAAGGGAACTGGATCACCCGCGCGCCGACGCTGCGCCGGAAAGCGATCCTGCTGGCGAAAGTGCAGGACGAAGCCGGGCACGGGCTCTACCTCTACAGCGCGGCGGAAACGCTGGGCTGCGCGCGGGAAGACATCTACCAGAAGATGCTCGACGGCAAGATGAAATACTCCTCCATCTTCAACTATCCGACCCTAAGCTGGGCCGACATCGGCGTGATCGGTTGGCTGGTGGACGGTGCCGCCATCGTCAACCAGGTGGCGCTGTGCCGGACCTCCTACGGTCCGTATGCCCGGGCGATGGTGAAAATCTGTAAAGAAGAGAGCTTCCACCAGCGTCAGGGCTTTGAGGCCTGCATGGCACTGGCGCAGGGCAGTGAGGCCCAGCGCCAGATGCTCCAGGACGCCATCAACCGCTTCTGGTGCCCAGCGCTGATGATGTTCGGGCCGAACGACGACAACTCGCCGAACAGCGCCCGCAGCCTGGCCTGGAAAATCAAACGCTTCGGCAATGACGAACTTCGCCAGCGCTTTGTCGATAACACGGTGCCGCAGGTGGAGATGCTGGGCATGACGGTGCCGGATCCCGACCTGCGTTTAGATGAAGAGAGCGGCCACTACCGCTTCGGCGAGATCGACTGGCAGGAGTTTGACGAGGTCATTAACGGGCGCGGCATCTGCAACCACGAACGACTAGCCGCCAAGCGTAAAGCCTGGGAAGAGGGCGCGTGGGTGCGGGAAGCCGCACTGGCGCACGCGGAAAAACAGCGCGCCCGTCAGGCCGCATAAGAGGAAATAACCATGAGCAATGTCTACTGGCCGCTGTACGAAGTATTCGTACGCAGCAAACAAGGGTTGTCCCACCGTCACGTGGGCAGCCTGCATGCCGCCGACGATCGCATGGCGCTGGAAAATGCGCGTGATGCCTACACCCGCCGAAGCGAAGGGTGCTCTATCTGGGTGGTCAGGGCGAGCGAGATTGTCGCCTCCCAGCCGGAAGAGAGCGGTGAGTTCTTCGACCCGGCGGAAAGCAAGGTCTATCGACATCCGACGTTCTACACCATCCCTGACGGCATTGAGCATATGTGAGGCAAAGAATGAATTCAGTGACTGCCTATGCCCTGCGTCTGGGCGACAACGGTTTGGTGCTTTCCCAGCGTCTGGGCGCCTGGTGCGGCCACGCGCCGGAGCTGGAAATTGACCTCGCGCTCGCCAATATCGGTCTCGACCTGCTGGGCCAGGCGCGCAATTTCCTGACCTATGCCGCGGAGCGGGAAGGCCAGGGCGATGAAGACACCCTGGCGTTTGGTCGCGACGAGCGCCAGTTCCGCAACGTCCTGCTGGTGGAGCAGCCGAACGGCAGCTTCGCCGACACCCTTGCCCGCCAGTACCTGATGGATGCCTGGAACGTGGCGCTGTACGAACGGCTAACCCAAAGCAGCGACGGTCAGCTTGCCGCCATTGCCGCCAAAGCCATCAAAGAGGCGCGCTACCACCTGCGCTTCAGCCGCGGCTGGCTGGTGCGTCTGGGCGACGGGACCGAAACGTCCGCGCAAAAAATGCAGCAGGCCATCGACAGCCTGTGGCGTTTTACGGCCGAGCTGTTTGAGGCGGATGACGTTGAGCTGGAATTGATTGACGCCGGCGTGGCGGTTGACCCACGCCTCCTGCGCCAGCCGTGGGAAAGCGAAGTCTTTGCCGGTCTGAATGAAGCCTGCCTGCAGGTGCCCGAAGAGATGGCGTACCGCACCGGGGGCAAGCAGGGGCTGCACACCGAACATCTGGGCCCGATGCTGGCGGAAATGCAGTATCTCCAGCGCGCGTACCCCGGCCAGCAGTGGTAAAGGAGAACGCTATGCAACGCCTCGTCGACATCGCGCCTGCGCAAATTCCTGAAATCTGGTCGCTGTTAAGCCAGATCCCGGACCCGGAAGTGCCGGTGTTAACCATCACCGATTTAGGCATGGTGCGCAGCGTGAAGGCGCAGGGGGAAGGCTGGGTTATCGGCTTCACGCCTACCTACTCGGGCTGTCCGGCAACGGAACACCTGCTGGGGGCGATCCGCGACGCGATGACCGCGCACGGCTTTACCCCGGTGCACATTGTGCTCCAGCTTGAACCCGCCTGGACCACCGACTGGATGACCGCCGACGCGCGCGAGCGCCTGCGGGCCTACGGCATCAGTCCGCCCGTGGGGCATAGCTGTCACGTGCACGCACCTTTGGAGGTGAGCTGCCCGCGCTGCGCCAGCACCGACACCTCGCTTATCAGTGAATTTGGTTCGACGGCCTGCAAAGCGCTCTACCGCTGCAACACCTGCCGTGAGCCCTTCGACTATTTCAAATGCATTTGAGGCTGGCATGACAACGTTTCATTCATTAACAGTGGCAAAAGTGGAACCCGAAACCCGCGACGCGGTGACCATCACGTTCGCGGTGCCGCAGGCGCTGCAGGACGCCTACCGTTTCCGCCCCGGCCAGCACCTGACGTTAAAAACGAAGCTTGACGGGGACGAGCTGCGCCGCTGCTACTCCATCTGCCGGAGTACCGCCCCGGATGAGATCAGCGTGGCGGTCAAAGCCATCGACGGCGGGCGTTTTTCCCGCTATGCCCGGGATGAGATCAAAGCGGGTATGGCGCTGGAGGTGATGGTTCCTCAGGGGCAGTTTGGCTACCAGCCGCGGGCCGAACGCGAAGGCCACTACCTGGCGATTGCAGCAGGCTCCGGGATCACCCCGATGCTGGCGATTATCTCCGCAACGCTTGCGACCGAACCGAACAGCCATTTCACCCTGATCTACGGCAACCGCAGCAGCCAGAGCATGATGTTCCGTCAGGCGCTGGCGGACCTGAAGGACAAATACCCGCAGCGGCTGCAGCTGGTCTCCATCTTCAGCCAGGAGCGGCTGGACAGCGACCTGCTCTACGGCCGCATCGACGGGGAAAAACTGCAGGCGCTGGCGAAAACCCTGATCAACTTCCGCCAGTACGACGAGGCGTTTATCTGCGGCCCGTCGGCGATGATGGACGACGCCGAAACTGCGTTGAAAGCGCTGGGGATGCCGGACAAAGCGATTCACCTTGAGCGCTTTAACACCCCGGGAACCACCGCTAAACGCGCGGTGCACGTCCAGGCGGAAGGGCAGAAAGTGACCGTGCGCCAGGACGGACGCGACCGTGAAATCACCCTGACGGCGGAGGATGAAAGCATTCTAGATGCCGCCCTGCGTCAGGGAGCGGATCTCCCGTATGCCTGCAAGGGCGGCGTATGTGCCACCTGTAAATGCAGAGTGCTGCGCGGGAAGGTGGATATGGCGACCAACTACAGCCTGGAGCCGGACGAGCTTGCCGCCGGGTATGTGCTGAGCTGTCAGTCGTTGCCGTTAACCGCCGACGTGATAGTCGACTTCGACGCTAAGGGGATGGCATGAGCGAACTGATTGTTACCCGTCATAGCCGTGTGCTCCAGCTGACGCTGAACCGTCCGGCGGCACGCAACGCCCTCAACAATGCGCTGCTGACGCAGATTGCTGAGCAGCTTGAGGCCGCGGCTTCTGACATCGAGATTTCCGTCTGCGTGATTTACGGCAGCGATCGCTGCTTTGCCGCCGGGGCCGATCTCAACGAAATGGCGGAGAAAGACCTGTCTGCCACCCTGAACGATATCCGCCCCCTGCTGTGGGCGCGCATTAACGCGTTCAGCAAACCGCTGATTGCCGCCGTGAACGGCTTCGCGCTGGGCGCGGGCTGCGAGCTGGCGCTGCTGTGCGACGTGGTGATTGCGGGCGATAACGCCCGTTTTGGCCTGCCGGAAATCACGCTGGGCATTATGCCCGGCGCGGGTGGCACCCAGCGTCTGATTCGCAGCGTCGGTAAATCGCTTGCCAGCAAAATGGTGCTTACCGGAGAGAGTATCTCCGCGCAGCAGGCGCTGAGTGCGGGGCTGGTGAGCGATGTGTTTCCAGCATCCCTTACACTGGAGTATGCCCTGAAGCAGGCGGCGCTGATGGCGCGCCACTCTCCGCTGGCGCTGCAGGCTGCGAAACAGGCGCTGCGTCAGTCTCAGGAGGTGCCGCTGCAGGCCGGGCTGGCGCAGGAGCGTCAGCTTTTTACGCTGCTTTCTGCCACCGAAGACCGCCGGGAAGGCATCGACGCCTTCTTACAAAAACGCACCCCAGACTTTAAAGGACGCTAATTGTGGAATGTATTCTCAGTCATGTTGAGCAAGGCGTAATGACCATTACGCTGAACCGTCCGGAGCGTCTGAACAGCTTTAACGACGTGATGCACCAGCAGCTTGCCGAGTGCCTGAAACAGGCCGAGCGTGATGACACCATCCGCTGTCTGCTGATCACCGGGGCGGGACGCGGCTTTTGTGCCGGTCAGGATCTGAACGACCGTAACGTCGACCCCAACGGCCCGGCGCCGGATCTGGGGATGTCCGTTGAAACCTTCTATAACCCGCTGGTGCGCCGCCTGGCAAAGCTGCCGAAGCCGGTCATTTGTGCCGTTAACGGCGTGGCGGCTGGCGCGGGGGCTACGCTGGCGCTCGGCTGCGACATGGTCATTGCCGCTCGTTCCGCCAACTTTGTGATGGCCTTCAGCAAGCTCGGGCTGGTACCGGACTGCGGCGGCACCTGGCTGCTGCCGCGCGTGGCCGGACGCGCACGCGCCATGGGGCTGGCGCTGCTCGGCGACAAACTCAGCGCCGAACAGGCGCAGGCGTGGGGGATGATCTGGCAGGTGGTGGATGACGAGCAGCTCTCCGCTACCGCGCAGCAGATGGCGCTGCATTTTGCCTCTCAGCCCACCTTCGGGCTGGGGCTGATCAAGCAGGCGATCAATGCCGCAGAAACCAACAGCCTGGACGCGCAGCTCGATCTCGAGCGCGACTATCAGCGCCTGGCCGGGCGCAGCGACGATTACCGCGAGGGCGTCAGCGCCTTCCTGGCGAAGCGCGCGCCGAACTTTACGGGGAAATAAGATGCTGAACATACGCACTGTCGCCGTGATTGGCAGCGGCACGATGGGGGCCGGGATTGCCGAAGTGGCGGCCAGCCACGGTCATCAGGTTCTGATTTACGACATTTCTGCCGACGCCATTTCCCGCGCGATTGACGGCATTCGTCAACGCCTCGCGTCCCGGGTAACGCGCGGAAAGCTTTCTGCGGACGCGAGCGGACAGATCCTCGCCCGACTGGTTCCGGTGACGGATATCGATGCGCTGGCATCGGCAGATTTGGTTATTGAGGCGGCCTCCGAACGCCTTGACGTCAAAAAAACGCTGTTTGCGAAACTGGCGGAAGTCTGTCCGCCGCAGACGCTGTTGACCAGTAACACTTCCTCTATCTCCGTCACGGCGATTGCGGCGGACATCCTCCATCCGGAGCGCGTCGCAGGGCTGCATTTCTTTAACCCCGCACCGGTGATGAAGCTGGTGGAGGTGGTCAGCGGGCTGGGGACCTCGCCGGAAGTGGCCGACGCGCTGTGCGAGCTGGCGCTGAACTGGGGGAAACAGCCGGTTCGCTGCCAGTCCACGCCTGGGTTCATCGTCAACCGCGTCGCGCGTCCGTTCTATTCCGAAGCCTGGCGCGCGCTGGAAGAGCAGGTCGCCCCACCGGAGGTGATTGATGCCGCCCTGCGCGAAGGCGGCGGGTTCCCGATGGGGCCGCTGGAGCTGACCGACATGATTGGTCAGGACGTGAACTTTGCGGTGACCTGCTCAGTATTTAACGCCTTCTGGCAGGAGCGTCGTTTTCTGCCTTCGCTGGTCCAGCAGGAGCTGGTGCTGGCAGGGCGGCTGGGCAAAAAGAGCGGGAAGGGCGTCTACAACTGGCTGGGTGACAAACCCGAGGTGCAATGGATGGCAGCCGTGAACGACAGCTACAGCCCGATGCGCGTGGAGAAAAGACGTGACGGCGTCACCGAAATTGATGATGTGTATCTGATTGAAACGCAGGGGGAAACCGCTCAGGCGCTGGCGCTGCGGCTCAACGGCCCGGTGGTGGTGATCGACCGCATTGAACGTGATGTGGCGGTGATTGCCGCGGCGGCAAGCAACCCGCATACCGCGACGCAAAAAGCCATCCGCTACCTGCAGCAGCAGGGTAACCGGGTGGTGCAAATTGCCGATTATCCCGGCCTGCTGGTCTGGCGGACGCTGGCAATGATTGCCAACGAAGCGCTGGATGCCATGCAAAAAGGGGTCGCTAGCGAGAAGGACATCGATACCGCCATGCGCCTGGGCGTGAACTACCCGAGCGGACCGATCGCCTGGGGCGAGCGTCTGGGCTGGCAGCGCCTGCTGACGCTGCTGGAGAACCTGCAGCGCCATTACGGCGAAGAGCGCTATCGCCCCTGTTCACTGCTGCGCCAGCGCGCGCTTCTGGAGAGTAGCTATGAGTCTTAACGCCTGGCATAACGCCCGAGCGATGTACGAACGGGACGCCTGCGCGCAGGCGATGGGGATGGACATTGTCGAGATGGACGAGGGCTACGCGGTGGTGACCATGACCATCACTCCGCAGATGCTTAACGGCCACAAAACCTGCCACGGTGGACAGCTTTTTTCGCTGGCAGATACCGCCTTTGCCTACGCCTGCAACAGCCAGGGGCTGGCAGCGGTGGCCTCAGGTTGTTCGATTGATTTTCTGCGTCCGGGCTTTGCCGGGGACACGCTCACCGCCACCGCGCGCGTGATGCATCAGGGCAAGCTGACCGGCGTGTATGACATTGAAATCCAGAACCAACAACAGAAAACCGTCGCCCTTTTTCGCGGAAAATCTCACCGCATCGGCGGCAGCGTGACAGGAGAGGCAGATGCGTGACGCATTTATTTGTGATGGTGTTCGAACCCCTGTGGGGCGCTACGGCGGCGCGCTTGCCGCAGTCCGAACCGACGATCTCGGTGCCGTGCCGCTGCGCGCGCTGCTGGCCCGCTATCCCCAGCTCGACCTCGAGCGGATCGATGATGTGATCTTCGGCTGCGCCAACCAGGCGGGGGAAGATAACCGCAACGTAGCGCGTATGTCGTCCCTGCTGGCTGGACTGCCTCAGACGGTGTCTGGAACCACCCTTAACCGCCTGTGCGGGTCGGGGCTGGACGCGATTGGTTTCGCAGCGCGCGCCATTAAGGCAGGCGACGGCGACCTGCTGATCGCGGGCGGCGTGGAGTCGATGTCACGCGCACCGTTTGTGATGGGCAAAGCCACCGCCGCGTTTCAGCGTCAGGCGGACGTCTTTGATACCACCATCGGCTGGCGATTTGTGAATCCGCTCATGCATCAGCAATTCGGAACTGACAGTATGCCGGAAACGGCAGAGAATGTAGCTGAATTGTTAAATATCAGTCGTGCCGATCAGGACGCGTTCGCGCTGCGCAGCCAGCAGCGTACCGCGCAGGCGCAGCAGAACGGTATTCTGGCGCAGGAGATTGTGCCGGTGCGGGTGCCGGGCAAAAAAGGGGCGGTCACAGAGTTCAGCGTGGATGAACATCCGCGCGCGGACACCACGCTCGAGCAGCTCGCCGGGCTAAAAACGCCGTTCCGTAAGAACGGAGTGGTGACGGCGGGAAATGCCTCCGGCGTCAACGACGGCGCGGCGGCACTGATTGTCGCCAGCGAGAAGATGGCGCTGGCGCAGGGGTTAGTCCCGCGCACGCGGATCGTGGCGATGGCGACGGCGGGCGTGGAGCCACGTCTGATGGGACTCGGCCCGATACCTGCCACCCGCAAGGTGCTGGAGCGCGCCGGACTCAGTATTAACGATATGGACGTGATTGAGCTTAACGAAGCGTTCGCCTCGCAGGCGCTGGGCGTGCTGCGTCAGCTAGGCCTTCCGGATGATGCCGCGCACGTCAACCCGAACGGTGGCGCGATTGCGCTGGGCCACCCGCTGGGAATGAGCGGTGCCAGACTGGCGCTGGCCGCGAGCAATGAATTGCACCGACGCGGCGGGCGCTACGCGCTGTGTACGATGTGCATCGGTGTGGGTCAGGGCATTGCCATGATCCTTGAGCGTGTTTGAGCATAAAAACAATGTGAGTACCCTACAATGACAAATACAACAAAGCTTGATCCGATTGAAACGGCCTCCCTTGACGAGCTACAGGCGCTGCAGACCGCGCGTCTGAAATGGACGCTGCACCATGCCTACAACAACGTGCCGATGTACAAACGCAAGTTTGACGCCGCGGGCGTTCACCCTGACGATTTCAACGAACTGGCGGATATCCGCAAATTCCCGTGCACCACCAAGCAGGACCTGCGTGATAACTATCCGTTCGATACCTTTGCCGTGCCGATGGAGCAGGTGGTGCGCATTCATGCATCATCCGGCACCACCGGCAAACCGACCGTGGTGGGCTACACGCAGGGTGATATCGACAACTGGGCCAACCTGGTGGCCCGCTCCCTGCGCGCCGCGGGTGGCAGCGCGAAGGACAAAATTCACGTGGCGTATGGCTATGGCCTGTTTACCGGTGGGCTGGGGGCGCACTACGGCGCCGAGCGTTTAGGGGCGACGGTGATCCCGATGTCCGGCGGTCAGACGGAGAAACAGGCGCAGCTGATTCGTGATTTCCAGCCGGACATGATCATGGTGACGCCATCCTACTGCCTCAACCTGATTGAAGAGCTGGAGCGCCAGATGGGCGGCGATGCCAGCGGCTGTTCCCTGCGCGTGGGCGTCTTCGGTGCCGAGCCCTGGACGCAGGCCATGCGTCGCGAAATTGAAAAACGCTTAGGCATTACGGCGCTGGATATTTATGGCCTTTCCGAAGTGATGGGACCGGGCGTGGCGATGGAGTGTATCGAAACCGTCGACGGCCCAACCATCTGGGAAGATCACTTCTACCCGGAGATCGTCAACCCGAACGACGGCACGCCGCTGGATGACGGTCAGCAGGGCGAGCTGCTGTTCACCACGCTGACCAAAGAGGCGCTGCCGGTGATCCGCTACCGCACCCGCGACCTGACGCGTCTGCTGCCGGCAACTGCGCGCAGCATGCGTCGTATGGACCGGATCAGCGGGCGCAGTGACGATATGCTGATCATCCGCGGCGTCAACGTCTTCCCGTCACAGCTGGAAGAGGAGATCGTGAAGTTCGAACACCTTTCTCCGCACTACCAGCTGGAGGTGAACCGCCGCGGGCATCTTGATTCACTTTCGGTGAAGGTCGAGCTAAAAGAGAGCAGCTTAATCCTGACGCACGAGCAGCGCTGCCAGGTGTGCCACCAGCTTCGCCACCGCATTAAGTCGATGGTGGGGATTTCCACCGACGTGACGATCGTGAACTGCGGCAGCATTCCGCGCTCGGAGGGTAAAGCCTGCCGGGTATTTGATTTGCGTAAAGTGGCTGCCAACGGTTGAATTTCCCTCACCCCAGCCCTCTCCCATAGGGAGAGGGTGTATTGCGTTCCCTCTCCCTTTGGGAGAGGATTAGGGTGAGGGTCGATCCCAGATTCCTATGCTATGATTCATCCAGGACAAAAATTACAACAGAATGAATCACATGAATAAACTCGACGCCTTTATCCAGCACGCGGTTAGCTCCGTTCCCGTCAGCGGGACTTCGCTTATTTCTTCGTTATACGGTGACGCGCTTTCCCATCGCGGCGGTGAGATTTGGCTCGGCAGCCTTGCCGCTCTGCTGGAAGGCATGGGGTTTGGCGAGCGCTTCGTGCGCACCGCGCTGTTTCGCCTCAACAAAGAGGGCTGGCTGGACGTTTCCCGCATCGGGCGTCGCAGCTTTTACCGCCTGAGCGATAAAGGGCTGCGTCTGACGCGTCGCGCGGAGAATAAGATCTACCGCGCGGAACTGCCCGCCTGGGACGGAAAATGGTTATTGCTGCTCTCCGAAGGGCTGGATAAAACCACCCTTGCCGACGTCAAAAAACAGCTGATCTGGCAGGGGTTTGGCACGCTGGCACCGAGCCTGATGGCCTCGCCGTCACAGCATCTGGCGGACGTGCAGTCATTGCTTCACGATGCCGGGGTGGCGGAAAACGTGATTTTCTTTGAAGCCCACTCGCCGCTGGCGCTTTCGCGCGCGGCGCTGCGTTCGCGAGTGGAAGAGTGCTGGCAGTTGACCGAGCAAAACGCGATGTACGAGACGTTTATCAGCTCGTTCCGCCCGCTGCTGCCGCTGCTGAAAGAGGCCGCGCCGGAGGAGCTGACGCCGGAACGCTGCTTCCAGATCCAATTGCTGCTGATTCACTTTTATCGTCGTGTGGTGCTGAAAGACCCGCTGTTGCCGGAAGAGTTACTGCCCGCGCACTGGGCGGGACAAAGCGCCCGACAGCTTTGCATCAATATCTACCAGCGCGTCGCGCCGGGGGCGCTGGCGTTTGTCAGCGAAAAAGGTGAAACCTCGGTTGGGGAACTGCCCGTGCCCGGCACGCTTTACTATCAACGTTTTGGTGGTCTGAATACTGCGTAAGGAGAGGGTATGCCTGTTTATCAAATTGATGGTCTGACGCCAGTGGTACCTGACGAGAGCTACGTTCACCCAACGGCAGTGCTGATTGGCGACGTGATTCTGGGCAAAGGCGTTTATGTCGGCCCAAACGCCAGCCTGCGCGGCGACTTTGGTCGCATCGTAGTGAAAGACGGGGCGAACATTCAGGATAACTGCGTGATGCACGGCTTCCCGGAACAGGACACGGTGGTGGAAGAGAATGGGCATATCGGCCACAGCGCCATTTTGCACGGCTGCATTATCCGCCGCAATGCGCTGGTGGGCATGAACGCGGTGGTAATGGACGGAGCCGTCATCGGTGAAAACAGCATCGTCGGCGCGGCGGCGTTCGTGAAGGCGAAAGCGGAGATGCCCGCCAACCATTTGATTATAGGCAGCCCGGCCAAAGCGATTCGCGAGCTGAGCGAGCAGGAGCTCGCCTGGAAGCAGCAGGGCACGCGGGAGTATCAGGTGCTGGTGGAGCGCTGCAAGTTGACAATGCATCAGGTAGAGCCGCTGCGTGAGGTTGAGCCTGAGCGGAAACGACTGTCGTTTGACGAGAATTTAAGGCCAAAGTCGGCGGTGTAGGGCGGAAGGTCCGCTTCGCGGGAGAAGCGGACGTAAAGAGACATAGAAAATACCCATTTTGGGATTAAGCACATTCCGAAGCATCCCTCTGATAAACCAGTTTCCCCGGGAAGCGGCATTGCTATCGCTGTGACTGAAGGACGACCGGGGGCGTATCAGCAACTGCCAGCCCAGCCAGCTTAAGTAGGCGGCACCACAAACTTTCAGCACCGTGTAAGCCAGTTCTGAAACCGCCAGCAGAGCACCCAGACCTAGCGCAACCAGGGTGGTTGTTTCTCAATCAGCCTGACGTCGCAACTCTTAATTATTATCAAGGAACGCGTCAGGCCCCATCCCGTGAAGTTCTGAAATATCAGGCCTGAACTGATATGATAATTTTGAATTAATCTGGAGGGATAAATGAACGCAGACACGATTGTCACGTTATTTAAGTTCAAACGCTGGGCAGACGCAGAAACACTACGGGCAATGCAGAAGGTCGATATCCTGGAGAATGCTAAGAAGCACCATCTGATGCTCAGGCTTATGAACCATATATATGTTGTGGATATGATTTTCAGAGCAAATATTACCGGTCAAAAACACCAGTACACAGCGTTAAATACGCCAGAAACTCCATCTTCAGACGAACTTCTTTTAAAGATGTCTGAATGCGCTGACTGGTATATACAACACGCCGGCGCAATGAGTGCCGCTGATTTTCAGGAAACGATAAAATTTCGTTTTGTCGATGGCGGATACGGAGAGATGAAAGCGATGGATATGCTTAATCATGTCTTATTTCATGGCTCATATCATCGTGGTGCAGTGGGCTGGATGCTTTCAGAAACGGGAATTACCCCGCCTAAGGATGTACTCACTGTTTTTCTGAGGGATCATAATCATTAACAGGCCAACGTTAGAAACAATCGTCGAATTAGAACAGGTTCTGTTTTGAGGATGCCAGTATGACTCATTTTTACCAACTTACAGCGACCAGCCTGGATGGCCAACCAATCTCTATGGCCGACTACGCGGGTAAAGTGGTTTTGGTCGTGAATACGGCAAGCCAGTGCGGCTTCACGCCTCAGTACGCCGGGCTTGAAGCGCTATACAAGAAATACGCGACTCAAGGGCTGGTGGTTCTTGGCTTCCCCTGCAACCAGTTCGGTAAGCAGGAACCCGGTGGTGCCGATGATATTTCAAAAACCTGTTACATCAACTACGGCGTCAGTTTCCCGATGTTTGAGAAAGTAGAGGTAAATGGAACTGCAGCGCACCCGCTGTTTCGTTATTTGAAAAACGAACTGCCCGGCGTGCTGGGCGGTCGGATCAAATGGAACTTTACTAAGTTTTTGATCGGACGCGACGGTAAACCACTCAAGCGTTTTGCACCGATGACTACGCCCGAGAAAATGGACGCTGCGATCCTTGCGGCGCTGGAAAGCTAAGCGTCTTTGATTGGCGCGGGCCAGAGGGCCTTTCTTTAGTCTGTTTTTCGACTTGTTTTCCCCGATTTGTTGTATAGCGAAAGAGAATTTATATGGCATAAATGCTCCATACGAATATCAAAGGGAACGACCGTATGTCGCTTTATGACCTTAAGACTGAAGCAAATACATTAAATGAGGCCTGGCGCTCTCACGTATTAGGCCGCGTTGGGGAAACAAATCTCAAAATTCTGCGAATGGATGAGCGCTCGGTCACTGAAGAGGTGCATGAGTATGACGAGGGGTTACTGGTTATTGACGGGCGTCTGGAACTGAGTGTTAACGGAAAAAAAATCTCTGTAAGCTCGGGCGAGCTTTATATAGCCAAAGCTGGTGTTCCTCATACTGTGGAAATCGGCAGCTTTGGCACACTGGTTATCATCGATCTACCCGAAACCGAAAAAGCCCTATAAGGGAACTCAGACCGCTGACAACGTGCGTTTCGCCCGGCGGCGCTACGCTTGCACGGGCCTACGTTGCGAAATGTAGGCCGGGTAAGCGCAGCGCCACCCGGCAAAAAAGACGGTTAAAATGTTGATGGCGGTGTTTGTCATCAATCCCAGGCCCCGTGAGGGGCCTGGTCTGTTTTAACGTCTGAATCAGAAGCGATATTGCAGACCCGCTGTAATGGTATAGTTGTGGTTAGAAATACCTGCTGCATCCCCGCCAATAGACCCGGATTCGCCAGTATTGGTATCAATAATCTGCGTACCGCCTTTACCTTCTTCGTAACTGCTATAGGTAAATTCAGCAAAAACTTTGGCGTGCGGCGTCACGTAATATCCGGCATCAACGGATGCGCCATAATAACGGGAATCCGTTGTCTTCTCGCGGAAGGTTAAATCGCGCATATAGTGCTCGTCGTTATCATGCGCGCGGACCCAGTCACTGAATTTGAACAGGGCGTTAAATTCAAAGTCATTAAAGCGGTACTGTCCTGCAAGGCCAATATACGGCATAGAGAAGCGCTGGCTATAACCAATACCGCGCTCGCCTGCCGGGAAATTACCCTGATAAGCACCATTGTCGTAATTGTAAGAACCCCCGGTTGCCGTCCAACTGAAGCGGGTTTCCTGATAACCTACGGTGACGCCCGCTTTATAGTTATCGCCCTGGAAGATCCAGCCTTTTACGTTGAGATCATATTCATTGGCATAGTTAACATTCGTCGAAGGATGGCTTGAATGATCTGTCCAGGAGGATTGTTTTGCATTCATCCAGTCATAGTCATCCATATGACCTGAGCCTGAAGCCATGGACGTCCAGCCGCGGGCGTTCAGTGTCAAAAATGAGTATGCATCCCAGGAGATATCGCCTTTCAGAATGGCAACATTTTTTATTTTCCAGTCCAGTTGGCTAATTTTTCTTCCGGTGACGTCGTCATAAACCATTTCGTGAGATTTTCCGCTCAGCATCCCGGCAGAGGCTGAAACCGTTAAACTTTCCGGTGAAAAATCCGGTGTGACTTGTGAGGTACCTGCATATACCGCCCCTGAAAATGCGGCCATCATCATTCCCGCAACAATATTTCTTGTCATTTTTATTTCCCTAAAACAAATTAATCAATGAGTTGCAGGGGGATATTAAAATTCATACAAATAAGAATCAACTGCCAGTTTTGGTAATTTTTTATAATTTGACGTAAGGAGCGATATTTAACTTTGGGCCGCCTGAAGGAGGCGGCCGATAATATTTAAATCATTACTGGCTCGATGCAAAATAGCAGTAACTTGATTCACTGTAACCGGCGCCACAATAAATTCCGTTTACCCACGCAGCCACGGCGTGATCGTAAGTCCTGTCAGCAGGCCCTCCGGGCTGAGCAGGCGAGTAACGGTCTGTCCCCACGGTTCGACGCGGTTGGCCACCAGCAGACGATAGCCTTTTTCACTCAGAATGCGGGTAGCCGAATCCAGGTCCTGCACCTCGTATTCAATCCATCCCTGCGGTATCGGGTATTCAGAGGGCCACTGCGCTTCGCCAAAACAGGAGGTTGCCGCCTGTGAGAGCGGCCAGACGGCAAAATGCTTCGCGCCTGGCAACTGGCTCTCTTCAGTGAGCAGATAGTCGGCATTTCCTTCCATCGGCTTCAGCGGCAAACCGAGCGTCTGCACATAAAACGCGGTGCTGGCGTCGCTGCTCTGCGAAACAGGCCCGAAGCCGGCGATAAATAAGACATCAATTCCCGGTAACGTCTGCGGCATATCCACTCCTTAATGGGTTGAAACTCCAGAATTTATAGTATGGCTCTCAAAACGGGTTCTGCATTCACCGCACCTGCGCTTTCACGACGGGTTTAAACTTCAGCGCGATGACGATCAGCAGGATAACACCCGCACTCATGACCAGCCATGCGCTGGTCAGTGAAACAGCGCTGTCGCTAACGATCCCTGCAATTAATGGCATTAGCGCGGCAATCATATATCCACCTCCCTGCACTTTAGACAATAGCTTCCCGGCCTGCGCGGGCGTGCGGGCGTGATCGAAGGTGACGATGAGCGACAGCGGGAAGAGGGCACCGATCCCGGTACCCAGCAGCAACGTGGATAACACCGGCGTTGTACCCGGCGCAAAGACCAGACACAGTAATCCCGCCAGCAGCAGCAACAACACCGTAATCAGCGGAACGCGGCGGTCGGGGAATTTACCGATCAGCGCGGAGACGGCAAACCCAGCGACAACCTCGGTTAACGTCAGCCAGGCCAGCATGTAGCCGCTGCTGCGTGCGGACCATCCCGCCTGAATATAGAGCGGAGGCAGCCAGGCCAATACCAGCGTATAGGCTCCTGTTCCCACGCCGAAAAAGAGCAACAGTAGCCCTGTGCGAGAGGACGAGAGCGTAACGGTTTCGTGTGCTGTTTTTTCCCCTTGAGGATGCTTAACCAGAGTCAACCACAGTATCAGCGCCAGCAGCGCTAACAGCCCGGCCATTGCCAGTGCGGGTTTCAGCGTGAGCCATGAAAACAACGGCTCGGCGCTGGCGGCGGCGACTGCCGCACCGGCCATAATGCCCGTGCTGAATAGCGACATCACTGTGCTGGCCGTTTGCGTATATTCCTTTTTAATCAGGGCAGGCATTAACGCCTGGATCGTGCCTATGCTGGCCCCGCCCAGTAACGCGGTGCCCATAAGACTCGCTGGTGAGGCGCTAAAACCGCGCAATAAACAGGCCACAAGCAGGATGAGGAGCCCGAACATAATTCCCCGTACGGCGCCGACTCTGGCTAAAAGCCAGGGCCCACATAAGGCGGCCAGCCCCATCATCGCGACAGGCAGGGTAGTCAGCAGGCTGAATTGCGTAGCCGTTAGCCCCGCTTCGCGCTGAAGTACGGAAAACAACGGTCCGACAGAAGCCAGAATAGGGCGCAGGTTCAGCCCAACGATAAAAGCGATAACGGCGAAGAGTAATGGCGACGTGCGTTTCAACAGGGAATCCTTTTCAGTTATGAATGGCTCGGGCAAATTGCCGCGAGCATTTATCTTAACGTTAAGATAAAATATGTTTTTGCGTAAGATGTACCGCACAACAGGATAAATACCCACGACATCAGGGGTGAAAATGAAAGACCATGTAGACTTCGTTGTCGACCAGTGGAGCCGTGCCATGCCGGAGCTGGACGCCTCGTCGATGAAAATTTTTGGCCGCATGCTCCGGCTGATGAAGCATCTGGGAAAAGAATGGGCGGAGGCCATGTCCCAGTTTGGTTTTCGCGAGGGGGAGTTTGACGTGCTCGCCACGCTGCGTCGCGCCGGTGAGCCGTACTGCCTTTCGCCCACGCAGCTGTATAAATCGCTGTTGATCACTTCAGGGGCGATGACGAACCGGCTCAGCCATCTCGAACAGCAAGGGCTTATCAGGCGTATTGCCGATCCGGACGATAAGCGCAGCACCCTTGTAAGCCTGACACCGCACGGGCAAGAGCTTATCGAGGAGGCGCTGATCGTGCATACACAAACGCAAAATGCGCTGCTGAGCAACTTATCTGACGCGCAGCGCGCGCAGCTTGAGTCCCTGCTCAGGGAGCTGCTGCTGACGTTTCCGCCCGAGGGGCTGGGTGACAAGCCACAGAGTGCCGATAAAACAGAAACTGCATAGCCAAACCTCACAGAAAGGGAACGTATGTCTTTACCACCACTGTATGCCCTGCGCGCCTTTGAAGTTGCCGCGCGGCTGAACTCCTTCAGCAAGGCTGCTGAGGCACTGAATATCACGCCGGGCGCGGTCAGCAGGCATGTCCGGACGCTTGAAATGTGGTTCGACTGCGAGCTGTTTAAACGGCAAGGGCCGAGAGTTGAAGTCAGTGAGGCCGGGCGTATTCTGGCCGGACTGCTTAGCGAAAGCTTCTCTAACATCGAGTGGGCCTGCCGCGCGTTCAGAAGTGAAAATCACCTTCTGCGCCTCAAGGCTCCCAGCACCCTGACAATGAGATGGCTTCTTAACGTCCTGAAATCGTTTCGTGAAAACCATGCGAAACCGAAAGTAGAAATTGCCAGCGTCTGGATGGACTTCGACACCGTTGACTTCAGCCGTGAGCCCTACGATTGCGCGATCCTCCTCGGTAATGGCTATTTCGGCGAGTCAACAGAAAGCAGGCTGCTCTTCAGCGAATGGCTCATTCCGGTTTGTACCCCGTCTTTGCTTGAGTCTGCCCGGCATCAGCTACCGCAGTGCGACCTTATTCACCCCTCTCCGGACAGACGGGACTGGCGACGCTGGCTGAAAAGATCGGGGCTATTTCCCGGTCTCGACATGAGCGGCGGGATTGTGTTTGACACCCTGGAGCAGGGAAGTCTCGCCGCCATGCACGGACACGGCGTGGCGATGGCCGATCTGCGGCTCACGCTGGAAGCGTTGAAAAGCGGCCTGCTCGCGCTGCCCTTCAGGGAGGCGATTGCAACAGGGGATGGCTACTACCTGGTCTGGCCGAAAAATTCGCTCAGAAGACAGAGTATTGAACGTTTGCTGGCCTGGCTAAACCTGAACTCGCCGGTAGTGCCTTCTCTGGATATCGTCTGTCTTGAGTACGATGAAAAACGGCTTTCTTAAATTAAGCAGGATATTCCTGACGGGATATCCCGCATAGTTAATGCGTTTATGCGTAGGGGATATTTGCCATCTTCTTATATCTTTCCGGCAGGGCGCTATTCAGGTTGAGTAATTTATCCAGAATATAAAGCGCAGGCGTACCCTTTGCGCGCTCTGCATCGATCAGCGCAGCGCGTAATACATTGGCAGCCGCGGTCATTTTATAAAAGTACGCTTCTGATTCAGGCGTCTGCGCTTCGCCTGACGTGGCGTACCGCACCTGGGGCCACTCGGCGAAGTCAAGCAGGGGAAGCGTTCCATCTTCTTTTGGTAAATGGGCAGCGAGCAGCTCCTCGGCGTTACCCGGATTGCTTTGGGCGAAAGACAGGAGATGTAGTCGATGTATAAAGGGCGAAAGCGTATCGGTTCGATGGTTTTCTGACGACAGTCGCGTAATTAGCGCATGGATTTTTTCATCCGTGGTGTTTATTTCCGGTGAACGTATTTTCATTAAATGAAATAAAACATCGAGTGTCATAGGTGCTCCATATACGCACATTATTATTTATTGTTTTAACGTCGCTATCTACTATCGACAGCACTATACCAGGGGTGAATGGATGGTATTTCATCGCGATAACGGTTGAAAAACGATAAATAGTGGGCGTCAATGTGAGTTTTACTCAAAATAGGATTTGTTATCGCGTGAGTATCTTAGAGCCTGCTGATTACATGTGTTCGTCCCCATACGTTTGAACTGCTTACGGCTCTGAGAAGTTGCTTGTTGGTTTTGAATTTTGATGGCAGCAGTAATGTGACCCGGCACCCGGAAAGGCGCGCCGGACAAGATAGACAAGATCCCGCCAACTCAACCGGTCGTATTAAAATGCCAGTCGCTGGCAGTGGACAGCGCCACGAACGGACCGGCCAGCGTGCTGTTGTGATGACGAATAATGTCACTGGCGAATAAATGTTCATTGTCCATTGTGGTATGTGCATCTGAAATCAATACCGTCCTGAAGCCAAGATCCGGCGCAGCCCGGCAGGTGGTATCGACACAAAATTCTGTTTTCATCCCGGCAATGACCAGCTGCTTGATGCCCCTCTGATTAAGTTCATGCTGCAATTCGGTATTCCGAAAACAGCTGGGATAGCGCTTTGTGAAAACAACATCCTGCTTCTTCACGTCCAGCTCGGGTATCAGTTGTGTTAATGGGCCTTTCTCTGAGAAGGGAGAGTCGTCTGGCCCGATATGTCGGGCAAAAAAAACGGGCACCTCTGCTTGCCGCGCGTTGGCGATTAACAAACGGATATTTGCCAGCACGGCGTCCGCGGACCAGGGGGAAACCGGGCCCCGGAAGAGGCCTTGCTGCATGTCGATAATTAAGAGAGCACTGTCAGATGACATCATTTCTTTCTCCATTCAGAGGGCGGTGAACGGAGAACGATTTCCCCGTCCAGGCCGGCGGGGATTGAGGTTCTGTTAGTCAGTAGTTCGCTACAGATACGCTCACGCCGCCGAAGGTCTCGGTGGTCGTGAGAGTGGTTGTTGGCTTAACTGACAGATACATGGAATGACCTTTGTTTATTCAGTCCGCTATATGCGGAACGATCACGTTAGTTATAGTGTTGCTTAACGCATTTCTTCAATCCACCAACTTGGGTAGGGGTCTGATGCAGCGGCAGGAAGCTGTCAGCAAAGGCGCGTAGCCTGCGGGGCACGCCTTTGCTGACGAGATAGCCAGAATTATCTCAGGCTCTTGAGCCCTTTCAGGAAATCCTCCACCTGGGCAGGTGTTGCCGTGTCTGCCTGGTAAAGGATATCGAGCTTCACGTTCTTCAACCCGCAGAAGCCAAATACACCTTCGATTATCTGCGTCTGAATCGCCGTCGAATAGCCATGTTTGTCGAATCCGGTGAGATCGCTGCCGCCGGTGGCAATCAGGCGGACGGGAACATCGCGTAAATTGCCCACAATCCGGCCATCGTCGGCCACTTTATACGCCCAGTTCAGGGTCAACACCCGATCGAACCAGCCTTTTAACAGTGCGGGGACTGACCACCAGTACACCGGGAAGACAAATACCAGCATATCTGCGCGTTCAACGCGCTGCTGCTCGCGCAAAATATCCTCGGGAAGCGCAGTGGGATCGCCGTGATACAAATCAAGGTCGGGACGAGACATGGTCGGATTAAAGCCTTCAGCATGAAGATCGGCAATTTCTACCTGCGTCCCTTGCTCGCGTAACGTCGCGGCAATGCGATCCGCCAGCGAATGGGATAATGAATGTTCGACAGGGTGAGCCGTCACGATCAGTGCATTATTGATGACATGTGTAACAGACATAGCAACCTCAGCAGGGGAGTGAATTGACACCTATATTACTATTGGTAACTTAGGTGTCAATCCGCCAACAACGATCATTTTGTGCTGTTGGCGTAGGTATCCAGAACGCCAGACATGGCGCCGCTGAGCATATCTTCTGCGACGTTGCGAGCGAGTATCCCGTTACCCGCGGCAGTACTGAGCGCGTCCGCGGCACCGATGATGGCTGTCAGTACCGCTTCACCCTGAACGCCTTTTAGCACGATAAACGGAGAAAGCGCCGTGCGAAGACAGTCGGCACATTCGGCAACGCACGCCTCGCGGAACGTCTGCAACGCGCGGGAGCCGGACAGCGCTGCGGCTATCGGACCCGTTTCCGGGCCGGCGGTAATGGCGCAGTCGATATAGGCAGCGCTGAAAAAGCGGATCGTCTTCTCCAGCGTTTTGCTGTCGACCGCCAGCGTCTCGCGGAATTTTGCCAGCTGACTATCGCTATAATCCTGGTACAGTGCCATCAGCAAGCCTTCACGATCGCCAAAGTGGTCGTAGGGAATAGGCTTTGTCACGTTAGCCCGCTCGGCAAGATAGCCCAGGGTGAGCGCCTCGGTGCCTTGCTGGCGAACAATGCCGCGAGCAACCTCCAGCAACTGCACCCGGCGATCCTCTTTTCTTAAGCGCTTAACAACCATGATGTCCCTCGTATCGATTATCTACTGATAGTAGTTTACACGCTTTCTGCCAGAGGCTGAACGCTTTGTGTCGCAGGACGGATCCTGAACCAGATCGCATACATCGCGGGCAGGAAGACCAGCGTAATGATGGTTCCCCCTAACGTTCCGCCGATCAGCGTCCAGGCGAGCGTTCCCCAGAATACGGAATGCGTCAGGGGAATAAAGGCCAGAACGGCGGCCAACGCCGTCAGTAAGACCGGTCTGGCACGCTGTACTGTCGCTTCGACAACCGCATGGAACGGATCGAGCCCATCTTTCTGGTTATGATCGATTTGACCAATAAGAATCAGCGTATTGCGCATCAGAATGCCCGAAAGGGCGATCAATCCGACGAGGGCGTTGATGCCAAACGGCTGATTGAACAGCAGCAAGGTTGGCACTACGCCGATAAGCCCCAGCGGCGCGGTAAGAAAGACCATGACCATGGCCGACATGGAACGCACCTGCAGAATGATGATCAGTAGCGTCAGGGCAATCATAATGGGGAACAACGGCAACATTGCCCGGGTGGCTTTGCCTGATTCCTCAATCGATCCGGCCATTTCTATACGGTATCCTGGCGGCAGCGAATCCACGATCGGCTGGAGCTGCTTCATGATGGCTGTAGACACGTCCGGTGGCTGAAGTGATTCGTCGATATCGCCCCGCACGGTGATAGTCGGCGTTCGATCGCGACGACGCAGCAGCGGATCTTCCATTCTCACCTCAACATCGCCAATTTGTGACAGTGGGATGCGCTGACCCGCATTGCCGACCAGGGTAAAGCCCGCTATTTTTGCCGGATCCAGGCGAATGTCACCTGCGGCGCGGCCAATCACCTGAACGGCGCGAATGTCCTCTCGTACAGACGTGATAGGAACACCGGACAGCAGGAACTGCAGCTGCTGAGCAACGGCATTCGAGGTTAAACCAGTGGCCTGCAGGCGGTCCTGATCGAGCGTGAAATGCAGTGTGGGTACGCGCGTTCCCCAGTCCGTGTTGACGGTCCGCATCATCGGGCTTGCCTCGAGCACGCCTTTCACTTTGTCAGCGATGCCGCGTAGCGTATCGACATCGGGTCCCGTGACTCGCCAGGCGACCGGGAAGGGAGAATAGGGACCAAACACCAGCTGCGTGACGCGCACGCGCGCTTCGGACGCAAGGCCTTCGGCAACCGCTTTACGTAGTCGGAGCTTGAGTGCCTCACGTGATGCCGGGCTATCCGTCAACACCACTATCTTCGCAAATGACGGATCGGGTAACTCAGGTGCCATGGCCAGATAAAAGCGCGGTGAACCCTGACCAATGTACGATGTGACGATGTTGGCTTCTGGCTGTTTCTTCAACCAGTCTTCTATTTTTGCTGCGGCGGCGCTGGTCTGCTCGATTGACGTGCCGTAGGGCATCTGCACTTCAACCAGCACTTCGGGGCGATCCGACGTCGGGAAAAATTGTTTTTTCACCAGCCCCATGCCCAGGATCGCCAGGATAAAAATGGTGACAACCGACCCCGCCACAATCCATTTTCTGGCGATGACGCGGGTTAAGAGATGGCGAAAACGGTTATAGCGAGGCGTGCCATAGATGGCGGCATGGCCTCCTTCCACTTTGGGCAGATCCGGCAGCATTTTCACGCCGAGATAGGGGGTGAAAACCACGGCGACGACCCACGACGCAATCAGCGCCAGGCCGACAATCCAGAACATATTGCTGGTGTATTCTCCCGCCGTTGATTGGGCGAAACCATTCGGCATAAAGCCAATGGCCGTTACCAGCGTACCGGCGAGCATCGGGGCAGCGGTATGGCTCCAGGCGTAGGCGGAGGCTTTGATTCTGTCGTAGCCTTCCTCCATTTTTACCACCATCATTTCGATGGCGATAATGGCATCATCAACCAGCAAGCCCAGGGCAAGAATGAGGGAGCCCAGCGTGATGCGGTCAAAGTTAATGCCGCTGGCTTCCATTACCACAAAGACCACGGCCAGTGTCAGAGGAACCGCCGCCGCGACGACCACGCCCACGCGCCAGCCCATGCTGACAAAACAGACCACCATTACAACCAGCAGGGCGACGAAGAATTTGATCATGAACTCATCCACCGACGAGCGGATGTTCACGGACTGATCGGTGACTTTCGTCAGGGTCATTCCCAGAGGCAGACCGTCATTGATTCTCGTCGTTTCGGCATCCAGCGCTTTCCCCAGCGCCAGCCCGTTCCAGCCTTCGCGCATCACAACACCCAGCAGCAGAGCCGGTTCATGCTGGTTACGAATTTGCAGAACAGGCGGGTCTTCATAACCACGTTCCACCGTGGCGACGTCGGAGAGCTTGAGCGTTTTGCCCTGCGCAATAAACGGCGTATCGCGGATTTTCCGCAGGGTATCGAAGGCCCCGTCGAGGCGGATAAAGATCTGTGCGCCACGCGTCTCAATTGAACCCGCAGCCGTCAATACGTTCTGATTGTTCAGCGCATTGAAAATATCCTGAGGCGACAGGCCCAGCGTCGCGAGACGCTCGTGAGAGAAGGAGATATAAATCCGCTCAGCCTGCTCCCCGATGATATTGACTTTCTTCACGCCGGGGACGTGCAGGAGCTGCTGGCGCATGGTTTCGGCATCGCGCACGAGCAAACGCTGCGGCTCTCCTTTTGCTTTGAGCGCAAAGAGAGCAAATGTCACATCGGCGAACTCGTCATTGATCATCGGTCCCGTTACGCCTGCGGGAAGATTTCGGCTCTCATCCCCAAGCTTTTTTCTGGCCTGATAGAACTCTTCCTGCACCTCAGAAGGTGGCGTATTGTCCTGTAATGACAGCGTGATAAAGGCCATGCCGGGGCGGGTATAGGTTTCCGTACGGTCATACCATTTGAGCTCCTGCAGGCGTTTTTCCAGCGGTTCGGCCACCTGATCCTGGATCTCCTGCGCGGTCGCGCCGGGCCACACGGCGATTGCGGTCATCTGCTTCACCGTGAAAGGCGGATCTTCTGCACGTCCGAGCCCAAAAAACGAGAGAATACCGGCAATCGTCACCAGAATAATCAAAAACAGCGTGACCGAGCGCTCGCGTACGGCAAGCGCTGACAGGTTAAAGCGTCTTTCGCTCATGGCTGACTCCCCGTGCGCTGTTGAGCGAGGCGGACCACTTCGCCTTCATGCAGAAGATGCACCCCTAACGCGACAATTTTTTCTCCAGGCCTGACACCTCCTGTTACCTGTGCGGAATCATCACTCACGCTAAGCACTCTGACGGGTTGCCAGGTCACTTTGGCGGGTTGAGTCGAGATCCGCCAGACGCCAGGCCCTTTGCCCGCATCGTAGAGCGACGCAAGGGGAACCTGCATGACCTGGTTTTTCTCTTTACTGTTCCCTATGTTCAGCGTGACAGTCGCACCCAGCGGCGCGTCTGCCAGCGCGCCTGCCAGAACATAGCGCGCCTCATAGGTGCGGGTGGTGGCATCGGCGGAATCGGAAAGCAGACGAAGCGTTGCGGTTACGGGCTGTTGTTCGTTGCCATAGCGAGTCGCCTGCGCTTCGCTACCGACGACGGGACGCAGGGTTTCAGGAAGTTGCACCAGCGCCTCACGTTGTCCCGCGCGGGCCAGGCGGATCACCGCTTGTCCGGCGCTCACGACCTGACCTGGCTCAGCGAAGGTCTCCATCACCACGCCGTCTGAATCGGCCAACAGTACGGCATAGCCTGTCGCGTTTTGCGCTACGCTGGCCTGCGCCCTGGCGGCACTAAGCTCCGCTCTGGCGGTATCGGCCGCCGCTTTAATTTGGTCGTACTCGGAGGCAGACACAGCGCCCGTAGCCACAAGGCCCCGATAGCGCGTTTCGTCAGCGATCGCTTTTCTTGCACGCGCCTGGGCGGCATCCACCGTCCGTTGCTGAGCCTGCGCCTGTAACGTCAGGTCAACGGGATCGAGGCGCATTAAAGGCTGGCCTTTTTTTACGCTCTGGCCTGTATCAACAAGGCGCTCAAGGACTTTGCCCTGAACCCTGAAACCGAGATCGCTTTGCGTTCTGGCAACCACCACGCCGGTAAATGCGCGAGACGTCGCGTTCGCGAATTCAACGGACGCGGATCTGACGAGAGGTGGGTGCGTGCGCGGATCGTCACTCGCCGCGTTATCGCCGCAGGCCACGAGGGCCAGCGGCAGGAGAGAAACGAGACAACGGGCTGAAGTAAGCCTGAGCATGGGAAACCCTTATTAAAATAACAGGACAGTTTCCGCATTCTCTGACTAGTGACCAATAATGTCAATGGTCACAAATCAGGGAGCCAGACTTCTTAAAATGAGTGAGGGGAGAAGGATCGCTGCGGTGGGGGCGGTTTCGAGATTGTATTGCAGTTGAATGGGGTTAATGAAAGGGCACATCACCAGATATATCGCGAGCGTAGCCTCATCGAGCGGGGTTTTCCTTTCGAACTCCCCGGCCTGCCTGCCTTCGACAATAATGCTCTCAATCAGTTTTAACAGGTGTTCTGAATACCTTTCTGCTGAAGGCCATTTTTCCCGCGCGGCAACGGCGGCGATGTCGTAAAGCTTACGATCGTGGAAAAACAGTTCGCTTCCTGCCTCGGTGAGCGCCCTGAAGAGACGACGTATTTTTTCGCTGGCGGAGGGCGCATCTGCGAGTGCTGAATACACTGCGGTCATGATCAGCTCCAGGCGGTTAGCACAGATCACCTCGCCGATAGCCTGTTTGGAGTCAAAAAATTTATAAATGTAGGCCTTTGAAAAACCGATGGATTTAGCAAGCTCTGCCACGGTGGTTTTTTCATAGCCGTAGTGACCGAAGTGCTCAAATGCCGCTTCGACGATCTGCTCTCGGACGGAGTGGTCAAGTGGACCACGTGTAACTGGGACGTTCAAATTTTTAGTCATTTTTTAAGCTTAGCGTGACAGGCTTCGAATGACAACGAGTGACCATTTCGTAATTTGGTTACATGCGTTTTCGTCATGAACCCTTCAGACGGGACGATAAATCAGATGGGGTAAGTGTATCACTGTTTTTCGCGCGCAATGGCATCTATATGACAGTGCCAGCCTTGTGTCGATGCGTTCTAATCGGCGGGTGAGAGGAGGCCGCTAAAAAATGCGGCCTTATATATCAGGCAGCCAGTTCAGGCATCTGTTCCTTCACGAAATTTAACACCTTACTCGCGTCCAGAGACGCATAGGGTAAACTCTCAATAATGGCGATCGAACGCGTATTACCCACCGTTTCTTTTATCTCATCGAGTTTGTACTGAATGTGCGGCGCGATGAGGAAACCATCGAAAGCGGGAGCAACGCTGGCGAAGTTATCCAGCCCTACAGCGCTAATCATCAGCGGATAACCTTCGCGTTCTGCCAGAGACTGCATCTTTTTGGCGAGCGAGTTTGCGGTATTACCAAACAAACAACAGATCAGAAGCTTTTTCATATTTTGTACCTCCTGAAAACCGCTCACAGGGTAGTCCTGAGGCCACGCCTGAAATGTGCGCTATCTCTTAATAAAGCTATAAACCCAGATCGCTCAGAGAGGGGTGATCGTCCGGACGTCTTCCCAACGGCCAGTGGAACAGTCGCTCTGATTCTTTTATCGGCATATCGTTTACGCAGGCAAAACGGCGCTTCATTAACCCGTCCGGCTCAAACTCCCAGTTTTCATTACCGTATGAACGGAACCAGTTGCCGGAATCATCATGCCATTCATAGGCATAGCGCACCGCGATTCGGTTATCCGTAAATGCCCAGAGCTCTTTAATCAGACGATACTCCAGCTCTTTTTTCCATTTCCGTGCCAGAAACGCCTGGGCTTCTTCACGGTTGGTCGCGAATTCTGCGCGGTTGCGCCATTGGGTATCGAGCGTATAGGCAAGCGCGACTTTCGCCGGGTCGCGACTGTTCCAGCCATCTTCTGCCAGTCTGACTTTTTCGATAGCGCTTTCACGAGTGAAGGGCGGTAAAGGAGGACGTGTGTTCATTGCGATTACCTCTGGGTTATATGATGTAGACAGGTCTGTCTACTTACGGTAATCTATGCCTGTAAAATAACGCTGTCAACCTCCGTTTTGAGGCTACTAAAAAAATGAAAACAGAACCCGCAGGCAACGATACTAAAATTAGCGTCAGAGATAAGATATTACTCACGGCGCACGATCTATTTTATTCCACAGGCTTCAGGGCGACGGGGGTGGATACGCTGATTAAAGCATCAAAAGTGACCAAGGTGACTTTCTATCGTCATTTTCCGAGTAAAAGTTTACTTATTCTCGCCTATTTACACTATCGGCATGAAATATGGATTAGCTGGTTTGTGGCTACGCTGCGTCGACATTTTGACGAAGGCGAAATACCTTCTGATGCGATATCTGCAACGCTTTACGAATGGTTTATTTCGCCCGAGTTCCACGGCTGCGCGTTTATTAATGCCAGCGCAGAGGCTAAATCGGAAGATATTGAAAGTGAAATAAAAGAGATATGCCGGGACCATAAATCAGAGACAAAGAAAACAATCGTCACGCTCACCGGTATAAATGATGAAGAGACCGTCAATGACATGATGATGCTCATTGACGGCGCTATTATTCATGCGCAAATGGGTATGGATCCAGAAAGGGTGGTTAAAGCGTTAAAAACGGGCTTAGAGAAACTGACCGGTCAGTGATATTTCCCTGCGCTTAATCAGCTCTCGTACCGAGCCGATCACGCACCCGCGTTATACTGTCGGAATGGTGCCGCCATCAATCACGTATTCTGTCCCTGTGATACTTGAAGCATGAGATGACGCGAGGAAGACGATGAGGTTAGCCACCTCAATCGGTTTGGCAGGGCGTCCGAGCGGTATTCCACCTAACGCCTTCATAATGATCTGTTTGCCACCTTCGTAGTCTGTTCCTGCCTGCTCTGCCAGCCTCTCCGCCAGTGCAACCGCGGCTTCGGTTTCGATCCAGCCGGGTGCAACGCGCACGACCCGAACACCCTTCGGCGAGACTTCCTTTGACAGGCTCTTGCTGTAGGTCGAGAGGGCTGCTTTAGCCGCCGCGTAGCCCGTGGTTGATTCCGGTAACGGCAGTTCGCGCTGAATAGACGTCACGTGAATAATCACCCCGTTTCCCTGCGCAACCATTCCGGGGAGCAGGGCGCGATCTAAGCGTACGGCGGGCAACAGGTTAAGACTTAGCTCCTGCTGCCACTCGGCTTCACCAAGCGCAGCGAAACCGCCACCGGGTGCGGTTGAACCACCTGCGACATGGACAATCACGTCGACACCGCCCATCTGTTCCTGCACCGCCGATGCGACGGAGGCACATCCTGCAACTGTCGTCAGGTCAGCGGCGACGAATGTATCGGCGATATTTACCTCAGGCGCGTGGCGCGCCGTGGTTAATACCGTTGCACCGAGCTGTTTTAAAAGTCCGACCACTGCTTTTCCAAGCCCTTTTGTTCCAGCGGTAACAAGCACGCGCTTACCTGTGAAATGAATATCTAATGACATGACCTTTAACTCCCGTTATTTACAGTACAGGTATATTCAACATAGACTGAGAAATTGACAAGTACGCACGAAAAAGTGAGTGACTGAATTATGAGTAAGTTATATAGCCCGGAATCTGCCGCAAGCGGCGTGGAAAAGGTATTACGGCTGCTGGAAGGTCGCTGGAAATTAATTATTCTTTTTCATCTGTTCGACGGAAAAGTGCAGCGCTACTCTGATTTCGAAAAACTGATCCCCGGTATTTCCCAGAAAATGCTGGCGCAGCAGCTGCGGCAACTGGAATCCGACGGAATTGTTTCGCGGATGGTCTACCCTCAGGTGCCGCCAAAAGTAGAATATCGACTCACCGAATGGGGGCAGGCATTATGCCCGGCGCTCGATGCCATGCTGAAATGGGCTGAAAAACGTGAGGCTTACGCCGGGCAGTAAATCCTGTGCCCGGTAAGCCTCGGATGGCTAATCGTGGCGATCTCTGCCAGAAAGGAACGCGTTCACTCCGGTGTCTCTTCTGCCTGCGCCATCTCAAGCGCGCTGGCACTGGCGGGATCGAACAGCGAGATGCTCTCAATCTGATTGAGTAAAATTACCTTCCGGAATGACATGGCGCTGCGGGGTTCAGAGTCGAGCGTAATGTCATGCTCCGCATACCACCTGCTGTAGTTATTCTCGATGCGCAGATTCATCGTCTTTGCATCTCTGTACCCGCTCAGCATCGGGATCAGCACGATATTGGCCGTTTTTTCGTACTCCAGCGTGGCGGTGTGGATCATGCCGACGTAAATCCGCCCCGACCGAAGCGATACCTGCGCCAGCTCTCCTTCCTCCATGCACTGATACAGCACCTGTTCAATACCGCTCGACTGCGCCAGACGTTTGTAGAGCTTTTTCCGGCTTTCACCGTCCAGCCTGGCACTGCCTGCCCAGTTAGAGCGGTAGAGGCAAAACAGGATGGCAAACGCCAGCATCACGACCACCGGCGCCTGGATCCCTAAAAAGCTCCAGTTCATAAAGTCGATTTGCCAGTCGGTATATTTCGGTGAGGCAAAGTGAAATGCGTTGTTGGCGGCGGAAAGGGAGAGCAGGAGTAGCCAGAGCAAACCGGTGGCAATCACGCCCTGAAGAACAAAAATACAGCCATAAAGCGCCACGAGAAAATAGACGTCCCAGCCAAAGGAACGCTTGATTTTAAAGCGGGTGGACAGGTCGCGGCTGGTATACCAGTACCCGCACACCATCAGCACCATAAAGATTGCCGTTCCCATATCAGGCCCTCTTCAGCGCGTCGACGTGACGCAGAAAATCCTGCCGTACCTCATTGCTTTTGTAGTTCACCGAGGCGTTCCCGTCCTGGTCGATAATGATGCGATCGCCATCTTCTACGGCTTCAATGATTTCCTGCTGGCTCATTACCTGGAGCAATGACTCAGGGCTGGAGAAAAGGGAGAGAAAGAAGCGTTTCATGTCAGGCATCCTTATGAATAAAAAGGATAAGCCTGGAAGAAGGGCGGCGAGTTTGCCTTAAGGATATCCTGAAAGTTAAAGCCGGGTGGTGGCTACGCCTTATTCGGCCTACAAAACCCATTCTTTCTTATGGATTTAACTTATTGATATAGAAAAAAAATAAAAAATAGATCAACACAAACTTGGACAAATAACTATGATTGTGTAAGTTTTAATTATGCGATTACGCCACGTTATTTACAGCCAGGATGTGACCCATGAGCACGTTGCCGCCCGTTGTCAGTCGGTTTGTTGATTACTACGCCACGCTTGACGCTCAGCCGCCGTCGGCGCTGGTGGGGCTTTATCACCCTGATGCCACGCTTGTCGATCCGTTTGGCGAACACAACGGGCTTTTTGCGCTCCAGCGCTATTTCACCCATTTGCTGGCGAATGTCGAAAACTGCCGTTTTACCATTGATGCCCCCCTTCTGAGCGAACGCCGGTTTGTCGTCACCTGGACAATGCACTGGTCGCACCCGCGCATTGCCGGGGGGGAGCCGCTTGACCTGCCGGGGTGTTCAGTGGTGGACACGGAAAACGATCTCATCACGCGTCAGCGCGACTACTACGACGCGGGGGAGATGATCTACGAACACCTTCCTCTGCTGGGCTGGGCGGTACGCGGCGTGAAGCGGAGGGTCAAATCATGAAAACGGTGCTCATTACCGGCGCCAGCTCGGGCATTGGGGCCGGGCTGGCGAAATCCTTTGCCGCTGATGGCTACCAGGTAATTGCCTGCGGGCGTGATGCGTCGCGTCTGGACGCCCTCCAGCTGCACAGTCCGAACATCACGGTGCGCCGCTTCGATATGACAGACAGGGACGCCAGTTGCCAGGCATTGAAGGACTGTAATGCCGAACTGGCGATCCTCTGCGCCGGGACGTGTGAATACCTCGATCGTGGCGTGGTGGATGCCGCGCTGGTAGAGCGGGTGATGAAGACCAATTTCCTCGGCCCGGTGAACTGTCTCGCCGCGCTTCAGCCGCAGCTGGCTGCAGGTCATCGCGTGGTATTGGTCAGTTCGATGGCGCACTGGCTTCATTTTCCGCGAGCCGAAGCCTACGGAGCGTCCAAAGCCGCGCTCACCTGGTTCGCCGACACGCTGCGTCTGGACTGGGAGCCGAAAGGGATTGGTGTAACCGTGGTTTCTCCGGGGTTTGTGGATACGCCGCTGACCCAAAAAAATGATTTTGCCATGCCGGGCAGAGTGACCGTTGACGAGGCCGTGAATGCAATACGCGCCGGGCTGGCGAAGAATAAAAGCCATATCGCGTTTCCTTCCGGTTTCGGCCTGATCCTGCGGCTGCTCTCATGGCTTCCGACCCTGATCCAGAACGCGCTGCTGCGAAGGATGGTGCGCTCATGAAGATCGCGATTATCGGCAGCGGTATTGCCGGGCTAACCTGCGCCTGGCGTCTGGCGGGCCATCATCAGGTCACCCTGTTTGAAGCGGGTGCAACGCCGGGCGGACACACCGCGACGGTAGACGTCTCCACGTCGCAGGGGACCTGGGCCATCGACACCGGGTTTATCGTCTATAACGACCGCACTTATCCGCGCTTCATGGGCCTGCTTAGCGAGCTGGGCATCAGCGGACAAAAAACGCAGATGAGCTTTTCTGTGCGCAACCCGGCGACGGGGCTGGAGTATAACGGACACACGCTGACGTCGCTGTTTGCCCAACGCCGAAACCTGGTGAATCCGACATTCTGGCGGCTGCTTCGGGAGATCGTCCGCTTCAATCGTCTGGCAAAACAGGCGCTGGACGGGGAGGTGGACCCGAACGCCACGCTTGAGATGTTTCTTGAACAGCACGGTTTCACCCCGTTTTTTGCACGCCACTACATTCTGCCGATGGGGGCCGCGATCTGGTCCTCATCGCTGCAGGAGATGAGGCGCTTTCCGCTGCCGCTGTTCCTGCGCTTCTTTGAGCATCACGGCCTGCTGGATATTACCCATCGCCCGCAGTGGTACGTTGTCCCCGGCGGCTCGCGGGAGTATATCCGCGCCATGCTCGACAAGCTGGGCGCCCGTCTGAACTTGCATCTCAATTCGCCGGTGCAGCGGGTGAGCCGCCACGAGCACGGGGTCACGCTTCAGCTTGAAAACGGCATTTATACCTTCGATCAGGTGATTTTTGCCTGCCATTCCGGGCAGGCGCTGGCGATGCTGGACGAGCCGACGCCTGCAGAACGTGACGTGCTGGGCGATATCGGCTGGCAGCGCAACGAGGTGGTGTTACACAGCGACAGACGCTGGCTGCCGGTGTGCGAGCGCGCGTGGGCGAGCTGGAACTATCGCCTGAGTGAACGTGACCAGGCCAGCGCCTGCGTCACTTACAACATGAACATTTTGCAGGGGCTGCCCGAGGGGAGTCCGCTGTTCTGCGTCACTCTGAATCCTGAAACGCCGGTTGATGAGCGTTTCGTTCTGAAGCGCTTTATTTATGAACACCCGCTGTTCAACCCTAAAAGCTGGCGCGCGCAGGCGCGTCGCGGGGAGATTAACGGTCATCACCGGAGCTGGTTCTGCGGGGCGTACTGGTATAACGGTTTTCATGAGGACGGGGTGCGCAGCGCGCTGGATGTGGTCAATGCGCTAGCCGCCGGGGAGGGGAACTGAGATGAACAGCTGCCTCTACCACGGCGTATTGCGCCACCGACGCCTCCAGCCGAAAACCCACACATTCAGCTACAGCGTCTTTATGGCCTGGCTGGATCTCGATGAGCTGGAAACATTGCCCTCGGTGGGCGTACGCCGTAACCGCGTGGCCGCCGCCTCGTTCCACGACGCGGACTATCCGCTGGGCACGCCGCTCAAAGAGAACGTGCTGAGCAGGCTGGAGAGCCTGACCGGGGAACGTCCGCAGGGGCGAGTCATGCTCCTGACACAGCTGCGCTATTTCGGGTTCCATTTTAATCCGGTCAATTTTTACTACTGCTATGACCAGCACAATGCGCTTCGCTGGGTGCTCGCCGAAGTGCGCAACACGCCGTGGAACGAGCGGCACTACTACGCGGTAGACGGGCAGAATGCCCGGCCTACGGAGAAAGCGTTTCACGTTTCGCCCTTCAACCCGATGGACATGGTCTACCACTGGCGCTTCAACAACCCGGACAACACGCTGCATATGCACATTGAAAATCATCAGGAAGCGAAGGTCTTTGACGCTACGCTGGCGCTGCGTCGGGAGCCGCTGACCCGCCCGGCGCTGCGTTCGCTGCTGCTGCGTATCCCGCTGATGACCCTGAAAACCGTTTTCGCCATTTACTGGCAGGCGCTGCGGCTGTGGCTCAAGCGCGTGCCGCTGTATAACCATCCCGTCAGCAGGAGTGAACGCTCATGACCGATCCCGTCTTTGCGCTTGAACCCGATATCCCGCGCAACGTCCGCATCGCGCGCTGGCTGCTTTTTCGGCTGTTAAGCGGCATTCGCGGCGGCTCGCTGACGCTGCGTGAAGGGGCGCAAACCTTTCATTTTGGTGAGACATCTGCCGCACTGCATGCCGACGTGCAGATCCTCACGCCAGGGCTTTACTGGCGCATCTTAACGGGCGGCAGCCTGGCGGCGGCAGAAGCCTGGATGGACGGCGAATGGGAGACCACGCACCTGACGCCGCTTCTGGAGCTGCTGGCGCTCAACGGCAAGGTGCTTGGCCGTCTGGAGAATGGTTTCCGCCTGCTCGGCAGGCCGCTGGAGCGGCTGCGCCACTGGACGCGGCGTAACTCCCGCGCGCAGGCGCGCGAAAATATTGCCGCCCATTACGATCTGGGCAACACCTTTTATGCCCACTTTCTGGATAAGGAGCTGCTCTATTCCAGCGCGCTGTTTACCGCTGACGAGCAGGATCTTACTGCAGCTCAGCAGGCTAAAATGGCGCGTCTGTGCGACCAGCTGGCGCTAAACCCGGGTGACCACCTGCTGGAAATTGGCACCGGCTGGGGAGCGATGGCGGAATACGCCGCCCGTCACTACGGCTGTCGGGTCACCACCACCACGCTGTCGCAGGAGCAATATATTTGGGCGACCGAGCGCATCGCCCGCGCCGGGTTGCAGGATCGCGTTGAGGTGCTGCTCTGCGACTATCGCGACCTTACCGGGCAGTACGACAAGCTGGTGTCGATAGAGATGATTGAAGCCGTCGGGCAACGCTATCTGCCCACGTTCTTCCGTACCTGCCAGGCGCGGCTGCGCCCGGGGGGACGGATGGCGATTCAGGCCATCACCATTCAGGACCAGCGCTACCGCGACTACAGCAAAAGCGTCGACTTTATTCAGCGCTACATTTTCCCCGGCGGCTTTTTGCCGAGCGTCACCGCCATGAACGAATTGATGACGCGCCACACCGATTTTGTGGTGCGCAACCTCTTCGACATGGGGCCGGACTACGCCCGCACGCTGGCTCACTGGCGGCAGCGCTTTGTCCACGCCTGGCAGGAGATTGAAACGCTCGGCTTTGACGAACGTTTCCGCCGGATGTGGCTCTACTACTTCGGCTACTGCGAAGCCGGGTTTAACGCCCGCACCATCAGCGTGGTGCAGCTGACAGCGGAACGCGTATGAGACGTTACGTGCAGGTGTTCCTGATGGCGATTGCGTTCGATCTCTACTGGACGCTGGTAGTGCTGTTTCGCGAGCGGGGGCTGGTCGTTTGGCTCGCGCTGGCGATCCTTGCTTGCCTGATGCTATCGCCTGCACACCGTATTTACGCCATTTTGCTGGCGGCCGCAGGCAGCGTGCTGGACGCCCTCTGGGCGGTGACGGGGCTTATTACCTTCACGGGCGACTCGCTGATGCCCCTGTGGATGGTGGCGCTGTGGCTGATGTTCGCCACCGTCTGGACCCGACTGACGTGCACCACTACCTTGCCGGGCTGGATCTTAACGCTGCTGGCGACCGTCGGCGGGCCCGTGGCCTACCTTATCGGCGAGCGGCTGGGGGCAATTACGTTCCTGGAACCTGGTTTTATCGTCGTCAGCTGGATGGTGCCGGGCTGGCTGGTATTAATGCTGTTTTTCCACCTGCTGATGGGGAGACAACAATGAAAACCCTGCTGATGTTAATCTGTCTGACCCTTACCGTACCGGTCGCGAACGCCGCTGACTGGCTAAGCTGGCGCAAAGTAGGCAGCGCCACGCTCACCTGGGGGCCCTTCACCGTCTACACCTCGCAACTGCTGACGCCCGATGGACGCTACACCGGCGAAAACAGGGATCAGGCGCTGGTCATTACCTATGCGCGCGACATCGACCGTAAGGATCTGGTTGAAGCGACGCGCGATCAGTGGCAGGCGCAGGGAATTTTGCAGCAGGAGCCGCTGAGCGAAGCATGGCTTCGCAGGCTGGAATCGCTCTGGCCAGACGTCAAGGCAGGCGCGCAGTTGGCGTTTGTGCTTAAAAATCAGCAGGGACAGTTCTGGTACCGCGCGCCTGACGCGCAGACAGGTTTCACTCCACTGGGGCCAGCGCAGCCAGCGGCGTTCAGTACGCGCTTTCTGGCCATATGGCTCGATCCCCGCACGCAATACCCTGAACTGCGTCAGCAGTTAATCGGAGGCCAAAAATGAAACGTTTCCTGACCCTGGCGCTGGCGCTCACGATGCTGCTGGCAGGCTGCAGCACGGAGGTAACGGAGTACCGTCAGCAGCAGCCGCGGCTTGACATGTTCACGTATTTCCAAGGGAAAACCGAAGCGTGGGGCATGGTGCAGGATCGCAGCGGCAAGCAGATCCGCCGTTTCCACGTTGAGATCGCCGGGGATGTGATTGGCGATACGCTAACGCTCAACGAACACTTTGTTTACGACGATGGTGAAAAACAGCAGCGCGTCTGGCACATCCGCCGCGTCGGGAACGATCGCTACGAGGGAACGGCGGGGGATATTGAAGGGGTTGCCTCGGGGCAGGCCGCAGGCAACGCCTTTAACTGGCATTACAGCATGAACGTGAAGGCCAACGGCAAAACCTGGCTGCTGCACTTCGACGACTGGATGTACCTGCAGGATGAGACCCATCTGTTCAATAAAACCGAGATGAAGAAATTTGGCGTCACCGTCGCCACGGTGACGCTGTTCTTTACCCGTAAGGCCTCGGCTTAGTCGCGGATGCTGCCGGTTTTGCTGCTGGAGTAGATGAAGTACAGGGCAATCCCCAGGCAAACTACCGCGCCCAGGCGGCTCAGCGAAAACGGAATGGCGGGATTGCCCAGCCAGCCAAAGTTATCAATCAGCATACTCATGGTGAGCTGGCCGAAGATCACCGCTACCGTGGCGACGGCGGTGCCGATCCGCTGTACGGCGAGCACCATTATCACGATATAGGGCACGCCAAACATCGCGCCGAGGAGCTGCCATTTTGGCACGTCCAGCAGCGTGACCGCCTGCTTAGGCTCAAAGAAGAAAATGAGCAGGGCGGTCACCAGCGCGCCGACGGAAAACGTCAGAAACGCGCTTTTAAATACGCCCACGCTGCCGCCGAGCTGCCCGTTGATCGCGGCCTGAATGCTCAGCGTCGCGCCGCCGCAGACGGCCAGTAGAATCATCATCAGTGTCATGCGTTTACCCCTGTGCCACCAGAACCAGTGCGGCAATAATAAAAACCAGCGCCACGATGCGTTTCGCGTTTATCTTCCTGTGTGGCGTACCCAGCAGACCAAAGTGATCGATGATCAGGCTCTTAAACACCTGACCGGCCAGAATACCAATCATGGTCATCGCGATGCCGATAGCGGGTGTTGCAACGGTCAGAATGACCACGTACACGGGGCCGAGCACTCCGCCAAGCAGTTGCCAGGACGGCTGTGTAAAAAATGACGGGCTGTTGCGCGGGCTGAAAAACAGCATCAGTAGAAACGTCAGCGCGGCACCCACGCCGAAGATGCTGAACGTGGCCCACAAATCACCCACTTCGCCGCCTAGCGGTCCCAGCAGTCCCGCCTCTACGGACAGCCCCATCCCGCCAGCAATCACCAGGAAAATTAAAATAAGTTGCATAGCTCACTCTCTTGTTGTCCAGGCGACGAAGAATACGGGGTATCAGCAGTGAGAAAAATGCCATAATGCAGGAAACACCATTGCAGGAAATGCACTAATGATTGATGCCGGAAATATCAGCATTCGCGCGCTGCTGATCTTTATCGCGGTTTATGAATCGCAGAATTTCTCCGTGGTTGCGCGGCGGGAAGGGATCTCCGCCTCGCAGGTTTCACGCGTGATCCACCAGCTTGAGGACGCGCTCGGCCAGCAGCTTTTTTATCGCAATACGCGGGCCGTGATCCCGACGGAAAGCGGGCATCTCTTTATCCGCTACGCCCGGGCGATGGCAGGAAGTCTTGATGAGGCGCGACGGGAGCTGGATGAGCGATCCATCGAGCCAACGGGGCTCATTCGCATTAACTGCCCGGTATTTTTTGGACAGCGGCACGTAGCCCCTGGCCTGGCGGGGCTGTCGGCGCGCTACCCCCGGCTCAACCTGGAATTGACCCTCACCGACGATTTTATCGATCCTCACCGGGATGCCGCCGACGTGTTGTTCCGCATCGGCACACTGACGGACTCCTCGTTTCACGCGCGGGTGCTCGGGCAGCAGCTGTATCATCTGGCGGCATCGCCGTCCTATCTGCAAAAGCACGGCGTGCCTGAGAAGCCGGAGGATTTTGCGCATCACAGCTGCCTTGTCTATCGCGGATCGTCCGGGCCTAACCGCTGGCTCATTCGCCGTCCAAATGCGGCGTGGGTTCACTATCCCGTTGCGCCGCTGATGACCTCCAACAACGCTGAAACGCTGCTGATTGCCGCGCTGGGCGGAATGGGGATCGTGCTGTTCCCCGACTGGCTGGTGAGCGAAAGGCTAAACAGCGGCGAGCTGGTGTCGCTTCTGCCGGATCATGAATGTTCGATCAACACCGAGCCGCAAACCATTGCGGCGATCTATCCGAACGCGCGTCATCCGCCCCTTAATGTCAGGGCGGTGATTGATTATTACGTAGAGCGGTTCGGCACGCCGCCGCACTGGCAAAGATGAACCCGAGATTGCGCGATCTGGCCGCTATCCCGTACTGTAGCGAAAACGTAAAAGGAAAATCCGGGCCTATGCATCTTGATTTTCGCCAACTGCGCAACTTCGTCGCGCTGGTTGAATACGGCAGTTTTAATCGCGCGGCAGAGGCGGTGTGCCTCTCGCAGTCGGCTTTTAGCCGCAGCATTCAGGCGCTGGAGCAGAGCGTCGGACATCCCTTATTTGACCGGCAAAGCAAGCTGGCCACCCTGACGCTGCATGGCCAAACGCTGCTGCCCTACGCCCGACGGTTTCAGGAGCTGAACGTTGAGCTCAGCAGCCAGATGCGCGAAGCGGAGGAGGCGCAGACCGGCGAAGTGACATTCGGCTGCGGTCCGGCCCCGGCAGCCCGCCTGATCCCCGCCGCGGTGGGAGCGTTTCATCGCAGCATGCCGCAGGCGAAGGTACGCTTTCAGATCGATAACTGGTTTACGCTGCATCAGGCGCTGACCACGCAGCATTATCCATTTGTCGTGGCCGATAGCTGGCAGGCGGAGCTGGATCCCCAGCTGCGGGTGCAGCCGCTCAGCCCGCAGCGCTGCTTTTTTATCTGCCATGCCGACCACCCGCTGGCGCAACAGGGCACTGTATCCGTGCAGGCGCTGTTGCGTTACCCCTTTGCAGCACCCTATTTACCGCCAGGCGTACGCAAGGTGCTGGCTACCCTCAGCCAGCAGCAGGATTTTACCCCCGCGATCCAGTGCGATCACGTCTATGCGCTGCTCTCAACGCTCGCCTATACCCACGCGATAAGCTTCGCCAGCGAGGATGGCTTTGCGCTGTGCCAGCACAGCCATCGGCTGGTGAAGCTGGAGATAAGTGACCTGCCGGAAGAGTGGCGGCTGATGCAGACCCGGTTTGCCATTATTTCTCAGGTCCATGCTACCCAGCCGCCGCTGGTGGAAAAGATGATTGAGACGATCCTCCATGCCGACCGCCAGCATCAGAATCAGCTGCTGGCGCAGGAGGAGGGGAGTTAAAGCGGCTGGCCCTCAGGCGAGTACTGCGGCCAGTGATTTTCCAGCTTTTGCGCCTTGAGAGCCTGCTCGACGAAGGAGCCGTCAACCCACTCTTTGGCACTAAAGGCGCTGCGGATCAGGCGGCCCGAATGCGCCTGTTCAACGCTGTTGGTAAAGCTGTCGGTCAGGAAGGGATCGATGCGCGGTGATGTGGTGAAGTTAAGATCCTGCGGCTGCAGCTCCTCCAGGAACAGCGCCCTGGGGATTTGGCTTTGCTGTGCCATTTCTGCCGACCAGGCTTCACGGTTGTTCGGATCGCTGATTTCTGCCGCGTTCTTCACCAGCACGTCGATAATCTGCTGCGTCGCCTGCGGCCAGGCGTCAATAAAGGTTTGTGTCCCAAGGAACCCCGCCTGCGTGGTGTTCTGGCGACCGGAATCGCCGCTCTTCACCACCACATCGATCTTATCGCCCCGCAACGCCAGAAGAGACACGCCGCCCCAGACGGCATCCACGCGGCCCGCCGCCAGCGCCGCTTTTCCGGCATTCCAGTCGAGATTAATGACCTGCAGGTTTCTTTCCGTGAGCCCGGCGGTTTGCAGGGCGCGGTCGAACGCCAGTTGGTCCGCCGTACCGCGATAGACCGCGACCCGTTTACCCTTTAAATCCGCCAGCGTTTTAATGCCCGAAGCGCGGGTGACCGCCAGGTAAGACTCCGACCCGCGGCTGCCCAGCAGCAGGCGCGTGGGAAGGCCGTTCGCTTTGCCGATGATGGCTGCCAGATCGCCAAGGTAGACAAAATCAAGCTGTTGGTTAGCCAGCGCTTCATTCACCGCCGGGCCCGCGCCCTTAAAGAACTGCCACTGGATTTCTACGCCCTGAGGTTTGAACACCGCCTCAAGCTGGTGGCGGATGTACGCCATGCCGACCGGGCCTTCAATAAAGGGCTTACTGCCCGCACTTTGATCCGGCACGCCGATGCGAATGGCGTGCAGCGCTTCGGCGCTGGCGTTCCCCATCAGGGCGAAGGCGGCCACCAGCGACAGCAGGGCACGCCTAAAAAATGCTTTCATCATAACAAGTTACTCCGAGGTTTTTTTCTCACCCTAATGAGCCGCCCGGCCCGCTGTTAAATGCTTTTATTAGCAAAGAACAGGTGAAAATGAGCTAAATCAGCGCCAGCGAGTCCGGCAGGCTGAAATGCATTTGTTGCATCGGGATTATTCGCGTAACGCAATGACGAAGTGGAACGGGGCGAGGTTTTATAGCGGCATGACGGGTTTAAACGTGAAGCACTATGTCGCAGATAATTTTAAAAACGGGCTCATCCGGAAGGCAGAAAGTACGACTTAACGGCTGGCCGTGGATATTGCCCGCGCTACTGCTGCTGCTGTGGTCCATCGCCGTAGAGCGCCACTGGATGCCGGAACAAATTTTACCCGCGCCTTCGGTGGTCGCCGACACGGCGCTCTCGCTCCTGGCCGGAGACCTTCTCTCCCAGTGGGCATTTAGCCTGCGGCATCTGCTGCTGGGCCTGCTGGCAGGCGCGTTCGCCGGCACGCTGTTAGGCGCGCTGTTCGGCCTGGTTCCCGGTGTGGCGCGTCGCGTGGAGCCGCTGTTTTACGCGCTGGCGCAAATCCCGACCCTGGGGTGGATCCCGCTGTTTATGGTGCTGTTCGGGATCGATAACGGCCTGAAGCTGGCGGTTATCATCAAAACCACCATCGTGCCGATGACGATCAACACGCAGCAGGCGGTAACCAGCGTGCCCCATACCCTGAGCGAGGCCGCCAGGGTGATGAATTTTTCCCGCTGGCAGCGTCTTCGCTGGCTGGTGATCCCCGCGAGCCTGCCGGGCTGGTTCACCGGCCTGCGGCTGGCGCTCTCTCAGGCATGGGTGTCGCTGATCGTTGTTGAACTGCTCGCCTCGTCGGAGGGCATTGGCTACCTGATGGTCTGGGGGCGTCAGCTTTTTCAGCTGGATATCGTTTTCGTCACCATTGCGGTGGTGGGCTTCAGCGGCATGCTGATGGAGTGGGCGGCGAATCGGGCCTTTTCCCGACTGGTGTTCTGGCCCCAGCCCGCCGTCGGGCGTCTTGCCTGGAAACCGCAGGCCAGCTGGCAGGCGCTGCAGCTGCCGATCCTGCTGCTGGCGCTGTGGCAGCTGGCTAGCCGATGGGGATGGATTGACGGGGCGCTGTTCTCTTCGCCGCTGGCGGTCGCCGGGCGCTTTATGCAGGGCGCGGCAAGCGGGGAGCTGGCGACGGCGATGCTGGCAAGCCTCGGGCGCGCCTTTGCGGGCGGGGCGGCGGGTATTGCCGGTGGCCTGCTCTGCGGATTACTGCTGGCGCTGCGGCCTCGCGCCGGGCAGATCGTGACGCCATCGCTCAACGTGCTGCGCCATATTGCCCTTTTTGCGTGGCTACCGCTGCTGACCGCGTGGGTGGGCAACGATAACGTCGGTAAAATCGTCTTTATCGCCCTGGCCTCGTTCTTTCCGATGTTCTTTAGCACCCTTCAGGCCGTGCTGCAGCGTAACCCGCAGCTGGACGAAGTGGCGCGCGTGCTGCGTTTAGGCGGCCTGACGCGCCTGCGGATGCTGATCCTTCCCGGCGCGGCGCCCGGTATTTTCGCCGGGCTGCGGCTGGCGATGATCTACGCCTGGCTTGGCAACATTGGCGCGGAATACTTCATGTCCTCGGGCGCCGGGATCGGCAGCCTGATGATTAACGCCCAGCAACTGCTGGATATGCCCACCATTCTCTGCGGCATGGTGCTGGTCGGTCTCACCGGCGCAGCGCTGGATAAAGCCGGACGTTTACTGGAACTTCGCGCCACCCGCTGGCGCCAACAGGAGCCATCATGACCGCTCAAACTCTGGTCTCATTTCAACATGTGCGTAAAACCTGGCAGCAGGTCACGGCGCTGCAAAATTTTAGTCTCGACATCGCTGCCGGTGAACTGGTGGTGCTGGTGGGCAGCAGCGGCTGCGGTAAGTCGACGCTTCTGCGCATGCTGGTCGGCCTTGAAGAGGCGACGCAGGGGGAAATCCGCATCAGCGGCGAGCGGGTCACCGGCGTGGGCAAAGAGCGCGGCATCGTGTTCCAGGAACCCCGGCTGTTCCCCTGGCTGAGTGTGATCGACAACGTCATGCTGGGGCTGGCGGATGAAAAACTGAGCCGTGCCGCCAAATGCCAGCGCGCGCGGGAGATGCTGGCGCGGGTGCAGCTCACCGAGTTCGAGGGCGCGCTACCCGCGCAGCTTTCCGGCGGGATGGCCCAGCGCGTCGCCATTGCTCGCGGCCTGGTTGCCCGCCCACAAATTCTGATGCTGGACGAGCCGTTCGGCGCGCTCGACGCCCTGACGCGGCACACCCTGCAGCAGGCGCTTTTGCAGATTCACAGAAGCGAGGGAACCACCACGCTGCTGGTGACCCATGACGTCGAAGAGGCGGTCGCCCTGGCCGACCGTGTCGTGGTGCTTTCCCCACGTCCCGGCCGCATACGCGAAGTGGTGAGCCTTACGCTGCCGCACCCGCGACAGCGTGACGACGCCGCGTTTGCCGACGCCTGCCGCCATATTCGCACTCTTATTACCTCTGCCTGATGACCTTCACTAAGGAGCAATACATGGGACATCCTTCCGTTTTCCCCACCGGCGCGACGCTTTACGATCCTGCGCGCGCGTGGAGCGGCTATACCCTTTTCCAGGCCACCGAGCATGGCGCGGTGCTGGTCGACATGAACGGCACCGTGGTCCGCGAATGGCCTGAGCTTCACGGCTTTCCCAACAAAATTCTGCCCGGCGGGGCGATCCTCGGACACAGCGGCGAGCGCGACCCGCGCTACGGCATGCAGGATATGCTCGACCTGATCCAGGTGGACTGGGAAGGCAATGTGACATGGTCCTTCGATCGCTATGAGAACGTGAGCGACCCCGGCAATGAAACCCGCTGGATGGCGCGGGCGCACCACGACTATCAGCGCGCGGGCAATCCGGTTGGCTACTACGCGCCGGGGCTGGAGCCGCAGGTCGAAGGGGGGAATACCCTGATTCTCGCCCACACCAACCTGGTCAACGAGGCGATATCGGACAAGGTTCTGCTGGACGACACCATTATTGAGGTCGACTGGCAGGGAAACGTGGTTTGGGAATGGCGCTGCAGCGATCATTTTGAGGAGCTGGGCTTCGACGATGCGGCGCGCACCGCGCTTTACAATAACCCCAACATGCGCGCCAGCGGCGGCGGAATGGGCGACTGGATGCATATCAACTCGATGTCCACGCTGGGGCCGAATAAATGGTATGACGCCGGAGACAGCCGCTTCCACCCTGACAACATCATCTGGGACGCCCGCGAGTCCAACATCATCGCCATCATCGATAAGCAGAGCGGCAACATCGTCTGGCAGCTTGGCCCGGATTACAGCACGCCAGCGCTAAAACACATCGGCTGGATCATCGGCCAGCACCACGCGCACATGATCCCGCAGGGGCTGCCCGGCGCAGGCAATATCCTTATTTTCGATAACGGGGGCTGGGCCGGATACGGCGCGCCGAACCCGGCCTCGGCGGACGGGGTGAAAAACGCCTGGCGTGACTATTCGCGGATCCTCGAAATTAACCCTGTGACGCTGGATATCGAGTGGCGCTACTCGCCGTATGAAGCGGATCTGCCCCAGCCAACCGATTCATACCGTTTTTATAGCCCGTACATCAGCAATATGCAGCGCCTCGAAAACGGCAATACCCTGATTAATGAAGGCTCCAACGGGCGCATTTTTGAAGTGACCCGCAATCATGAAATCGTCTGGGAGTACGTGTCGCCGTTCTGGGGCAAGACGCTCAACAACAACATGGTTTACCGCGCGTACCGCATTCCTTATGCCTGGATCCCACAGCTTCCTCAGCCGCTGGAAACGCCAATAGTCCCGGTGGATGTTCGGACCTTACGCCAGCCTGGCGCGGCGGCGGCTGGCCCGGCGCAAAGCGTGGTGCGGGTCGCAGGCGTGAAGCCCTACAGTAAAAGCGCCGATGCGCTGTGCGTCGCGACGGATAACGACACCCTTCGCCGCAGTCCAAAACTGTTCCGCGTGGCAGAAGGCGCGTTTAAAACGGTGAGCGCGTCGAGCGAGCTGGAAAGCGATGGCCCGATACTGCTGTTTGTCGGGGCGGAGCGCTGCGTGCACTGCCGCAGGCTCTGGCAGCTGCTGGAGAACGAGAAGCTGATTCCGCTGACGGCGCGGTTTGATACCCGCTATCTGGACGCCGATCTGAACACGGAACTGGCAAGCCAGCTTGGCGTGCGCGGTCTGCCCACGTTGCTGGTGCTCAGGCAGGGTCAGCCGGTCTCGCGTGCGCCTGCGCAGCAATCGGTAGAAAGCGTTGGTGAGTGGTTGCAAGGCGTGAGTGAATAATGCGATACCCGGGAGAGTGAGCCTCTCCCGGGAAGGGCGGGATTATTTTGCCAAAATCTCACGGCGAACGATCTCTGCGCCCGCGCTCAGCGCCCTGAGCTTGCCGTTAGCAACCTGACGGGAAAGGGGAGCCATTCCGCAGTTGGTGGACGGATAAAGCTTGTCGGCATCGACAAACTGCAGCGCTTTACGCAGCGTATCGGCGACTTCCTCCGGCGTTTCGATATGGTTCGTCGCCACGTCAATCGCGCCCACCATCACTTTTTTGCCGCGGATCAGCTCCAGTAGATCCATCGGCACGCGCGAGTTGTGGCACTCCAGCGAAATGATGTCGATGTTTGAGGTCTGCAGCTTAGGGAAAGCCTCTTCGTACTGGCGCCACTCGGAGCCGAGCGTCTTTTTCCAGTCGGTATTGGCCTTGATGCCATATCCGTAGCAGATGTGTACCGCGGTTTCGCACTTCAGCCCTTCAACGGCGCGTTCCAGCGCGGCGATACCCCAGTCGTTGACCTCGTCGAAAAAGACGTTAAAGGCAGGTTCATCAAACTGGATGATATCGACGCCTGCGGCTTCCAGCTCGCGCGCTTCCTGGTTAAGAATTTTGGCAAATTCCCAGGCCAGCTTTTCGCGGCTTTTGTAGTGGGCGTCGTAAAGCGTGTCGATCATGGTCATCGGGCCCGGCAGCGCCCATTTGATCGGCTTGTCCGTCAGCTGGCGCAGGTACTTCGCATCGTCCACGAATACCGGCTTTTGACGCGCAACGGCTGAAACCACGGTCGGCACGCTCGCGTCATAGCGGTTGCGAATGCGCACCGTCTGGCGGTTCTCAAAATCGACGCCGCTCAGGTGCTCAATAAAGGTGGTAACAAAGTGCTGACGGGTCTGCTCGCCGTCGCTGACGATATCAATGCCCGCGCGTAGCTGCTCGTCAAGGGATAAACGCAGCGCATCCTGCTTACCCGCCAGTAATTCATCATCCTGAAGTTTCCACGGGGACCACAGCGTTTCAGGTTGTGCTAGCCAGGTTGGTTTAGGTAAGCTGCCAGCCGTTGATGTCGGGAGCAATGTTTTCATAATAGAAGACCTTTATTATCGGTTAATTAAAGCGTGAAGTTATGAGACCACTGCTCAAGACGTTGTTTGTAAGGCTTAATAAACTGTTCTTCCGTAAATTTGCCCTGCTGAATCGCTAACTGGCTGCGCTCTTCACGGTCATAAACAATTTTCGTTAATGAATGATCCTGCTGATTCAGATCCGGCTGATAGCACTGTCCGGCGGTCGAGTTCGCATTATAAATTTCAGGACGGTAAATTTTCTGGAATGTTTCCATGGTGCTGATCGTTCCAATCAGTTCAAGATTCGTATAATCCGCCAGCAAATCACCGGAATAATAAAAGGCAAAAGGCGCAGCGCTGTTCTCAGGCATGAAATAACGCACCTTCAGGCCCATCTTGCCAAAGTATTGTTCAGTCAGGGATGTACCGTCTGGCTGATACTCAATCCCCAATACAGGGTGTGTGTTGCCCGTACGATGGTAGGTATCTTTGCTGGAGACACTCAGGCAGATCACAGGCGGTTTTTTGAAGTTTTCTCTGTATTCAGCAGAGTGGGTGAAGTGCTTGAAGATGTTGCCGTGCAATTCACCAAAGTTCTCCGGGATGCTGAACGTTGAGCGATCTTTATTATGTTCGAGCAGCAATACGCTGAAGTCATAGTCACGCACGTAAGAAGAGAAGTTATTCCCGACAATGCCTTCGATGCGCTCATGGGTTTGCTTGTCGACAATGAACGTCTGCAATATTTCTATGGCCGGGAAGCTATTTTCTCCATCGATGTTCATATCAACGGAAATAATTTCAAGCTCAACCGCATAACGATCGGCTTTAGGGTTATCCCAGCGCGCTAAGGCGTTGAAGCGGTTGTTGATCATCACCAGCGTGTTGCGCAGGTTTTCCTGACGCTTTTCGCCGCGCGCAAGGTTAGCAAAGTTGGTCGTGGTACGCGTATTTTCTGACGGGTTGTAATTTTCATCGAAGCAACTGCGCTTAAGGCTAAATGTAAAAGCTTTACTCATTGTGGTTATGCATCCTAAGTTCATGTTGCCAGGAAGTTATCAATGCATAATTTATGCCTGAGCCAGTGGCAGAGGGGAAGTGACTTAATTTCAATGCAACATGAGCGAACTTCATGAACGGCGCACTTCACGTTATACTGCCCAAAATATCCAACCGGTTTAGAAACAATCATGACAAAACTCACCTTACAAGAGCAGATGCTGAAAGCGGGCTTAGTCAGCAGCAAGAAAGTGGCGAAAGTGCAGCGCACGGCAAAGAAATCACGCGTTCAGGCGCGTGAGGCCCGTGAAGCGGTCGAAGAGAACAAGAAAGCGCAGCTTGAGCGCGACAAGCTGCTGAGCGAGCAGCAAAAGCAGGCCGTGCTGGCGAAAGAGTTTAAAGCCCAGGTGAAGCAGCTGATTGAGATGAACCGCATCACCGTTTCAAGGGGCAACATCACCTTCAACTTCACCGACGGCAATCTGATCAAAAAAATCGAGGTCGACAAGCAAACCCAGGCTCAGCTGATCAACGGCCGTCTGGCGATTGCCCGCCTGGTCATTAACGCAAGCGGGGACTGTGAATACGCGATTATCCCGGCGGTGGTGGCCGACAAAATTGCCCAACGCGATGCCGACAGCATTGTGTTGAACAGCGCGCTGAGCCAGGAAGAGCAGGATGAAGACGATCCGTACGCGGACTTCAAAATCCCTGACGATTTGATGTGGTAAACCCTGTCTAAAACGGAGCAGCGTGTCGGGCGTTAATCGTCTCGCCGCTCACCGGATGCACAAAATCCAGCCCGCTGGCGTGCAGCATCAGCCGCGGCGTCGTTTTGGCGCCCGGCCATTCAAGGCCGCCATATAAATCGCAGCCCAAAATAGGGTGACCCAGCTGCTGGCAGTGAATGCGCAGCTGATGGGTTCGTCCCGTCTCTGGCGTGAGCGCAACCCGCGTCAACGGTAACCCCGTCGTCTGATAAAAACGTTCGATGACCCGGTAGCGGGAGCGCGCCGGTTTGCCCGTGACGGCGCAAATCGACATCAGCGGAAACAGCGCTGGGTCTTTGGCAATCGGCGCGTCAATCACCCCTTCGTCATTTTCAACATGCCCGCACAGCAGCGCGCTATACGCCTTCTTCACGGCGCGCTGGCTGAACTGATGACAAAGCGCGGCGTTAATCGCTTTATTACGCGCAATCACCATTATCCCGGACGTCCCAAAATCAAGGCGATGCACCAGCGTGCAGCCCGGGAAGTTTTGCACCAGACGGTAATGAACGGAATCCAGGTTTTGCGGGTTTTTGCCCGACAGGCTAAGCAGGCCGGAAGGTTTATTGATTAGCAGCAGGTGCTCGTCCTGCCAGAGAATGTCAATCTCATCGAGACAAGGTGGGGCAATAAAGTTATCGACGATTACAGACATCAGGCCGCCCGGCTGAAGAGTGGGAGCGGATGATAACGAAAAGCGGGGTAAAAGAAAAACCCTCCCACCTGGCGGTGAGAGGGGGAATTCTTAGGCTGCGACGAAGCCGTCGATGGCTGCTTTCGCATCGGTCTGCGCTTTGGTCGCCACTTCAGGACCGTAAGCGATACCTTCAGCGAACACGAAGTTCACGTCGGTGATGCCGATGAAGCCCAGGAAGAGGGTCAGGTACGGCGCAACCAGATCGGTTGGGGTATCTTTGTGAATACCGCCACGGCTGGTCAGTACAACCGCACGCTTGCCTTTCACCAGACCTTCAGGGCCGTTTTCGGTGTAACGGAAGGTCACACCAGCACGCGCTACCAGGTCGAAGTAGTTCTTCAGCTGGGTAGGGATGTTGAAGTTGTACATTGGGGCGTTGATGACGATAACGTCATGCGCCTGCAGTTCTGCAATCAGTTCATCAGACAGCGCCAGGGCTTCCTGCTGACGCGGAGTCAGTGGTGCATCGCTTGGACGCAGCGCGCCAACCAGCTCGCCGTCCAGCACAGGAATCGGGTTTGCAGCCAGGTCACGCACGGTGATTTCGTCAGCAGAATGCTGTTCACGCCACTGTTCAACGAAGTAATCAGACAGCTGACCAGACTGAGAGTACCCTGCCAGAATACTGGATTTCAAAACTAATACTTTGCTCATGGGTGATTCCTGTTGTTGCATTTGATTGAAGGGGGTTGCCCCGTTGCTTGTTGACACTCTATTCACAATCCTGCCACAGAGATAGCGCAATATATCGAAGTCTATGTTCGAATTTTTTGAATAAGGCGCGAAAGGCGTCAATGTGGTACTCTATAGCAATCATTAAAAAGAGAGTTTATCAGGGCGTGTACTGCCCTTTAACGCTATGACAGAACAACAAAAATTAACCTTCCCGATGCTCCTGCAACAGCTTGATTCCCTGATGCTGCGCGATAAACAGCGCTTTGCCCGCCGTCTGCACGGGGTGAAGAAGGTTAAAAATCCTGATGCACAACAGGCCATTTACCAGGAGATGGCGAAAGAGATTGAACAGGCGGCAGGGAAAGTTGCGCTGCGTGAAGCCGCACGCCCGGCGATCACCTACCCGGGAAACCTGCCCGTCAGTCAGAAAAAACAGGACATCCTTGAGGCCGTCCGCGACCACCAGGTGGTCATTGTCGCGGGGGAAACCGGTTCGGGGAAAACCACCCAGCTGCCGAAAATCTGTATGGAGCTTGGGCGAGGGCTAAAAGGGCTGATTGGCCACACCCAGCCGCGTCGTCTGGCGGCGCGTACCGTGGCAAACCGTATTGCCGAAGAGCTGCAAACGGAGCCGGGCGGCTGCATCGGTTACAAGGTACGATTCAGCGACCACGTTAGTGATAACACCATGGTCAAGCTGATGACCGACGGTATTCTGCTGGCGGAAATCCAGCAGGATCGCCTGCTGATGCAGTACGACACCATCATCATCGATGAGGCGCACGAACGCAGCCTGAACATTGACTTCCTGCTCGGCTATCTGAAGGAGCTGCTGCCGCGTCGCCCGGATCTGAAAATCATCATCACCTCCGCGACCATCGACCCGGAGCGCTTCTCGAAGCATTTCAACAACGCGCCGATTATTGAAGTCTCGGGCCGCACCTATCCGGTAGAGGTGCGCTATCGCCCAATTGTGGAAGAGGCGGATGATACCGAACGCGACCAGCTGCAGGCCATTTTTGATGCCGTTGACGAGCTGGGTAACGAAAGCGCTGGCGACATCCTGATCTTCATGAGCGGCGAGCGCGAAATCCGCGATACCGCCGATGCGCTTAGCAAGCGCGACCTGCGCCACACGGAGATCCTGCCGCTTTACGCGCGCCTGTCAAACAGCGAGCAGAACCGCGTGTTCCAGCCGCACGGCGGACGGCGCATCGTTCTGGCGACCAACGTGGCGGAAACCTCGCTGACCGTGCCGGGCATCAAATACGTGATTGATCCGGGCACGGCGCGCATCAGCCGCTACAGCTACCGCACCAAGGTCCAGCGTCTGCCGATTGAGCCGGTCTCTCAGGCATCCGCCAACCAGCGTAAAGGCCGCTGCGGCCGCGTGTCGGAAGGGATCTGTATTCGTCTCTATTCCGAAGACGATTTCCTGTCGCGCCCGGAATTTACCGACCCGGAAATTCTGCGTACCAACCTGGCGTCCGTTATCCTGCAGATGACCGCGCTGGGGCTGGGCGACATCGCGGCGTTCCCGTTCGTCGAAGCGCCGGACAAACGCAACATTCAGGACGGCGTACGTCTGCTGGAAGAACTGGGCGCGATTACCACTGACGAACAGGTGACGGCCTATAAGCTGACGCCGCTGGGCCGTCAGCTCAGCCAGTTGCCGGTCGATCCGCGCCTGGCCCGTATGGTGCTGGAAGCGCAAAAGCATGGCTGCGTGCGAGAGGCGATGATCATCACCTCGGCGCTCTCTATTCAGGATCCGCGCGAGCGTCCGATGGACAAGCAGCAGGCGTCTGACGAAAAGCACCGTCGCTTCCACGACAAAGAGTCCGATTTCCTCGCCTTCGTAAACCTGTGGAACTACCTCGGCGAGCAGCAGAAAGCGCTCTCCTCCAACCAGTTCCGCCGCCAGTGCCGCGTGGATTTCCTTAACTACCTGCGCGTGCGCGAGTGGCAGGACATCTACACCCAGCTGCGCCAGGTGGTGAAAGAGCTGGGGATTCCGGTCAACAGCGAGCCTGCGGAGTACCGCGAGATTCATATCGCGTTGCTGACCGGCCTGTTGTCGCATATCGGGATGAAAGATGCGGACAAGCAGGAATTTACCGGCGCACGCAACGCGCGCTTCTCCATCTTCCCTGGCTCCGGCTTGTTCAAGAAACCGCCGAAGTGGACCATGGTTGCCGAGCTGGTAGAAACCAGCCGCCTGTGGGGGCGCATTGCCGCGCGTATCGATCCGGAATGGGTCGAGCCGGTGGCGCAGCACCTGCTGAAACGCTCCTACAGTGAACCTCACTGGGAGCGCGCGCAGGGCGCGGTAATGGCGACCGAGAAAGTGACCGTCTATGGCCTGCCAGTGGTTGCCGCGCGTAAGGTGAACTACAGCCAGATCGATCCGGCGCTCAGCCGCGAGCTGTTTATCCGCCACGCGCTGGTGGAGGGCGACTGGCAGACCCGCCACGCGTTCTTCCGCGAAAACCTGAAGCTGCGCGCCGAAGTGGAAGAGCTTGAGCATAAATCCCGCCGTCGCGATATTCTGGTGGACGACGAGGCGCTGTTTGAGTTTTACGACCAGCGCATCAGTCACGATGTTATCTCCGCCCGCCACTTCGACAGCTGGTGGAAAAAGGCCAGTAAAGAGACGCCGGACCTGCTCAACTTCGAAAAGAGCATGCTGATTAAAGAGGGGGCGGAATCGGTCAGCAAACTCGACTACCCGAACTTCTGGCATCAGGGCAACCTCAAGCTGCGGCTGACCTATCAGTTTGAACCGGGCACGGACGCGGACGGCGTGACCGTCCACATTCCGCTGCCGCTGCTGAACCAGGTGCAAGAGAGCGGTTTTGAGTGGCAAATTCCTGGCCTGCGTCGCGAGCTGGTGATTGCGCTGATCAAATCCTTGCCTAAGCCGGTGCGCCGTAACTTTGTGCCCGCGCCCAACTACGCGGAAGCGTTTTTAGGTCGCGTCACGCCGCTGGAAACGCCGCTGCTGGACGCGCTCGAGCGCGAGTTCCGCCGCATGACCGGCACCACCATCGACCGCGATGACTGGAACTGGGATCAGGTGCCCGATCACCTGAAAATCAGCTTCCGCGTGGTGGACGACAAAAACAGAAAGCTGCAGGAAGGCCGTTCGCTAACCGAGCTGAAGGATGCGCTGAAGGGCAAAGTTCAGGAAACGCTCTCTGCGGTGGCGGACGACGGCATCGAGCAGAGCGGGCTGCACATCTGGAGCTTTGGCCAGCTTCCGGAAAGCTACGAGCAGAAGCGCGGCAACTATAAAGTCAAAGCCTGGCCGGCGCTGGTGGACGAGCGCGACAGCGTGGCGATCAAGCTCTTTGATAACCCGCTGGAACAGCAGCAGATGATGTGGCGTGGGCTGCGTCGCCTGCTGCTGCTCAACATCCCGTCGCCGATCAAGTATCTGCACGAGAAGCTGCCGAACAAAGCCAAACTGGGGCTGTACTTTAACCCGTACGGCAAAGTGCTGGATCTGATTGACGACTGTATCTCCTGCGGCGTGGACAAGCTGATCCACGAGGCGGGCGGTCCGGTCTGGACGGAAGAAGCCTTTGCTCAGCTCCATGAGAAGGTGCGCGCGGAGCTGAACGACACCGTGGTAGAGATTGCCAAACAGGTTGAGCAGATCCTCACCGCCGTGTTCAACATCAACAAACGCCTGAAAGGGCGCGTGGATATGACCATGGCGCTGGGGCTGTCGGACGTGAAGGCGCAGATGGCGGGGCTGGTATATCGCGGCTTTGTCACCGGCAACGGCTTTAAGCGTCTCGGCGATACCCTGCGCTATCTGCAGGCGATTGAAAAACGTCTGGAAAAAATGGCCATCGATCCACACCGCGACCGCGTTCAGATGCTGAAAGTGGAAAGCGTGCAGCAGGCATGGCAGCAGTGGCTCAACAAGCTACCGCCCGCGCGCCGCGATGATGAAGACGTGCAGGAGATCCGCTGGATGATCGAGGAGCTGCGCGTCAGCTTCTTTGCTCAGCAGCTTGGTACGCCGTATCCGATATCGGATAAACGTATATTGCAGGCGATGGAGCAGATTTCCGCTTAAAACCCTTGCCCGGTTTTCTCCCTCTCCCTGTGGGTTGAGGGAGCCCCAGTCATTTTTTTCCTGAAGCGATGAACGTTGCTTCAGCAAAATTAATGACTTATAGCGACGTCCTGGTCCGGCTGTAAATCGCCGAAGCGTTTCCGTAAGGCCGGGGCGAGGCGCAGGGATGCGCCGAGAGGGCGTGGCCTGCAGGGATGCAGGCTCATGCCCGACCCGATAGCCTGAAGGAATAAGCTGAGGGAACCGCGAAGCGGCGATTTA